>CAJUOP010000013.1 GCA_910588465.1 uncultured Christensenellaceae bacterium | reverse complement strand
TTGACACGCCTTTTTCTTATTATACGCTTTTATGGGTATCTTGTCAACGGAATCCAATAGAGTAGTAGAACGGTTTTTAATGATTTTTTACTTTGACCACCAATTCCGTTTTGTGGAAGTGGGTGGTTTCGGTGCGTTCTTGCGCTCGGTTGCCGTGTGCTTTGCTTCTTCCAATTTGTCCGGCGCGTACTCCGAAAGGAATAGCAAAAACTCTTTGTGCTTTTCCAATTCGGGTATTCGCTGTTCCGCTTGCCGCAGTAGGTTGAAAAGATTTTCGCTGTCTTTATCTTTGATTAACTTTTCTTTTTCCAACCGCTTATACTCGGTGGTAAGACCTATAATCATCTTTCTCAACTTCGTAGGGGATAACGGCAGATTACCGCTCATCGCTTCCTTGAAAGCGTCTAAATATTTCTGTAACGGTTTTAATTCTTCCAACGCTTTATCCCTTGTTTCCACGGCAGTTTCGGCTTCTTGTATGATACTTTCCGCTTGAACTTTTTTAGCTTCGAGATTTGCAAGCTCGGCTTCCTGTTGCGCTTTTTGCCATTGGTACTTGGTCGTGTGCTTTTTGTTCGAGCCGACTTCGCCGCGATCCAAACCGTAGTGAACGCCTATTTGCTCGTGAAAGCTATCTTGCATATTACCGTAGGGTAACTGTCCACCGTGTTCACTCCAAAAGTCCGAACTGCAAAGTTTTGGCTGTTCCAACGACACATACTCGTAAATGCTTTTGCCGTGTTCGTCTTTCTTCTGAATAGGCGAGCCTTTTTCGTTTCTTTTCACTTTTCCGTCCGCGCCTTTCTCATAGACTTTCTTTTTGGCAGTGTCAACGACGGGTATGTAGTAGAGTTGCAAATGCGGTGTCTTTTCGTCCACGTGTATAACGGCAGACAGTATATTTTTGTCCGTGCCGTGATACCCGAATTCCTGTAACGCGAACTCATAACAGCGGTTAAAAAACTCCATTACCGCATACGGTGTATCTTTACCTTTTTCCCAACCGAGTTGCTCGAAGAACGCCGTGTCCGACGTGATAATCATACCCTCGAAAGCAACTGACTTTTTCTTCTCTCGGAAGGTTGCGTTTAGCTCTTGCATAGTCTTTTTCCATTGAGCGGTAAGACCGCCTTCCGACCTTTTGAAATACAGATTGAGCGGTGTGCGCTCGCTGTCTATATCTTCGTTGCGGTGGTGCTTGCTCGTGCGTTCCGTTTCGCCACCTATTTTGCCTAAACTGCCTTTTGTAAACTGTTCTACTCTGACTACCTGATAACTTATAATTTAAATAATTGCCCCCTGCAAGGGCGAACTTGGCTACTTGTAGCCTAATGAGATATGGATATACTCCGCATATCCCGTTTTGTCCGTTCGAGAGGCGCTGTTTGATTTTGCCGTGTCTTGTGATTTTGCTTGTCATTTGCTTGCCGCTTAAGGCGGTCTTATTGTCATTGCGTTTACCTCCGTTTGAGAACAATTAATATTTTCGTCCACGCAAGAAAGAGTGGAATAGATACCGTAAAAAAGGCGCGAAAAAAGCCGCTGATAACTTCTTGTATCACCGACTTCTAACCGTGTTTAGCAACATAATGTGCTCTATGATGGTTGGTCATTCTATTAAGTTAGAGAATTGATTTTAGTGCCGTTTTCCGAAAAAATCGTACACTTATAAAAGCCTATCACGGCTTACGAATTTTGCGTAACAAAACAAAACTTACGCCCTTTCCGTAAGCTAAGACACGGGCGGCTATACTGCCCAAACCTTCCGCGCTCTATGAGCATTTGCCCACCGCAGAGTTGGCAAAAAGTCGAGATTCCGAAAGGAGTCCCGACTTTTTGTTTTCATTGATTTTTAATTTCAAAACCTTTCCTTGTGTGAATAGTGCCGCTCTAGTGTTATTTTAGTCCATAACTATGTGCCACCGCTGTATTGCGGCTTTATTTGATATTTGCGAATAGAACAGTAGTGTCCGGAATATAAAAGGGAACAGGGAGAAATATGCGCTATATTCCTTTAATTCGGCTTACATATATCTTTTGAATTTTCTTTTTTTCAATTTCTTTATTGCATCTTCATTGCCTTCCGTGGCGGCGGCTTTATAGTATTTCACGGCTTCGTCAAGATCTTCTTCGACACCAATACCGTTTTCGTAAAATTCGCCGAGCGAATACATTGCGTCGTCGTTGCCTTGTTTTGCGGCACGAGTCAGATATTCGATAGCCTTGTCGGCATCTTCTTCAACGCCGTCGCCGCAACCGTAACAAACGCCTATTCTGAATTGGCATCTGTCGCAGCCCGCGTTTGCTCCGGCGAGAAAATATTTCGCGGCTTCCTCGTCGCTTTGTTTAACGCCGTAGCCGTAAGAGTAGCAGATGCCGAGATTATAAAGCGCGTCCGTACTGCCGAGTTGGGCGCCCGCACGATACATCATAATTGCCGCATTCATATTCTCTTCTACGCCTTCGCCGTACTGATAGCAATAACCCATATTGGTGAAAGCCTGAAAATATTTTTGTTCCATAGACGCCTGATACCACTTAACGGCTTCTTGAAGATTGCGCTCCACACCGTCGCCGTACTGATAGCAATAGCCGACGTAACACATGGCTTTGCCGTGATTTTTTTCGGCGGCTTTTTTATACCAGTTGAACGATTCTTTAGCGTCGCGGCTGACGCCGTAACCGTTTTCGTAAAAAATACCAATCTCGAACAAAGCGTCGGCATTCCCTTGTTCGGCGGACAGCTTCATCCATTTGAGAGCTTCCGAGAAATCTCGCTTTACGGCAATTCCATCCTTATAGCAATTACCTACGTTCAGTTGCCCGATATCATTGCCTTGGTCTGCCGATTTTTTATACCACTCGAAGGCGGCATTTTCGTCTTTTTCAACGCCTATCCCGTTTTCGTAAAAAGTACCAATATTATTTTGCGCGGAAGCATAATTCTTTTTTGCGGCGGATAGGGTATGCTTGAATGCTTCCGTTTTATCTTCGTCAACTCCGCGCCCGTAAAGATAGCACAAGCCCAAATTGAACTCGGCTTCAGCATTGCCTTGCTTTGCCGCGCTTTTAAGCAGCCCGACGCCTTCGTCTGCGTTTTCGTCTATCTCCGTACCATCGTAATCGATACGCAATAAGATTTTACCTAACGCACACTGTGCTTCCGCGTTGCCGTTTTTGGCGCCGATTTTTAATTTTTCGATATCCATTTTTGACTCCTTACTAATTATTTATTCTAAATTATAGCACTGAGAATAATAAAAAGCAAATAATTTCACACCCGATTAATAACGTCTATTTTGATTTGACGTGAACGTTCAGACGGTAAATTATTATACTCTCGACTGTTCGATACACACAATAAACCGCCCAGATAATCCAGGTATATTGCCATTTCAAAGTTATAAGACTAATCGTTATGTATAACGCGGCCACAACGACAGCGATAACCCAGTTCATAATTTTTCTGTGTTTCGCTATTACCGAATCGCTTTTTGTCAGCGCAGATTTGATATTTTGTTCCGAAATATCTTTATAGTTTCCGTCGCTTATCCTTTCGCCGTTCAATATTTCGTTTATGCTTACACCGAAATTGTCGCCAAGAGTTTGCAGCATTTCGACGGGCGGTAGATAGTTGCCGGTTTCCCAGCGCGATATGGTTTTATTCGTGACTCCGATTTGCGCACCGAGTTCATCCTGCGTCAGATTTTTTTCTTTTCGCAACTCAGCTAAAAACGAGCCGATTTTTTGCATATCCATAGACGTTGCTCCTTATTTATGATATTTTAATTATACCATAAAATCATCAAAAACGATTACCCATAAACAGCGAATTTGCAAGTAGTAAAGGACAAATTTTAAGATTTGACGAATAATGTTTTTCGCTTACCGTGCAGAGCCATAAGAGTATCTGTTTTTGTTTCTATAATTCTTGCAATGCGATAAATAAAGTGTTATAATTTATACGGTATCATACGAACCAAAAATACGGTTGCATCAGCAACAGATTTACGCAAATAAGAGATAAAAGCGAATGATTGAAAAGCAAAATAAACAGGCGGTGGCTTTTGCAAGAAAAGTTACCGGAAAATATTTGAAAGCGATAAAATGCGACACGGAGCGTGACAGGGAAGTTTATTGCAAGTCTTCGACCGATTACTTTAATGCGTCGGAAGAAGAACTGATGACACTTTTGCTTAACGGCGACGATAACGCTTGTGCGCATTATGTTTTATGTCGCTTGCGGAATAATGCGATTACGGACAGTGATTTGACGTATCTTGACAATGCGTTGGATAACATAAACTGCGATTGTGCGCTTATCGGGTATTTTCTTTACGGCGATAAAAAAAGTCCGTATTATGACGAGAAAAAAGCCTATTATTGCTATGCAATCACGGAGCAGTACGGCTTTGCAAAAGCGCACCGAATATTGAAAAATTATGGTAAACGCGCAAAACTGATTGACGAAACCGATGATTTGGTTTTGTTTAATAAGCTAAAAATGTGGGTATCACAACTTAAACACAAATATTCCGCATTCATCGTGGACGTTGTTCCTGCGGGATGCTTTGACGTCGTCGATTACAAAAACGCTTACTTTGTTACCGCGCGTTTGGAGCAGACCAACGGCTATCAGACAGATAAAGAAATCGTTTATTGCGCGTTTGTGCGCGGCAGAGATAACGGCGCATATTTCGACAGAATGACCGATAATTTAATTGAAGCGTTTGAGATTATTGCGGAAAAGACCAATATACCGCAGGGCGAAATTTATGTTAAAGGAGAGCGCAAATACAATTACGGTGATGCAAAGCCGATGGTCAAAGCAAAGAGCGATTCCGTCGATATACTTTCCGACGCGGAAATAAAAATTAAAATTTCGGACGGCGAGCGGCTGGAAAGCAATATTTGTCCCGCTTGCGGCGGTACGCTAGGTGAAGACGGAGTATGCCTGTCTTGCGGCAATATCCGCGGCAAAGCAGACGGAATAGAAATTCGGCGTGCAAACGAACTCGAAGCTCTTATATGCACGCAATGCGGCAGCCCCATTGTGCTTGACGAAAACGGAAAGACCGCGTATTGCTCGGCGTGCGGGACGACTTTCATCGTAAAAGGTAACGCGCTCGACTGCACTGTGGGAGGCATAAACTACGAAAATATCCGCGCTGATATGCCGCAGGGATGCGAACTGCCCGATGTAAAGTTCGTGCGGGCGCGTATAGCGGACGGTAAAATCACCGCCGTAATGCCCGAAAGTTTTGAAGTGATGTCGGACGAATTGCGCCGTATAAAGTATCCCGCAAATGCGCCGCGTTACATATATACTACGCCCGACGCAACGGTGAATCTGAACGTGAATTTCGGCGGTTCGCTCAATAGCAAAGACGTTGCGGCTTTCGGTAAGCAAATGCTCGCTATGTTGAAAAACTCGCTCTCTTCGGCAAAATTCGGGGAAGCGAAAATCATCGCGTCAAGCGGCAATATTTTCTTTGTCGATTTTATTTCCGCTGCCATTGACCAGCCTATATATAACGCAATGTTTTTCTTCTCGTTGGACGGGAAACAAGGTATCGGCAGTTGGAACTGTCTCGGTAAAGACAGATGGTATTGGGCGCCGATTTTCGAACACGCAATAAAAACTATGGAGTTTAACTAATAAAAGGAAATTCAGATATGGGAATGCTTAAAATAATAGAGTTGCACGCATTTGACGATGAAACGTTGGTGCAAAAGTTCGATATGAAAGACAACGTAATAAAAAAAGGGTCTTCGCTTACCGTGCGCGAAAGTCAAGTGGCTGTATTTTGCGATAAAGGTAAAACGGCGGATGTCTTCGGGGCGGGAACGTATAAACTCAACACAGACAGTTTGCCTGTTATAAGTAAGTTACTTGCCTGGAAATACGGATTTGAAACACCGTTCAAATCCGAGATTTATTTTGTTAACGTAAAGGAGATTACGGGAATACGGTGGGGAACGTCGAATCCCGTTCCCGTACAAACAGAATACGGAATTATAAGAATCAGAGGAAACGGAGCATATTCGTTCAAAATTACAGTTCCCGAATTGTTTCTTACGTCGGTCGCGGGTATGGCGGAATGCTACGAGACGAACAAGTTGAATAAAGCATTGCGGACTTTGCTGGTGGGAAGCATTTCGTCTGCGTTTGCGACTTGTAACGTAAGCCTTTCGGATATGACGTCCAAATATGCCGAATTGAGTGAGGAGGTGAAAAAATCCGTTGCGGCACGTTGCGGCGAACTCGGCGTCACACTGACCGCATTCGACATAGAGAATCTTTCCGTTCCGCCCGAGTTGGAAAAAGCCGTAGACGAAAACGCAAGACTTGGGCTTATGCGAAATAATGTTGACGTGTATGCTAAAATAGCGCAGGCAGACGCCTTAAAAGCGGCGGCAGGAAACGGGACGGCGGGGACGATTTTGGGCGTTGGCGTCGGTAATGTGCTTGGCAAAGAAGTGATTTCGTCAAATACCATGTCGCCGTCGGATATTTGCTCCGTATGCCGAAAACCTATTCAACCCGATAGCAAATTCTGCTCCGGATGCGGTAATCCCATTCACCAATTTTGCTCTAAGTGCGGAAAGCCGATTGTCGCAGGTGCAAACTTTTGTCCCGAATGCGGGCAAAAGCTCAATTGATGAGTATTATAAACTATGTAATGGCTGTAAGATAAACAGTAATTTAGGGTAGAAAGCCGAGAGCTAATCTCGGCTTTTTTGTTAAAGATGTTTCAAGTTTTTTCTGTATCGCTTCAATTCGCTTTCGCCGTAGCGGTTGATCACTTCGTTGATTACTGAAATGAGTTCCACTCTGTCAGAGGGAAGATTGCCATGCAGTTGTACGGCATTAGATGCACCCAAAGCGGCAAAATGCGTTTTGATCGACAAACCGTTTATAAGCATTTTCAGCTCGTTGTATTTTTCCGTTTCGCTTTCTTCAACCCAATTTCCGTTTTGTATCTCGATATATAATTCCGAAGTGGGGTAAATGGTAAGCATAGATGCGCCGACGATTTTAGGGTTAAGTTGATTAAATACTTTTACCGTATTTTCAACGCCTTGCGTGCTTTTGTTTTTACCGTAAATTCCTGTTAGATAGAAGAAATTATATTCGATTCCCGCTTCGTCGAGCTTGCGGCATTGTTCCAAAATGTCGGCAGACGTATAGCCTTTGTGCATAAAGGTCAATGCTTCGTCATCGCCCGTTTCCACACCGATAGTAATGCCGTTATATCCGCAACTGTGCAGTTGCCTTAATTCTTCTATGCTTTTAGAGGTAATATCGGTTATTCGAGCAAAACAGCCGATAGTTTTCAGTCGATTAAGATACTGTTTTGCCGTATATGAAATATTCCGTAGCTTTTCAGAAGAAAGTACAAAAGGATTTGCACCGACTAAAAATACTCTCGTTACATCGGGTGTACAATGATATAATTCTTTTATATCTTCTTCGATTTCGTCCATAGATGACATACGGAACTTGAATGGAACATCGTCGTATAAAGTGCAGAACTTGCACTTATGATGTGTGCAACCTGCCGTAACTTGTAATAGAGCCGACCACGCTTCGTAAGGCGGACGCCAAACCGTACCTGTATAGTGCATAATAAAAACCGTCCTTTGTTTTTCTTCTATTATAAATCCTAATAGTATTGCAATTCAAGTACTGTCTTTATTTAGTAGTAGTATCAAAAAAGATACTATGGCGATTGACTTAACTTTGAAAATTCGTTATAATAAATATCGAGGTTCATTATGACAGACAACAAATTCAGAAAAAGAGAAGTTATGGCACGTTGTGTGCCGATGAGTACATTGCAATCCGTTTTAAGCGGCAAATGGAAGTTCCTTATTTTGTGGTATATAGCTGTTGGTAAGGTGCAACGATTTGGCGAACTATTGAGAAGAATTGACGGAATCACGCAATCTACTCTTACGAAGCAGTTGCGAGAGTTGGAAGACGACGGTTTTATACACCGTGAAATTTATAAAGAAGTGCCGCCGAAAGTAGAATATTCTTTGACTGAGCTTGGAAAAAGTTTTGTTCCCATCTTAACGCAAATGATGATTTGGAGTCAAACACATTTGTGTGCGCGCGATTGTGTAAGCCCCTATACAGAAGAACAAATCAAAGAACTGCTTAATCAGTAACTATACATAAAAATGCTCTTGAACTATTTGTCCAAGAGCATTTTGTCTCGCTTTAAAGTGCAACTCTTAAAAATTTAGTTTTTTTATTCCCTATGGGAATTGCGCGTTAGGGCGCGGCTTTTACAAAACTTATTTAAACGTTAAAGCGGAAGAGTACGACGTCGCCGTCCTTCATTACGTATTCCTTGCCCTCCGAGCGTACCTTTCCCTTTTCGCGCGCGCCCGCAAGTCCGCCGTTTTCCAGCAAAACGTCCCATTCCACGACTTCGGCGCGGATAAAGCCCTTCTCGAAATCGGTATGGATTTTTCCCGCCGCCTGCGGAGCCTTGGTGCCCTTTACAATGGTCCAGGCGCGCGTCTCCTTTTCGCCCGCCGTCAGATAGGAGATGAGCCCCAGCAGCGCGTAAGAGGCTTTGATCAGTCTGGAAAGACCGCTTTCCTTCAACCCGAACTCCTCCAAAAACAGCGCTCTGTCCTCCTCTTCCATTTGCGAGAGCTCTTCCTCCGTCTTGGCGCAGATCACCAGGACGCCCGCGCCGTGCTTTGCGGCGTATTCCTTTACCTTGGTCACGAGGGGGATATTGTCCTCCTCCTCGCCCATGTCCTTTTCGGCAATGTTCGCGCAGTAAATCACGGGCTTTTGAGAGAGCAGGAACAAATTTTCCATGAGAGGGAGCTCCTCGTCGGAGAGGGGAAAGCTGTTTGCGGGCTGCTCTTTTTCGAGGTGTGCAAGCAGTTTTTCCAAAAATGAAAACTCCTGCGCCGCCGTCTTGTCCGCGCCGCCCCGCGCCGCGCTCTTGATTCTGTCCTGCCGTTTTTGCACCGCTTCGATATCGGATAAAATCAGCTCTAAATTGATCGTTTCGATGTCGCGCACGGGATCGACCGAGTTTTCCACGTGCGTCACGTTCTCGTCCTCGAAGCAGCGCACCACGTGAACGATGGCGTCCACCTCCCGAATGTGCGATAAAAATTTATTGCCCAAGCCTTCGCCGTGGCTTGCGCCCTTTACAAGCCCCGCAATGTCTACGAATTCGATGACGGCGGGGGTCACTTTTTTGCTGTTGTAGAGCGCGGCGAGCTTGTCCAGCCGCTCGTCTGGCACCGAGACCACGCCCACGTTGGGCTCTATGGTGCAAAAGGGATAATTCGCCGCCTCCGCTCCAGCGTGCGTGATGGCGTTGAACAGGGTGGATTTTCCTACGTTGGGCAGACCTACGACTCCGAGCTTCATACTCTTTCACCTTACTTTTATAAATTGCTTATCTGAATTCTATCACATTTTTCGGCAAATGGCAACCGAAAGGCTTGCCCATTTTCGAGTTTTGTATTATAATGAAAAAAGAACGGAACGCCGCGCCGACTGCGGATTCCGCAAGAGGAGTTTTATGGATTATAAACGTTATATCGCGGAGCGGATTCAGGCGGACGGGATTTTGGCGGAGGAGCTCGAAGAGATGCTCGCCGTTCCCCCCGATTCTTCGATGGGGGACTATGCGCTGCCCTGCTTTAAGCTTGCAAAGGCGCTCAGAAAGAGCCCCGTTGCGATCGCGGAGGAACTGAGCGCGAGCTATCCTGCGGACGAGCTGATTTCGGAAGCGACCGCTTTAAACGGATACCTCAATTTTAAAGTAAACCGCAAGGGGCTCTCGCGCGACGTGATCGGAAAAATTTTGTCCGAGCGCGAACGTTACGGCGCAACCAACCTCGGCGGCGGAAAAGTGATTTGTCTGGATTACTCCTCGGTAAATATCGCAAAGCCCTTTCATATCGGGCATCTTTCCACCACGGTGCTGGGCGGCGCGCTCTACCGCATTTTTAATTTTCTCGGTTACCGCGCGGTGGGCATCAACCATTTGGGCGATTACGGCACGCAGTTCGGAAAGCTGATTTCGGCTTTTACCCGCTGGGGAAATAAAGAGACGGTGGAAAAGGGCGGGATCCGCGCGCTGAACGAGCTTTACGTGCGCTTTCATAAAGAGGCGGAAACCGATCCTGCGCTCGAGGACGAGGCGCGCGCCTACTTTAAGCTGATCGAAGAGGGGGACGAGGATTGCCTTGCGCTGTTCAACTGGTTTAAAGAGCTGACGCTTACCGAGGTGGAAAAAATTTATAAGCTTCTCGGCGTACGGTTCGATTCGTATGCGGGCGAAAGCTTCTATCAGGATAAAATGCAGCCCGTCATCGACGAGTTGAAGCAAAAGGGGCTGTTGCAGGAGAGCCAGGGGGCGCAGATCGTCGATCTGGAAGAATACGGAATGCCCCCTTGCATGATTTTAAAATCGGACGGGTCGTCGCTCTACGCCACGCGGGACATGGCGGCTGCGATTTACCGCAAGAACACTTACGACTTCGACAAGTGCCTTTACGTAGTTGCTTACCAACAGAATCTGCACTTTAAGCAGATTTTCAAGACGCTCGAGCTGATGGGTAAGGAGTGGGCAAAGGATCTGGTGCACGTGGCTTACGGCATGGTTTCATTGGAAGAGGGCGCCATGTCTACCCGTAAGGGCAACGTGGTGTTTTTGGAGGACGTGATCGGTCGCTGTATCGAAAAGGCGTATACGGTGATCGACGAAAAAAATCCCGCGCTTGAAAACAAGCGGGAGGTCGCGCAAAAGGTGGGCGTGGGCGCGGTGATCTTCGGCGCGCTTTATAACAGTAAAATCAAGGACATCGTATTTTCTTACGATAAAGCGTTGAATTTCGACGGAGAGACGAGCGTGTACGTGCAATATACTTGCGCGCGGGCGTATTCGGTGCTGAATAAGGCGAAGGAGGAGGGATTTGCGGCGGAAAGTGTTCCCGATGCGGAGCCCTGCACGCAGGAATTCGAGCTGTTAAAGGCGCTTGCCCAGCTTCCGGAAACGGTGCGTGCGGCGGCGGAAAAATACGAGCCGAGCTTTATCGCGCGTTTTTGCGTGGACGTTGCGCAGAAATTCAATAAATTTTATTTCGACTGTAAAATATTACAGGCGGAGGAAGAGGTCAAGGCGTTCCGCCTTGCACTGACGGAGGCGACGCTTACCGCCCTCACCAATGCGCTTTCTCTGCTCGGCATCGGAATTCCGGAGAAAATGTAATGATCAAGGCGATTTTATTCGATTTGGACGGGACGCTGTTGGACACCGTGGAGGATATCCGCGCCTGTCTCAATGCGGTCATGCGGAAATTCGGTTATCCCGAAGCCTCGCGTGGGCAGACGTGCGCATATATCGGCGACGGCGCGTTTAAGTTGCTCGAACGCGCGCTGCCGCAAGGCGCGGATAACGCGCAGGAGTGCTATGAAATGTTCGCAAGCCTATATGCGGAAAATAAAAACACGCTGACGAAGCCGTTCGAGGGGGCGGAAGCGTTCTTGCAAAAGTGCGTCGAGCGGGGTTTGAAAACGGCGATTATCACCAACAAGCCGCAAGAGGCAACGCAGAATTGTGTAAAGCAGTTTTTTAAGCATAAGTTTGACTTCGTAAGCGGAGACAGCGGGGCGTTTCCGTGCAAGCCCGATCCCTCGCTCGCGCTCTATGCGGCGCTTACCATGCGCGTGGCTCCCGCCGAATGCGTGTTTGTCGGCGACGGCGAAACGGACGCGCTCACGGCGAAGTATGCGGGAATGTTCGGCGTTTCGGTGCTTTGGGGCTACCGTTCGCGCAAACAGTTGGAAGAAGCGGGCGCAACCCGCTTTGCGTGCGATTTTGCCGAATTGGAAAAAATTGTATTTCAAGCATAATTTTTCCGAAAAAGGTTGAAATTTCATCTGCGATGTGGTATAATATCAGCACAAATTTAAATTTTCGGAGGATTTCTATTTATGAAAAAATGTGTCGTATGCGGTGAGATCGTAGAGGACGGCGTTACCGAATGCCCCGTTTGCCACGCGAAAAAGTTTGCTCCCGTCGAGGCTGCGGGCTTTGCCTGCGAGCACCACGTGGGCGACGGCAAAGTGGACGATAGCGAGGTGATGGAGGGACTGAGAGCGAACTTCGCGGGCGAGTGCACCGAGGTGGGAATGTATCTTGCCATGGCGCGCGTTGCCGAGCGTGAGGGCTACCCCGAAATCGCAGAGGCGTATAAGCGCTACGCATTCGAGGAGGCGGAGCACGCAAGCAAGTTTGCGGAGCTTTTAGGCGAAGTGGTTACCGATTCCACGCAGAAGAATCTGGAGCTGAGAGCGGCTGCGGAAACGGGCGCCTGCGAAGGAAAACTTGCGCTTGCAAAGCGTGCCAAGGAGCTCGGGTACGACGCGATTCACGATACCGTTCACGAAATGGCGAAGGACGAAGCGCGTCACGGCGCAGGGTTCAAGGGAATGCTGAAACGGTATTTCGGGAAGTAAAATTTTTACGAAACAGGAAAACGCTTTACATTTACCGTAATTCTCATAGGGAATTTAATAAAACGCAAATAAAAAGGTTTAGGCATAGCGTTAAGCTGTGCCTTTTCTGTACTTCTTTTCGTGGACGAACTTGGCTGCTCGTAGCCTAGTGAGATATAGATATGTTTTATATTTCCCGCAAAATTCAATCAATCGGTTGCGTTCTTTCATTTTTCTTGATATAATGATTGTACGATAAACGGTAATTTAACATAAGGTGTTACAATATGAAATTCCAGACATTTGGCAATAAAAATAATAAAGCGGTTTTGCTAATTCATACGTTGTTTACGGGGTCGGATTTTTTTGCACCTATAACACAGTTCCTTACAAATGATTTTTTTGTTATCGTTCCTACGTTGTCGGGGCATTATGAAAATTCCACGTTTATATCGACGGAAGATGAAATTAGACAAATTAAAGAGTTCTTATCAGAAAACAATGTCGTATCCCTTAATACGGTTGCAGGTTTTTCTTTGGGCGGAAATATTGCTTATGAATTCTTTTGTAATAATGCCGAAATGATTGAAAAAGCCGTGATAGACAGCGCACCGCTATTCAATTTTCCGAAATTTATAAAAAACCATATTCTTAAAAACTATACTAAATGCTTAAACAGAATTAAATCGGGCAAATATGATGCCGCCAAAGAATTAAATAAGCATTTTAACGGTATGGGGGAATACCAAAAAGATATTGCGCCTATTGTTTCGCAGGAAAGCTTAAACAGCCTTGTAGAAAGTTGTTACAACACAAAAGTTTATAAATTGCCCCAAGATGAACGGAAAAAAGTTACGTTTATTTATGGCGGTAAAGATATTGCCCGACTTTGCAAGGCGCGATTAAAGAAGAATCATATCCATAAGATGAAAGGTTACGGACATTGCGGTTTTTATAGAGAAAACCCCATTGAATGGGCTAAACAATTCATTCTATAATGTAAGATAAATTTTAATTTATCTTTCTAAAAGGTTTGTAGTAAAAAGCTCTCGAACATATCGTTCGAGAGCTTTTATCCTCGTTTGAAAGTACAACTCTTAAAAATTTAGTATTTAATTCCCTATGGGAAGTGCGCATTTTGCAAGGCGTTTTTTATGTGCTCGGAAATACTGTCATGCGATATTTAACATACGCAAAATCATTTCGCGGTTGGACGGAGACAATTTACGGTAAGCCGTTATTAGTTTCTGTTCCTCGGGGGTTATGTCGTCTTGAACGTCAATGTACGATTTGTGCCCTAAATCATCTTCCACGCCTAACAGATAGTCCGCGCTGACGTGAAAATACTCGGCAAGTTTTAAAATATAAAACACGGACGGATCGGATTTTCCGACTTCCCATCGCGCAACCGTTCTTTGGTTGGTTCCGATTGCCTGTGCAAGTTTTTCTTGTGTAAGATTATTTTCTGCTCTTAATTCTTTTAGTACTACCATGGCATAAATTATAGACAAATGTGTCATAAAATACTTGACTTACTATAATATTGTTGTTATAATAAATTAAAAATACTATTTTCATGTGCTAATTTAAATTGTTATGGATAATAAAAAATGTTACAGTTGTCGCTTTTATAAACCTTATTACACAAAAGGCTACTTTAAATTCGATAAACAGGAAGTCGGGTTTTGTTGCTCTAATAAGAGCGCAACAAACTATAATGAAACTTGCGGAAAATTTTCTAACAAGAATCATGTGCGCATCGGGAGAAAGCAAGCGGCATTAAAAGCGCTTGTTGATAATCTGAATATATTGGCGGAAATCAAACAGATACTCGAAGAGGACGATTTAGACGATTTGGAAGAATTATTTACGGCAATCAGGGAGCGAAAGAAATAAAAAATCCTACGTAAATTTACGTAGGATTCATGATGGATGAGAGAGAAAACCGCTCATTGATAAATACTGTTTCCTAAGCCGTCATATGCGACCACGAGCGGGAAATCCTTTACCGTAAGTTTATAAACCGCTTCGCTCAGCAAATCGGGAAAGGCGACAAGCTCGCTCTTTTGCACCGCGTTTCCGTAAAACGCGCCCGCGCCGCCGATCGCCGCAAAATAGACTCGCTGATGTTCTGCGATCGCTCGCTGCGTTTCCTCGCTCATTTCTCCCTTGCCGATCATTCCGCCCAGCCCCAAACCGAGCAGGCGGGGCGCAAACGAATTCATCCTTGCCGAAGTGGTGGGTCCCACGCTTCCGCAGGCTTTTCCGGCAGGAGCGGGGCAGGGTCCCGCATAGTAGATAAACGAGTCGTTTAAATCGAACGGAAGCGGTTCGCCGCGGTCCAACAATGCAAATATGCGCTTATGCGCACAGTCGCGAGCGGTGTAAATATCGCCCGAGAGCAGAACGGAATCGCCTGCGCGCAGCTCGGCGTAGTCCTTTTCGCAGAGGGGAAGGGTCAGCTTTTTCATTTACAGCACCTCCGATTCGCAGCGCACGCAGTGGCACTGGATATTCACCGCCACGGGAAGCCCCGCAATGTGCGTGGGCGCGATCTCGCACGAAACACCCAACGCGGTGACGTTCCCGCCGAATCCCTGTGCGCCGATATTCAAAGCGTTGATCCGCGTTAGCGCCTCGCGTTCGATTTCGGCGACGTCCGCGCGGGGATTTTCGCTCCCCACCTCGCGGGTGAGCGCCTTTTTGGCAAGGAGCGCGCAGCCGTCGAACGTTCCGCCGATCCCCACGCCCACGTAAACGGGCGGGCAGGGGCGGGAGCCTGCAATTTTTACCGTTTCGCAGATCGCGCGGACAATTCCTTCTCTTCCCTCGGCAGGGGTAAGCATATAAATTCTGCTCATGTTCTCGCTGCCGAAGCCCTTGGGCAGAAAGGTGATTTTTACCCTGTCTCCCTCGGTGATTTCCGTGTGCAGGTGTGCGGGGGTGTTGTCTCCCGTGTTGACCCGCGTGAGCGGATCGCACACGCTCTTGCGGAAGTTGCCTTCGGCGTAGGCGCGCCGCACTCCCTCGTTCACCGCTTCCGCGAGGGGCTTCCCCGTAAGGAAAACCTCCTGCCCGAGCTCGATAAGAAGCACGCTCATGCCCGTATCCTGACAGACGGGCATTTTTTCGCTTTGTGCGATTTTTTCGTTTTTCAGCAGAGTGGAAAGGGCGAATTTCGCCGCGCCCTCCTCCCGTTCCTCCGCCCGCTTTAAGGCGGCTCTGCAAGAGTCGGTGAGCGTAAGACCCGCTTTGCCCGCCAGACGGCGGACGGCGTTTTCGATTTCCTTTGTGTCGAGCGTGCGCATAGTTGCTCCTGTAAACGTTGTTGTTTTATCTCGCCGTTCCGCCGGTGCGCCGCGTTTTCGAACGTTCGGCGGCGGGGCGGAAGCGGGTTTTGTTCTATACTATTATAATGAAAATTTCGAAAAAAGCAAAGTTTTTATTTGGCATTTTTTTCGATTTCCTGTATAATGAACGCATGGAAGAGAAAAATGGGCTCTCCCCGCAGGGCGAGCGCGAAAAAACAGAAAAAAAGCGTATTTTCGAGACGGGCGCGGTGTTTTCCGTAGCGGAACTGCTTCTCGTGGCGGTGAGCGTGATTTTATCTGTCGTGTTGAAATTCGCGAGTGAAGGCTTTGCGAAAACGGACGGGGCGAAATATCTTTCCTTTTTGTTGCCGCAAATATCGCTGCTTGCGGCGGCGTCGATTTATTATTACCGCACGAAGCAGCCCGTAAAGCCGCAGTTAAAGAGCGCGTTCCGCTGCTGCACATGGCAGTATTTTTTGATTGCGGTTTTGCTCGAATTCGGATTGTTGTTTTCACTTTCGGAACTGAACGGATATTTCCAGCTCGCGCTTGAAAAAATCGGGTATGAAATTCCCGTCGGTACGCTTCCCGCGCTCGACGGGTGGAATTTGTTGCCCGCGATTCTCGTGATCGCGGTGCTGCCCGCTGTGTTCGAAGAAATTCTTTTTCGCGGGATCGTCACGCGGAATATGCAGGAGGGCGGCTGGGGGACGGTTGCCGTCGTGTTCGTTTCGGGCGCGCTGTTCTCTATCTATCACGGCAATCCCTCGCAGACGATCTATCAGTTTTTTTGCGGGGCGTGTTTTGCCTTTCTCGCCGTAAAGAGCGGGAGCATTCTGCCCACGGTGCTCATGCATTTTATCAATAACGCGCTCATTTTAATTCTTTCGTCGGCGTTCAATCCCGTCTACGGGGAAAACTGGAGCCTGATGCAGCTTATGCCCTTGGGCGGATATATCGCGCTGTTGGTGCTGTCCGCGCTCAGTCTGATCGGAACGCTCGTTTATCTTGCATTGTTCGATAAGGGAAACGTGGTCCGCGGCGGGATCAGGCACGGAAAACCCTTTTTTACGGCGGCGTCGATCGGGATCGCGATTTGTGCGATACAGTGGATCGCAGTGCTTGCGGAGAGGTGCGGATGGTTAGGATAACCTTTGTTTGCGTGGGCAAACTGAAAGAAGCGTATTGGCGAGACGCCGTGCGCGAGTACGAAAAGCGGCTGTCCCGTTTTTGCAAGGCGGAGATAAAGGAACTCCCCGAACGCGCAAGTTTAAAGGACGAGGCGGAGGATATCCTGCGCGCCTGTCGCGGCTATGTAATTGCGCTTGCGGTGGAGGGGAAGCAGTGCTCCTCGGAAGCGTTCGCGGATAAGATAAAGGCGCTGTGCGACCGCGGGGAAGAAATTACGTTTGTTATCGGCTCTTCTTGCGGGCTGTACGGGAGCGTGAAGAGCGCGGCAAAGGAATTGCTTTCGTTTTCGCAACTTACCTTTCCGCACCAGATGATGCGCGTCGTGCTGCTCGAACAGGTGTACCGCGCGTTTATGATCATCGGCGGGGCGGAATACCACAAATAGTCACGCAGGGCGGCGAGTCGTTCATAGAATAGACGGTGAACGTATATGACGCGGTGAGCGGCTTTTACAGAAGATATCGCGGAAAAAAACTGATTTACGGCAAGAGCGCGGAAGGGCGCAATCTTTACGCCATGTATACGGGCGGGCGCGGCGCGCCCGTGGGGATCTGCCAGTACGCCATTCATGCGCGCGAGTGGATTTGCGCGTTGCTTGCGCTCGAGCATTTAAACAGGGGCGTTCCGCGCGGCGGAGTCTGGATCCTGCCTCTTACAAATCCCGACGGCGCGCTGTTGTGCACCGAGGGCGCGGAGAGCGTGCGCAGAGAGCGGCGGGAGGCGCTTATCGGTCTGAACGGCGGAGAGGATTTTTCGCTGTGGAAGGCGAATGCGGAAGCCGTCGATTTAAACGTGAATTTCGACGCGCGCTGGGGCACGGGCAGGAGCAATTCCGTGATCCCCGCGCCCGAAAATTACGTGGGCGAAGAGCCGTTCTGCGCGCCCGAGAGCGCTGCGCTGCGCGACTTTACGCTGAAAATAAATCCCGATTACACGGTAAGCTGGCACACCAAGGGCGAGGAGATCTACTGGCGCTTTCATCAGACGGGCGAGCGGCTGAAACGGGATTTCCGCCTTGCGTGCGTGCTGAGCGCGGCAACGGGCTATCCCTTAAAGGAAGCTCGGTTTTCCGCGGGCGGATACAAGGACTGGTGCGTGGAAAAGCTGAAGATCCCCGCGTTTACGGTGGAGGCGGGGAGCGATTCTCTTTCGCATCCGCTGGACTTTTCCGCCCTGCCCGATTTGCTGAAAAACAACCTCGACGCGGTGGCGCGTCTTGCGGAGGAATTTTAACGAATGGAAGAAAGATTTATGCGCGAGGCGATCCGCCTTGCCCGCATCGCCGCAAAAAAGGGCGAAGTCCCCATCGGCGCGGTGGTCGTCTGTAACGGGAAAATCGCGGGCAGAGGGTATAATCTGCGCACGAAAAAACAGCTCGCCACGGCGCACGCCGAAATGCGCGCCATCGACAGGGCGTGCAAAAAGTGCAGATCGTGGCGGCTGCCGGAAGCGGAAATTTATATCACGCTCGAGCCATGCCCCATGTGCATGGGCGCGATTTTAAACGCGCGGATCAAAAGAGTGTACTTCGGCGCATATGAGCAAAAGGGCAGAAGTTTAACAAACGAGCTTGCCTCCGCCAACCTGTTAAACCATACCGCAGAGGTAACGGGCGGCGTGTTAAAGGAGGAGTGCGCAGAGGTGCTCACTTCGTTTTTTGCCCAAATGCGCGTGCGCGAGAAAAATAAGTGAACGTTGGGTGAAATCCGCCCCGCCTGCGTTTGGGCGCGAGTCGAAAGGGGTATGAATAAGCAAAGGGATCGGAGGTGCTCTCTCGGGTATGTTCGGTTCGAAAAAATTTCTGACCGCGGAGAAGCTTCCGCGGTCTTATCAATTCATCATAAAAAACCCCGATCGGAACGGCTTCCGTCGGGGATTTTTCGGTTGCTTTTTTAACCTTCGTAGCGGTCCAGATTGGCGCGGATCGCTTGAATAAGACGCTTTTCCGCTTCGATTTTTTTGTCTCTGGCAACCTTCGTGCAAACGGACGTCCCGTAAAGCTTTGCAAGGTCGTCTACAAGGTTTTTAAGGTGTACGGTATCGAGGATTTTTGCAGATCCGCAAATTTCTTCCTCCGAAGGCGTTGTTGCGGGCGTAGTTAAAGCCGTCGTGCTTACGTTGTTCTTTTCCATAGATCGTCTCCTATTTTTATTTCCGATTCCGCAAACCGAACGATACGGATTCGATTGCGTTACCATATCATACGTGCCTGATATTTGAAAAATGCATGAATCGGATATAAAAGTTATTTGCGTTGCGGACTACGTACATGGGATTCTTCGGCAAGCCTCAGAATGACAAGGCGGACTATGCTGCAAGAGATTTCCACGGCACGGCTTTGCCGCGCCTCGGAATAACAAAAGAAAAGGGGAATGCCAGGAACGGCGGGGCAGAATGACAAAGGGGTGCACACCAACAGTCATTCCAAGGAAGAGCGGATCGTCCGCGAGAATCTTCTCTAATGTCATACTGAGCAAAGCGAAGTATCCCATGAGGAAAAGGACGGAATTAAATCAGTTCGCCGTATTCCCCGTAAAGGGATTCCGATTCGGCGTGAAGAGCTTCGAGCGCCTGGGAAATTTCGCTCACCTTTGCGTAATCGGAGGCGTGCTCGGCAAGCGCGCCGTTTAAACGCTCTTCCTCCTGTTCCAGCTCGGCAAGCCGCGTTTCGATTTCCTTTACCCGCGTTCTGCGCTTTGCCTCTTTGGCGCGCTCCTCCTTGGAACGGTATCCGCTTTCCGTCCGCTCCTCTTTTTTCGGCGTTTCCGCCGCGGGAGGGGGGAGGGCATTTTTTTTGCTTTCGAGATATTCCGCATATCCGCCGTCGAACATACTCAGCTTGCCGTTTTCGATGACGATGATTTTTTTTGCGACCGCTTCGATAAACCGTCTGTCGTGCGAGACGAACAGCATCGTCCCGTCGAATTCCCGCAACGCCCGTTCGAGCGATTCGCGCGCGAGCAGATCCAAATGGTTGGTGGGCTCGTCTAAAATGAGGGTGTTGCCTTGTTTTGCCTGCAACAGCGCGAGGGCGAGCTTCGCCCGCTCTCCGCCCGAAAGCTGCTTGGTGGGCTTTTCCATGTCATCGGCGAAAATTCCCGCCTGCGCCAGCATTTTGCGCGCGTCCGTCTGCGAAAGCAGAAAAAATTTGCTGCGGAAGGTTTCGAGCACGTTCGTCTCTCCGCGCAGCGCCGCCTGCTCCTGATCGTAATAGCCGATTTTAATGAACTTGGCAAATTTCACGTTTGGTTGGTTGGGCGTGACGAGGTATTTGAGCAGGGTGGTTTTCCCCGCGCCGTTATCGCCGATAATCGCGCATTTGTCCCCGCGGGTAAGGGAAAATTCCGCGTCTTTGATGAGCGGCTTGCCTCCCGCGACAAGATCGAATTTTTCTACGGTAAGCAAATTTTCGTACGGTAATTCGTTATATTCGAACCGAAACCGCGGCGGGTGGGGAGGAGGGGCGGGACATTCCGGTTTGCCGAGCTTTTCGATTTTTTTCACGCGGCTTTGCGCGCTCTTCGCCGTGGTCGCCCGCACGATATTACGGTTTACGTACTGTTGCAGGCGGGTGATCTCCTCGCACGTGCGCTCGTATTGCTTCCACTCCTCGCTCAGCTGCGCTTCCTTCAAAAATTTGTATTTGGTATAATTGCCCTTGAACGCCGTCGCCTTTCCGCGGTCTATCTCCAGCGTGCGCGTTGTGAGCCTGTCTAAAAAATATCTGTCGTGCGAGACGACGAACAGCGTGCCCTTGTAGGAGGAGAGATAGTCTTCCAGCCAGAACAGCGTCTTTACGTCGAGGTGGTTGGTCGGCTCGTCCAAAATAAGCAGGTCGGGCTCTTCGAGCAGCAGGCGGCAGAATTTCAGCTTTGTCTTTTCTCCGCCCGAGAGGGTGGAGACCTCCTGCTCCAAACGGTTTAAAAAGCCCATGCCGCCGAGCACCGTCTTTATTTTGACCTCCGCATGATAGCTGTCCCGCGCCTGAACCTGTCTGGTGAGCGATTCGTATTTCGCCGAAAGAATTTTCAGCTCCTGCTCGGTCGCGTCCGCCATTTTCGTCTCCGTTTCGCGCATGGCGTTTATCAGCTCGAAGTCGCGGGCGAACACTTCGAGCATGGCGGAGTAAACGGTTGAGCCGGCGATCTGCGAGCCGTCCTGTTCGAGATAACCGATCCGTATTCCGTTCTTTACGGCAACCGAGCCCGAGTCGGGGGAGAGTTCGCCCAGCATCAGCTTGATGAGCGTGGTTTTGCCCTCGCCGTTTCCGCCCACCAGCCCCACGCGTTCGTTTTCGTGCAGCGTAAACGAGACGTCCTCCAACACGGGGGCGTTCGTATAGCCGAAGGTTACGTTTTCAAGACTTAATAACATAATTTATCGTCCTTATTCGAATACTGTCTGTATGAAAAGAAAACAACTGAAAACCGTCCGTCAGCTCGAAGAGGAGTTGAAAGCTGCGAATCCCGCCGACAGCGCGCAGCTTACGCGCATGCTCGTAAAACTGAAAGATGATTTTATGCACAAATGATCAAAAGTCCCATGCGGGCACGAACGAAACGTCCGCGCTCTCTTTTTTCTGCGTATAGACGTTGGTAAATCCCAGCGAAAGGGCGTGATCGACGACGCGCGCATATTCCCGCGCGTTGGTCTTGCGCGTAAGCTCGGGAAAGCGCTCCGCCTCGCCCATAGGCACGTATTGCCGCATGAGGGAAAGGGGAGTATCCGCGCCGAGCACGGCGCGCAGAAAGGACAGCACGTTCTTCGAGTCGCCTGCGTTCATGGGCAGCACCAAATGCCGCACAATGATCCCCGAAAGCATTTTGCCGTCCTCACGAAAGACGACGGGCTTTTGCGCCATGAACGGAATCGCTTGGGAGGCGTAGCCGAAATAATCTTTCCGCCCCGTGTAGCGCTCCGCGAGCGCGGGGGAGTAAAATTTGAAATCGGGCAGCCAGATATCCACGTACGGAGCGATCTGTTCAAGCGCCTCCGTCTTGCAGTAGCCGCTCGAATTGTACACCACGGGCACGCGCGGACGGTACAGCGTGAGCGCCTCGGCGATCAGGTGCGAAACGTGGTCGGGCGTGACGAGGTTGATATTCTCCGCCCCCATGTTCTCCAGCTTGCGGAAAATTTCCGCGAGCTCTTTCGGCGTTATCTCCTTTCCGCGGTTCGCGCGCGAAACGTCGTAATTCTGGCAGAACGCGCAGCGCAGCGAACAGCCGCCGAAAAACACCGTCCCGCTTCCGTTTTTGTGGGAAATCGGGGGCTCCTCGAAGGGGTGCAGATAGTACTTCGCTACCGTCAGTCCCTTAACGCCGCATTTGCCGGCGCGCGTATTCCTGTCCGCGCCGCAGGATACGGGGCAGAGCGTGCATTTATTCATAATTGAATTATATCACGGATCGAACGGAAAAGCAACCCGATTTTAATTGACTTTTCGCTTTCGTTTCCGTATAATAGAAAGCCGAAGAGGAAATACGGACATGAGAAGATTTTTTACGAGCGAAAGCGTGACGGAAGGACATCCCGACAAGGTGTGCGACCGCATCGCAGACGGAATTTTGGACGAGCTGCTGCGGCTGGACGAAAATTCACGCGCGGCGGTGGAGTGCTGCGCGGCTTACAACACGCTGCTGATCACGGGAGAGGTGACGAGCGCGGCTAAGGTGGATTATGAAAAAGTGGCGCGGGAGGTCATTCGCGGGATCGGCTACGACTTCGGGCAGTTTGCGTTTGATAAATGCAAGGTGATCGAGCTTGTGCACGGACAGTCGCCCGATATCGCGCTGGGCGTGGACAATTCGCTGGAAAAAAAGGCGGGCGGAGACGACGCGGACACGCTCGGCGCGGGCGATCAGGGCTTGATGTTCGGCTATGCCTGCCGCGAAACGGAAGAGCTGATGCCTCTGCCTATTGTATTGGCGCACAAAATAGCAGCCCGTCTTTCGGAAGTGAGAAAGCAGGGGATTTTACCCTATCTCCGTCCGGACGGGAAGTCGCAGGTGACGGTGGAATACGAGGGAAAGAAGGCGGTCCGCGTGGACACCGTGGTGGTTTCTACGCAGCACGACGAAAAGGTTTCGCACGGGCAGATCGTCGCCGATATCAAAAAATACGTGGTGGGCGCGGTGGTGCCCGCCGAGCTGCTCGACGATAATACCAAATACTACATAAATCCGACGGGCAGATTCGAGATCGGCGGACCCGAGGGGGACTCGGGACTGACGGGAAGAAAGATCGTGGTGGATACTTACGGCGGGCGCTGCGCGCACGGCGGCGGTTCGTTTTCGGGCAAGGATCCCACCAAGGTGGACAGAAGCGCAACGTACATGACGCGCTATATCTGTAAAAATTTGGTCGCCGCGGGGCTGTGCGACGAGGTGGAAATTCAGGTCGCTTACGCGATCGGCGTGGCGCGTCCCGTTTCCGTGTTCGTCGATACGTTCGGCACGGGAAAGCTTTCGGACGAAGAGCTTGCGGAAATCGTGAAAAAGGAATTCGACCTGCGCCCCGCCGCCGTTATCGAAAAGCTACGGCTGCGCCGTCCCGTCTATGCAAAGACCGCTGCTTACGGGCATTTCGGCAGAGACGAATTTTCTTGGGAGCAGACGGACGGCGCGGAAGCGTTGAAAAAATATTTAAAGTGAGGGTCGGAAAATGAAGGAGAAAACAGTTACGGAACCCTCCGAACCCGCCACGGCGCGTACGGAGAAGAAAAAGGTCGCGTCGAGCGCGGCGCGCGAAGTCGCCTATATCGCGCTCGGAATTGCGCTGATTACCGTTTGCGCCTGGATTTCCATTCCCTTAGGACCCATTCCCGTTACGCTGCAAACGTTTGCGGTGCCCTTTCTCGGCGCGGTACTGGGCTGGAAGCGCGGGCTTGCATCCGTCGTCATCTATTTTTTAATGGGGCTCGTCGGGATTCCCGTGTTTGCGGGGTTTCGTGCGGGAGTGGCGGTGCTGTTCGGTCCGACGGGCGGATATCTGCTCGGTTTTTTGGTGGACGTGATACTGGTGGGCGTGGCAAAGCTGCTTCGGCTTAAAAACCGTTGGGTAAGGATCGGCGTGCTGTACGGGGCGATGATCCTGGGCGCGGTTTTCTATTTTTCATTCGGCACGCTGTGGTTTATGACCATGTATAAGGGTGCGGGCGGAATAAGCCTTGCGGCGGCGCTCATGATGTGCGTGGTGCCCTATCTTGCGCCCGACGCTGTGAAAGCGGCGCTTGCCGCGCTTTTGGCGGTTCGTCTGGAACGGTTTGTGAAATAAGTTAAATTCAGATTTGCGGTTAAAATATAGAAAAGTTTAAAAAAATTCCTCAAAAAAGAGGAGTTTTTTATTTTTTCGTCGAATTAAACACGTGATGAAAAAGAAAACCTTCGACAAAGAGGACGCGTTTTTATCTCCGCACGCCAAAAAGTCGGCGGAGACTGCGGGAAGATTGCGGGAGGAAGAGCCGTGCGTGATGCGCACGGAATTTCAGCGCGACCGTGACCGCGTGATTTATTCCAAAGCGTTTTTGCGGTTAAAGAATAAAACGCAGGTCTTTTTCGCACCCGACGGCGACCACTATATGTCGCGCTTAACGCACACGCTCGACGTTTCGCAGATTGCCCGTTCGATTGCGCGCTGCCTTTCCTTAAACGAGGATCTGGCGGAGGCGATCGCGCTCGGGCACGATTTGGGGCATACGCCCTTCGGGCATATCGGCGAGCGGGTGTTAAACAGCCTTTCGCCGCACGGATTCCGCCACAGCGAGCAGTCGCTGCGGGTGGTGGACGTGCTCGAAAAGGACGGGAAGGGGCTGAACCTCACCTTCGAGGTGCGCGACGGTATTTTAAATCATCCCAAGAGCGGGCGCCCCGCCACGCTCGAAGGAGTTGCCGTTTCGCTTGCCGACCGCATCGCCTATATCAATCACGATATCGAGGACGCGATTCGCGCGGGATTTTTAAAGGAAGAAGAATTACCGCGGGACGCCGTGCGCGAATTCGGCACAGATACGCGCACGCGCATCAATACCGCGATCGTGGATATTTTTAACGAGTCGAACGGAAAGCCGTACGTGCGGATGTCCGAGCAAAGGCAAAAGGCGCTGGACGGATTGCGAACGTTTATGTTCGAGCACGTATACGAACGCGCCAATAAGCTCATACAGGAAAGCGCGGAGCGGATGCTGCGGAATTTATATACATACTTTACGGAGCGCCCCGAGGAGCTTCCGCCTCTTTATTTAAGCACGGCGGAGACGGACGTGCCCCGCGCGGTATGCGACTATCTTTCGTCCATGACGGACAAATACGCGATTTCGGTGTTCAAGCGGCTGTTCGTGCCGCGGGAGGGCAGCGTATGAAGCGCGAGGACTACGCCGAATTTTTGCGCGTTTTAAAGGAAAAGAACGACATTGTGGACGTGATCGGCGCCAACATCAAGCTGGAACGCAGGGGCTACGGATATTGGGCGTGCTGTCCCTTTCATCACGAAAAGACGCCTTCGTTTTCCATCAACGCCGCGGACAAGTATTACCATTGCTTCGGCTGCGGCGCCTCGGGCGACGTAATCAGCTTCGTAAAGGAATACGAAAACGTGGATTTCGCGCAGGCGGTGCAGATTCTCGCCGCGCGCGTGGGGCTGGAGGTGCCCGCCTTCGACAACCGTACGGCGGAAGAGGCTGCGGCGAAAAAACACAAAAAGGACAGGCTCTCCGCGCTTATGCGCGACACCGCGCGCTTTTATCTGAACAATCTGTACGCGGGGCGGGCGGACGAATATCTCGCCTATCTCGAGCGGCGGAAAATCGCGCCGTCCACCATGAAAAAATTCGGCTTGGGCGCCTCGCTCGATTTCTCTTCTTTGCCGACCTATCTTTTGGGCATGGGGTACACGGCGGAGGAGTGCGCCGAGAGCGGAGCGTGCACGCGCACGCCCGACGGGCGGCTGATCGACGCCGAGGGCGAACGGCTGATTTTTCCCATTATCAACCAGCTCGACGAGGTGATCGCGTTCGGCGGGCGGCTGTTGAAAAAATCCGAAAACCGCGGAAAGTACACCAACACCCGCGAAACTCCGCTGTTCAGCAAGGGAAAAAATTTATACAACATTAACCTCGTAAAAAAGGAAAAGCGCGCCAAGGGGCTGGATTCGCTGATCATGATAGAGGGCTATATGGACGTGATTTCGCTTTATCAGGCGGGTTTTAAGGGCGTCGTGGCGAACATGGGTACCTCGCTCACCAAGGAGCAGGCGCGGCTGTGCAAGCGCTATTCCGAGAATCTGTTCGTCTGTTACGACGGCGACTCCGCGGGGCAGACGGCGAATCTGCGGGGGCTGGATATCTTCAAGCAAGAGGGCTTAAAGGTGCGCGTGGTGCCCCTGCCCGACGGGCTGGATCCCGACGAGGTGATCCGCGAGCGCGGGGCGGAGGGCTACCGCGAATGTCTCGAAAGGGCAATGCCCGTGATCGACTATCGCATTTACGCCGCCGAGAGAAAATACGATTTTTCGCGCACGGAGGATCGGCGCGAGTTTGTAAAGGAGGCGCTTGCCGTCGTGCGGGAAGCAGAGAGCGAGACGGAGCGGGAGGAGCTGTTAAAGCGGATCGCGCAGGTGTCGCAGGTGAGCCTGTCCTCGCTGACGCGCGATCTGGAAAAACTCCCGTCCGCGCCCGCGGCGGAAGCGGCGCCCCCCGCGCCCCGCGAGGACGTTGCGGACAGAGAGCAGAAAGCGGCGCATTTCGTGCTGGCTGCCGCGCTGTTGTCCAAGCCATACGCGCTGGGCTGCAAGGTGGAGGAGTTCGGCTTTACAGGCGATTTAAAGGAAATCGCGGACTTTATCGCGCGGGAGCGCGCGACGGGCAGAGTGCGCCCGAGCGGGATATTCGACGTGCTCGGCGCGGACAGCAAAGAGCTTTCGGCAGTGCTGGGGCTGGATTACGGCGATAATTTAGACGGCGCGCAAGCCGAGCGCTACTTCCGCGACTGCGTGCATACCCTGCGGCGAAAGGCGTTAAACGAGCGAATCGAGGGGGCGCGCGCCGCGTTTTCGGCGGCGGAGACGCAGGAAGAGCGGGCGGAAGCATTAAAAAGGATCGACGAATATACCAAGGAATTACGGAAATTCAATATCGGAGGAAGAAGATGATCATTACGGAACAGAAGCTAAGCGAAATTATCGGAGAGCTGGAAGCGGCGTACAAGATGAAGGGGAGCATTTCCACCAACGCTCTGTGCGAAGCGCTTGAAAAATACGATATGAGTCCGCAGCAGATCGAAACGGTGTATAAGGCTCTGCCCGAGGCGGGGATCGTGATTTTCGACGAGGACGAGCGGGACAGAGAGCTGTTCGAGCAGGCGCTTTCCGATATCGGCTTAGACGACCCCGTGAAAATGTATTTGAAGGACATCGGCAAGGTACCGCTGCTCTCCACGGACGAGGAGATAGAGCTGGCGCGCAAAATGCAGGACGGCGACGAGGCGGCGAAGCGCCGTCTGTCCGAAGCCAACCTGCGCCTTGTGGTTTCCATCGCCAAGCGCTACGTGGGACGGGGAATGCTCTTCCTCGATCTCATTCAGGAGGGAAACCTCGGCTTGATGAAGGCGGTGGAGAAGTTCGACTACCAGAAAGGCTTTAAATTTTCCACCTACGCCACGTGGTGGATCCGCCAGTCGATCACGCGGGCGATCGCCGATCAGGCGCGTACCATCCGTATTCCCGTGCACATGGTGGAGACCATTCATAAGCTTACCCGCACCTCGCGCGAGCTTTTGCAATTAAACGGGAGAGATCCCACGCCCGAAGAGATCGCCGAGCGCATGGAGCTGCCCGTGGAGCGGGTGCGTGAAATTCAGAAAATCGCGCAGGACCCCGTGTCCTTGGAAACGCCCATCGGCGAAGAGGAAGATTCGCATCTCGGCGACTTTATCGAGGACGACAAGACGCAGACTCCCGGCGACTCGGTGGCGTTCATCATGCTCAAAGAAAAGCTGCTTACCGTGCTCGACACGCTCACCCCGCGCGAGGAGAAGGTGCTCCGTCTGCGCTACGGCATCGACGACGGCAAGCCCCGCACGCTCGAAGAGGTGGGCAGAGAATTCAACGTGACCCGCGAGCGGATCCGTCAGATCGAGGCGAAGGCGCTCAGAAAGCTGAGGCACCCCAGCCGCAGCAAGCAGTTGAAGGACTTCCTCGACTGATGACGGAGCGGCTCGCGAAGATTTGCTCTTACCTGCCCGCCTGCAAGGTGTTTGCGGACGTCGGGTGCGACCACGGCTATTGCACGCAGTTTATGCTCGAACGGGAGCTGTGCGAGCGGGCGTATATCTCGGACGTGAGCGCGCCCAGCTTAAAAAAGGCGGAAACGCTGTTGCAGCCGTACGTAGCGGCGGGGCGGTGCGTTCCCGTGTGCGCGGACGGACTTACGGGCATTGCGGAACCGTGCGACTGCGTGCTGATCGCGGGCATGGGCGGGGAGGAAATCGTAAAAATTTTATCGGCGGGCGCGATCCCCGAAAAATTCGTGTTGCAGCCCATGAAAAATTCCGAGAAGGTGCGCGCGTTTTTATGCGGACATGGGTGCGGCATTGCGTACGACGGTACGTTCTTTGCCGAGGGGAAATTTTACGATTTGATCTGCGGAGAGGCGAACGGCGGAGCACGGTATACCGAGGCGGAGCTGCTCTTCGGCAGAGATAATTTAAAACGTCCGACGCGGGAGTTTTTTCAAAAGCTTCAAGCCGAAATTTGTAAGCTGGAAGCGCTTTTAAAAGAGCCGATGCAGAAAAACTCGCGGCGGGAACTCGAACAAAGACTGCGCGCGTTAAAGGGGGTTGCCCATGAAATTGAAATACGTTTATGATCTGGTCGATTCGTTTGCGCCCTTTGCGCTGAGCAGGGAATACTGCGAAAAGCACGACGGCTACGACAACAGCGGGATATTGCTCGATTGCGGGGAAGAAATTACGAACGTGCTGTTCTCGCTCGATCTTTCGTGCGAGGCGGTGAAGCGGGCGAAAGCGCAAGGTGCAAACTGTATCGTTACCCATCACCCCGCGATCTATTCGCCGCTGCATGCGTTGCGGGCGGACGGCGAGGGGGCGGAAATGCTCGCCTGCGTGCAATGCGGGATCTCCGTGGTTTCGGCGCATTTGAATCTGGACTGCGCACGGGGAGGCATCGACGATTGCCTGATGCGCGGTCTGGGCGGCGAGCGCGCGGAAGCCACCTTGTATCCGTTGACGGACGGGGGCTACGGAAAGGTATTTCGGGTGGAGGAGCAAGATTTTTCGTCCTTTGTATCGCGGGTGCAGGACGCGTTTTGTACGGCTCGGACGGTCGCTTACGGAAGCGGAAGAGTGAAAAAAGTCGCAAGCTTTTGCGGCGCGGGAACGGACGAGGATACGGTGAAATTCGCTCTGGAACAGGGGGCGGACACCTTCGTTTCCTCGGACGGAAAGCATCACCATATCGCTGCGCTCATCGGGCGGGGGCTGAACGTTTTAATGCTCACGCACTATGCGGCGGAACAGTACGGGTTTTCCCGTTTTTATGAAAACATGAAAAAAATATTATCGGAATCGGGCGTACGCGCAGAGCTGTTCGCGGACGAACGGTTTTTATAAGGAGAAGAGTTATGTCTAAATTACACGAATTGTTAAAGTATCAGGAAGCGGATAAGGAGCTGCGCAAGATCGAGCAGGAGATCGCCGCGAGCGAGGAACGTAAAAAATTCGTTCAGGCGAAAAAGTTTATGGAAGCGGCGCGCGAAAAGCTCGAAGCGCAGGACAGGCGCGCGATCGACTTAAAGAATAGACGGGACGAGCTCGGCGCGCGCATGGAGGAGCTGAACAAGGCGCTCGGAGAATATTCCGATTTGGACGAGATGATGGACGACGACGGCGCGGTTTCCTTCTATAAAAAGAACGCGCAGGCGCTTTCCGAAAAGCTCCGCGCGCTGAAAAACGATTTGAATAAACTCATCGCCGAAATTTCGGGCATTACCGAGGAATACAAAAAGCTGAAATCGCAGACGATCGCCATGCAGAAGCAGTATAAGGAATACAACGAGAAGCTGAACGAGTTAAAGCAATCGCACGCGGGCGCGCTGAAAGAGATCAAGGGCAAGCTGGACGGGATCGCCAAAAACATTCCCTCCGAGCTGCTCGAAAAATACGACGCAAAGCGCAGGGAGCGCGTGTTCCCCGTGCTGGTGCCTTTAACGCAGGCGGGCACGCAGATCGGCTGTATCTGCGGCGTAGAGTTCTCGCTTGCGCAAAAGGAAAAGCTTTCGGGCGGCAACGTGATCGAGTGCGAGCACTGCCGCAGGCTCGTTTACAATCCCGCGGAGTAACCGCCGCGGGACGCGGAGCATAAGATGATGGTATGCAAAACACGCTTGCCGTTATCTCTTTGAACAGAATCCGCGCAAATGTAAACGCCGTGAAAAACGCGGCGAACGTTCCTCTCATCGCCGTAGTCAAGGACGATGCGTACGGACACGGCGCGCCCGAAGTGGCGCACTGTATTAAGGATTGCGTTTCGGCGTTCGCCGTATCTACGGCGGACGAGGGCGCCGCCCTTCGGGTGGGCGGGATCTCAAAAGAAATTTTAACGCTTACCCCGCCGCTTTGCGAAGAGGAGGTGCTGCGCACGGCGGGCTATTCGCTTACCGCCAGCGTCACGTCGCTTGCGGTGCTGAACCTGATTGCCCGAACCTGCAAAAAGCACGGCTGCAAGCTCCGTGCGCACCTCGCCGTAAACACGGGCATGAACCGTTACGGTTTCCGCCCCGAACGGGTGCGGGATGCTTGCCGAAAGGCGCGCAGCGTAGGTCTGGAAATTACGGGCGTTTACTCGCATTTTTATCTCCCGCAGGACGAACGCGCGCGCGTTGCGCAAAGGGCGCTTTTCGAGACCGCCTGCGAACGGGTACGGGAATATTTCCCCGACTGTATCCGCCACATTTCGGCGACGGGCGGGCTGCTCGCGGGCGACTGTTACGACGCGGTGCGCGCGGGTCTCTCTCTTTACGGCTATTTGCCGAGCGGATTCGAGGGCGCGGCGGAGGTCTCGCCCGCCATGAAAATTTATGCTACCGTCGCACAGGCGGGCACGCATACGGGCGGAGGGATCGGCTATCGCAAGGCGGAAAAGGCATATCGGAAAATCCGCACGCTGCGGCTGGGCTACGGCGACGGTTTCTTTCGTTCGGGCGGCGGGATCGCGGCGGGCGAGCTGTGTATGGACGCCTGCGTGCAGGAGGGCGGCGGCAGATTGGGCGAGCGGAAGCTCGTGCTTGAAAACGTGTCCGAATACGCCCGCGCCTGCGGCACCACGGAATACGAGGTTTTGGTTAATATCGCAAAAAAGGCGGTGAAAATTTACGTCTGACATTCGGGAAGAAAAGCGCGTTCTGCGCAAATATTTCAAGGCGCTTCGCGAAGGGATAAAAAGCGAAGAGCGGGACCGCGCGCTTGCAAAGAACGTAAAAGCCTCTCCTTTCTGGCGGAGGGAGAGCTTTTTTATATACGTTACGTTCGGGAGCGAGGCGGATACCTCGGTACTGATTCGCGATTTGCTAAGTGCGGGTAAACGCGTTTGTTTGCCCAGGCTCGAGGGCGGAGAAATGCTCTCCGCGCCCTATTCAAAAGAGCGCGTGAAAAACAGTTACGGGATCGAGGAGCCCCTATCGAACGGGGACGAGCCCTGCGAGGTCGTGTTCGCGCCCCTGCTTGCGGCGGACGGGGACGGGTACCGCCTGGGCTACGGCGGAGGATATTACGACAGATATTTCGCCCGCCGCCCCTCCGCGCTGCGCGTAGGACTGTGCTACGAGGCGCAGCTTGCGCGGTCGCTGCCACGCGAGGCGGGGGATATGCCGCTGCATGCGGTGATCACGGAGGCGGGGATCCGCCGTTTTCCGCAGGAAGCGGACGGATAAACTTGACACAGCTTTGCGGATAGGGTATAATACCCGTAAGAGCGGACGATAAGAGAAAGGGAGGTCGAAATGACGGACAAGCCTGCAAAGAGCGGAACGAGCGAGGGAAAGACCCGCCTGTTCTGGCGGATACAGTGGGAGTGCGTGCAGCGGATGCTGACGCCCGCCGTTATGTATCTTTTTATGAGCACGTTGCTTTTGGCAACCCAGATGATTACCGCGGAGCATTTAAAGTGGCTGAGGATATTGCTCGGAACGCTGTGTATTTTGGGCGGAGCGGCGTTTAACGCGCACCTTTGCTTTTCATTCGGCGGAACGCATTACGAGGCGTATCTCGCCGCGCTTTCGCATCGGGAGAACGGCTCGGCGGGCAGCCTTCACCCCGAACGCGAATACCGTCCGTGGAAGGGCTTTTATATCGGATTTTTAATCGGCGTGCCCGTAATCGTGTTAAGCGTTCTTGCGGCGATTCCCGGCGCCATGAACGGCTGGGCGGCGGTGATATTCGTTCTTTTTGCGGGCTGGGCAATCATGCCCGTAAACTGGTTCGGCGGCACGGGTGCGTGGTTCGCGCTCTCGATGATAATGATCGTGCTGCCCGTTTTGGTGAGCGGCATATTTTATATCCTCGGCGCGATGCGCCAGAAAAGGAAGAAGCTCGAGCAGGAGGAGCGCGCCCGCAAGGTAAAGGAAGCGGGAGAGCGCGCGCGGCAGGAACGGCTGATGCGCGAGCAGACGGAAGAGCAGCGCCGCAAAACGCTGCAATCCAAAAAGAAAAAGCGCTGATATGAGAATTATTGCGGGAAAACATCGCGGCAGAGCGCTTGCGCAGTTTGCGGGAAAGAACGTGCGCCCCACGGCGGACAGGGTGAAGGAATCGCTGTTTCAAATTTTGTCCGCCCGCCTTGTCGGCGCGCGCGTGCTCGATCTGTTTTGCGGAAGCGGCGCGCTGGGGCTGGAGAGCCTCTCGCGCGGGGCGGCGGAAGCCGTGTTTAACGACCGTTCCAAAGAAAGTCTTGCGCTGCTGAAAAAAAATTTAAGCGCGCTGGGCGAAACGGGCACGGTGTGCAATTTCGACTATAAGCTGTGTCTTGCGCGCGCGGAAGGCACGTTCGATCTGATTTTCTGCGATCCGCCCTATGCGGAAGATTGTTTCAAGGAAATTCTGGCTCTGGTAAGCTCCCGCGGCTTGCTGCGCGAGGGCGGGCTGGTCGTTTACGAGAGCGAACGGGAGTTGCCGGAAGCGGAAGGTTGGACAAAGGCGGACGAGCGCAAATACGGCAGAACGAGGATAACGTTATGGCGGATGAATTAAAAAAATGCGTGTTTGCGGGCACCTTCGACCCGTTTACCGCGGGTCATGCGGACACGGTAAAAAAATGCTTGAAGCTGTTCGACGAGGTGATCGTCGCCGTGGCGGAAAATAAGAAAAAGGCGTGTATGTTCTCTTTGGAGGAGCGCGCGGAGATGATCCGCCGCACGTATGCGGAGGAGCCGCGCGTGCGCGCGGTGTGCTGGGACGGCGTGATCGTCGATTTGTTAAAGCGGGAGAACACTCCCTTTTACGTGCGCGGCGTGCGCAACACCATCGACTTCGAGTACGAAAACGCCGACTACTTCGCCAGCAAAGATTTGGACGGAGAGATGATCACGCTGTACTTCCCCGCCGAGCGCAATTTGCTGCACGTGAGCTCCACGCTCGTAAAAAACTGCATCGCGTTCGGGAAGCCCTTTCAGGGCTACGTGCCCGCGCCCGTGTACGAATTTATAACCAAAAGATGATCAGGAAAAGAAATGTTTAAAAAGCAGACTCAAATCCCTTCGGCGGAGGAAGTGATCGCCGCCCAGCCCCTTCCGCAATCGCTGAAAAAAATCAAGGCGGAGCGCGACGCGCTCGCCAAAGACGTCATCGCGGGCAGAACGAACAAGCTGCTCGTGGTGGTGGGACCTTGTTCCGCGCACGAGAGCGCGCCCGTTTTGGAATACGTGCGCAGGCTGGGAAAACTGAACGAGCGCGTAAAGGAAAAGCTTGTGCTCGTGCCGCGCGTATACACCAACAAACCGCGCAGCAAGGGCGTGGGGTACAAGGGAATGTTTTCTCAGCCAAATCCCGAAACGCGGGTGGATATTTTAAACGGGATCCGCTCTATCCGCGAATTGCACATTCGCGCCGTAGAGGAGTCGGGTCTGTGCTCCGCCGACGAAATGCTCTATCCCGAGAATTTCGCATATCTGGAAGATATTATTTCTTATCATGCCGTGGGCGCGCGTTCGAGCGAGAATCAGATGCATCGGCTGGTGTCGAGCGGCATCGAAACGCCCGTCGGAATCAAAAATCCCACGGGTGGGAGTATTCCCGTTCTGCTCAATTCCGTTTACGCCGCGCAGAGCCCGCAGACGTTCAAATATCATAACTGGCAAGTGGAGACGGACGGCAACGAATACGCGCACGCCGTGCTTCGCGGCATGGTCGACAGCTACGGGAACGATATCCCCAACTACCATTACGAGACGGTGATGCAGGTTTACGAGGGGTACCGTTCCGCGGAAAGCGGGTTGAAAAACCCTGCCGTCATTATCGACGCGAACCACTCCAATTCGGGCAAGCAATTCGCCCAGCAGATTCGCATTGTGGAAGAGGTGATGCAAAACCGCGAATACGACGCGGGCTTTAAAAGCATTTTAAAGGGGTTTATGATCGAGAGCTTCCTCGAAGAGGGCTGTCAGAAAAAAGACGTCGTGTTCGGCAAGTCGATCACCGACCCGTGCCTCGGCTGGGCGGACACCGAACGGCTGCTCCTCGATATCGCCGAAAAGGTTTAAACGCCGAACAGCAGGGTGAGCGTAAAGCAGATCGCGGCGGAAAGCACGCCCTGCAACAGCTTTACGGCGAGGAAGGGAAGCGCCTTTACGTTCGCGCGCGAGAGAAACGCGAGCTGCTGCATAAGCACGCAGCACCCGCCGAACGTGACTAAAAAGCAGGCAAGCGCGAGGTTAAGCGGCGTTCCCGTTTCGGACAGCAGCTTGCAGCCCGAGGTCATCTCTAAAAGTCCGCGTACGACGGCGCAGAGCGTCGGGTCGGTAATGCCCGCGAACGCGCCCAAATCGGCGAGCATCTGTCCGAAGGCGTAAAACAGCGCGATCGACCCGCCCACGCACAGAATGGAGAGCACGGAGTTTAACAGGCTGTCGTAAAGGACGTTTCCCTGTCCGCCCGCAGAGAGCGCGGGGGCGGAGCGGGCGGGCTTTCTGCCCGTGAAGCGCAGAAAAAAGCACACCGTCCACACGGCGGCAAGGTGGGAAAGCAGCAATATCCAGCCCGCCTTCGCGCTCCCGAACATTCTTGCGCCGACCGCGCCCACCATAAACATGGGTCCCGTCGTGGTGCAAAGCGCCGCAAGGCGGAAGGTTTCCTCCTTTGCGATCCGCCCGCCCCGATATAAATCGAATACGGTGCGCGCGCCCACGGGATAGCCCGAAATCATGGATAAGAACGCGGCGCAGCCGCCCTCGCCCGAAACGCGGAAGAGCGCTCCCGCGGCGGGGGAAACGGCTTTGGCAAGACGGGGATAGAGCTTCAGCTCGGTGAATACCGCCGTTAAAAACAGAAAGGGAAAGGTGGCGGGAAGCACGCTGATCGCCCAAAGGGAAACGCCCTCGCGCACGCTCTCGGTATAGCGCAAAGGGAACGCCAAAAAAAAGATCATCGCCGCGATCACGGGCAGGGCGGCAAACAGCTGCCGAAAAAGTTTTTTTACTTTCATCGCTTTATGAATACGGAACATACGGAGGGAATATGCGTAAAAAATTAGGGCTTGCGCTTGGTTCGGGCGGCTCGCGCGGGGTCGCGCACATCGGTTTTATAAAGGCGTTGGAGGAAGCGCAGATCGCGCCCGATTTTGTTACGGGCTGTTCGATGGGCGCGATCATCGGTTACGCGTACTGCGCGGGCGTTCCCGCGGACGTAATGCGCGAAAAGGTGTGTGCGCTCCGTCTTTCGGGAATCGCTGCGCTGAGCGGCTCGTTAAAGGCGGACGGACTGTTCCGTTTGAACAAGGCGAAAAAACTGATCGCGGAAGTGGTGGGCGATAAGGAGTTTTCGCAGTTGAGCATTCCCTTTGCGTGCGTGGCTACCGACATCGACGCGGGCGAGCTGGTGGTGCTCGACGAGGGTAGCGCGTTGGAGGCTGCGGTCGCTTCCAGCTCCATTCCGGGGGCGTTCACGTCGGCAAAGATCGGCGGGCGGCGGCTGGTGGACGGGGGCGTTTTGGAGCGCGTTCCCACCGAGCAGCTTTCCCGAATGGGCGCGGAGGTCATCGTCGCCGTAGACGTGCTGGGAGATTTAACGGTGAAAAAGGCGACCACCAACGTGGTGGAAACGCTGCTGCGCTGCATCGACGTGATGGATACGCGCGTTACGCGCATGAAAAAAGAGCTCCGCGCAAATAAGATCGACTTGTGGCTGGAACCCGATTTGGGGGACATGAACCAATATAAAGTGAAGCAAAAGCAAATGCGCCTCGCCTACGACAAGGGCTACGAGCTGGGCGCGGCGAACGTCGGAAAAATAAGGGAGCTGATCGGAACGTAATGGATTTATTCGATTTTAACGAGAACGAAGAGCGGGCGAAGCCGCTTGCGGAGCGGATGCGCGCCACCACGTTAAAGGAATTCGTGGGACAAGCGCACCTTGTGGCGGAGGGATCGCTGCTTCGCCGCGCTATTATGCTCGACAGGCTGGGCAGCTGTATCTTTTGGGGACCGCCCGGCTGCGGGAAAACCACGCTCGCCAACATAATCGCGGCGCAGACGAACGGCGAATTCATCAAGCTGAACGCGGTAAACGCGGGCGTAGCGGACGTAAAAAGGGCAGTGGAAAAGGCGCGCGACAATTTAAAGCTGTACGGCAAGCGCACTTACCTCATGCTGGACGAGTGCCACCGCTTTAACAAGACGCAATCGGATTCGCTCCTGCCCGCCATCGAACAGGGGACGATCGTGTTCATCGGCTCGACCACGGAGAATCCCTACGCCTCCATGACGCCCGCGATCGTGTCGCGCTGTCGCGTGTTCGAATTTCACCGTCTTACCAAAGAGGACGTGAAAAACGCGCTATATCACGCGCTCTCCAACACGCGCAAGGGGCTCGGCGGTTATTGCGCGCAGGCGGACGACGAGGCGATCGAGCACATTGCCGAAACGGCTGGCGGAGATCTGCGCACCGCCTACAACGCCTTGGAGCTTGCCGTTTTAACTACTCCGCCCGACAAAGACGGAAAGGTGCGCGTCACGTTAAAGGACGCCGAGCAGTCTATTCAGCGCAAGGCGCTCTCCTTTAACGAGGATATGTATTACGACTTTTTGTCCGCGTTCTGCAAATCGCTCCGCGGGAGCGATTCCACCGCCGCGCTCTATTATGCCATGCGGATCATCGAGGGGGGCGGGGACCCGCTTCTGATCTTTCGGCGGCTGATCGCCCATTCCTCCGAGGACGTGGGGATGTCCGATCCGAACGCGCTCGTGATCGCGGTGAGCGCGCTTACCGCCTTTCAGAACATGGGCTATCCCGAGGGGCTTCTGCCGCTTACCGAGGCGATCATATACGTATGCGAGGCGGAAAAGAGCAACTCGGTGGTGTGTGCGATGGACGCGGCGCGCAAGGACGCCGTTTCCGCCCGCGACGACAACGTGCCCGCCTATTTAAAGGACAGCTCTTACGGCAGCAGGGAGGCGAAGGCGGAGAGCGGAAAATACCTCTATCCGCACAGCTTCGGCGGTTGGGTAAAGCAGCAGTATCTGCCCGATTCGTTAAAGGACAGAGTTTATTACGAGCCGTCCGACCACGGCTTCGAAGCACAGGTAAAGAGGACGAGAGAAAAGAAAGGAATGAAGTAAGCTTTGCTTCGAGCAACGCTGCGCGACGGATCCGTCGTATGTGGTTTCGTTTTTAATTTGCTATAACGGCTGTACGATAAAAGTGTTTTAGCGGAGGAAACGTTATGTGGTTTTGGTGGCTTATGCTTGCTTGTAACATAATTGTACCCTTTATTACTATTTTTACAGGCTGGTTTATGTGGAAACGCCCACCCAAAGAAATAAATAGAATCATCGGTTATAGAACAAAACGTTCTATGTATAATAACGATACGTGGAAATTTGCTCACAATTTTTGCGGTAAACTTTGGTGGATCATGGGGTGGATTATTCTTGGCATCTCTGTGGCGGTGTTAATTCCATTTATTCATAGTACCTATTTGACAATCGGAGTTGCGGTATTAGTTAGCGTAGCAGTGCAATGTCTTATTTTGGTATTATCAATGATTCCAACTGAAATAGCACTCAAAAAAACGTTTTTTGATAATAGCACATGCGAATAAATTTCAATATAAAGCGGCTCCCCTTGCTACGGGGAGCCGCTTTTATTTTATGCGATTACGATTGTATTAATTCGAACGTTTCTTCTTCGGGCTTGCGTTTTTTGGGACGAATTTCATAGCCCTCGGGCGGGTAGCCCAGCGCGACGACGTGCGGGATCCGCGCTGATTTGTCCAACCTGAGCACAGAGCGGAGCTTGCTCTCGTTCCGCCAGCCGAGAATACAGCTGCCCAAGCCCGCGGCTTCGGCGGCTAGGATCAGGTGCGCCGTTAGAATCCCCAAATCGTTATGCAAAAAGTCGTTGTCCTTAAAGCGCGTGCCGACTTTTGCGGTCAAATTGCTCTTGCCCTCTACCACCGCGACAAGAACGGGCGCGTCGGTAGCAAATTTATTCATGCCCAGATCCTGCAAGCCCTTGGCTAGCTCCTTTGCCTTTTCGCCCGTCACCGCGATCAGCTTCCAGGGCTGCGAATTGCAGGCGGAGGGGGAGAGGAGGGCAAGGCGGCAGATCTCTTTTATCAGTCCGTCGTCTACGGGTTTTTCGGAAAAGGCGCGGCAGCTTTGGCGGCGCAGGTAAAGCTCTTCCAGTTCTTGCAAATTTATCATGATAGTTTCTCCTGAGACGCCGCGATTATACCATATTTTAACAAACTGTCAAGGATTGGAAAAACGCGGCAAAAGATTTACTTAAGGGCGCGGCGTACGGTGTTCGCTACGTTCATAAAGTGGTCGGCGATTCGTTCCGCGTTCGACGCAAGGGAGAGGTACTGCGCGCCCGTTTCGGGGGTGCAAACGCCCTCGCTCAACCGTTTGATGTGGTTGTCCGCCATTTGCGCCGTAAACGCGTCGATGCCGTTTTCCGCCTCGTCCGCCCGGGCGAACGCCTGTTTGTCGCCGTCGACGTAGACGGACATGACGTGCGAGTAAAGATCGTGTATCTTCTCTTTCAGCTCGTCGATTTCGCAAATCGCGTCGTCCGTAAAGCGCTCGTTCAGCTCTTTTAACTTGTCGGCGTATTCCACGATATTTTCGGCATAGTCTCCCACGCGTTCCAGATCGGACACGGTGCGCAGCGCGGAGGTGAGGTAAACGCGGTCGCGCTCGTTTAAATCGCACTTTAACAGCTCTACGTTAAATTTAACGAGTTCGCTGTTTAAAAAGTTCAGCTGCCGTTCGTTGGCGCGGAAGGTTTCTATGCGGTCGTAATTCAGCGAGCAGACGATCGCGCAGGAAAGGTCGAAGTTTTCCAGCGCGGTTTCCGCCATACCGATAATTTCGCGCTTGGTCTGCTGAACGGCGATGGGCGGGTTCTTTAACATATGAATTTCGACGAAGCGGAAACGGGGTTCGTTTTGCTGATCCGCGGAAGTCTTTTTGTCGGGTACGATCTTGCTAACGAGTTTTACGAGCAAGCCCGTGAGCGGCAGCACGATGAGCACGGTAGAAACGTTGAAGATGGTGTGGAACATAGAGAGCTGCAGCTGCGGCGCGTGCGGGAACATTTTTCCGAACAGCCAGCCGTAGTCGATCCCGCCCAACCGCAGGAACATTCCGATCAGCATAAACACGATTACGCCGCTTACGTTAAAAATCAAGTGGATGAGCGCCGTTCTCTTGGCGTTTTTGGTGCTGGTGAGTCCCGCGATGAGCGCGGTGACGCAGGTTCCGATATTCGAGCCCATGGTAATGTAAATGCCCTGATTCAGCGTGATGAGCCCCGTTACCGTCATGGTAATGGACATGGAGGTCATGACCGAAGAGCTCTGCAAAAGGGCGGTGAGCAGTGCACCGATGAGGACGAGCAAAGCGGGATTGCGGAACACGGCAAGAAAGTTTTTTACCGAATCCAGACCCGAAAAATAGCCCATGGCGCCGCTCATCATCGAGAGCCCCGCGAACAGCATTCCGAAGCCCGCGATAATTCCGCCCAGCTTTTGCGTGCCGTCCTTTTTGGAAAAGGCGAGGATAAACGCGCCGATCCCCGCGAACGCGGCGAAAATGACCGACGTGGAAACGGAGTTTTCGCCGAACAGTCCCAGCGCGACCAGCTGTCCCGTAATGGTGGTGCCCACGTTCGCACCGAAAATGACCGTAGCCGCCTGCGCAAGCGTCATGATGCCCGCGTTCACGAAGCCGATCACCATGACTGTCGTCGCGCTCGAACTCTGAATGATCGCCGTGGCGGCGGCGCCCACGCCTACGCCCAGAAATTTACTCTTTGCCGTTTTGGCGAACAGGGATTTCAAGCGGCGGCTGCCCGCGGCTTCGAGGTTGGTGCTCATCATATTGCAGGCGATTAAAAAGATTCCCACGCCCGCGATTAAGGTAAGTACCGAAGTTGCAATTTGGACGGCGTCCATGAGTTTTTCTCCTTTCTTTTATTATGCGTGCCGAAATTTGAAAAAAAGACTCCTACCGAATAAAAATTCAGTAAAAGTCTCGAAAATTAAGCGTTACCGAGTATCGTAAGATACCGTATTGACGGTTAGCGCACGTTTTACACGCATTCTACTCCCTTTTATGAGAGATATGAAATTTATAATTTGATTATAACGGAAATAATTGTATATTGTCAACCGTTTGAAGCGAAGTTTTTTAAATTGTTCGTACGCCTTTTCACGCGCAAGTCATTAGGGTTAATAGTCTGACAAGCCCAACAAATAGTCGGCGCTTACATTTAATTCTTTGCATATTATAATTAAAACGTTTAAAGAAGGCTCTCTTTTTTCCGTACAATAGTTGTTTATTATGCTTTGCGACATGGAAATTTTTTGAGCAAACGCATTTTGTGATAATTTGTTTTCTGCTAACGCTTCGTTTAATCTGTCTTTAAATTGATTCATATAATTATTATACGGCTTTTAGCCTTAAATTACTTGGCTTACGGCTCAAAGCCATATATAATAATATAAGGCTTTGAGCCGTATATTAAAGGATATGGATAAATACTTATATGAATTTTTTTATAAGTAATCTGAAAAATTATATAAGGATGAACAGCGTTTTTTATTGTCATTCAGAGGGAGCGAAGCGACCGAAGGAATCTTATTGAACTTGTTGTAGGGGATTCCTTCGCTGCGCTCTGAATGACAGGAACGGCGGAACAGAACGCCGAAACGGCGGGGCAGAATGACAAGGAACGGTATGGCAGAATGATAAAGAACAGCGGGGCAGAATAACAATAAATAGACGGATGCAAATCGCATCCGTCTTTTTGTTAATCCGTGTTATTTGCCCAAAACCTTTTTGGCTTTTTCCACTACGTTTTCTACGGTAAAGCCGAATTTTTTGAACAGCTGAGCGGCGGGGGCGCTTGCGCCGAACGTGCTCATGCCGATAATTTCTCCCTGCTCGCCCGCGTATTTATACCAGCTGTAAGGCGAGCCCGCTTCTACGCACACCCTTGCTTTTACCGCGGAAGGGAGCACGCTCTCTTTGTATTCCGCGCTCTGCTTTTCGAATTCCTCGAAGCAAGGCATGGAAACGACGCGCGCCCTGATCCCGTCTTTGGCGAGCTCGGCTTTTGCGCCCACGCATTGCTCCACTTCCGAACCCGTTGCCAGCAGCAGCACGTCCGGCGTGCCCTCGCAATCGTCCAGCACGTAGCCTCCTTTCAATGCGTTTAAGCCGCTGCCCGCATACTGGGGCAGGTTCTGCCTTGTAAGCACCAGCGCGGTGGGGGAGGTGCCCGAAAGCGCGGAGATCCATGCCGCCGCCGTCTCCTTTCCGTCCGCGGGGCGGTAAACCTTCATGTTGGGAATGGTGCGCAGCGCGATCAGCTGCTCCACGGGCTCGTGCGTGGGACCGTCCTCGCCGACGCCGATCGAATCGTGCGTGAGGATATACACGACGGGAATATTCATCAAAGCCGAAAGACGCATGGCGTGCTTGCAGTAATCGGAGAAGATAAAGAAGGTGGAGCAATACGCCTGAATGCCGCCGTGGAGCTGCATTCCGTTGGCGATCGCCGCCATGGCGTGCTCGCGGATGCCGAAGTGGAGATTGCGCCCCGCGTGGTTGTCCGCCGAAAAGTCGCCGTAAGACACGCTTTCGGTATCCTTCATGTTCGAAAGGTTGGAGGGGGCGAGGTCCGCCGAGCCGCCCATAAAGGAGGGCATGACCGCGGCGAGCTTGTTTAAAACAGCTGCGGAGGTCTGGCGGGTTGCCATGGGCTTGTCGAAGTCCAACAGTCCCTCGATTTTCTCGAAGTCGGGCTTTTCGCCGCTCATGCGCTTGCGGTATGCCGCAGCAAGCTCGGGATAAGCAGCCTCGTATGCGGCGAACAGCTTTTCCCATTCCTCTTCGCGCGCGGCGCCGCGTTCGCACGCCTGCGCCGTGTGCTCGAACACGCCCTGAGGGACCTCGAAGGGCGCTTCCGTCCAGCCGAGCTTTTCTTTGGTCTTTTGCAGATTTTCCGCGCCGAGGGGGGCGCCGTGGCACTTGCTCGTGCCCTCCAAAGGCGAGCCGTAGCCGATTTTCGTTTTGCAGATGATCAGCGAGGGCTTGTCCGTTACCTTTTTCGCCGCTTCAATCGCCTTGCCGATTTTTGCGGTATCGTCGGGGTGCGCGACCAGATCGACGGTGAGCACCTGCCAGTTCTGCGCCTCGAAGCGACCCTTGACGTCCTCGTGGAAGGTGACGGAGGTGTCGCCCTCGATGGTGATTTCGTTATCGTCGTAAAGCACGATGAGCTTGCCCAGCTTGTGCGCGCCCGCAAACGAGCAGGCTTCGTAGGAAATCCCCTCTTCCAGACAGCCGTCTCCGCACAGCGCGTAGGTGTAATGGTCTACCACGGGGAAGTTTTTGCGGTTGAACGTTGCCGCAAGGTGGGCTTCCGCCACGGCGAAACCCACGGCGTTGGCAATGCCCTGTCCCAGCGGTCCCGTCGTCGTTTCCACGCCCGCGGTGTGTCCGTATTCGGGGTGACCGGGGGTTTTCGCGCCCAGCTGACGGAAGGACTGCAAGTCCTCTTGGGTAAGTCCGTAGCCGTAGAGGTAGAGCAGCGAGTACAGCAGCATAGAGCCGTGCCCCGCGGAGAGAATAAAGCGGTCTCTATTGTCCCATTTCGGGTTTTTACCGTTAAATTTCAAATGATTCTGAAAGAGCTCGTACGCAATCGGAGCGGCGCCCAAAGGAAGTCCGGGGTGACCCGAATTCGCTTTCTGGATCGCTTCCGCCGAAAGAATACGAATGGCGTTTACGGTGGTTTGTTTCATATTGATCTCCTTAATTGTTTTTTATAAAGTTTGTCAGCGCGCCGCAGTCGAGGAAAGGATAGTCCTTTAACAGTTCGTACAGCTCCCGTGCGATGAGCGCGTTTCCGCCTTTTACTGCGCTTTCCGCGTTCACGGGCAGGATGGGCTCGTGCAGGCTCATGCGGACGAGCGCCCAGCCGTTGCCGTGTTCCTTATCGAAGTTCATGCGGAAACCCTCGTGATCGACGGGCGCGGGCGTGAGGTAGGGGAGCGCTTTCGCCTTTTTCCGAAGCTCTTCGATCATGTTCTGTCCCAGCGTTTTAAAGTCGCACCCCGCGGCAAAGCGCAGGCGGAATTCCGCCGCTTCCTGCGGCTCGGGCAGGTCGGCGATCAGCTCGGTAAGCTCCTTTCCTTCTTTCGCGCATTTCGCAAGCGCGATTAAAAGACGGGTGATAAGGTATGCCCCGTCGTCGAGGAAATAATTTTCGCGGAACGCGGCGTGTCCGCTCGTTTCGATGGCGAGCGGGGAATATTTGCCCTCCGCGTTCAGACGCTTACTTTCGTTGATCACGTTTTTGTAGCCGCGGCGGAAGCGGTGGTGTATGCCGCCCTTGGCGGAAATAAATTCGGTAAGTCCGTCGCTCGTCACCGAATCGGTCACGATATACGCCCCGCTCCGCTCCTGCAGCAAAACGGCGGAAATGAGCGCGATCAGGCGGTTGCGGTTGATCTCCTCGCCGCTTTTTGCCACCGCGCCCGCGCGGTCTACGTCGGTATCGAAAATAATGCCGAAGTCGGCGCCGTGCGTCTTGACTGCCGCGCAGACGGAAGCCATCGCTTCCGCGTTTTCGGGGTTGGGGATATGGTTGGGGAAATTTCCGTCCGGCTGCAAAAACTGCGAGCCGTCCGTATCCGCGCCCAACGGCTTTAACACGAGCTCCGCGTAAAAGCCGCCCGCGCCGTTGCCCGCGTCCACTAAAATTTTCTTGCCCTTTAACGGCTCGCTCTCGCCGCAGGCGTTCCGCACCATATTGACCAGATCGTCCGCGTATTTATCGAGATAATTTTTTCGTTCGGTTTTGCCGCAGCCTTGGGGGAAGCCTCCCGCATAGGCGCGTTCGAGCACCTGCGAAATATCGCCGCTTTCCAGCCCGCCGTCCTTTAAAAAGAACTTTAAGCCGTTTTTCTGATAGGGCAGGTGGCTTGCCGTGAGCATAACGGAGGCGTCCGCGCCGAAGCCGTCCTGCAAGAGCATGAACATGGAGGGCGTGGAGGAAAGCCCCGTTAAAATCACGTTTCCGCCGCAGGAGACGACCGCCCGCTCGACCAGCCCTTCCAGCCGCTTTGCCGAAAGGCGGGAATCGTGCCCGACGGCGACGGTAAGGGCGGGAAGCCCCGTTTTTTCGCACGCCCAGGCGTAGAACGCCTTGGCGATATTCGTGACCGCTTCGTCGGTCAAGGTGACAAGATCGCCCGCAACGCCCTCGGTGGCGGTGCCGCGCACGTCCGTTCCGTTCTTTAAATTCAAATAGTCTTGTTTCGTCATGTGTGTCCCGTAAGGCGGATCTTTTTTACCGCCGATTCATATTATACAGAAAAGCGCGCGTTTTTTCAAGGATTTTAGAAAGAAAAACCGAAATCGGGCAAAAAAATTTTTCTTTGTCCGCCGAAAAGTAAATTGTTTCAATTTTCTTGCCAAATGCGGAAAAACGTGATATAATAAAAGTTACATTTGCGGAGGATATGTTCATGAATAAATTTACTCTGTCCGTCGATTCGACCTGCGATCTGTATCACGACTTTATTCAGGCAAACGATATTAAGTTTGTGCCGCTCACGTTCAACGTGGAAAAAAACGGCGTGATGGAAGAGCGGTTGGATGAATTCACCGAATATCAGCAGTACGTTGATTTTTACAACGAGCTGCGCGCGGGTGCGTTTTCCAAGACGGCGATGCTCAACTACGAAGCGCATTTCGAGCACTTCGTCCGCATGGCGAAGGAGGGCGCGGAGGACGTGCTGCACTTTACCATTTCTTCGGGGCTGGCGCGCACGCACGAGGTGGCGGAGCAAGCCGCCGCCGACGTGAAAAAGGAATATCCCAAGTTCAATCTGCTGGTGCTCGACCCGCTTACCACCACGGTGGGCTGCGGCGCGCTCGTACGCATCGCGCTTCAATGGCGCAACGACGGCAAGGGCTTGCAGGAAACTTACGACCATGTGAATTCGCTTCGTCTGCGCATCCAGCACTTTATCGTGGCGGACGATTTGCAGTATTTAAAGAAGGGCGGGCGGATCTCCGGCGCGGCGGCTGCGATCGGCGGCGTGCTCGGCATTAAGCCGATTATCTCGTTCGACAAACAGGGAAAGCTCTTTGTGCGCGACAAGGTGCGCGGAGTGAAAAAGGCGGTCTCTTACATTAAAGACAGAATGGAAGCGGAGGGTCCCGACGAGCATAACTACGTGTTCGTGGTGCATACGGGCAACGAGGCGGTTGCGGAAGAGCTTGCCACCTACGTGCGCGTGCGGTTCGGGATCGAGCCGTTTATGCAGATCATGGGTCCCGTGATCGGCTCGCACGTGGGACCGGGCGCGTTTGCGCTGGGCTATATTTCAAGGAGCGAACGGAACGAGTTTTAATCATGAAACGGTTACTTTCTGTTATTTTAGGTTGCATATTATCGGCGTCGGTGTTTGCCTGCGCCGTTTTTGCGTTTTCGCCCGCCCGCTCGGCTTCCGCGAATTCCTATTACGACGAAGAGCAGGGCGATTATTATATCGACACAAACTGGTGGTTCGAGCGCGTCGACGTTCAAATAGACGTGCGGAAAGACAAGACCTTTGCCGTTCGGGAAAATATCCAGGTCGGGTTTTTACGCGGCGGCGAGAATACGGGCATCATCCGCGACATACAGCGTATATCTTTGACGACGCGCGTGATCGACGGAAAGAAGGAGAGCGGGGAGCGTTACCTGGCGAATCTTTCGGACGTGGAAGTTACCATCGACGGAAAGCCCGCAAAGGTGACGCAGGGCTACTATTCGAACGGCGAATTTTTCTCGGTCAAAATGCAAAAAGCCGACCAGTCCTATTTCGAGGCGACCGACCAGAGCGCGGAAGAGAAAAACGAAGCCGCGGGCTACCACGATTTTGCCCTTTCCTACGTGTACGACATGAGCGAGGATAAGGTGAGCGGATACGACGATTTCACGTTCGACGTGTTGGGGTACGCCATGTCGTTTACGCGGACGTTTACCGCCGTCGTTACCTTTCCCGAGGGGACGGAGCTTTCCGCAAAAAACGTCACCTTCCGCACCAACGAGAAAAAACCCTGGATCCCTTCGGCGGCGCGCGGCGAGAGCTATGCCTTTGACGGGACTAAGATCAGCTTGCACGCGGAGCCCATGAGCGACAATAAGGGCTATACCGTGCAGGTGCTCTTACCCGACGGCTATTTCGAGCTTTCGGGCGGACTGTACTTTTGGTATTACTGGCTGTTCTTTGCCGCCGCGCTTGCCGCACTCGCGGGAATCGGCGTATTGTTTTATCTGTACTGTCCGCGCAAGCCCGTCGAGCAGGTCGAGCTTGCGCCGCCCAAGGATATCCGCGTTATGCGCGCCTCCGCGATTTGGTACGGCAATGCGAGAGAAAACGACGCCGCGGCGGTAATCGCGCAGTGGGCGGACGACGGGTACGTGAAAATCGTACAGGACGGCAAAAAGGATCTGATTCTGTTTAAACTGAAAAATATTTCCGATTCCGCGGAAGAGGAGGAGAAGAGCTACTTTAACGCCGTGTTCCCGAACAAGGAGAACGGAGACGTATTTTCGACCAAGGAAATGCGGAAGAGCACGAATTTTTTAAGCAAATACAATCGGTCGTATTATATGCACCTGGCGCTGCGCGGATTGACGGCTCGCGCCAACGTTCCCGATCCGTTGAAAAAGGGGAACGGACTTGCGCATTTTCTCATGACGGTATTTGCGCTCGTGCCCTTTTTAATGACGGTGATTTATTACTGTATCCTTTCGCTTACGGCGCTTCCGCTGTTCTTTTTCGTGTTTATTACGGCGGGCACGATCGTGGGGGCGTTGCAGGCGCGCTCGTTTATGACGGGGATTGCGTATATATTCCCCGTCGCGTTTACGGCGCTTCCGTGCGGCGTGCTCTACGGCTTGTTCTATATGTCCCGTTACGATTACGCGGGGCTGTTCTGGCTGGCGATCGCGATTTGGGCGCTCGGGCTCGTGCTGCTGCACTTTTTAAAGCGTCGCACGCCCGAGGCGGAACGGCAGCTCGGACTCTTGCGCGGGTTTAAGCGCTTTATTCTTACGGCGGAGCTGGATCGCATCGAAATGCTGTTCAACGAGGATCCCGACTATTTTTCGCATATCATTCCCTATTGCCTAATGATGAAAATCGGCGACAAGGTAATGAAGCGTTACTCCTCGCTGCAGCTGTCGATGCCCGACTGGATGCGCAACGTTTCCGTCGTCGGGTTCTCGAGCTTTTCGCGGACGCTCTCTTCCTCCTCGGGCGGCGGCTCTCACGGCGGGGGAGGCGGCGGAGGCGGTTCTTCGGGCGGAGGCGGCGGAGGCGGCGGCAGCCGCGGCTGCTGAGTCACGATCGGGGAAATATTTTTATCGAAAATCCCTGAAACAATAGACGAAACAAAAAAGATATGGTATAATGTACCATATCTTATTTTTTGGAGAGAATTATGGCGAAGGATCAATTTGTTTCGCAGATCGCAGATATCGAAACGGACTTTCCGCAATGGTATTCGGACGTGGTGTTAAAAACGCAGCTGGTCGATTACGGTCCCGTAAAGGGCACGATGGTCATCCGTCCGTACGGATACGCCGTGTGGGAGAATATTCAAAACGAGTTTAACGTTCGCTTTCGGGAGAACGGGTATTCCAACGCATACTTTCCGCTGCTCATTCCCATGAGCTTTATGACCAAGGAGGCGGAGCACGTGGAGGGCTTCGCGCCCGAGGTCGCCGTCGTAACGCACGCGGGCGGAGAAAAGCTTGCCGAGCCGCTGTGCATCCGTCCCACCTCCGAAACGATCATCGGGACCATGTACGGGAAGTGGATCGAGAGCTGGCGCGATCTTCCGCTGAGAATGAACCAGTGGGCGAACGTCATGCGGTGGGAAAAGACCACCCGCCCGTTTTTGAGAACGAGCGAATTTTTATGGCAGGAGGGGCACTCCGTGTTCGCCTCCGAGGAAGAGGCGGAGGAGGAAACGCAGAAAATGCTGCGGGTGTACGAGGAATTCGCGCGCACCTGCCTTTCCATGCCCGTGCTCACGGGCAAAAAAACGGAAAAGGAGAAGTTTGCGGGCGCCGTTGCCACCTACGGCATGGAAGCCATGATGCACGACGGAAAGAGCTTGCAGTCGGGCACCTCGCACTATCTGGGACAGAACTTTTCCAAGGCGTTCGATATTAAGTTTACGGATAAGGACGGCGCGCAGAAATACGGCTATACCATGTCGTTCGGGGTTTCCACGCGCTTGATCGGCGCGCTCATTATGACGCACGGCGACGAGCGGGGCTTGGTAATGCCTCCCGTGGTCGCGCCCGTGCAGGCGGTCATCGTACCCATCGCGTCCAAAAAAGAGGGCGTACTCGAAGCCTGCCGCGCGTTAAAAGAAAAGCTCGCGCAGGCGGGCGTACGCGTCGTTCTGGACGACAGCGACAATTCCCCCGGCTGGAAATTCAACGAATGGGAAATGAAGGGCGTGCCCGTCCGTATCGAGCTGGGCCCGCGCGATATCGAGGCGGGGAAATTCCTCTGCGCGCGCAGAGACACCCTCGAAAAGTGCGAGTTTGCGCTGGACGGCGCCGCAAAGAGCGTTCCCGCGCTGCTGCACGAAATCGCAGTGAATATGTACGAAAAGGCGAAAAAGCGCATGAACGAGCGCATCGTGAATGCGGATACGCTCGAAGAGCTTTTAGACGGCGTGAACAAGGGGAACTTCGTGCGGGCGGGCTGGTGCGGCTGCCGCGCGTGCGAGGACAAGGTAAAGGAATTCGCGCAGGCGACCGCGCGGGTCATGGATGGAAACAACACCGCAAAAACGTGCGTCGCGTGCGGAAAGAAGTCCGAACGCACGGTATTTTTTGCGAGGGCGTACTGAGATGTACCGTTATGAAACGCACCTGCACACCGCAATCACCAGTGCATGCTCGGTGTTTCAGCCCGAGGAGATCGTGGAAAAATATACGCGTCTCGGTTACGCGGGGGTGTTCGTTACCGATCATTTTTTAAACGGGAATACCACGGTGCCCGCGGAGCTTCCGTGGGCGGAGCGCGTGAAAACGTTTATGCAGGGGTACCGCGCCGTAAAAGCGCAAGCCGAGGGAACGGGACTGGACGTGTTTTTCGGCTTCGAATATTCCTACCGCGGCACCGATTTTCTGGTGTACGGGTTGGAGGAGGACTGGCTGATCTCGCATCCCGAAGTGATGGAGATCAAGACGAGCGAATTTTGCGAATTTGTCCGCAAAGAGGGCGGACTTGTCGTGCAGGCGCACCCGTACAGGGAGGCTTCTTATATCGATCACATCCGCCTGTTCCCTTCGAACGTGGACGGTATGGAGGTCGTGAACGCCTGCCGCGACGAGCGGACGAATCGACTTGCGGAGATTTTGGCGGACGCGTACGGGCTGATCGGGTTTGCGGGCTCGGACATTCACGGCAAGGGGCAGAAGGCGCTTGCGGGAATGGAATTCAAAACGAAAATTGCGACGGGCAAGGAGTTTGCCGCCCGCGTGCTGCGCGGCGAGGGCAAATACTTTGTCACGGCGGATAAGGAGACGATATGAAACATACGGACATTTACGAGGTGTTGGCGGGCGGTATGCTCGGCAAAACGGTAACCGTCTGCGGCTGGGTGCGCACCTCGCGCGATTCTGCGGCGGTTGCCTTTTTAGAGCTTGCGGACGGGACGAGCTTTCCGCGTTTACAGGTCGTCATCGACAAAAACGTGCTTTCGCCCGACCCCGAGTGCTTTAAGTGCGGGGCTTCTGTGAGCGTTTCGGGTGAAGTCGTAAAAGCCTTTAAGGGGGACGGCGTGGAGTTGAACGCCCGCGAGGTGTCCCTTTTGGGCAAATGCCCGCCCGAATATCCCATTCAGAAAAAGCGCACCACCCTGGAATTTTTGCGCACCGTTCCCCATTTAAGACTGCGCACGAATACCTTTAACGCGGTGTTCCGCGTGCGTTCGGTGGCGGCGCAGGCGGTGCACCGTTACTTCCACGAGCGCAGATATTATTACGTGAACACGCCCCTGATCACTGCGAGCGACTGCGAGGGCGCGGGCGAAATGTTCCGCGTGACCGCGCAGAGCTGGAACGCGAAGGCGGCTTCGGAGGAGGAGTTCCATAAAAACGACTTTTTCGGCAGGCGCGCGGGGCTGTCCGTTTCGGGACAGCTGGAAGGGGAAGTCGCCGCTATGGCGTTTTCTAAAATTTACACCTTCGGACCTTCTTTTCGTGCGGAAAAGTCCAACACCACCCGCCACTTGTCCGAGTTCTGGCATATCGAGCCCGAGGTGGCGTTTGCAGAGCTCCCCGACATTATCGAAATCGCGGAGGACATGATCAAATATCTGATCCGCGCCGTGCTGGAAGAGTGTCCCGCCGAAATCGACTTTTTCGACGCGTTTATGGAAAAGGGATTAAAGGACAAGCTGACGCACGTTTTAAACAGCGACTTTGCCGTATGCACGTATACCGACGCGATCGCGCTTTTGCAAAAAGCTGACGCGGATTTTCAGTTCCCCGTGGAGTGGGGGTGCGACCTGCAGACCGAGCACGAAAAGTATCTTACCGAGGTACATTTTAAAAAGCCCGTGTTCGTGACCGATTATCCCAAGGGGATCAAGTCGTTTTATATGAAGCAGAACGCCGACGGAAAGACGGTTGCCGCAACCGATTTGCTGGTGCCCGGCATTGGCGAGATCATCGGGTGCAGCGAGCGCGAAGCGGACTACGACAAGTTGGTTTCCGCCATGAAAGAGCGGAATATGGACTTGTCGGCATATAAGCAGTATCTCGATCTGCGCCTGTTCGGTAGCGTGCCGCACAGCGGATTCGGGCTCGGGTTCGAGAGGTTCGTCATGTACGTGACGGGCATCGACAATATCCGCGACGTAACGCTCTTCCCCCGCTGGGTAAACAATATTATGTGACCGATTATAACGGCGCGTTCGTGGGATTCCTACGGCGCGGCGGTGCCGCGCCTCTGAATGACAGTAGGTCGCGCTCCTCCCTGTCATTGCGAGGGAGCAACGCGACCGAAAGAATCCCTTTCCTTGTCATTCTGAGCCCCTTTATGGGGCGAAGAATTCCATGGAGCAAGGGGCGGACTGCGTTCGTGGGATTCCTACGGCGCGGCGGTGCCGCGCCTCTGAATGACAGTAGGTCGCGCTCCTCCCTGTCATTGCGAGGGAGCAACGCGACCGCGGCAATCCAGACTATTCCGCTCTTTCCAAACATTTACTTCTGGATTGCTTCGACTACAGCTTGCAATGACGGATTGGACATAATATCGCGCCAAGACAATACAAATGCTAAATTTCAATTTATCTTTCTAAATAATTTGTATTTAAAAGCTCTCGAACATTTTGTTCGAGAGCTTTCCGTTATTGATGAGGATTGCGCAAATTTGCGCGGCGCCGTTTTTGTATTCCCGCCGTTAAACGGTAAGCCGTTCGATGGCGGTCTTATAAATTTTTAACAGAAGCTTTACGCGGTCGAGCGTGATATATTCGTTCGGCTGGTGAACGACCGCTTCGTCGCCCTCCATTTCGGGACCGAACGCCGCACCGTGCTTTAACGCCCGTGCATACGTTCCGCCGCCGATTGCGATCGGCTGAACGGGGTCGAACGATTCTTCCTGCTCCGATTCCTGCGCCTCCGCCGCGTCCTCCGTCCGCTCGTCGGGTCCCGTTTCTTCTGTGCTTATCGGCGTGTCGGGCTCGGCTGCGGGCTTGTCGGTCTGTTCCGGTTCGTACGTTTGTCCCGTGCATTCCCGAAAGACGGAGAGAAGTGTGGCGATCAAAAGGTCGGATTTTTCATGATACAGCGGTTCCTGATGGTGGAGCGTTTCGTACTTGACGCCGAATTTGTTGATTTCGGCAAGCACTTCGTTCAACGAGAGCGTGGCGGGATAGCGGACGTCGCACACCACGTCGAGATTGCCTCGGCGGAATTTGATGATGTTGGGCGAAAGGGTAAGGCTGCCCGTTTCGTCGCGCAGCAGGCGCAGTCCGTGCACGTCGTCGAACAGACATTCGAGCACGTGCCTGACGCTCGCGTTCGTCTCGCGGAAAAGCTCGAGCACGGGCTGAATGGCGTTTACTCCCAGCGCGGGCGTAGAGCCGTGCGCGCTCTTGCCCCGTGCGAAAAAACGTTTTCCGTCCTGCGTCAATCCCTCCGTATGCAGGCGCGCAAGCGAGCGGGGCGTTACCGCGCAATAGTCGCAAACCATGTTCGCCACGCTTCCGCCCTCTAACGAGTGGAAGGGCGGACGGACGACGGGGAAGTGAAAGCGTAAATGCAGAATTCCCTTTTCCGCGTAGATCACGGGGAAGTCGGCGTCGGGCGAAAATCCCGTTTCGGGCATATGCGCGCACTTATTGTAGTGCTCGATGCAGCCCCAGCCCGCCTCCTCGTTACAGCCCACGATCAGCTTTATTTTTTTGTGCGGAACGAAGCCCTCGTCCATTAACGCTTTTAAGGCGTAAAGGCAGCAGACGGCGGGTCCCTTATCGTCTACCGCGCCCCGTCCCCAAATTTTTCCTTCCGAAATTTCTCCGCCGAACGGATCCTTGTTCCAGCCGCTGCCCGCGGGCACCACGTCGAGGTGCGCCAAAATCGCAAACTCCTCCGCGCCCTCGCCGAACAGAACTTCTCCTACGTAGTTGTCGTAATTGTTGGTCTGAAAACCGAGCTCCTCCGCAAGCGATAAAAAATGGCGCAAACAGTCGTAAGCGCCCTTTCCGAAGGGCATACCGGGCGCGCTCTCGGTAAGCGAAGAATCGAACCGAATACTTTCGGCAATGCTGTTTACCGCCCGTTCGAAGTATTTTTCCATAACGTTCTCCTTAATCGGAACATTTGAAACTTCGTGCAAAACAGGGCTTCGGACGGAAAATGCTTCGATTGTTTTTATTGTAGCACAAACCCTCGGCGATGTCAATACTTTCCGTTCAGGTTTTAAAAAGCTTTCCGCCACCGCTTGACACGCTTTGCCGTTGTATGTTAAAATACATCGAGAGGTTGCTATGCACGAAGGGCACAGGAAGCGCATAATGGAGCGTTTGGACGGCGAGGGCGGTCGTTTGCAGGATCACGAGCTTTTGGAAATCCTGCTTTTCGGCGCGCAGCCCCGCAAGAACACGAATCCCGTCGCGCACGCGCTCATCGACGCGTTCGGAAGCCTTAGCGGGGTGTTTTCGGCGCCCGTGGAGCAGCTCGTCACGGTGGAGGGCGTGGGCGTTTCGACCGCGCGCTATCTCCGCTGCGTGGGGCTTTTGTTCGAGCGGGTAAAGCCGAGGGAGGAGGATTCGCAGCAAATGCCCTCCGCTTACAGCCTGCACGCGTTCGTGCAATATCTTGCCGAGCGTTACCGCTCCCTTTCGGTGGAGGTGTTGGAGCTGTTCTGCACCGATTCGAGGGGAAACGTAAAGGCGGTAAAGAAATTTACCTCGTACGATTCGGGAAAGGCGAACGTGCCCGCCGAAGAGGTGAGCAGGTTTCTTGCGGCGCACCGTCCGGACGGACTTGTGGTGGCGCACAATCATCCCGACTGCACCTGCAAGCCCTCCGCGCAGGACGATAAATTTACCGTTCAACTGCAAATGTGCTGTATGATGAACAACGTATGCCTGCGCGACCACGTGATCACGGGCGCGGACGGCACTTACAGCTATTTCCTCGTGGGGAGACTGGAAAGCATCAAGCGCGATTTTTCCATGGATAAAATTATGACGGGGAAGCACATCGAATGAGTACGAGAAACGCGGAAAAAGAAACTGCAAACGGACTGAAACCGTTTTATCTGTACGCCATGAACACCATCGTTTTATGTCTTTTGATCACGGTGGAAATCGTGCTTGTTGTGAACAACCGCAACGCGCGCTATCTGGGCGGATTCCCCGCCTGGTATGTGCTGCTTCCCGCCTCTTTGGTGCTTACCGTAGAAAACGTGATAAAAATTTGGGCGTTGAAGAGCTACGGGGCAAAGACGGTGTGTTACGTGCTGGATATCGTGCTGCTGCTTACGCTTACCGTGTTTACGGACGGCACGCTGATCTCCACGCTGTACATTATTATTCTGACCGAATTTTACGTAAACCAGAAGAGCCTTGCGGGAAGCATCGCAATGCTGGTTGCAAGCATTATTTTATTTTTGTGCGCGTTCGCCGTCTCGGGCTGGTTGCGCGGCAGCGCGGTTTCGGTGGGGAATCTCATTTCGAGCGGAATCAACGATATTATTCTGTTAGTGCTGCACTTTTTGATCATCAATTTCACCGTGCAGACGGTGAGTAAAAACAAAGAGCTGCGCATGGCGTTCGACGAGCTGAACGTCAGCAGCGAAAAGCTGCGGATCGCTTATAAGGAATTGCAGGAAATCACCGCGCTGGAAGAGCGCCAGAGGATTGCAAAGGATATTCATGATACGGCGGGACACTCCATTACCACCGTTATTATGCAGACGGAGGCGGCGAAGCTGGTGATGGAAAGCGATCCCGAGGAGGCGAAGCTGCGTATTTCGGCGGCGAACCTACAGGCAAAGCACGCCCTGGAAGAGTTGCGCGAAAGCGTACACCTTCTTTCGGGTACGGGCGGCGAGCTTACGCTGAAAGAGCAGATAGAGAGCATTATTCACGATACCACGGACGGTACGGGAATCGCGGTGCGCAGCACGGTGGACGATTTAACGCTGTGCGACGCGAAAAGCCGCTTTATTTGCAACACATTGAAAGAGGGCATTTCCAACGGACTGCGCCACGGCGGCGCGACGGCGTTTTACTTTGAGCTGAAACAGGAGGGCGGGCAGATCCGTTTCCTGCTTTCGGACAACGGCAAGGGCTTGGAAATTTCTTCTTTGAAGGAGGGCTTCGGGCTTTCGGGAATGCACGACCGCGCGGAGAGCTTGGGCGGGAGCGTGTGGTTCGAGACGGAAGCGGACGAGGGCTTCGAAATACATTTAACGCTGCCGGCGGACGGTGGAAAAGGAGATTCGGGTGAAAAAAATTAAAGTGCTGCTTGCCGACGATCAGGCAATTTTGGCGGACGGGATCAAGAGCGTGCTTGCCGCATACGAGGAAATCGAGGTGGTGGGGATCGCGCGGGACGGCTTCGAGGCGATCGCGCTTACCGAAAGCTGCGCGCCCGACGTGGTGCTTATGGACATCCGTATGCCCAACATGAACGGAGTGATCGCCACGCAGGAAATCAAGCGCAGAATGCCCGCGGTGAAGGTGGTTATTTTAACGACGTTCGACGACAGCGACTATATTTTAAACGCCATCAACAACGGCGCGAGCGGATATCTTTTAAAGGATACCTCTTCTTCCGCGCTGGTGGACGCCGTGAAAAACGCCTATGCGGGGGATACCATTCTGCCCGCCAAAATCGCGCGGCGCATTGCCGACGCCGCCCGCATGGTGACCAGCGACAGAGAAATTAAGTTAAAGCGCGCCTTTTCGCTTTCCGACCGCGAAACGGAGATCGCGCTTATGATTTACGAGGGCTTTACAAACAAGCAGGTTGCCGCGGCGTTAAAGCTGACGGACGGCACCGCCCGCAATTATATTTCCACCATTTACGTAAAGCTCGGCGCGGCAGGCAGAACGGACGCGGTGGAAAAAATGCGCGATACGATTACAGGATGAATATTCGGCGTTTTCCCTTTTTCGGGAAGCGCCGAATTTTTATAAATTTTTTGCGGAAAATTTTCCGCGACCCGTTGCGTTTTTGATCGAAATGTGGTAAAGTAATACAAGTTGAATTTTACGGCGGTAAATCTCGGAGAAATCCGAAAATATAAACAAAAGAGAGGTATGGATATGAAGTTGGTGTACGGCGTGAAGGACAGACCCAAAACGGGTCAGCTGATTTTGTTTGCGCTGCAACAGCTGCTTGCCATTCTGGCGGCGACGATTGCGGTCCCCATGATGGTCGGCGGAAATGCGGGGATCGAAATGTCCAACTCCGCGGCGCTGTTCGGCGCGGGCGTGGGAACGATCGTTTATCTGCTGTTTACAAAGTTTAAGAGCCCCGTGTTTTTGGGAAGCTCGTTCGCGTTTATCGGCTCGATGAGCGCGGCGTTTGCGGGCGGGGTTTCGATGTCGCTGGGCTATTTGGGGCTTTTGATCGGCGCGGTGTTCGCGGGGATCGTATACGTGATCATCTCCCTTATCGTAAAATTTGCGGGCGTAAAGTGGATCGATAAAATCATGCCCGCCGTCGTCATCGGTCCCACGGTTGCCCTTATCGGGCTCTCGCTCGCGGGCAGCGCGATCGCGCAGGCGACGAGCGCGGCGTCCAACGGAAACGCCTATATCATGAACACCAACTCCATCCTTTGCCTGATCTGTGCGATCGTCACCCTTGCGGTGACCGTGGTCTGCTCGGTTTACGGAAAGAAGCTCATGAAGATGATCCCGTTCATTATCGGGATTCTCGCGGGCTACGTTCTGGCGGCGATCTTTACGGGATTCAGCTATATCGAGGGCGCCGAGGCGATGCGCATTATCGACTTTACCAAATTCAGCGCCCTTTCCGAGGGCAGCGCATGGTACCCCGACTTCGCGTTTATCGAAGCGTTTAAGGGCGGCTACGACGCGGGCACGGGCACTATCGGAGCGTACGTCGGAACGATCGCGGTGGCGTATATTCCCGTCGCGTTCGTGGTATTTGCAGAGCACCTTGCCGATCATAAGAATATTTCCTCCATTATCGAAACGGATCTTTTGAAGGAGCCGGGGCTGCACCGCACGCTTTTGGGCGACGGCGTGGGTTCGATCGCGGGCGCGTTCTTCGGCGGCTGCCCCAACACCACCTACGGCGAATCGGTGGGATGCGTCGCCATTTCGGGGAATGCTTCCATCGTGACCATTCTTACGACGGCGGTGATGGCGATCGTCATTTCGTTTATCGCTCCGTTTACGATTTTCCTTTCCACAATTCCAAGCTGCGTGATGGGCGGCGTGTGCATCGCGCTCTACGGCTTTATCGCGGTTTCGGGCTTGAAGATGATTCAGAAAGTGGACTTAAACGACAACCGCAATCTGTTCGTCGTTTCGGTAATTCTCATCACGGGCGTGGGCGGACTTGCGCTCGCGTTCGGGAAAGTAACGCTTACTTCGGTTGCCTGCTCGCTCATCCTCGGTATTTTGACCAATCTTTTGGTGAATATCAAGGGCAAGAAGGATAAGAACGCAGACGAGCCCGTACAGCTGACCATCGAGGATGCGGCGGAGCCCGCGGAGGGGGTCGCGGAAACGTCCGCGCCCGAAAAAACGGAAGAGGAAGAACGCAATGAAGAAATTCGATAACGTATTCGTATTCGATCATCCGCTGATCAAGCATAAAATCGCGATCCTGCGCGATAAAAAAACGGGGATGAAAGAATTCCGCGAGCTGGTGGAGGAGATTACCACCATGATGACGTACGAGAGTATGCGCGACGTGGAGTTGGTTCCCGTGCAGGTGGAAACGCCGTTGGAGACGTGCACGCAGTACAAAGTGGCGGAAGAGAGCATCGCCATCGTGCCCATTCTCCGCGCGGGGCTGGGCATGGTGAACGGCGTGCATAAGGTGTTCCCCACGGCGCGGGTCGGGCACATCGGAATGTATCGCGACGAGGAGACGTTCGAGCCCAAGGAATACTATTGCAAGCTGCCCGAAGGAATCGAGAAAAAGACGGTGTTTTTAGTGGATCCCATGCTGGCGACGGGCGGCTCCGCCTGCGACGCGCTGTCCGCTTTAAAAAAGCGCGGCTGCAAAAAAATAAAGCTGATGTCCGTAATCGGCGCGCCAGAGGGCGTGGAGCGGGTCGCGAAAGCTCATCCGGACGTAAAAATTTACGTTTCCACTATGGACAGAGAACTGAACGAGCACGCGTATATCCTGCCCGGTTTGGGCGACGCGGGCGACAGACTTTTCGGAACGAAATAACGGAAAAAATCCGAACGTGCTGTTCGGATTTTTTATCAGAACGGGGCGTTATGAATAAAATCATCCAACGGATCTTCGACAAAAAGACGGCGGTCGCGGAAAAGCTTTCTTCGTACGGATTTATAAAGAGCGGGAGCGGTTATTTGTACCGCAAGCGCATCTGTGCAGACGAACTGATATTCACGGCGACCGTATCCGAAAAGGGCGAAATCGCGGCGGAGGTGACCGACGCGGAAACGGGCGATTTGTATACGCTGTATCTTGCGGACGAGGCGGAGGGCAGCTTTGTGGGAAGCGTGCGCGAGGAATACGAACGGGCGCTGACTGAGATCGCTGTACGCTGTTTTTGCAGCCGCGCATTCGACGGCGCGGACGCGAACGGCGTAATTGCGTACGTGCGCGGGCGCTACGGCGACGAGCCCGAATTTTTGTGGGAGTCCTCTCCCGACAGCGCGATATGGCGCAGAAAAGACAACCGCAAATGGTACGGCGTGCTGTTAAAGGCGAGCAGGCGGAAGCTTGGGCTGGATTCGGACGAGGTCGCGGAGATTATCGACCTTCGGATCGACCCCGCCGAGCTCGACAAAATCGCGGACGGCAAACGGTATTTCCGCGGATATCACATGAACAAGCGCAGCTGGGTTTCGCTGGTGCTGGACGGCTCGGTAAATCGGGAAGAGTTGTTTTGCCGCGTCGACGAAAGCTACCGTCTTGCGTTAAAAAAATCGGGTTCGGGGAAGAAAGAAAAAAATATTTGAAATTTTTTAAAAAAGCGCCGCAAAACGCTTGCTCGTTACGTTGCGTCATGTAGTAAAGTGGGCGTAAGGAGGTAGGTATGTCATATTCTACGGGAGAAATCGCCGAGCTTTGCGGGGTTTCGGTGCGGTGCGTTCAGTACTACGACAGAGAGGGGCTGTTAAAGCCCGAATCGCTTTCGGAGGGCGGCAGAAGGCTTTACGGCGAGGAGAGCCTGCGTCGGCTGCAAATAATCTGTATGTATAAGCAGCTGGGGCTGGGGTTGGCGGAGATCCGGGAGATTTTGTCGGACGAGACTAACTGCCGAAACGTGCTGCTGCGCGTGCTGGAAACGCGGGAACGCGAGTTGGAGGAAGAACTGCGCGAAAAGCTTTCTCAGCGGGACGGCATTCAGGCGATCAGGCACGAAATTGCCGAGGGCAGAGCGATTTCCCGAAATTCTTTTTTTGACATACGGACGATCATGAAGGGAAAAAAGAAACAGAGGGCGACTTATGCGGCGCTGCTTGCCGTGGGACTGATCGTGGACGCGGCAATCGTTACGACCGCGGTTTTATGGGACGTTTACGGCTGGTGGATTCCGTTTGCCGTCGCGTTGCCCTGCGCAGCTGCGTTGGCGGCGGGCGCCACCGTATTTGCGTATCGCAATCTTGCCTATGTGTGCACGGATTGCGGAAAGAAATTCCGTCCGCGTTTCGGAAAGTTTATCTTTTCGGCGCACACGCCCAAAACGCGCAAGCTTGTCTGTCCGCATTGCGGCGCGAACAACTTTCATACCGAAACGTATTCGGATTGAAAAAGGTTTGAACAAAGAGAGCTCCGACGGTAAGGGGGCGGAGCTCTTTCCGTTCGGATAAGGCGGCGCGCTTGTAAAATTATAAAAACAAATTTTTTCGAAAAAGGAAAGGTGTAAAAATGTTGAAGTTCGATTTTGAAAAACCCATTGCGGAAAACCGCAAAAACAACAAGCTGCCGTTTTTGGTGGCGCACCGCGGCGTGTGCGGCGCGAATATCCCCTGCAATTCGACGGCGGCGTTTCTTGCCGCGCTTGACCAGGGCGCGGACGTGGTGGAGTTGGACGTTTCCAAATCGAAGGACGGAAAGTTTTTCGTGTTTCACCCGGGAATGGAGCATAGATATTTGCAGGGCGGCAAGCCGATCGCGGAAAGCACGGCGGAGGAGGTGCTTCGCACGCCGCTGTTAAACGCCGACCTTGTGCCGACGCACTATCGCGTGCCCACGCTCGCCGAAATCTTTGCGCTGTTAAAGGGGAAGGTTTACATCAACGTAGATAAATTCTGGACGGACATGGAAGGCATTACGGAAGAGATATACCGTGCAGGCGTGGAAAAGCAGGTCATTATAAAGTCGTATGCGGACAGGGAATCGCTGGAAACGGTTTTGAAAATCGCGCCCTCGTTAATGTTCATGCAGATGGTGCGCAATATCGATTCCACATCTGACTGGCTGCTCGAAAGCGGCATAAAGTTTATCGGAAACGAACTGTTGGCGGAAAGAGGGGACGCGGAAATTATTCAGCCCGACTATTTAAAAAAACTGAAAGAAAGAGGGCTGCTGATTTGGGGAAACGCGATCGTTTACGACGAGCGCGACGTGATTTCCGACGGGCATACGGACGACTCCGCTTATAATATCGGCAAGGATCACGGCTGGGGTTGGTTTATCGACCACGGGTTCGATTTTATCCAAACGGACTGGCTGTTCGCCTGTCGGGACTATTTAACGCAAAAAATGAAATAATGCATTGCCGCGGAATTTCCGACGGCAATGCAAATAAAAAAGCCAAACATAAAGCGCACTTCCCATAGGGAATTAAAAAACTAAATTTTTAAGAGTTGCACTTTC
>CAJUOP010000012.1 GCA_910588465.1 uncultured Christensenellaceae bacterium | reverse complement strand
TTCCGTTTTCGGGCTTTATGTTGTAGGACAGTATTTTCGTCCTACAAAGATGGTGAACCGAATGTTAATTATCCGAACACGATTTATATAGTTAAAAGCACATTTTTATTTATTACAAAAATTTAAAAAGATATTTACTTGTTATCTTGTGAATCAAAGATTTCTTTAATTATCAATTCATCGTTTTCAAGATAACTTATAAATAATTGAGAAGCATCGGCACAAATCCCATCGAACTTTTCTCTAGCGAAGCAACTTTCTTGACGATGTATTTTCATAATCCAAACTAGCATATTATTATCTTTTTTAATTTCTCTCATTAATTCATCTTTGTCAACCCATAGATATTGTTGTTCTGCCGTAAGGTTTTCTCCAATAGAGTAGTACTCCGCTTTTATTTTGTTAAACGAATCATAAAATAAATTCCCATTTAAATTAAAAATATCTAATTTTTCCCTTATGTACGGAGAAGGAAGATTCATTTCACAGTCGCCACATCCAACTAAATTATAACAACAATGGTCAACTGCGCAATGAGACTCGGTATCAATGCTTTCTATGATCCAACTGTCAATATGTTCTTTCCACGGGAACCAGCATATTTCTTTGGGTGTCAAATAGCAATCGGTAGCAATCTCACCTAACAAATCATCTATGGAATGTAAGTGTGCTAATGAATCTTTATTATGCAAGCAATTAATGAATTGGTCCAAATCGGCTTCTTTGATAATTAATGTAGAAAAAGTTAAACAAGTATCGATATTTTCTTCACTAAAATAATTATAGCTATATAGAGCCATAATGTCTTTAGCCTCAATATGAGAGCATTGAGGATTGTTGAGTAATATCCATTTTCCCCATTGAATAGAAGGCAAAGCCTTTATAGCTTTGATGACATCTTCAGAAGAGATATTTATACAGCTTGTAGAATGCGTAAGATTTTGAGGGATGTACCATTGTGATAATTCTTGAGACTCATCACAATCATAATTTTGAATCTCTTGCATCGGATTTACAAAGTTGTCTATTAAACCATAATCCTTGCAATAAGAGTTATCCGGCAATCTTATTCGATCACACAAAAAACCATAAATTTCATTACGAGCCATCCATACATACTTTTCGCACACGGTCATAAAATTGCTTTGCGCCCCATGATCTGCACGATAATATGTTCCGGCTATATCTTTATCAATACCACCAATGTAGTTATCATTTTCATCTTTTTCTCTACTATAAAATATTGATTCATCCCAACCCATACTTTTAATATAGGCATAAGCGGCAGAAATAATAAATTGCTCAAACGAGGCCTTTTTATCAATTTTGAAATAGCGATTGCATATTTCATTAACAAAATTGTCCATCAATTTTCGTTGGCAATCTTTGTAATAATCAAAACTGCCCTCAATATTATCGACCAATACGTATCGAGATAAATCATAATGAATTTCGCTATAGCCACTCATTCTATCACTATTAAGAGCTTCACGATTTAATAAGATATCATTATTGTGAACCTTGTAAGGCGGCAATAATCTATGTAATTCCGTTTCGTCAATAAGTTGCATCATTTTTGCCTTGTATGCGATAGCCATTGCATAATATCTAACTGATATTTGACGATTATAATCAATTTTATCAGGCGACAAAATATTTTCGGAAATCCACTTGTAGGCTTTTTCAGTGACCATTTTATTATTGGTTTGGTAAACAAGACACATCATTATTGCAAAAATATCGTTACGTATTTGAGGATCGTTCACTAATGAAAATTTTTCAAATAACTTATAGTATTCTTCTGGACACAATAACGCCCAGCGCATTAATTCCACACGATATTCTTTTCTTAGCGTATTGTTTAATGATGATAATGCCCATGCATATACTGTTGGACAACCACTATAAGTATCTTCTTCATTTAACTTATACACTTCGTTGTCAAAATCTAAAGAATATCGTCTGCTCCACTTGTCATTACTACATTTTTTCAAATATCCAATAGGTGACCAAATTATATCGCGTTGCGCCGGTTTATCATAGGAAAATAGAAACTCATCCAAAAGACTTATGCCCAAAGGATGGAGGGTATTTCGACTTAAAGGCAAAACAATATTATTGACTATGTTGATTAAATCGTCGGAACTGTTTTGCATAATTTCCAAAATGCTTGACTTGAAATTCTGTGCAGTGGATGCGGGCGCATTTTGCAAAGACCAATATATAAGCATTTGAATTAGGTCATCGGATGCAACATTATTTATCGTTTTATTCCATGCAATCAAATAATCATATTTTTGAATAGATATTACTGCTAAACCATATAATGAACTTCTATCAATATTAACGCATTGAGTAAAATCAATTGAATCCGGATGCTTATATTTTTCCAGCAAAACTATCGAAGAGATATAATCAAAATAACCTTTTATCCCCGGATAGTAGTAATATACTTTTGCCTTGAAATCATTAGCATGCTCGCAATAGCATCTAAGTATACCATATTTTTCTAAAAAATCGACTAGTGTATTAGAACATTCAGTAGGAATTGATAATGCGACCGAAAGCTTTTCTATTAGCTGTCGATACTCTATTTTATCATTTGTTATAAATTCTTCCGTTAATAAAGTAATAGAACGAAAAACCAATTGGGCTTTTATACTGTGACCACTTTTTTTAGAAAATGATTCCTCAATTAATTCTATCTTTTTTTGCAATAATCCCGATAACGATACATCGAATTCATTAGATAAATCGAGCGTTTGATTGGCGTACAATTCGCAAAAAAGTTTTAATGCGAGTGGTGTTGTGATTTGATATTTAAGATTTATATTATTTTCTATTCTTATGTTGTAGTGTTTTATGTATTTTTCAAAAAGGATGCTAGGTGATACATCTCCATTGGGACTTAAATATCTAATTTCGAAATATTCACTTGCTGAAAAACCATAGGGTCGAGAAGTAAAACAAAACCTAACACGAGGATACTTCTCTACAATAGAGCGTGTTTCATTGATTCTTTCTATCCATTTTTCTTGTTCGGCTGATTCGTCAATGCCATCCACAAGAATTAATACTTTAGGCGATATAATTACCTTGTCGCTATGCGTTTGAGCGTAACTATTTTGATCAGCCGTTGTAACCAATGCTTGCCACAGCTCAGATTCGTTCCATGACGAAGATAAACCTAAATTTGTTTTAATTAAATCAAACCAAGTTTGTGAAGTGCTAATATCTTTTGCTTGTATGACAATTGCAATATGGAAGTGGTTATTAAGTATTTTATCCGCCACCGCCGCAATACCTTGAGTTTTTCCTGTGCCGGGTTCACCTAAAAATAAAATGCTTTTTTTGTTAGATAATTGTATAAAGTTCTGATATATTTGGTACAAATCTGCATTTGAAATTTTTTTCAAATCTCGTTCTACGTTGGAAGCGTGAAAATAGTATTTTGACCCAAAACTTCTTTTATCAAGCAACTCGATTAGATTTTCAAATCGAACATAAAATATTGATTCATTAATAGCTGGTGGGCAAGAATTACTATTTAACAGCCAATCGCGTATTAGCGTTAATGAGTTTTCTAGATTTAAAATATCCTGAGTGGCAAGGTTTAGCTCATCTTTTATTTCGACCGATTGATTCGCTGGGATAGAGAGTAGATCGGCAATATGCTTTTGCGCAACGTGACAGGGAGTGAGTGCATTATTTACTCGTTTTACAAACGATTGATATTCACTATTGTCACCAATAAAAGAATTTATAGTTGAGAATATTTCTCCATAAGAATTTAAATCTGGAACATATCTTGAAGACAGCCAACTATCACGACTTTTTTCAAAAGCAAATCCAACGTTTTTGTAAGATAAGTTCGAATTAGTAAACCAATATTTTAATATTCCTTCGGAAGTGTTTTTTTCCAACTCCTTTGTTATTCTATCGTCATTCCACAACTCGAATTGAACATTAGGATAAGTGGTTGCTAACTTATTGATTAGATTATCCCATAGATCTTGTTCGCAAGATTCGCCTTTATTGGTCTTATTCGATAAATCGCGAGGGAGGCATATAATATATCGGGCTATTCTAGGGCGTAATTTAATAGCAGTATCAATTGACTTTTTTATTTGGTTAATCTGCGATGATTGCAAACTATATATAAACCACTTAGCTTGTAAACCGATAATACTACCATCATTCAAAGTAACAAATGATTCGACTCCGCCATCGCCGCCCGCGCCGTTAACAACATTGCGTGATTGGATTTGTGCTTTATATTCTTCAAAACTCCAATTGTCGAATAATTGGTTGCATATTATTTCAAAAGCTCTAGTTTGAGCTTCGCCATGTGTTTGCATTGTTGACCAATTCATAATATTTTTTAAGGATTCTCCTAACTTGTGTTTTAATAATTATAGCATAACACTAGTTAAAAATAAAGTAATACGCTGATCGTTTTATAATTGGGTTTTCAAATAAAATTCGAATAAAAAAAGCCGATAGGGTGTAACACCCCATCGGCTATTGCCGTTGTTTAGGTTTATGATGTTCAGCGCAACCTTTTACATTGTGTTTATATATCTCTTTAATTTATATACCGCTACTCTGGCGGTTTCCTTATTCCGTTTTTTTCAACGGTTATCCCTATATGATTTAATGGGATTCTTTTTTATTATTTAATTTTTTATTCAGTTGTCTTTGTTGCCTTTCGGCTTGCCACGCCGAAAACTCTCTTTGTCCTTCTTCGGTTGCAAAGTAGGCTTGTATAGCGGGCAATAATGCTCTTGCAAGGGAATCGATCTCAAAATCGGGTATCCCTGTGGTGTTCTTTTTCCTTCTCGACATTAACTGTTGGCGTTTTCCTCCCTATAATTACTTTCCGTCTTTACCGCTGTGATTGCTCTTGAACGGCGTGGGCAACTTCTTTGCTCTTGACTTTTGCAATAGGGTATTGAATTCTTCCGGATATGCACTCATCATATCCGTTACCATACTTAACGCTGTGTTTGCGCAATTGTTTCGGCGCGTGGCTTCTTGTAGCTGCTTGAACAAATACTCTTGGTCTTTGCTCCGTACTGCGATTTCCCGTTCTTGCAAAGCAGTCTTTGTTCTCAGTTCGGCAATCTCTTTTTCAATGTCTTTTTTCTTTTTGGGTATCGGCTTGCCTGTCGCTTGCGTTACCGCTTCAACTGTTTGGGTAAGTCCGTCAAGCTCGGCTTGCTTTTGCTCGGTCTGTCTGTCAATCTCATCACGCTTTTGCTCTGCCGATTGTACAATGACTTTTGCCTTATGTTCGGCGGCTGTAATGTGCGTTGCCTGACTGTTTTCCTTGCCACGTTGTAAGCCGTATTTCTTTCCGACTTGTTCCCATAACTCGGTTTGCAGTTCCGCAAGTTTTTGTCTATCGAATAGGCTTTTACTGCTCAATCTTCCGTCATTGATAGGCACGAGGTTCAAGTGCAAATGCGGTGTTGTTTCGTCCACGTGGACTACCGCAGACAGCATATTTTCATAGCCGTACTTATCCATAAAGAAGCGGGCGCAATCTTCAAAGAAAGCGTGTTGTTCCCAAGCTCGCATACCCTTGAAAAACTCTCCGTCCGAGCCTAACACAAACGAGTTCATAAGTATGGCGTCCGAACGGATTTTTCTTTTCAGAGTGAGAGTGGCAAGCCGCTTGTTTATCATATCTATGTACTTGCCTTGCGGATATATCAAGTGATAGTTGTCGCTTGTTCTCTCGCAATCAATTTGCGGATTAGAGCCTTGATAGTTCTCATCTCTTTCGTTTTCTTTTTCAACGGGCGAAACGTCTTGGCGTTTATATTTTTCCATATGGCATACTAAATAACTTATACTTAAATCCTCCTTAAAATCTTTGTTTTGTCGTGTGGTCGAAAGCCCCGCAGGGCGAACGAAACTTATATAGCGAAGCGGAATAAGTGTAGTGAGCTACACTTATGCTCGCCGATAAGTATTTTTCTCCGTCGTTGCTTTCCGTTTATTTACCGATTAAGGCGGTCTGATTGTCATTGTTTTTACCTCCGATTGATGATTATTTATATCTTCGTCCACGCAAGAAATAGTGGAATAGATACCGTAAAAAGGACACAAAAAAGCCGCTGATACTTTCTACGTAATCACCGACTTCAACCGTATTTAGCAACATTAATGCTCTATGGTGGTTAGCCATTCTATGAGATTGTAAGATTATTTTTAGCTCAAAAGATACCTTGCTTATATAAAAATTTGTAACACAAAATAGACCATCAACGCTATCCGACTTTCGCATCCTCAAAGGAATCTCGAATAACTCCGGCTGCTCATTTTATTGTCGCATAACTGTATGACAATAAAAGCCTATCACGGCTCACGAATTTTGCATAAAACTAAATATCTTACACTCTATTCGCAAGCTAAGGCACGGGCGATTATACAGCCCAAAACCTTCTGCAACCTGTGGACGAACTTCATCCACCACAGAACTTCTACCCTTGAAAGGATACAAAACGAACTTTGTGGTATAGGATTATTTATTTTGAAAGTCCGGATTAATATAACAAATGCGGGGTTTGTTGCGCTCGGCTTCAATTTCGTCCAACGTCATAATATGTGCGTAAGTGTTTTCGTTAATTTTAATTCTTACGTGAACGCTACAATTCGGGCATTTGATAATAACATGCGAACCTTCTTCGCCCTTGCATAGTTTATGACCGCATCGCGGACAGCTTACAAAATAAGAGATAGGGCTTTTGATTTTCGTTTCTTCCATTTTAGTTTACTACCTCGATATAGTCGGAAAGATTACGCCGCAACCCGCAATTCACGCCGTATTCATCCACATAACCCAGTCGTAAAATCATTTGCACGGGAGCGATAACGCCTAAATCGGTTTGTATGGACGAGCAAAACGGTTGTGTTTCTAATGCGGCGGAAAACGGTTGGACGGCAACGTTGTTTGCGGCACAGTCAAACCAAAATGCTTGCGTTTTTCGACCTGTATTTATCAATTCTTCAAACGTATTGCCACCCGTAATAATGGCGAATGCGCCGCAATTATTCAGTTGCTTTTTTGCTGTGTCAATTCCTTGTTGTGCGAATTTATCGCCTTTTGCGCTTTCTCTTGTCGTCGTCCAATAATAGAAAGTTTTGACTATACCTTTTAAGCCTATCATATCGGCGGTTATGCCGTCTAATTTGTTTTCGGCTTCTTTATCTGAAAAGCGCATCCATTCCGCTAATTCGTCGCGGTATGCTTGATTAGCCGATTGCACCGTAACCGCGTCCATTGAAATGCGTTTAATATAAGCAAAGTTTTCGTCGCCGTTTTGATACACCGATATATCGGAATATTTATTGAGTAATGCGCTTGCCGTTTCTTGCTTTATTTTACTGTTTGAAAACGCCGATTTATCGGTATGTCGTTTATCAATCAATGAAAGTTTGGCGGTATCGACAGTTGCATTATCGCGTTTTTGATATGTAACATTTACAATCAAATCGGTGTAATTTACTTGCGTGTCATAGCCGTATGCGCCGAACGCAACGCTCATTGTTTCGATATAGCAACCAAGCGAAATATACGCCTCGCGTTTTTCGCTATCTACTATACTCAATACGCGACTTTCGTCTATTGAAATTTGCAAGCGGTTTTCGTTGGGGTAAAGTTTAACGCTCCACATTTGCGTATTGTGAGAATTAGCCGCGATAGAAGAATACCACAACGCATTTTGTATATCGCCCTCAACGCCGTCTAATTTGCGCGACGGATTGACTTTTAACGGTCTGCCCATAACCGCCGCCGCAGTCAAAACAGCGGATAGCGCGATAATAATCGCGCCCAAAATTGAAAATACAATAATCATTACTTTCTTTTTCCTTGTCATAATATTTGCCCCTTATTTACAAGCGCATAGCAGCCTTTCAAAACAAAACGCCGAAAAGTCTTTTTCGTTCAGTTGCAGAATTTTAAGATAGTCTTTTTTGTGATTTATCATTCTGATAATACCCGCAACCGAACTCCAAACATATAATAACATTGCCGAATTATCAAGCGCGGCGTTGATTATTCCTTCGTCTTTTCCTTGCTGTAAAATCGCAATTAGTTTTTCGTTTAATACCTCGCCCAAGCGGTAAATATCTTTGTAAATTTGCGGCGTATCGTCGGCTTTTATTTTTACGTTTATTGTTCCGATAAGCCCCTCGAAATAGAGCGGGTAACGGGTTGCAAGCCGAAAAACGTCTTGACAAATTTTTGTGAACGTATCGGTAAAAGCGGCTTTATCGTCGATTGCTTTATCGACTTTAACGGCTATCTTTTCCATAAACTCCAAAACGAGCGCGAAATAAACTTCGTCTTTATCTTTGAAATAGCCGTATAGGGTGGGCTTGCTATAACCCGCCTCTGTTGCAAGTTGTTCCATTGTCGTCTTTTCAACGCCGTTTTTGCAAAATAGTTTGTCGGCGGCATCTAATATATTCCGACGGTTAAATGCTATCGTTCTTTGAGTTCTTGTGTTCATAGTACGCTCCTAAACTTTACTATTAGTAAAATTATAATACTTTCAGTAAAGAAAAGTCAAGCATTTTCTTTGACTTCAATGTAGCTTTTATTGTATAATGGTGTCGAAAAGGAGGCCCGCATTATGAAAGCTGTTATTTATGCAAGATATTCAAGCGATAACCAAAGAGAAGAAAGTATCGAAGGGCAAATGCGCGACTGTATGCAGTACGCCGAGTATAACGATATTCAGGTTGTCGGCAGTTACATAGATAGGGCTTTATCGGCAAAGACGGATAATCGCCCGAACTTTCAAAAGATGATAAAAGATAGCGCAAAGCGGCTGTTCGACGTGATTATCGTATGGAAGTTAGACCGTTTCGCCCGTAACCGTTTCGATAGTGCGTACTATAAAAATATACTCAAAAAGAATGGCGTTCGAGTTGTGTCCGCAAAGGAAAGTATTTCCGAAGGTGCGGAAGGAATTATCTTGGAATCGGTCTTGGAGGGCTATGCAGAGTACTATTCCGTCGAGCTTGCCGAAAAGGTAACGCGCGGAATGACGGACAATGCGTTAAAGGCTATGTCGAACGGCGGCATTACTCCGCTCGGCTATTATCTTGATGACGAACAGCATTTGCAGATAGACGAAGGCAAAGCCCCGTTTGTGCGTGAAATATTCCAAAGATTTGCCGACGGCGAAATGATTAAAACAATCATAGCCGATATGAACGCTCGCGGCGTGGGTATGACCGTGCGTATGAAAAAGAAGCCCGGCAAGAAGCCATACACTAAATCACTCGGCTATAACAACGTGCGCCGTATGCTATCCAATCGTAAATACATAGGCGAATACCGTTTCAAAGATATAGTGCTTGAAGGTGCTATTCCCGCAATCATAGATAAAGACTTGTTCGAGAAGGTACAAAAGCGAATCGAAGTAAATACTCGTGCGCCCGCCATTCATAAAGCAGAGGACGAGTATCTTTTAACTACGCATTTATTTTGCGGCAAGTGCAAGGCAATGATGATTGGCGACAGCGGCACTGGCAAAAAAGGAACGGTCTATCATTACTACAAATGCGCCAACGCAAAGAAAACACATACTTGCGACAAGAAAACCGTAAACAAAGACTTTATAGAAAACGCCGTGATTAAAGCAGTAATGGAAAAGATTATGGACGACGAGCTAATGGAACAGTTGTCTTATAAACTCTACGATTTGCAAATGCAAGAGAGTTCGTTATTGTCCGCATTGCAAACGCAGTTGGCCGACGTGGAAAGCGGTATCGAAAATATGCTCAATGCAATACAGCAAGGTATTGTTCTCGACAGTACGAAAAAACGGCTTTCCGACTTGGAAAACCGCAAGAAAGAATTAGAGATTGAAATAGCGCAAGAGCAAATAAAAAGACCTATCCTTACAAGAGAACAGATACACTTCGGCTTGACGAAATTCAGAAAGTTAGATTTGTCCACGCAGAAAGGGAAACAAACTTTAATTGATGGTTTCGTAAACTCAATTTATCTTTTCGACGACTATGCGATTATCACTTGCAACTATAAGGACGGCGAAGAAAAGATTACGTTTGAAGATATAGAGAATTCCGAACTCGGAGAGTTTATAAAAAACAAATCCGAACACCCTTGTTCGGATTTGTTAGCAGATGGTGACCTTGCCGGGAATCGAACCCGGGATTGCGCCGTGAGAGGGCGCCGTCTTAACCTCTTGACCACAAGGCCGTTATTTACGTTTTATAACCGCTATCCGCGATTACTTTAAGGATTATACCATATAAAGTATATTCTTGCAACCGATTTTACGGGGAATTTCAAAAATAATTAAAACAAAAAAAATAAAAGACATCCGCCTGTGCCGCAAGACGAAAAAGTGTTAACCCGCATCTCGCAGGTGGGTGCGCCGCGTGCAGGATATCGGACTTTCCGCATAGCAGACCTTGCCTATCCGTGCCAGACAAGCGCTCCCGTATTCACTTTGTGGATTACGTTTTCCCGCCTTCCGTACACCGCAGGTGTCGGTTATATTATAGCAAACATTCCTTTAAAAAGCAACCTTTCGGGAAAACTTTTTCAAAAGAAATTTATGGAAGCCCGCCCTTTCTCCCGTGGGATTTTTTCGGTCGTTCCACTCCCTCGGAATGACAATCGATACCCCTTCCTTGTCATTCTGAAATGCAGCCGTAGATAGCCCGCCGTAAATATCCGCAAACGCAATGCAAGCCCTCCCCTGCACGGCAGAGGAGGGCTTGAAACGCTGCTTTTATTTACCGAGCTTGTTCACCATGTCGACGATGTCCTGCACGGTTTTCACGTTTTCCACTTCGCCTTCGGGAAGCGTAACGCCGTATTCGTCCTCTAAAGCCATCATCAATTCGACAACGTCCAGCGAGTCTGCGCCCAAATCCTTAACCACTTCCGACTGAGGCGTAATGGTTTTCGCCTCGATCCCGAGCTGTTCAGCAAGCATTTTTACTATTTTTTCGTACATTTTGTAACCTCCGAATTCGGTTCCCTTATCGTATCGCGGAACGCGTTTTTGTTATTGTACTATATTTTTTATGTTGTGTCAAGTATTTTCTAAAATTCGACAACTTTTTATACAGGCGCTTTAAATCCCTTTTAACTTCTCTTTCTGTTCCGAAGTCAGCCGAAAGCTTTCGCGCGCCTTCTGAATCCCCTTCCGCTTTATCGCGCCGTCCAAGTTTCCTTCCCGCAAAAACGCGCAGCCGCGCTCGTAATGCTTTACAAGCACTTCCGCAAGCAGCCATGCCGCAGCCATCATTACGTAATACTTCTCGTTCGAGCACCTGCGCAGATAGTCGAAGATAACGGGCAGATATTTCTCTTCCACGTAAAATTCCAGCAGCGTGACAAGCGCGAACCGTCGCACAAACTCCCTGCCGTCCGCAAAGTATTTTTCGATATAGGGCAAAAATTCCTCTTTATGCTTTGCAATGCATTTTGCCTGAAAGCAGTCGCAGGTCGCCCAGTTGTCCAACAAACAAACCAGCCCGTCGATTTCCTTGACAAAATCCCCGTAGGGCATGAGCGCCGCCACCGAGCACTTGATAAACGTTACCTCGTAAAACTCGTCGGGAAAGGCGGACACGGCAGCGAAGCTCCCCTTTTCGCGTTTGGCGATAGACCTGAGAACGGGTATGCGAACGCCGATTAAATTTACGTTATCGTTTTTTAACAGCTTTTTGTGAAACGCGCGGTATTTCTCGTCCGCGTTTGCCCGCAGCTCGGCAAGCAGCTCTTCGTACGTGATCATATTATCCTCTGTGAAAAATTTTATCCAGTGCATCCTTCCACGCCGCGTATGTAAAGCGCGGATTCGCGGGCGACGTGGAAGGAAGCTTTTCCGTCATGGGCAGCAACTCGGGAAACCGCTCGGACAACAGCTCGAACGATTTGCTCCCGTTGCAAAAAATGCGCTCCGCCCCCGTCGCTCTTACCAGGGCGGGAACGTCGGCGACCACTTCTTTTCGAATGGACGCGTCGGAGGAGCCCGCGATCTCGCAGGAGAGGATCACGTCCCACAGCGCGACGCGATTCCGCAGCAGAAATTCCCGCTTGCCCGCAACGTCGGGCGGGACCTCCTCGCCGAAATACGCGCAGACCGTTTTCCAGAATCTGTTCTGCGGGTGTCCGTAATAGAACCCGATCGCACGACTCTTTACCGAAGGAAAGCTGCCTAAAATAATCAGTCGGCTTTCCCCGTTATACACGGGCGCAAAGCCCTCGGCGTTTACGAATTCCATTACAGTTTTATCGCTTCCTTCAAATTCCCCACGGAAGCGACGGCAACACGCGAAAAATCGAAGCTCTTTTCGATGCAGCGCAGAATATCCTCCCGCGTCAGCACGGAAATCTCGTTCATGCGGGTTTCGAAGTCGTACACCTCGCCCGTGTACAACAGCTGTTTGCCGTATAAGAGCATCTGCGAAGAGGTGTTCTCCTGCGCAAAAATCGTACTCGACTTCAACTGCTCTCTGCCGCGCAAAAATTCCTCTTCGGACAGCCCCTTTTCCTTAAATTCCTCGATGACGCCTTTCACCGCCTCCGCCGCCTGCACCGCCTTTAGCGGATTGACCCCCGCATACACGGTGAACATTCCCGTCTCCTCGTAAAAGGAACCGAAGGAATACACCGAATAGGCGAGCCCCAGCTCCTCGCGCACGCGCTTGAACAGGCGCGAGCTCATGCCGCCGCCCAACACCGTGTTCATCACGAGCATGGCGGAATAATCGGGGTGATCGCGTTTCACCGAGGGAAAGGACAGCGCGAAGTGCGCCTGCTCGATGGGCTTTTGCTTGAACAGATTGCCTCCGCGCAGCGCGATTTGCTTTTTGCGCTGAACAAAATCGGATGCAGGCATACTGCCGAAATGCTCTTCGGCAAGCTCCGCAGCCTCGGCAAGCGAGAGATTTCCCGCAAACGAAACGACGATATTCGCGGGGCAATAGCGCTCCTGTTTATAGCGGAACAGATCCTCCCGCCGAAACCCTTTTACGTTCTCTTCGGGACCGAGTATATTTCTGCCGTAGTTTTCCGAGCCGAACGAGGCGCGCGCCAAAAGGTCGAGGCACAGATCCTCGGGCGAATCCTCGTCCATGTGGATCTCCTCGACGACGACGCCCTTTTCCCGCGCGAGCTCCTCCTCGGGAAAGGTGCTGTTTAAAAACAGATCGGCAAGCAACGCAAACGCTTCCCGCGCGTGGTCGGACGTGGATTTCGCGTAATAGCAGGTCAAATCCTTGCCCGTAAACGCGTTTACCTGCGCGCCGAGCGCGTCGAATGCGTCCGAAATCTCAAAAGCGGTGCGCGTGGGCGTTCCCTTAAACTGCATATGCTCGATAAAATGCGAAATGCCGTCCTCCGCGTCCGTTTCGAATGCCGAACCCGTGCCCACCAGCACGCCCATCGTGACCGACAGCAATCCCTCCATGCGCTTTACGATCACGCGCACGCCGTTTTTAAGCGTTCTTGTCTCTACCATGTTTTTCTCCTTTTATGTAAAAATGACTATTGCGACGAGCCGAGCAGGTTCTCTCCCGCGGTAACCGCCCGAAGCCCTTTTTCGCGGTAATACTGCAAAATATTCGGCAGAGCCGCGAGGGTATGCTCCATGGGGTGCATCAGCACCAGATCGCCCCCCTTTATCTCCTGCGTTGCTTTGCGGTAGGCGATATTCCGGTCCTTGTCCCGCCAGTCGATGGTGTCCTTACTCCACATGACCGTCTTTAACCCCAGTTCTTCGGCGGCAAGCACCGTATCGTCGTTGAACGCGCCCGAGGGAGGCGCGAACAGGAGCACCTTGGCGCCGCACGCCGCCTCGATAAAATCGACGCTGTTTTTAATCTCGCCGTAGTTTTCCGAAAAGGAAAGCTTGGCGTGGTCGCGGTGGAAATATCCGTGCGAGCCGACCTCCTGCCCGCGCGCGACGATCTCCTTTACGCAGTCCACGTTGTCGTCCGCCCAGCTCCCGCCCAGAAAGAAGGTGGCTTTCGCCTCGTAATCGTCCAACACGTCCAAAATTTTATAGACGAGCTCCGTGCCCCAGTATACGTTGAACATCAGCGTAACGCCGTCGGGCGAGGAGCCCTTGTAATACACCCTGTCCTTCGTGCCCGAAACGCCCGTGGCGGAGGGATAAAAGCACACCGTGCCCACTACGACGAGGATCAGCGCCAGCAGCGCGTTTGTGATTGCGGCAATCGCCCGCGAAGATAGCTTTTTCAATCAGTTTACCTCAAACAGAAATAGTTATTACATTCTACTTGAGAAACCGCGAAAATATGACCTCTTTATTTTAACGTGATGATCGTAACGCCCGATTCGCCCTCGCCGTACACCCCGAGGCGAAACTCCCGCACCCGCGGATCCTTGCGCAAAAACGCGTGGATCGCGCTGCGCAGCCTGCCCGTGCCCATGCCGTGCACGACGCGCACCCGTTCCAGCCCCGCGAGCACCGCGCCGTCCAAAAACGTATCCACCAGAGGGAGCGCGTCGTCCGTGCTTTGCCCGATAACGTTGCATTCCGTAAGCGCGCTGCGCTGCGGCTGCAAATTTTTTACCACGCGCACGCCGCCCTCCTGCGCCTGCCGCTTATACGCGGTCTGAAACAGATCCGAAAACGCGCAGATCACGCGGATCGCTCCGCAGCGCACCTCGGCGCCGTTCTTTTTTAAAGAGAGCACCTCGCCCTCCGCGCCCATGCTCTTTACAAACACCCTTTCGCCCGCTTTCAGCGTTTTGGGATCGACGGGGGTCAGCCGCACGGGGGGCTCGTCCTCCTCCGTCTCCGCGCGCAAAAGCTGATTTTTCAGCGTGCGCGCCCTGATCAAATCGGCTTGGGAGAGCGTTTCTTTTTTGAATATCTCTTCGATCTCCTCCAACAGCTCTTCGGCGCGCGCCGTATGCTCGTTGACGATCCTGCGCGCCTCGATCTTTGCCGAGCGCGTAAACCTTTCGCGTTCGGCGCGGAATTTCTCCTCATCGCGCTCCAACTCCGAAAGCCGCTTTTGCACCTCCGCGCGCGCAAGCTCCGCCTCCGCCCTGATTTCGTCCGCGCGCACCCTGCTCTCCTCCGCCGCGCGCACCGCGCTCTCGAACGCCCGCGCGCCCTCCGAAAGATAGCTCCGCGCCTCCGCGATCAGCTCCTGCGGCAGCCCCAGCCGCACGCAAACGGCAAGCGCGTTGGAAGAGCCAGGCGCGCCGATCTTTAAGCGGTACAGCGGGCGGTAGTCCGCCGCGTCGAATTCCATGCAGCCGTTCTCCATGCGCGGGGTTTCCGCCGCGAACTCCTTCAACGCCGAATAGTGCGTGGTGACGATCCCGCGGCACCCCTTTTTTAACAGCGCGTTTAAAATCGCCCGCGCCAGCGCCTGCCCCTCCTCGGGGTCGGTGCCTCCGCCCGGCTCGTCGATGAGCACAAAGCTCTCTTTGCCCGCGCGCTCGGTAATTTCCTTTAAATTGAGCAGGTGCGAGGAAAACGTGGAGAGATTTTCCTCGATGGACTGGCTGTCGCCCACGTCGCAGAAAATTTCGCGGAATACGCCGAGGCAGGCGTGCTCGGCGGGCACGAACAGCCCGCAAGCCGCCATCAGACAGAACAAGCCGCACATTTTCAGAGTGACCGTCTTTCCGCCCGTGTTGGCGCCGCTGATAATTAAAAAGTCGTAATCCGCGCCCACCGAAACGGACACGGGCACGGCGGTTTTCATATCGAGCAGCGGGTGCTTCCCGCGCACGATCTCCACGATGCCCTTGGCGCTCAACACGGGCTTGCGCGCTTTGAGCGAATAGGCGTAAGCGGCGCGGGCGTAACAGCAGTCCGCCTCGCATAAAATTTCTTCATCCCGCTCCCATTCCGCTCTGCGCGCGCCGACCGCGCGCGAAAGCTCGCTTAAAATCCTGTTTTGCTCCTCCCGCTCGTCCAGCATCAGCGAGCGGAGTTCGTTGTTCATTTCGAGCACCTCTTCGGGCTCGATATACACCGTGGAGCCCGTGGCGGAACGGTCGTGGATAAATCCCTTTACGCTCCGTTTATATTCCGCCTTAACGGGGATCACGTAGCGGTCGCCGCGCACGGTAACGATCCCGTCCTGCAAAAACTTCTTTTCCTCGCCCGTGAGATAGGCTGCGAGGCGGGCGCGGATTTTCTCGCCCGTCAGTCGGATCTCCCGCCGAAGGGCGTACAGCCTGTCGCTGGCGCGGTCGGAAATTTCGTCCTCGCCCAGAATCTTCTGCGCGATCTCCTCTTCCAGCCGTCCGTCCTCGGTAAGCATTTCGGTTAACGCGCGCATTTTCGACGTGCGACCGTCCGAAAAGCCGTTCACCGATTTGCGGCACACCCGCGCCGACCGCATGAGCTTGCTCAGCTCCAGCAATTCCCCGCAGGAAAGCGCCGCGCCCTTTTCCGCGCGCTCCGCTTTGTCGCCGAGGGGCGGAAAATACTCCACCGCGCCCGCGCCCAGCTCGAACAGCAGCAGGGAAGCCTCCTCCGTAAAATCAAGCAGGCTCTGCGCGACAAACCGATCCGTTTCCGCCTCCGTCCGCAGAATTTTCTCCCGCGAAGCTTCGAGCACGGCGAACGAGCTCACCGCCTCTAAAATTTTATTCAGTTCCAGACTGCGAGCCCCGCTCTTCATTGCATACTCCCCTTTTCGTGTCCGCGCGTCGCCGTTCTGCCGCGAAGCAATTCCTTTGCCGTTTCGTCCGCAAGGGGCGAGACTTCCGCCTCCGCCCAAAGCGGTGCGCAATTATAAAGCTCGAACCGACACGCGCCGAACGCCCGATAGCGGCGGAGCGGGAAGCTTCTGCCGTCCTCGTCCGTCGCTGTGTAATACTCCCGCTTATCGCACTTCGCGCACGTGCGCGAAAACGGACAGTAAATCAGATCCATCGCCTTAATCCCGCCCTGCAGCAGCGCGAACGCCCCCTCGGCGGCAAGCGCGTTTTGATCGCGCGCGGAAAGCTCCTTGGAAAGGACGAACCGCCCCGCGTATTTTTTCGCTTCCGCTACGGCGTAGCCGTTGCACAGATTGAACCCCGTGCCCGCAAACAGCTCCGTTTTGCACGCCTCGGCAAGCTTTACGCCGTAATATCCGTCGCAATAAATTCCGTAAAAGCGCGAAATCTCGGGCTTTAACGCCTCGATCTCCTTGCTTGTAAAAAAAGCGGGCAGATACAAATAGGCGCGTTCCGTGCCTGTTTTCGGCAATTTTTCATAGTCCCGCGGCTTAAAAATGACGATTCCGCCCCCCTCGGAAAGCTCCTCCGAGATTGCCGCGCGCTCCCTTTTCCCGCAAAGGCGCAGCGCGGGCGGCGCGACCGAACGCTCCTCCAACGGCTCCCGCTCGGGCACCAGCGCGTTTATAAGTCCCTCGTAAAATTCCCGACGGAACGCGTTCAACGCCGATTTGGGGCAGAACGCGCCCTCCGTTTGCACCGTAAGGCGGGGCGAAACGGGCATAGCGTCCGTCTTGCGGAAGCACTCCGAAATTTCTTCCGCACTAAGCGGCGCGTTTTTGGCGGGCGCAAGCGGCTCCTTGCCCAAAAGCTCGAAGTCTCCGCATTTCGCATAGGGCGGCGCGCCCGCCGCAAAGCGGAGCTCGACGGAAACCTCCCGCAGCCGCGCGCGGGAAAGCGCCCGCTCGCCCGCAGCCGTATCCGTCGTCACGCACACACGATCGCCCGTTCTCGCGTTCGACGTGCCCGAAAGAAAAAATCCGTTCTTGCCCGAGGAAAGATAGACGCCGCCGCACACCTCCTCGCCCGCGCGCAAAATTTTAAAGCAATCGCCCTTTCTCGCCGCGAACGAGCTTTTGCAAAAGGGCGCGCCGTTCACAAAAAAGAGCTCGCCCACGTCCTCGCCGATATGCCCCTGCGTCTTGCGGGACAAAAAGTCGTCCGCCTGCCCGAACGCAAGCCCCGCCGTATAGCCGCCGCGGTTGTAGGCGCGCTTCAAGTCGGAAAATTCCGCCCGCGCGGGCAATCCTTGCAGCAACGCCCGATAGTAGCGCACCGCCGCCGCGCAATATTCCCTGCGCCGCAGCCTGCCCTCTATTTTCAGCGACGAAACCCCCGCCGCCACATATTCCGCAACGCGCGCGCCCACGCAAAGATCGGACGTAGAGAGCGCGTAAGCGGGCTTTTCGTAGCCCGCGCGGTCGAGCGAGTATTTCTTGCGGCAGGGCTGCTTGCATCTGCCGCGGTTCCCGCTGTTGTTCCCCGCGAAGGACGAAAGATAGCACTGTCCCGAAAAGGCGGTGCACAGCGCGCCCTGCACGAAGCACTCCGTTTCGATGATTTCCGAAATTTTTTTGATTTCGTCGAGCGGCGTTTCCCGTGCGAGCACCGCGCGCGAAAATCCGAACTCCTTGGCAAGCCGCGCCCCGTACACGTTGCAGCACCCGCCCTGCGTGGAAAGGTGCAGCGTCATTTCGGGATAGACCTCTTTCAGCCGTTTTCCCAAAAAAATATCCTGCACGAGCAGCGCGTCCGCACCCGCATTCCACGCCTCCCTCGCGCTCCGAAAAAAGCCCTCCGTCTCGCTATCCTTTACCAGCGTGTTCAAACAGACGTAAACCTTTGCGCCCAAAAAGTGCGCAAACTTCGCGGTGCGCCGCAACGCGGACGCGTCGAAATTTTCCGCGCCTGCCCGCGCGGAAAACTGCGTAAGTCCCAGATATACGGCGTCCGCTCCCGCCTTTAGGGCGGCGTAAGCCGATTGCTCGTCCCCCGCGGGGGCTAAAATTTCCGCTTTCAAATCACCGACCTATCGTCCTTTGTATCAACTCCTGCGCGGCGTCGTAGCCCATGCTCTTCAAACGCTGGTTCCGCGCCGCGACCTCTATCAAAATGGCAAGATTCCGCCCGGGGCTTACGGGGATAACGAGCTTCGGGATCTTTACCCCGAAGATCTCTTCCACGTTCTTTTCGCCGCCGATACGGTCGTACTCCTTGCCCTGCTGCCACGGCTCCATTTCCATTACCAGCTCGATGTTCTTTTCGCCCAGCACCGAGCCCGAGCCGTACATATTTTTCACGTTGATGATGCCGATGCCGCGCAGCTCCATAAAGTAACGGATCCGCTCGGGCGCGGTACCCACCAGCGTGTTTTCGATGCGCTTGATGAGCACCGAGTCGTCCGCGACAAGCCGATGCCCGCGCTTGATCAGCTCCATGGCGGTTTCGCTCTTGCCCACGCCCGAATTGCCCGTAAGCATGATCCCCACGCCGAACACGTCCATTAATACGCCGTGCTTGGTGGTGACGGGCGCAAGCAAGCGGTTTAAATACACGAACAGATCCGCCATGACCGAGGTCGTCACCTTGCCCGAGCGGAACACGGGCGTTTTAAAGGCGCGGGCGCACTCCATAAACTCGGGAAACACGGGCAGATCGCGCGAGAACACCACGCAGGGAATCTCTCCGCACTCGAACATTTTCTTTACTTTTTCCTTGCGCTCCGCGCTCGAAAAGGAGCGGAGATATTCATGCTCGGAAAGACCGATCAGCAAAATTCTCTGCGCGTCGAAATAGCTGTAATATCCCGCGAGCCGAAGCCCCGGGCGGTCTACGCTGATCGTGGTAAGAGTGATGAGCCCCCTGCCCGCGTAAAGCATTTCGAAGTTGAGATCGTATGCAAATTTGTCCAGCGTTACCGTTTCGCTGGGGATCGCGATTTCGTTCATAATTCCTCTTTCATTGCGTATTTCCTAATCGCCGCCGCCACGCCGTGCTCCTCGCACGAGGGCACCGTAACGGCGATTTCCTTTAACCTTTCTTCGGCGTTTTCCACCGCGAACTTTCCGCCCGCCCGTTCGAGCATTTCGTAGTCGTTCAGAGCGTCGCCGATCGCGGCGGATTTTTCGAGGGGAATGCCGTAATGCCTGCACAAATACTCCACCGCGGTGCCTTTATTCTGTCCCGCGGGCAGAATTTCCACCATCCAGTCCGAAGAGCAGGTCACATAAAACTCCTCGCCGAGCTCCTCTTTCATCTCCCGATATACGCCGTCGCGCTTCTCCTTTTCGAGCATGACGATCACCTTTACGATGGGCTTTAATCCGCTTAGCAGCGAAGAGAGCGGCTCGCGGGGACGCTCGGCGCGCACGCCGCATATCTTTTCGTAAAATTCCAAAAACACGTCGTCCATGTTGGAATAAAACTGATCTTCGGTGTAAATATGCGTGTGCAGCCCTCTGCGCTCCGCCGCCGTCACCGCACGCAGCGCGCAAAGGTGCGAAAACGCGTTGCACCTTATAATTTTTCCCGTGTCGATTTCGGCGAGGATCGCGCCCTGAATCGCGCCGACGATCCCGCCGAGCCCCAGCTCCCGCACGCGGGGCAGTATGGAGGGCAGCATCCGCCCCGAGCAGACGGCGAACACGCCGCCCTTTTTTCGGAAGGCTTCGATCGCTCTTCGGTTTTCCTCCGAAACGGTGCCGTCCTTTCGTACCAGCGTGCCGTCGAAATCGGAAACAAACAAATCGTATTTCATAATTCCTCGAAGTATTTTTTAATGCGCGCGGCAAGCTCCTTGCCCACGCCCGCGCAGGAGGCGAGCTCCCGCTCGTCCGCGTTCATGATCTTGTCGATCGTGCCGAATCTTTCCATAAGCGCCAGCCGCTTCCGTTTACCGATCCCGCCGATCTCTTCGAGCACCGAAGCAAGATTGCGCCTGGAATGAAGATTGCGGAAATAGGTGATCGCAAAGCGGTGCGCCTCGTCGCGGATCCGTTGCAGCATTTTCAGCGAATAGTCGCGCCTGTCGATCTTAACGCCCGTGTCCGAGTAGAGCGTAAACACTTCCTCTTCGCGCTTGGCAAGCGAGATCAGCTCGATATCCTCTATACGAAGCTCGTCGAAAATCTCTTTTACCGAGGAGAGCTGCCCCTTGCCGCCGTCGATCACGATGAGCTGAGGCTTGGGAAAGCGGTCCTCTTCGTCCGTACCCAGCTTGCCCAGACGGCGCCGCAGCACCTCTTGCAGCGAAGCGAAGTCGTCCGCGCCCTCCACCGTCTTTATTTTAAATCGGCGGTAGCTGTATTTGTCCGCCTCGCCGTCGGTGAACACCACCATGCTCGCCACTTTATCCACGCCCGAAATATTGGAAATATCGTAACACTCCATGCGGTGCGGATAGCGCTTTAACCCGAGCAGACTTTGCAATCGCACGCAGGCGTTCTTGGTCATGTCGTTCTTGTGCTCGATCCCCGCTACCGACTTTTCGAGATACTCGCGCGCGTTGCCCGCCGCCATATTCAAAAGCTCCCGCCGTACGCCCGACTTGGGACGGGTAACTGCAAGCGCCCTGCCCGTTTTCTGTTTGGCGTAAGCGGTCAAAAGCGAATCGTCGATCGGCTCTTCCAGCACGATCTCGTGCGGGATCTCGTGCGCGGAATAGTACTGAATCAGCAGGCTTAAAAAGGCTTCCTCACGTTCTCCCGCACCCTCTTCGAGCGCAAAGCTGCGCCCGCCCTGCATCATGCCCTTGCGGGTGACGAGCAGGCTCGCGCAGGCGTACAGTCCGTTGGTGTGCATCGCCCAAATATCCGCGTCCACGTCCCTGGGCATGGCGGTAATCCGCCGCCCGTTCAGCTTTTGCAGCATGGCGATTTTGTTGCGGTATTCGAGCGCGAGTTCGAACTGCTCCTCCTCCGCAAAGCGCGCCATTTTCTCCTTTAAAATGCGCTCCGCCTCCTCGTAATTGCCCGAAAGGAAGGAGATCGCCCCCGCCACCCGCTCGCGGTATTCCTCTTGGGAAGTAAGGTGCGCGCAGGGCGCGAGACAGCGGTGCAGATGATAATTCAGGCAGGGCTTTTTCTCCTTCTCGGTCACCGCCACCGCACACGTGCGCAGATGATACACCGAAGAGACGATATCCACGAGATCTTTGCAGTTCACCCCGCCCATATACGGACCGAAATATCTTCCGTCCTTGGTAATGCGGCGGGTGATCGAAATGCGCGGGAACGCCTCCCGCGTGTGGATCTTTAAATAGGGATAGGTCTTGTCGTCCTTTAACAAAATGTTATACTTGGGCTTGTATTTTTTGATCAGATTGTTTTCGAGGGCGAGCGCGTCCACCTCGGTCGGAGCGACGATATACGAAAAATCGGCGATATTCTCCACCATCGTCCGCACCTTCACAGGCTTTTCGGAGGAATGAAAGTACTGCCGCACGCGGTTTTTTAACACCCGCGCCTTACCTACGTAAATCACCGTGCCGTCTTTGTCGAGCATGATGTACACGCCGGGAGAATCGGGCAGAAGTTTCAGTTTTTCCTTTAAAACGTCCATGCCGTAGTCTCCCACATTATCCTATAAGCATATTATACACGACTTTTCCGTTTTTTTCAAGGAATTACGGCAAATTTTTCATTCAGTAGCCCAAAAACTCCACGCCCTTCAATAAAACGTCGTTCACGATTTCGTTTTTCAACGAATAGAAAATAATTTTGCCGTGCCGTTCGGTAGTGACCATGCCCGCGTCCTTTAAAAAGCGGAGCTGATGCGAAACGGTCGTTTGATTGATGGAGAGCACGCGCGAAATGTCTGTAACGCACATTTCGGAAATGGCGAGGGCGGACAAAATTCGCAGCCGCGTTCCGTCCGAAAAGATAGAGAAAAACCGCACGAGCGAGCATAAAAGCTCTCCCTCGGGCACGTACCCTTCCACCATTGTCTGCGTGCGTCTGTCTAAAAGCAACGTTTCCATAAAAATACCTCTTTTTATTGTTTTGTGAAAGTATACCGCTTGCACGCTTGCGCATATAAAGAGGTTGCGTCGCTTTATGGTATTTTCTGTCGTTATCATTTGTAGTCGTCCTTCAGTAGAGTAACCGCGACCCCGTTGTCATTCCGAGGGAGCGCAGCGACCGCGGGAATCCCACCCTCTGTCATTCTGAGCCCCCTTCGGGGCGAAGAATTCCACTTTACACAGTCCACTCACCCATAAGATTCCCACGGCGCGGCAACGCCGCGCCTCTGAATGACAGTCCGCCTCCCCTCCAATGTCATTCTGAGGGAGCGCAGCGACCGCGAGAATCACAACCGCTGTCATTCCGAGCCCCCTCCGGGGCGAAGAATCCCACTTTACGTAGTCACTCACCCATGAGATTCCCACGGCGCGGCAACGCCGCGCCTCTGAATGACAGTTCGCCTCCCCCTCCATTGTCATTCCGAGGGAACGCAGCGACCGCGCGAATCCCATTCGCAACAAAAAAAGCCCTCTCCTTTAAGAGAGGGCGTAACGCCGAACCGTTACATCATATTTTCTAAAATGAGCTTATCGGCAACAAGGGCGATAAATTCGCTGTTCGTGGGCTTTTCCGTCCCGATGTATACGCGCGCGCCGAAGATGGCGTTCACCGCGTCGATGCGACCTCTGTTCCAAGCCACCTCGATGGCGTGGCGTATCGCGCGCTCTACCTTGCTGGCGGAGGTCGCAAACTTCTCCCCGATCACGGGATAAAGTCCCTTCGTCACATTGTTGATAATGTGCGGGTCGGCAACCGCCATTTTGATTCCCTCGCGCAGATAGCTGTACCCCTTAATGTGCGGAGGAATTCCGATCGAAATAAAAATGTTGCTGATCCTCTCGTCCAGCGTGTTGGCGCGCTTGCGTTCTACGGGCTCCTTTAACGCGACCTCCTCCGCGATTTCCGCAGCGCGGTCATACACGACGGAAGCGGAAACGGGCTTCATCAGATAATAACGCGCGCCAAGGTTTATCACGCGGTTGATGATCTTATCGTCCGAGAAATTTCCCAAGACAATGAAATCGGTTTTGCGCTGTTCGCGCTTCGCCTCTTCCATTACCGAAAATCCGTCGAGATTTTTCAGCAGCAAACTCATTACCGCAACCGAGGGAGAATGCTTGGACATAATCTTTAATCCCTCTGCGCCGTCGTCGGTAATTCCGCAAACCTCGTACCCGCCTTCCTGAAACAGCTTTGCAAGTTCCCCCGCAAAAGCTTCGTTGCCTTCCATGATTATTACTTTTTTCATACTCTGTCCTTTGAAGCGATTGTAAGGATATTATAAAACACTATTTTGTAAATGTAAAGTGATTTTTGTAAAAATATAAAAGATTTTTATATTTTATTTTTGTTATTTTGTAAAATAATGTCGAATATATCGATTTTCCTTACTTTCACTCAAACAGGATCGGGTTACGAATTAGTCATTTCCACGTATTCGTCGAAGGTAACGCTCTTATCGAATTTCTTTCCGCCGTCAAGCACGATAATACGGTTACATACGGTATTCATCAGTTCCTGGTCGTGCGAGGTTACCAGCATACAGCCCTTAAACGCGGTCAAACCGTTGTTCAGCGAGGTGATAGATTCCAAATCGAGGTGGTTGGTCGGCTCGTCCATAATCAGGAAGTTTCCGCCCTCCAACATCATTTTGGCAAGCATACAGCGCACCTTTTCCCCGCCCGACAGCACGTTGGCTTCCTTTAACGCCTCTTCGCCGGAAAACAGCATTCTGCCCAGCCAGCCGCGCAGGTACTCTTCGTAATGATCCTTGGAAAACTGCGATAGCCACTGCACCAGGGTAAGCGAGCAATCCTCGAAAAATTCCGAATTGTTTTGAGGAAAATAGGAAGCGAGGATCGTTTTTCCCCACTTCACCGTGCCCGCGTCGCTCTGCTCTTTGCCCATGAGCACGTCGTAAAGCATGGTGACCGAAGTGGACTTATCGCACAGGATCCCGATTTTATCCCCCTTCTGCACGGTAAACGAAATATCCTCGAAAAAGCCCTCCTTGGTGAGCCCCTCCACGGAAAGGATGTCGTTTCCGATCTCGCGCTCGTACTTAAAGTCGATAAACGGATATTTGCGGAGGGAGGGCTTAAAGTCGGAAATGGTCAGCCGTTCCAGCTCCTTTTTGCGCGAGGTCGCCTGACGGGACTTGCTCGCGTTCGCCGCAAAGCGGGCAATAAAGTCCTTTAACTCCTGCGCGCGCTGCTCCGCCTTTTTGTTGGCGTCTTTTTGCTGGCGCGCCAACAACTGCGAGGTCTGGTACCAAAAATCGTAATTGCCCAAAAACAGATTGATTTTGCCGAAGTCCACGTCGCAGATATGCGTGCAGACTTTATTTAAAAAGTGACGGTTGTGCGATACGATGATGATCGTATTCTCGAAATCGAGCAGATAATTTTCCAGCCAGCGCACCGTCTTTAAGTCGAGGTTGTTGGTAGGCTCGTCCAGCAACAGCACGTCGGGATTGCCGAACAGTGCCTGCGCCAGCAGCACGCGCACCTTTTGCTTGGCGTCTAAATCGGACATGAGCATATAATGATATTCGGACGGGATATCCAACTCGTTTAAAAGCGTTTCCGCCTCGCTCTCCGCTTCCCAGCCGCCCAACTCGGCAAACTCGCTTTCGAGCTCGGAGGCGCGCACGCCATCCTCTTCGGTAAATTCGGCATGGGCGTAAAGCGCGTCTTTTTCGTCCATGATCTCCACAAGCCGCTTATGCCCGAGCATGACCGTTCTTAACACCGTTTCGGCGTCGTATTTATTTTGGTTCTGCGCCAGAACGGACATACGCTCGTTTTTGCCGAGCGAAACGTCTCCCTTGTTGGGCTCGATCTCTCCCGAAAGCACCTTTAAAAACGTGGACTTCCCCGCGCCGTTCGCGCCGATGATCCCGTAGCAGTTTCCCTTGGTAAATTTGAGGTCCACGTCCTCGAATAATTTCTTGCTGCCGTATTGCAGGCTGACATTGTTGACTTGTAACATTTTCCGCTCCGTACAGTTAATAGGTATATTATACCATAATGCGGCGTGTAAATCAATCGTTCGCAGGTCAATTTTTTATTGTTTTATGCTGAAATGTACGGCGGCGATGAGGAATAAAAACCTATTCCCAACCGCCATTTTAAGACACAACCCCGCCCCCTGTCATTCCGAGGGAGCAGCGCGACCGCGGGAATCCCTCCCAACGTAGTCCGCCCTTTGCCCCATGGGATACTTCGCTTCGCTCAGTATGACAGAAACGGCGGGGCAGCATGACTAAGGGGCGACCACTGTCATTCCGAGGGAGCGGCGCGACCGCGGGAATCCCTCCTAACGCAGTCCGCCCTTTGCCCCATGGGATACTTCGCTTCGCTCAGCATGACAGAAACGGCGGAGCAGTATGTCTAAGGGGCGACCACTGTCATTCCGAGGGAGCGGCGCGACCGCGGGAATCCCAACCACTGTCATTATTTCACTCTTCCAAATTGTTATCGTCGATTAAAATTTGTTTTATTTCATTTAAATCATTCGCGATCGCATGAATCGCCTTTGTAACCGAAACTTTTCGTTCCTCTCTTTGTATTGCAACGGGTTCCCAATCATCACAAGAAAAGTGCATATTTACTTTTTTTCTCGTGCGAGGGTCCAAATCATGATGGATACAATGCCCGACAACAATTCCGATAAAGCGTGCTCCGTACTTTACATAATGGCGTAAAAAATACCTGCAATTATTACATTTATTCTGTTCCATATCCCGATTGTATCACAAATAAAACAGATTAAAATCGTACTGTCCAAAATGGAAAGTCGTTCATTTGTCATTCTGAGGCACAGCCGTATAATCCCACCCCACGCAGTCCGCATACTTCTGTACAAGATTCCCACGGGGCGGCGCTGCCGCCCCTCGGAATGACAAGTTGACTATACCGAACGAATAAAAAAGCCGCTCGTTAACCGAGCGGCTTTTCTTCTTTCTTTTCTTTTTTCTTGGCATACCGTACAAGCAGGAACGAGAGCGCGACCCCCACAGCAAACAATAGCACCGCGATCACCCAGTACCAGGGCGAAGAATACAGCGCGGACAGCTCGGGCGCGGCTTCGCGAATCGTAGAAACGAACACGGCGGGCACCGAGCCCACGATAAATCCTAAAATCGCGTAATACGTTCCGCGCGGATACTTTTTCAGCAAAAACTTCATTAAAACGGAAATAGCAAAGAATCCCGCGACCACGCCCACGGCAAGGCACGCAAGTACGGCGATACAAATCCCCACGTCCGCCCCGTGCAGCAAATGGTCGGTTACGAGCGCGACGACGGGGTTATAATACCCGAAAATCAGCAGCAGCATCGAGCCCGAAATCCCCGGCACGACCAGCGCGCAGCTGCCCACGGCGCCGATAAGGATCAGCAGAAAATATCCGCCGACGCTCAGCTCGAATAAATTCACGTCGCCCGCAAGCGGCAAAAAGCTGAGCGAAGCCGCCGCGATCAGCGGCACCGCGCACGCAAGCGCATACTTCCACGAAAATTTCGCCCCCTTGAGCTTTTCGGTGATCGAGGGAAGCCCGCCGAGCGCCAACCCCACGAACAGCATTACGGTAGGAATGGGATAATGCCTTAACCCCCACTGAATGGGCAAAATGAGCGCGGCGATCCCGAGCAGCATTCCGATCGCGATCGGCAACAGCGTAATAAAACTTTGTTTAAAGTGCTTGAAGATATCGGCGATCGCCCCCACCAAACGCTCGTAAATCCCGAGGATCGCGGCGACCGAGCCGCCCGAAAATCCGGGGATAATAAACGCTACGCCGATGGCGACGCCCCGTAAAATATCGGATAAAAAACCGATAATTCGGTTTTGCTTTTTCTCTTCTTCGGGTTCGCTGTTCGGCAGTCCGTTTTGCGAATTCTCGTTTTGTTTCTCTTCCATACCCTTTTATTATATCACCGAATCCGACAAATTACAACCGTTTTCGCAAATTCCGCGCTAATCGCACAAAAAATCCGAGCGTCTTAGCCCGTTGCGCAGCTTTTCGATGGCGCGCTTCTCGATTCGGGAAACGTACGAACGGGAAATTTTCAGCTTTTGCGCCACTTCGCGCTGAGCAAGCGGGACCCCGCCCGCAAGCGCGTATCGCATACAGATGATCAGCGTTTCGCGCTCGGTTAAAAGCTGCCGTACGGCGGAGAGGAATTTTTCCTGCATGAGCGACTGTTCCACGCTCCCGAATACTTTGTCCTCTTTTTCGAAGAGCAGGTCCATAATGGTGAGCTCGTTGCCGTCCTTATCCAAGCTCACGGGGTCGGAAAGCGAAACGTTGTTTTTATGCTTCTTCCCCGCGCGGATGAGCATTAAAATTTCGTTTTCGATGCACCGCGCCGTATACGTCGCAAGCCGCGTGCCGTGCCCCGCCTCGTAAGAATTGATCGCCTTGATCAGTCCGATGCTGCCCACCGAAATCATGTCGTCCGTTTCCGCCGCGCCGTTGTATTTTTTTACGATGTGCGCGACCAGCCGCATATTGTGCTTTACCAACATATCCTTGGCGTGCTTGTCGCCCGCCTTGGCAAGCTTTAAATACTTTTCTTCATCCTCGGCGGAAAGCGGCTGGGGATAAGAGCTCCCGTCCGCTACCGACCCCGTAAAAAAGAACAGCCGTCCCAACACGGCGTAAAACATTTCCAGCATACGTTCACCTCTCGGTTATTGTATGCCGCGGCGCGCTTGTCCGATTCCCCTTTCCGCAACGAAAAAGAGCGGTTCCCCGCTCTTTAATCCAGATCCAGATTTTCCGTTTTGAAATAATCGCAGTTTAAAAACTCTTCCACCGAAATTTCCAACCCCTCGCAGATACGAAACAAAATCGTAAGCGTGGGGCTCTTCGTATGTCCGTTAAATAAATTCCAAACGGTAGACGTGGGCAAACAGGCGTTTTGTGCCAATCTGTACACAGTGATTCCCCGTTCGGACAAACATTCCTCTATTCGTTTTGCGACCGCTTCTCCCATCGTCATGTTATTATTATATCAATTATCGGTTGAGAAAATAATGCTCTATTGAGTTCTAAACGCGCAATTTAGTTGCCTTATGCTTCGGATTGTGCTAAAATATTTTAAAATGCCCCGAAATACCGCACAATTCCCCGAAAAATACAATAATTCAAATAACGGTTGAGAAAATCCTGTTGAAGTTTGAATTACAATTTGATATGATAAAAATATGAAAAAATGCAGGAGGAGAAATGTTTATGAACTACGGCGAAAAAATCGCCTCGCTTCGCAAAACGAACAATATGACGCAAGCGGAGTTGGGCGACGCGCTGAACGTAACCTATCAGGCGGTTTCGAAATGGGAACGCGGAGAATCGCATCCGGACTTTGAAACCATGTCTAAAATCTCGAAGCTGTTCCGTGTTCCGTTAAGCTATTTCGAAGAGAACGGAGAACTACTCGGAGAGCAGGTCGCAATCGCCGAAGCGTCCGCGGCGGAAGCTTCGCCCGTGCAGCAGATCGCGGGCGTATGCACCGTGTGCGGAAAGGCGCTTTATCAAGAAGAAGTTCTGATCATCGGACAGAAAACGGTATGCAAGCCGTGCGCCGAACGGATTCGATTGCAGGAACAACAGAAAAAAGAAGCGGAGGAGCGGAAACGCGCGGAAGCGGAAAGACAGGCGCAGCAACGGATATGGGCGCAAAAAGCGAACATCAAACGCGCTCGGAATAAGGGGCTTATCTGGGGCGGCGTAATCGCGGGAGCGGCGCTGGTTCTGTTTATTATCAGTATCATCGTAGCGGGCGGCGACTATATCGGCGAGGCAATCGGCGGAACAGCTATTTTAACCGCCCTCATCTTTTCGTTCACCTCGCAAATGTTCTGGGGCGGCGCGGTAAGGAGCTGCTGCCTCGGCGGCGGATTTATCCCCAATATGCCCGGCATTATTTTTACCCTCGATTTAGACGGATTTATTTTTCTGATCGTCGTAAAATTACTGTTTGCGTTTATTAAACTGCTGTTCTTTCTGGTTACCGTGCTGTTTTGCGCGATGGCGGCAATGCTTATTTCCCCCTTTACGTTTATTCCCGCACTCATCCGCGTATCGCGGAAAGGCGTGGAGGAATAATAAATTTTTACAGAGGAGTTATTTATGAAAAAATTCTTTGCATTATTGCTTGCACTGGCGCTCTTTGTCCTGCCGCTTACGGCTTGCGACAACGGAAGCTCCCCCGAAAACGGAACAACGACTACCCCCCCCGGCAGCTCGGATACCGTTCCCGAGAAACCGTCCACCGTACCCGACAAAACAATCACAGGTGTTACGTTTACGGATAAAACGGTAACCTACAACGGACGCGAACACGAAATTACCGTCACGGGCACCCTTCCCGTAGGCGTTTCCGTCGTCTATACGAACAACAAAGCGACCGAAGCGGGCACATATCTCGCAAAAGCCGTGCTCTCGGGGAAGGGCTACAAAACGCTCACCTTAACCGCCACGCTTACCGTAAAAACTCTATCCGACTTCGCCGTGAATGCGTTAAAATCCGTTCTGATAAGACCGAATGCATGGCAATTTATGCCGAACGGGTTACGCGAAGAAAATATGGCGTACAACGCCATTCCCCCCAACGACTTCACGCAAAACGTTTCCGTCGCTTCGATCGGAAAAAAGACGATCGGAAAACAAATGAACGTGCTGTACAGCACGCTGGAAAACACAGAAACGATCCTTGCGGGTTTCGATACCGTTTTCTCCGCGGGACAGGCTATCGCCTCCGCATATCAGAATTTTATCAACAAAAATCCCGAGTCCTACAAAGAATTTTCGGGAACGGCGGCAGGGTTTTCCTTTAAAATCGCCTTGCAGGAAAGCGCGGTCATGCTGCTGGCAGGCAACTCCGCCGTTTCTGCAGAACTTTATTCGGACGGAAACGGTTCCACAAACGGAAGAATACAACTTACGGACGGCGCGGCATTAAAATATCAATCGAGCGACAACTCGCTGAAACTGGCGTTAAAAATTACCGTGAGCGGAGTTTCCTATCTGCGCCAGCTCGAATTCGTTCGCGACCCTGCCTTAAATTCCACGGCGGGATATATGTACGAATATATGGGCGCAGGCTCCGCCGCATTAAAGACCACCGCCGTCATTCATATCGACAAACATTACACCTACGTCGTTTCCAACAAGCGCGAGCTGGACGATTTAAAAACGCTCGGCTACGAGGAAGTGTATAACTCCGAAACAGGCGAAATGATCGGCGGAGAAGCGCTTGAAAAACTGACCGATAAGCTGGAAGGCACCTTCGATACGCTCTGGTTCCCGCTGCACAAAGTAACGAATTTCAATTCCGTGCGCGTGATACACGAAATGAACGGCAGAAACCTCGATACCGTTTATCTGAACGGAAGCGCGAACGTATTTGAAAAAACCACCGTTTTAAAAACGCTTACGCGCAAATTCGACGTGGAAATGAAGGACGTTTGGTACGTAATTAAAGAGACGAAGGAAAACGGAAAAATCTCCTATAAACGGGAAAAGTGCTCCGTTCCTATGCTGTTTGTACAAACGAAGTATTTCGACGAATTTACCGACGATGCGGTAAGCAAAAACAAGGATATCTTTTTCTCGTCCAACAAGCCCGTGATCGACGCTTCCGCAAAGGCGCAGTCCGTCGCCCGTTTCAAAGCGATGTACGAACTGTTCGGGACCGTAAAAGAACAGGTAAGCGACCAAGCGATCGTTAGCTATATCGGCGAAAAGAATTCTTTCTTTTCTTAATTATCAATCAAAAAGCGCTCTTCCTCTTTAGGAGAGCGCTTTTTTCATTCAACCGAATTATTTCTATTTATTTTTTTTCTTTTACGACGGCGATATGCACATCGTCCAACTGCTTTTGCTCGACGGGCGAGGGCGCGCTCATCAAAAGATCGCGCGCTTTGGCGTTCATGGGGAACGCAATCACCTCGCGGATATTCACCGTATCGCAGATGAGCATCACCATTCTGTCTACCCCGGGCGCAACGCCCGCGTGCGGGGGTGCGCCGTATTCGAACGCGTGATACAGGGCGGGGAACTTGCTTTCCACCTGCTCTTTACCCATTCCCACAAGCGAAAACGCCTTTAACATAATTTCGGGGTCGTGATTGCGCACCGCGCCCGAAGAAAGCTCTACGCCGTTGCAAACGATGTCGTATTGCCAGGCGAGCACGTCCAGGGGATCCTGCTCGTTCAGCGCTTTCAGTCCGCCCTGCGGCATGGAAAACGGGTTGTGGCAGAATTCCAGCTCTCCGCTCTCCTCTCCGATTTCGTACATGGGGAAATCGACGATCCAGCAGAACCTGTATACGTTCTTTTCCAACAGATCCAGCCCCGTGCCGAGCATCGTGCGCAAAATCCCCGCGCGCTTTTGCGCCGCGCCGAGCTTTTCCTCCGCCACGAGCGCCACGAACGAATTGGGAGCAAGCCCGAGCTTTTCCTTCAGCGCGCCGATTTTTTCGCCGAGGAACTTGGAAATACCCCCCACAAGCGCGCCGTTTTCGTCCAGACGGAACCAGTACATGGCGCCGCCCTCCGTCTTGATTTTGAACTCTTCCGCCGTTCCGTCGATAAATTTGCGCGTCTGCTTAAAGTTATGTACGGCAACCGCCTTGACCACTTTTCCCTCTACGGGAGCAAATCCGCAGCCCTGCAGTTCCGCCGAAACGTCGCAAAGCGTTAAGGGGTTGCGCAAATCGGGCTTGTCCGTGCCGTACGTTTCCAGCGCTTCGCGGTAAGCGACGCGTTTGAAAGGCGGCTTGTCCGCATCCCAGCCCGAATATTTGGCGAACACGGGCGGAAGCACCTCCTCCAACACGCCGAACACGTCCTCCTGCGTGGCGAACGCCATTTCGATATCCAGCTGATAAAACTCCCCCGGAGAACGGTCCGCGCGCGCATCCTCGTCGCGAAAGCAGGGCGCAATCTGGAAATATCTGTCGAAGCCCGAACACATCAACAGCTGTTTATACTGCTGCGGCGCCTGCGGCAGCGCATAAAACTCGCCCGGATAAAGTCGGCTTGGAACGATATAATCGCGCGCGCCCTCGGGCGAGGAGCTCGTTAAAATGGGCGTGGAAATTTCGTAAAATCCCCGTTCGGTCATCAGCTTGCGCAAATCGGCGATGATCTGCGAGCGAAGCACGATTTTATCCTTTACGGAAGGATTCCGAAGATCGAGAAAACGGTATTTCAGCCGTGCGTCCTCGCCCGCTTCGGTAGAGCGGGAAACCTCGAAGGGAAGCGCGGGCGTGGTGCGCCTGCCGAGCACCTCCACCTTCTCGGGCACAATCTCGATAAGCCCCGTGGGCAGCTTCTCGTTCGGAGCGGATCGGAGCACCACAGTGCCCTCTACCGAAACGGTCGATTCGGTGGGAACGTCGCGCAACGCGGAAAGGCAGGGTTCTTCCGAGCAAACCACCTGCGTGATCCCGTAAAAGTCGCGCAGAACTGCAAAGAGCAGTCCGCCTTTGTCGCGCTTGCTGTCCAGCCAGCCCGCAAGCTTCACCTTTTTGCCCGCGTCGTCCGCGCGGAGCTGTCCGCAGTTATGCGTTCTGTACGTCATAATTTACCTTCCGAAGCATTTTTTCTTTATTGTAACTTTTTGTAAAAAAATTGTCAAGTTTATAGAACGGTTTAACGGATAATTAACAGCCGTTTTTTCGCCCGCGTGATCGCCGTATACAGCCATCGGCGCGAATCCTCAAAGCACCCGCTCTCGTCCACCACAATCACAAAATCATACTCCGAGCCCTGCGCCTTATGACAGGTGACCGCATAGGCGAATTCGAAGCGGCAAACGGTATCTTCCCGCCGCACCTTCTGTCTGCGCAGCAGTTCGAAATTGCTTTCGTGCACCAACATGCCGTTTTGTAGCAGATACGCCTTGTCGCCGTACCCGTGCGCATACTGACCGGTGTAAAACACCCCCGTATCGAAGGGCAGATCGCATAGCTTATTTTCCAGAAAATCGGCTTGAAAGTCCAGCTGTCCCAATCCGTCCTCCTGCTCCCGCACGTGCGAGCAGGTGCCGATAATCCCGTTTACCAAATGGAAATTCCCCGCCTCGTCCAAAGGCTTGCTCCAATCGTTCAGCGTGCAAATAATTTTTTCGCCGTCAGTGGGCAGAACCGCGTTCGGGTCGATTCCGAGAAACGCGCGCATCTCCCGATTGATCGCCGCCCGAGTACGGTTGGTTCCCACGATAATCTGGTTCGCCTGCATAAAGAGCCGCTCGCGCGACGCCCTGTCCAGCTGTCGGCGCGGAATCACCTCCGCCTGTTCGCCGTAACTGCCGAACGGAATCACTTTGCCTGCACGCGCCGTCTGCGCCAACTGTACGATGGGATTTTCCTCCTCCTGCCGCACGATCTGCGTCAGCGTGGCGCACGGCATGGAAAGGAGCGAATTGCTCCCGCTTACGGGCGGAAGCTGCGCGGGATCGCCGCAAAACAGGCATTTCACCCCGTATGACAGCAGATCCTTTAACATATCGTCCGCCACCATGGAGGTCTCATCCACTACGATCAGTTTAATTTTTCCGTCGATTTTTTCCCGCCGCGAAAAGCGCAGAAAACGTTCGGAAACCACCTCTCCGTCCTCGTTTACCTCGATATCCTCTTCGCGCGTGTAAATGAGACTGTGCACCGTTCCCGCGGGCGTTCCCCCGCGAATGAGCACGGAAGCCGCCTTCCCCGTGGGCGCCACGAACACCGCGCTTTCCCCCGCAACCAAACCCAGCTTTTTCACAACGTGATTTACCAAAAACGTCTTGCCCGTGCCCGCATATCCGCACAGCACGAAAATTTGAGTGGTTAAATGATAAAACCACTCTTCGATAAGTGTCTCCGCATCCTCCTGATCGGAGGTGAGCTTCAACTTATTTTCGGCTTGTGCAGACTTCATGCAACTATTATAGCACGGCAGCCACAAAAACACAAACGTTTGTTTTGACGTTTAAATAATTTTTTTAAGGAAAGCGGAATTCGGCGTGCAGCAGCTTTGTCCCGAACTGCAAATTGACGTGAACCGCCCCCTTCTCGTAAGGAAAGGTACGGGAGGCAGTGCGCGCGCCGTACTTCGCCGAAAAGGTGATTTCATCCCCTTCCGGCGAAACCGAATATTCGCCCTCGTAACCGCCCTTTAACCCGCCGTTCGTCCGATAACGGAACGAAAATTCTCCGCCGGATTTTAACGTAAGATTTAAATACTCGAACTTGTGCAGACAATCTTCCCCGCCGAGCGTGAGCGTGTCGCAAACGTACTCGCCCGCATACGGATGGGAAAACTCGGACAGCGAACCCAGATCTTCCACCTGTTCGCACCCGCACAGGCAACACAATAGCATCAGGATGATGGGCAGCATGATGCCCCAGACTTTATACCTCATGCTCACAGTATGCACTGTTTTCCGTTTTCTCATTCCGAATTGCGGATGACGAATCGCGTACGCGGCAGGCAAATCAATCGCAAACGCAAACTACCAGCTTTTTTCCGAGCATATCCTCGTTCTGAAAAATCAGCTTCTCCGTTTTTAACACTTCATCGTATACGCCTCCGACGCTCTTTCCGTTTACGGTAAACGTTCTCTTGCCCGAGCCGTTATTCCGATAAGACAAATCAACCTCTCCGCCTTTGAGCTTCAACACCGTTCTCATCTCCTTCATAGAACCATTGACCGCAGGGCAGATTTCCAGCCCCGTAAGATCGGGTCTGACGCCGAACAGACAGAAGAACAATACCTTGCCGAATACGCAGCCGCTGCCTGTGAACCAATCGCTCATTGACTCGCCGTCGCAACCGATCTCTTTGTTATGCACGTAGGAGTTGGGCATCACGAAGGGCGTAGTCGAAATAAACTCATGCGTGACAGGCAAAATTTTAACCAGCTGCTCCCAAGCGAATTGACTGTTCCCCGCTTCGAAAAGCGACCAGATCGCAAACAGAGAGGCGTGAATATAAACGGCACCGTTCTCCGCCGTGCCCTTGGGCAAGCGCGTAATGCGCCCTACCTCTTTGTTTTCGGGCGCAAAATACGGTTCGAACGTTTTGATCCCGTACTTACTGCCCAGTCTGGAGAACGCGTTTTCAATATATTCCGTCATTTCGATCCTGCGATTGACGCCCGATAAAATCCAGAACGCATTGGAGGTGACGCTGTCGCGGGCAAGCCCGTCGTTATCGCAGAAGCTCCCAACTTTATAGGCGTACTTGTCTCCCCAACCGTGAATAATTCTTTTGCCGCCCTTTCCGTCTGTATCGACGGCGTACTTTTCCAGCCCCTGCAAAATGGCTTCCGCTTTCGCCAGATACTCTTTTCGCCTGTTCCCGCAGTCGCCTTCGTGCTCCAAAATCTTGCAAAGCTCGTTGAGATTGCGGTAAAGCTGCATCGTCGCCATGACCGAAACGCCCGTTCCGAACTCCGCTCCGCAGTCAGCCGTTTTCCCGAGCCCGTCAAGCGCGTCGTTCCAGTCTCCGTACAGAACGTGCAGACAGTTCGTCTCTTTATCCAAATTGCTCAACAGATAGTCCGCAATGGCGATCAGATGTTCCAGCACGGTATCCTTTTTCTCGCTGAAGAATACAGCGCCGTCCTCGAACCGATAGTAGCCGCATTCCTCTTTCAATATGGAAAAATCGCCAGTGACCGAAAGATACCGATATACGGTGGAAATGATCCAGACACCTTGGTCGATATACTCCCGCAAGTCCATGACGGGAGGAACACCGTCCGCCCGCGAATAGGAGTACTGTCTCGGCGCCCTGCCGTTTTCGCCGATATATCCGAGCGCTTCCACAATCTTCTTTTTACAATAGTCGGGGATCCACAGGAGCGCGCATTCGAGCTGCTGGAAGATATCGCGGATCCCGATGAGCGCGCCCGCGTAATTTTTTGCCCGCGTGCAAAACTCCACCTGACGCAAAACGCTCTTGACAAAATACCCGAACGACTCGTCTTGAAGCACTCCGTCCAGCACGAAGGAGGTTGCAGGGATATCCCGATACAGCGCTCCGTACGGCTGTGCGGCAGGCTTTGCGGCGTTTCGGAGCGCAACGCTCTCTTCGTCTGCAACCGAAACCGTGTAGCCGACCGTTTTCCATTCCCCTGCGCCCAGAACAAGCGAGATCATATCACCGGCGACGGCAATATCGGTGAAGGTCGTATAGGGCTTGTTTGCCTTGAACTTCCCCGTGCGCAGAGGCACGGACGAAATCAACTGATTACTCATGCCGCCCTTGTAATCGGCAAGCGACGTGGTAGAAAACACCTCACCCGCATAGTCCCGTGTGATCTTACCGAAGTGATACATACAGCTTGCCCTGCCCAAATATTCGGTAACACGATAGAAAAATCCGTCCTTTACCAGCTCGCAGGAACGGTACCACTTGTTTTCAAAATTTTCAAAACCCGCATGCGAGAGGATACAGTTCATGAATGCGGAGAGGTAAGTCTTTTGCACCGAACCGCTCTTGTTCTGCAAAAAAGCCTGCATCTGAACGTTTTTGTTTGCATCCACGTACATTTTCACCGCACCGAGAAGCGCCATGCTCTCCGCGATATAGTAGACGCAATGCGGACAGTAAACCGTATAGCGGGAGACGTTTTCCTCCGCAGGCTGTTTTGCCGCACCCGTGACGGACACGGGGAAGAATTCCTCCCCCTGCGCCAAGCCGTAAAAAAAGCCGAGGGTCGGCTCTTTCCCGTTTTCGAAATCGAGCATGATATTGAACGCCGATTCCTCGATTTTGATATTTCCCGAGGAATACGCCCACAGCGTCAGACCGTCGTATGCGTAGGGATAACGGCTATCCCCGAAATCGCGCGGGAAACAGACGATCTCGTCCTCGTTTAGAAAGTACGCGTTCGACGGCAGCTTGCCCCGCTTCCGCAACGTTTCATCCTCTTGTAGCGCGTGAACCTTTTCTACAATGCTTTGTATATCCCGTAACATATTATACATCCGCTTCCTTTTCATTTTTTTGTTTTTCCAGAATCAACCGATTGATTTTCCGCCGAAGATTCAAATGCCAATCGATCTCGCCCCGATAGACCGAAATTCCTTCCATGCCGTTTTCATGCAGTAAATTTGCGGCAAACTCCTCTCCATAGAGAGATCCCAGCCGTTTGAGCACATAAAAGTCCTGCAAGGCTTCCCGCATCGTAAACAAACGGATAGACGGCGTTGCACCGTTCTCCAAGGGATAAACGACAAAGCTGTCCCCGCTCGGGAAACTTCCGCCCGCATCAGTCACCTCATAGGGGTCGATTTTCCGAACGGAATACTGCGTATGATAAAAATTGAACCCCCAATGCAAAAAGCCGACGGAGTGCGTCAGGTACAGCTGATATCCCAATACACGCACCCGCTGCAAGGGCATATACATAAAACGGTTCGTCCACATATGGTCGTTCCCGATACAGGCATAGTAAAGCATCCAGTTCTGCGGAAGCCTGCCCGCACGGTCATAGAACACTGTTGCCACGACGGGAACGTCCAACGTAGGAATATGGAAAAGTTGCGGATCGCTGACCGCGTCGATCGTCTTTGCTTTATCGATAAACCGATACAAGAACTTACTTTTGCGGATATATTGCCCCACGTACTTGCGCTCGGGCTCGTCGCTCAGATGGAAATAAACCCGCTCCTCGTAGCCGCTGCTTTTTAAAAAAGAACGCACCGCAGAAAGATAGAACCGCAGAAACCGCTTATACTTTTTGCCGCCCGATTTATCCTTCCCACCAAACAGTAATTTTCCGTTTTCGTCCACGATCTTGGGACAGAATTGGCCGCCCCACTGGGAAAGCAAATGCGAAAATTCAAAGTATGCGATACCCCTCTCGCTGCAAAACTCCATAAAGTACAGCAGCTTTTTAAAGTCGAAGAAATATTTCCCCTTTTTCTTTTTTACTCCCGCCAGCTGACACGTTCTGCGATAGGTCCCCGCTTTGGTATCGAGCGGCGGCGTAAATACGGGCGTTAACATCATCGTGTTTCCACCGAGCACGTACCATTCGAGATAGCGCCCGAACACCTCATAAAATTCAGGCGTAAAGGGCTCGACCCCGTGTTTATCGCAAATGCAATCGACGTGCAGCCAGTTTGTAACAGGCACGGGATCGAATCCGAGCTTTGTTTCGAACACCGTCAACCGATAGGACGTTGTCGTTTCTCCGACGGTAAACTCGACCGTGTGCACGCCGGGTGCGCCGCCGTCGCAAACGACCCAGACCGCAGTCGCCTTTCCCTGCTCCGCCGTAATGCGATCCCCGCACGGAAGAAGAGGATCGGGAAACTCCGTTCTGCCCGCAAGATAATATCCGTCACCTTTTTCGGGCGCAGGCGTTCCTTTCACGAATTTCTGCACGAATAAACGCAGGGACAAATCCGTCTTTACGCTCAGAACGGCTTCTCCGCTGAAATCGGGCACCATGACGAGCTGAAAGGAAAACACCTCGTCGGCAAAGCATTCCCCCTCCGTCTGCTCGGCAAAGTTCTCCTCGTCGGGGAAAACTTTCTGCAAGGACGATACCATAAATAATTTTACCATACTCTCTCCGATCAAACGCCCGCAAGCCGTAAAAGCGGCTTACGGGCGCGGTCCGTTTTTTATTTTTTCAGTAAAAGCGAATCGACAAGCTGTACCGTCGGTTTATCGCCGCCCGCAAAATTCCTGCCATAATTATCATTGAAATTCGCGGCGTACGTCTCCACAGTCAACTGCGCATCCGTTATTCTGATATAGCTGTACATATTGCTCGTTTTGTTCTCCATCCCCGCAATGCAATTTTTTCCCGTCGAAATCAGGGATCTGTAAAATACGCGAGCCGTCAGCAGTTCCTGAACGGTTGCGAGCGGGAACGTCGTTTCCGTATTCTGCGGGCCGCCTGCACCGATCTCCATGCAGATCGTCCCGTCAAGCCCCGACGTGTAATCCGTAAACGTATTGAACTCCGTTCCGTTCACGGTTTCCTGTGAGTAGGACTTCGTTACGATTTTCGCATATTTTTCCTCAACGGTAAGCGCGGAGGAATAGGTGATCGTAGTCGAAGCGTTTTCGTCGTAATCGAGCGGATAGGTACTGAACGCATAGTGGTTGTGCCCGCAAAGCAGCAAGTCCACCTGTCCCGCACGCAGTTCCTTTAACAACGGTCCGCGCAGGCCCTTGTAATGGTCGTTTGAAACGTTGGAAGAGTGCGTCGGAACGAGAGTCCCCTCGTGAATCATTGCCACGGCGAACTTGGTCTCGTCGTTTGCAAGGTACGCTTTCAGATCCGCTCTGAGCCAGTTCAACTGCGCATTCGACAGACTCTCCGCAGAGGGCGCAACCGAATCGTTCGTGTAATAAACGTCGTTGGAATTCAGCACGATGAAATGCAGCGGACCTACGTCCAGAGAGAATGCATATCCGCTCATCCCGTTGCGCACGTACGTTTCCGCGGCGCTCGTTCCGAAATCGGGCGTATTGACGTTGAAAATGCTTGCCATCAGATTAAATTTATTGCAGGCGTAATAGTTGGGCGATTCGTGATTACCCGCCGCAGCGATCATGGGATACTCGAACATGATATCCGCTAGATCGCCGAGCATCTCCGCCCAATAGCCGTTTTCCGCTCCATAGTTGACAAAGTCGCCGCCGTGCGCAATGAAATCAAAATCGGAGTTATTTGCGATCGCCGTCTTTAACAGCGTAGCCGCAAAATTGTCCTCGATCCCGTTCGGATAACTCGTTTCATCCACCTTCGTATAATACCGATCGTGATAATCCTGCTGTGTATCGGTGACGTATACGAATTTCGCCGCGCCGTCCTCAAGCTGCCTTGCGCGGAACGTGAAGGAATCGCTGAACACTCCCGCTGTGGAATCCCCTACCTTGACGAGATAATCTTTTCCACGGGAGAGCGAAAGTCCGTCCAAGTCGATAACGCCCTGCGAAACGTACTCTTCATAGAAAAACTCCTGCGTGCAATCGACGGTAACCGCCTCCGAAAAGTCGGGATCGGTCGTTTCCGCAATCAGAATCTGCGGGTCAAGCGAGGCGTTCAGCGTATGAAAGCTGATGCCGTACGCGCCCAGCTGCGAAGAATATACCGTGCTCGTAATGCTGTACGGGATAAGTCCGTCGAGATATTCCTGCGAAAGCGTTTCCCAATGCGCGTACAGCACAAGCTCGTTCGTTTTTACAAGGGAACTCCTCTTGATGAGATTCCCGCCCTCTTCTGCATCGTACCAGCCCAGAAATTTACGGCTTCCGCTCTGTGCGGGCACGGGCAGTTCGCCGACCGATTCGTAGAGTACGGCGGACTTGGGCTCGAACGTCTCGTCCGTTTCCGTTACGAAACTTACCGTAGCTTTGGAGGAGACGAACTTCGCGTCTATCACGTAATCTTCATCGACCGAAAAGAGCGTATACTTGCCGTCGTAAAAGGATACCTCGATCCCGTTTACGGTGACGTATTCGAGCACCATTCCGTCGTTCACCTGAAGGGACAACACGACGTCGTCCCCCGCAGAAACCTTCGTCTTGTCAGCCGTGACGGTGCCGCCCGTAATACCCTGGTTGACGGTAATGCTGTATGACGACGCGGCCGAGCTCTCGCAAGCCGTCACGCTCATACAGAACGCCGCACCTAACATGACGGCAATGACCGTTCCGATAAAACGTTTGCTTTTTTTCATAATCTTTTCCCTTTCCCGCTTCAGTCTGCGGGCGCGACGAGGTACAACTCGCTGAAATAGATCGTCCAGGATTGATTGACCCGTATTCCGAGAACGCCCTGCGTATTGTTTATCTGATTTTCATAACAATTGCCGAGCTGCTCGCAGAGGCGGATATAGTCGCCTATATCGATTTCCAACTCCTCCCAAACGCCCGCCTGAACCGCCGTCGCCCTCGAGCTCTCGTGTATTTTTTTGAACGCCGAAGCACCCTCGTCGTACTCCAACACGAACGCATCCAGCGTCTGCGTCGGCGCATCCACGTACGCTTTCACTTTCAAAACGAACCCGTCCGCAGCAAACTGTTTCAAGGTCTCCATGTCCATCGTATTCGGCAGATAAACGTAGATCGTTTCATTATAGCCATTGATCCCCGAATCCGCCGTCACCCTTGCATATCTGCCCTCTACGCCGCCGACCGTTTCCGTTACGATCGCCGAAGTACTGGCGCGCGGATACACGTTATGATTTTTCTGGAAGTACGTCATGGAGGTGCCCGCATAAGACTCGACGTAACCCGCCTTGGTATAGTCGGTTACGGTAAGAGAGCCTGCATTGATTTTCACACAGGAGACAAACGTTCTGGAAGCGCCCTGCGACAAAACCACCGCTACCGTCAAAGTTTCGTTGACAACAAGAGTCGTCTCTTCCTGCAAGTCGAGCTCTTGTCCGTTGAGGACGTAATATTCATATGTTTTGCCGTCCTGCGGAGCAAGCGCCGTCAGATCCGCCGTACCGCCCTCCGCCACAATGATTTCCTTATCCCCTTCAGGTAAAACGAGATAGGGTTGACTGACGAAAACGGAACCGTTATCAGCACTTACGGCGAGCACGCTTGTCTTCTCGCTGAGCTGCTGTCCGTAATTGCCCCCTAACTGCTCCATCAGACGAATATAGTCGGTGACGTCGATTTCCACTTCCTGCCAGGCAAGCGTCTTTACCGTGGTCGTCCTCGTCGAGCTTGCAATGCTCACAAAACCCGAAGCCGCAGAATCGTATTGCAGCGTATAGACCGTCCTGTTCTCCGAAGTCGCTTTGCCTTCGTCGATAAATACTTTGATTTTCAAACGATACCCGACGGCGGCAAACTCTTTCAACGCCGTAATATCCATCGTATTCGGGATATACATACGGTGCGCGTAGACGTAGCCCGCTTTCGTAACGAACTTCAATGCCTTGCCCGTCTCACCGTCGACCTCCATCGTTTCGATTGTCGGTTGGTTATAGAACCATTGCGAGCTGTGATTGCGTTCGAAATACGTCATGCTCGTGCCTTCGTAGTTATCAACATATTCTTCCTTCGTATAATCCGCGACGACCTTATCGGCGGCGTTCAGTCGTTCCGCCCATTCGGAAGCGGTCTCGTAAGGCTTTAACTGCAGTTTGCATTCACCGATATACACGTTTGACGGAATCTGTTGATTGTACATATAGAAGAGCGCATACCCCTGCATGGGGTCGATAGAAGCATACGCGCCGCCTCTCAATCCGTTCAGGTACTCGTACCCGCCGTCCAACTGTGCATAATAGCCGTCCAAAAATTCTTCCAGCGAAAAACTGACGGTATTCCACGTCCCGCAGGCAACAGACTGCCGCGACTTGGAGGGATACACGATAAGCGTCCGCCTTTCGGTAGTCGCCAGATCCTCCACCATATAATCGAATGTGACGAAGGGATCGCCCGTCACTCCGAAAGAAGGTTCGTTCCGGAACAGCCAGCGATAGTAATTGAGCGAGTACATAGGCTTTACCGCAAGCACAGGCTGCTGCTGATTCGTGATCTCCATTTTCAGGAACGTGCCCCGAACGCCGTCCGCCTTCTCCACGACCGAGGTCTCAGGTGCGCTTTCCCAGATCGCATTCATATAGTAGCTGTCTGCAAAATATTCGGTGTTTCCGTCGAACGAAAACACGGTGTACTTGCTCTCTTCATCCCAGATATCCAGCTCAGTGCGTACGTAGGTTTTGCAATCGGTATTCTGAATCCGATAGCCGATCTCTACCTCGACCTCATACCGTCCCGCTTCCGAAAGAGAAACCTTACCGTCGTTTACCGTAATTTGTTTGCCGTTTTTGACAACACTGTAACGGCAGGTAACGTCGGGGATGCGATTGCCGTTCCCGTCCTTGAGAAGCGCATTTAAATCGCCCAGATTCACTTGCACGGATTCACCCGACTTTTCTTTGATGAGCGAACCGATGCTTGCCGTATAGGGTGATCCGACGTTCAGCGTGAATGATACGCTGCCGTAACGGTTGGGCTGCGCCGCGCCGTATCCGACCGTAATCTCATACTCGCCGTCCGCGGTAAACGTATAATTCCCGCCCTCGGCAACCTGCATTTCGTCCCGATAGGTTACGGTATACAGCAGGCGGTCCTTGGAATCCGACCGGATAAAATCTTTTAAGTCACAGGTGTCACCCGTTTTCAATTCGGGGTTTACCGTACCGTCGATTGCGATATCCGACACCGTTTTGACGGCGTAAATATCGTCGATATAAACCCTGAAAGGCATCGGATTCCCCTTCTCGTCGCGTTCGCGCCCGCCGTTTCCGACGTTGTACTCGTCGGAATTATCCAAAGTAAAAATCTGTCTGGTCTGATCGGCGAAATAATCGAACGCCTTTAAAAAGCTCCCTTGAAAATCGTATTGTGGATCGTCCTGTAAATTGTATCTGATCTCGTACCACGTTTTCGCGGGGACGTTATGCGTCGTCTGATAAAACGAGCCGTTCCCCTTATACTGCTGCACCACGTGTGAGAAGAAGCCGTCGATATACAGCCATACGGAAACGTACTCGTAGCCGTCTTCCGCCAGCGCCTGATAGTAACTCTTGCTCATTTTAGGGCTGATGAAAGCGTTCAGATATTCGATATCCGTCTCGATCGCAAGATAGCTTCCGTTTCCGCCGAAACGGTCTTTCACGTTCGTTTCCGCCGTGGTAGCTACCCGCCATTCTCCACGCTGGTTGCTCCAGGACGAGTCGAACACCTCCACCTCGCCTTCCAACGCAACCTGCCGTGCGATGACCGTATACGTCTCCTCGTACGTTTCTTCCGCCGAAGTCGCCGTAACCGTGACGAGGTAACTGCCCGCTTCTGCCGCCATAAAAGCGTAGTCGTTTACGGGCACCGCCGTTCCGTTAAACTCAACGGAAACCGAAAACGAATACTTTTCCAGCTCGCCCGCACTGATCACGATTTGGCAGAGGCTTCCCGCGTCCGTCGTTTCGGGCACGTGGATATTTAACACCGAGGAAGAGCTTTTACGAACGTTCACCACCGTCTCTTCCTGATACGCGCCCTTTACGCTGAGCACGGTGTACACAATTCGGTAAACGCCCGCGTCTTCCGCAAAGAAGCCCTTGCCCGACAGCGCGATCTGTTTCTCTTCGCTGTCGACGACTTTATATTTTACGTTATAATAGTTATCCAGATTATCGTAAACGTGCAACGTTTCCACTTCGACGAAATCGCCCTGCATGACGGTAATTTCAGCCTTCGGCGTTAGCCCGATCAGTTTGTATCCGCTGCTGCACGCCGTGAGTACGCCCAAAAGAACGAACAGTACCGACGATAACAGGATGATCAATTTTTTTCTCATTGCGTCCTCCTTATCCCGACCTGCATTATTTCAGCTCCATACGAAAATTATTGAAATAGGCAACTCTGTCCTCGCCGACGAATTCACCCCAGCGGACCATGATCCTCGCCGTATCGATAAAACCGTATTCCTCAGGCCGCTCCGCCGTCGCATTGATTTCGCCGACGCTGATACGGATCGTCTGCCACTGCCCCTTTGTCAGAACCCTCGCGGGACCATCTTTAAAGACCTCCCAGTTCTGGCTGTTCCGGAACGTGACCCAAACGTAGTCCAGTCCGTTCTCCTTCGGGGAATAGACGTCGAAGCAGAACTCGTCGCTGTCGTCGTAATTGGAGAAATCAAACATTTCGAGAATTGTCTGATTGATTTCGATTCCGGGCCAGCCGCCGCCGTTCAAAAAGGGCGTGGATCCCGCAGGCGCAGACACCTTTAAATTAAAGTCTCTGTCCCGCTCCGCATAATCCTGCGAAATCGAAAGCGACGCCTGCAAGTCAAAATAGTCGTCTGTAACCGTCAGTAAGCTGTGCTGATAAGCGTGGTCAAAGGAGCAAATTTCGTGCTCGTCAAGAAACATGACGCTCTTATTAAAGCCCTTCTCCGTTCTGTATAACGAAAGCTCGTCGAAATATAGATCATATGCGCTGCCGCTTGCGCTGATATCAAAGTAGAAATATACGCCGAGACAGGAATAGTAGTCGCCGTTTGCGTCAAAAGGAAGATACTGCCTGTCAATTTCATAATTGAGCATCGTCCATTCTTTGGCGCCCAACTCGATCTCCGTACTGCCGAGCGTTCCCGCGGCAAAGCGGTATTCGGCACGCAGGCTGTGAACCTCCGCGTCGTCGTTATATACCCACAGCGTCATTTTTACGTTCTTCGTAAAATCGGAATACTCCTCCCGATCCGGAATATCGAACGTCTGATACAGGTACGGAGTTCCGAATGAAGCCTGCCCGGTAACGGATAACTTTGCAGAACGCCCGCCCGCTTTCACGTAATCGGCGTTCTCCTGCAAGCTGACCTTCCCGAGCTTGTTCCCTATGAGCAGCATCCCCATATCCGCACTGTTTTCAAAATCGTTTACTACTATTTTTTGCAGCGTGTCGGCATTTTCGGCGTTATCCGCTCCGTTAGTACCCCCCCCGACGCACGCGGTTGCCAAGGGGAGTATTGTGATTGCCGTTAAAAATATACCCAATCTCTTTTTCATAATTACTCCGATACCACAATGTCGCCCAAGGTCACGTCAATCGCACCCGCATCGGGGAACGCGAGACGCATATTGGCAAGCGTTCTCGACTGCACGAGAATGGAAATATCCATCGTGATCACGTTCAGTCCTGTTTGAAGCGTGTAGGAATCGAACTTGACGGCGGGAGCACCTCTGCCGTCTGCCTGGAAATAAATATCCATCGTCTGTGCGGAATCGCCGTTATTGTAGACGCAGAGAATCAGCTTTTGCGTCGAAGCATCGATGCCGAAATCAGCAACCGATACGGTCAGATAATCGTATTCCCTGCTTCCTTCCGTAAGCGCGGGAGAAACTACGCTGATGCCCTTTCCGAATTCCTCCGTCTCAACCTGCCTGCAATCGTAAATTCCATTCTCCGTTTTTACCGTTACGCCGTAAGCATCCGCCCCGATCGTCCGCTGTCTGCCGCCCACGTATATGCCGAGCGACATCACCCGATCCGCCGTTTCAAACGTGAGCCGAAGCTCGTTCCGCGCACTGTCGCGGTTTACGTCTACCGTATAGAACGTCTTATCTCCGTTGGGCGCACCGCTCAATAGCGTGCCCCCTTCCTTTACATGCGTACCCGCAGGAGTCTGAACCGTGAACGTCGTCTTGCCCGTCTGCTCGCTTATCTGCGTCACGATGATATCCTGCTGCGCCAGCACGAGCAATTCCGCCAGTGTCGATCTAACGTCGTCGAATGAGCCGACTACCTCCGTCCCGTGCTTGACCCTTGCGCCGTTAAACAGCCTTGAATTGACAATATTCATCACCGCGTCAAACTCTGCATCCGTCAATCCATGTTCCAGATACATCTCTTCGAGCGCATAGAGCAAATCGTAATCCTCAAACGCGTCACGGAGAGATGCAAGGCGCATGGACGGAACGGGTCCGTAAATACCGTACGGCGCGCCCGGATATACCAAAAAGCCGTCGCCGTTCGCCAACGGAAAACGAAGCGCTGTCCCGTAGTAATCAGTCAGCTGCAAATTATTCACATAGTCCTCACGGTATGCGTATAAGTTGACGTCCCAATACAGGCTACCGACAATGTTATAGGATTGCATGATCCAACCCATGACGCGCGTGCCCAGAATTTCATCTTCCATGTGCACCGTAGGATAGGGAGCCAAGGGATTCATACAATGATAGGACCAAAGCTCGCCGTTCCCCTCTCCGTACGACTCGTCGTTCACGCGGTCGTACAGTTCACGGGAAGATTCCTCATCGTAGTTGTCGATCGTAGGAACGTACGTCGCATCCGTTTCCAGCGTTTCGGTATACGAACCGACAAACTTATGCTTTACGTTTGCGAGCGTTTCAATGAGCTCCTGTCGGAAAGCTTCGTTTCCCTTATCGCCTGGTTTTACAGCGTAGGCGGGATCGTTTCTGTACTTTTCAATACACTTTGCCTGTCTTTCATTCACAGACCATAGACAATAATTTGCCATTTCCATCTTGCCGTTTACTTCCGCCTCGTCGAATATGACGAAGTAAGTTCCCAACTTCTCAAACAGGTTTACGCCCTCCTTCATCGACCGTTCCATCAACTTGTCGTAAACATCTTCTACCTTATCCATATCAACTGCAAGACCGGAATAGAAAAGCGTTTCACCCGCACGGTTCACGTAGGGTGCCGCCGATACCGTGACGGTAGAATAGAGCAGATTGTAATGCGAACAGCGTTCGTCCTGCGCGGACTTCAACGCAGATTCCACCCACCTGTCGATAATTTCTTCGGTCAGCTCCCCGCGGAATTCACTGTGAGGCAGATCCTGCCCGCTGATGCGGTAATCGAGCATGAAGTCATAATATTTCTCCACCATCTCCACAGACGTATCCAGTTCCCCGTAAGCGATTTCGCTCGGTAATATCCCGTACGACGTCTTTACGTTCGTAGCAGTGGGAAGCACGAAATCGTATACGGTAATTTCCGCCGGCACGTTATGCACCGTTCCGTCCACGTTCACGGAAAAGCTGCCCGTATACACGCCCGCCGCCTGATCTTCGGGGACCTTCAGCGTGATATAAATCCCTTGATTGTTCCCACCCGCGATCTTGTTTTCCCCGTACTCCACCGCCGTCTCAAAGGGCAGCAGCGCGTCGGGATAATTTCCTCCGACCGTTACGAGGTTCACTTCTTTGATCGTTTCCACAAAGATATACTTCTCGTTATACACGGTAAAGTTCTCTTTTTTCAGAACCGATCCGTCCGATGCCGTCAAATCGCCGAGCGCAACCGTATACGAAGAAACGTCCTCCGTAGGCGAAATGATAATCTGTGCGCTCTCGCTCTCGTTTTTGAAGGCGCCGATTTTGAATTTGCACTCCGAACCGTCGTATTCCAACGCCTGCAGCACCTTCGTATTTGCCGAGCACGTCCATACCGTTACGTCGTTTTCTTTTGCCGTGTTTCCGCCGCAGCCCGCAAGCCCGAACGTAAACACAACCGCAAGAATCGGCGCAATGATTTTCTTCATATTAAACCCCCAGACGCTGTAATACCCGCTGCCACTCTGCGCCGTTCGCCTTGGTATAATACTCGATATCGGCGTTAAAAACCTCCGGAGCCGTATGGTAATCTCTTGCAGCGCTTGCCGTAAAGCAGAACGTAAGATTGTCGTACGTATTAAAATCTCTCACCTGTCCGATATAGTTCAGTTCGTAAAGCTCGCTGAAAGGCATCACCGTGCAATCCTTCAACATATTGAGCTTGGTCTTTTGCATATCGGTAAAGCTCGCATAGAGCTCGGGATCTGCCGTTTCCACGTCGTAACGGTAGGGCATCTTGCAGCCCTTCGTCGTACGCATATAGGTATTTAGACTCTTATCCGATACCATATAGGCAAGAAAATCCTTTGCCAGCTCCTTTGCCGTGGAATAGGAAGGAATGAGCGCATCGTGTCCGCCAATGAGGTTCACCATGCTTCTCGCTTCCTTGATTTTAGCAAAATCGGCGGGATCGACGCCTGCATACGAGGTTTCGCCCCTGTCGACCGCATCAACTACGGCGGCGAGCGTTGCGTCGCTCATTTGCGTATCCTTCAGAGTTTTTACGATGCTGCTAATTACGGGCGTTTTCATGAGCGCAATGCGGTTCAACTGCTCGTCCGAAGAGATCGTACCCATCTCTCTCTGCACCCAGTCGCCGTTCGTCTGCATGACGCCCTCCGTTCCCTGAATCAACGCCGCCTGCGACTGCGTAAAGTCCAGTACGTTTACGTCCTTGTGCGAATTCCCGCTCTCGTTTCCGATGAGCTCCTCCAACACCGTCAATGCCTCCAGTCTGCCCTGCTGACTGAAAATCGTGGAAGAGTACGTTTCGTTTCTGTCCTGCCCGAGCCAATACCGCTCGTAGCTGTCATAGCCCTCGTATTGAGCCCACCAGATATTTGCAAGATAGTGTTCGTAATCTTCCTTCGCACTGAAGATGAAGGGCGTGACGCCGTCCGCGCCCACTTTCAGATCCTCGCACATCTGTTTCAATTCGTCCGTCGTTCTGGGCAGCGTATAATTTTCACCCAGCTTATTCTTTACTGTGTTTTGGTTATAAAACAATCCCCAGGGGCCCTGTGCCCAAGGCAAAGCGTAATAGCCCTGTTTGCCTCCTACGTTGACCTTATAATTATCAAGGAAAGTCTTTTCCATCTTACTTGCGACCGTCCCCTGCTCGCCAGGTACCGTCATCTCGTACAAGTCGGTCAATTCCTCAAAGTAGCTCTTTCCGTCCACACCCATGGACGCCAGCGAGTTGGTCGCAGAAAGCGTGGTGAAGAATAAATCGATGCTCGTTTTGCCCGACGTTATCTGATCGGCGGCGTAGGACTTCTCCGAGTTGGACTGCAATGCGGGAATACTCAGGTCGGGATACTTCGCTTTGACCCAGTCCTCCTCCTTGAAATCGGCAACGATATTTGCCAGCCACTCCGTGCCGTAACCGAATTCACCAACGTATATCTGCAGCGTCTGCGGATCGTTGGAAACTTTGCTACAGCCCGCCGCCGCAGCCACAGAAACGCACAGCGTCCCCACGCATAATAAACTCATCAGTTGTTTCATCTTGTTCATAATTTGCTCCTTATATAATGTATTTAACCAAAGGAAGTAAAAATCGACGCCCTTTCAGTTTCAAAAAATAACCGTCAGCCCTTTAACCCGCCTACGGAAAGGCTGGTCATGACCTTATCGGAAAACGTTCCGAAGATAATAAGCGTGGGGATCATCGAAACGATCAACCCTGCAAAATAGACGGGATAATTCGCCGCACGCGTCGCCCGCGCCTGGAAGGTGTAAAGTCCCGCGGCAAGCGAAAGATAGCTGGGCATATACAAAATCATCAGGTTGTACTCGTTCCAGCAGGCTATCGCGCAGATAATGACGTAGGTAAAATAAATGGGTAATGCCTGCGGAAACATGATTTTAAAAAATATCTGCCAGGGATTCGCCCCGTCGATTTCCGCCGCCTCCGCATAGCTCCATGACAGTCCGCTGAAAAAAGCCGAATAAATCAGGAAATTTGCACCGAAACCGTTAAAATTGTTTACGATGTAGAACAGAGGATTATCATAAAGTCCTAAGTTGTGAAGAAGCTTCATATACGCCGCGCCGCTACCGACGATGGGCAAAGTCAGCGTGAGAATGGCGATCGAATAGATCAGATTTCTTCCCTTGAAACGGTACTTCGCCAACACATAACCGGTGACGGCGGGACAGAACGAACCGAGGAAAGAACAGACGACCGTATAGTACAAGCTGTTCAGGATCATCTCGAAAAAGGTAATCTCACCCGTATTCAAGGTCTTGAACGCCTGAATGTAATTCCCGAATTGCATCTGCTCCGGAAAATGCAGAGAATTTTTCAGCTGTGCGTACTCGAACGGATCCTTTAAAGAATTGTTTATCAGCCACCAAAGGACAAAAAACATGGTAAACGTCTGAATGGCAAAAATAACGAAAACGATCGTAAACAGAATCTTTTCCGATTTGCTTCTGCGGTTCAGCGCGTCGACTTTTCTTTGGAAAAACCGCCGTTTTGAACGCGCCGTGCCGTTCTTGCTTTTTATCGTTGCAGACATTCTGCGCTCCTCCTTGCTTTAATATTCCACCTTGGGCGTACGATCGATCAGCCACCTGATAAACATAATGATTGGCGCGCCGATCAGCGTAAGCACAAGTCCGATCGCCGCAACTTCGTTATAAGCGGAGGCACCGAACTTCCAGACCTTTACGAACATCCAATAATTGAGTGTCTGGATCCCCACGTTCAGCTGACTGCTGTCGAAGAGGAGAATGGGTCCTCCCGCATTGAACAGCCCCGTCAGATTCAGCACGAGAACGGTGGACAGCGTGGGCCACATGAGCGGGAATATCAGCTCAAACAATTCACGGAAGGGTCCCACTCCGTCCAGCTTCGCCGCCTCGAATATCTCCGTTGGAATGCGCGCAAGCGAACCGCCGAATAACAGCATATTTCCGCCCCAGCCGATCCATACGGTGTAAAATACGATTGCCCACGTCGCGTACCGCGAATCCGCTAAAAACTGCGGGCAGCTCCCGAAGATCTGCTCGATCATCTGACCGATCGGTCCGTAAGGCGCGATCATCGTGGAATAAACCGTCACCATGACAACGCTGCTGATGAGCGACGGAAGATAGAACATGATTCTGAAAAATTTTGTCCCCACGATTTTCTTATGCAAAAAGTATGCGATAAAAAGCTGAAGAGGAATCATAACGACGTCTTTTAAAAAATAAATCATCGTGTTTTTAATTGCTATACGGAACTCAGAATCGCCGCTGCCCAAGTCCCGAAAGGCGTTTGAAATATTGTCAAACGTCCAGGTCCCGTGCAGATCCTGAAACGCCAGAAAAATCGAATCGATATTGACGTAAAGGAAAAACACGATCCAATAGACGATAAACAGCGAAAGCATCGACCACACGAAAATAAGGTCCTTCCTCTTTTTCGGCATCATTTTTTTGCGCGGCGGCTTGGTCTGCGGCGATTGCGTATATTCCGTTATCTTTTCCATGTACTCACCTTAAAATTTAAAAATTCAACTCTTTGATCCGTTCGATAAGATTTTCGGCATAATGCTCCATGCCCCATGCGTTCGGATGCAGATTATCCCAAAAGCAATACGAAATCGGGGGAATCAGCTCCGAGCCGTCTACCGTCCGTATGTTCGGATATGCACGGCAAGCCGTTTGGATCAGCTCCCGTTTGATGCCGAGTTCGCCCGCTTTCTTCGGATCGTCCCCCCGCCAAACGGGCGTAATGACCAAAGCGGGGATCCCGTGATACACCTCGTCCAATCTGCGATAGAACGCGTCTATCCTCTCCTGCAAGCCTTCGAGGAAATCGTTCGTGCCGAGTGCTACGACGATTTTATCGGGGCGGAAACTTTCCAATGGTATTATTGCGCAATCGAGATGAACGTATCCTCCGATTCCCTGATTCAACGACTCATACCCGAGCTTTCCGCTTACGAGATTGACGAAAGTCTGCCCGCCCATAAAACTGCCCACGCCCTGCGTGATGGAATCTCCGATCCAAAGCACCTTACAGCATTTGGGTGCCGCGGGACGCCACGCTCCGTCGATGCAAAAATTTCTCACGAGCAATTCCACGTCCGTGGGGAAATATAGGACGACCGACTTTTCCCCCTCCGGCAGTGCAATCGAAAGAATTCCCTCCGCTGCCAGATTTTCGATCAGAAAAGCGTTTAGAATTTTACCGTTCACAAAGACATCTACCGAATCTTTCAGCGTGCCCGCGACCCGCTTATATTCGAATCGGATCTCGCGGGCGGATGTAACCAACTCGACGGAAACCCCCGCCGTGTACCGCGTACGGACACAGTAAAATTCATCGAAGTCCAGTCTTGCGGTCTGCTCCGCGGTAAAACGGCAAAGGGCAAGATAGCCCTCCTTTTTCTCAACATCGCAGACCCCGTGTACAAGGTTTTTAAACTCTTCTTCCGTCAGCGGCATATTCCCCCTCATTTCTCTTCCTGCGCCGAAAGATGCGCTTTCATATAATTTAACATATATTCTGCCTCAGCGTCAAGAGCAGCTTCGCGTTTATCTGAGATCAAATCATGCCAAAGATAGATTGCGTCTCCGACTTCGCCGCCCGCCATAATAAACGGCTCTGCCACGATCCGCCCCTGGTACCCGACTTCTTTCAGTGCGCCGAAAATTTCTTTCCAATCAAGATGACCGCGCCCCGGGCAAGTTCTGTTGTTCTCTCCCACGTGGAATCCCACAAGCAGATCTCCCGCAGCACGGATCGCATCACAGATACTGCTCTCTTCGATATTCATGTGGTAAGTATCGAGGAGAATGCCAACGTTGGGCGCATTGACTTCCTTTACATAAGCACGTGCCTCCGCCGCCGTGTTGATCAGAATTCCTTCAAAGCGGTTGACCGCTTCGATCCCGTAGGTAATGCCGTACCCGTCCGCGGTTTTTGCAAGTCGCCTCATGCTGTCTGCGCTGTAATGAAAACGGGCTTCTTTCTCTTTGTCGGCAGGAACACCCCACCCTGCATAACTCACTCCAGAAAGGAGCTTGCCCTCCATTTTCCCGATCCGACGGATGATTTCCGTCAGATAGCGGATTCCGCCTTCGCGCACCTCTTTGTCGGGAGAAGAAATATCGTATCTCATATCCAGTCCCAGACTGTAGGTCAGCTCGATACCTGCCTCCGCCGCCGCACGCCTCAGAGCCGGGAGCTCATCGTCGCTCATATCGAGTAGCGCTTGCGCCTGAAATTCAAGCACGTCGTAACCGATTGCCGCCGCCTTTTTTATATATTTGTGTAAATCGACCTTCCAGCTATTCTCCCAGAAATTGACGAAAATTCCGATCTTGTTCATCGCCTCACCCCCTGTATTCGTTTACGAGCAGACGATAGGGAGCCTCGTCCTCTTCCACGGCGCAAAACCGCTCCTGCGGATAGGCAAAGACGTTGTCCGTATTGTCGTCGTTGATTTTAGAAACTTCCCCGATGATCAGATCGCCCGTACCCGTCTTGGTAAAAAATCGATGATACACAAAGGGGGTCAGCGTAATACTGTTTCCGTTGGTGATTTCGATCACTTCCCCTGCCGACGCCTCGTACCGGACCCCGTCTCGGAACAGCACTACGGGCTTTTTTTGATCGGGCTTGCCGTCCGCGCCGTTTGCATACACCTGAACGCACAGGATCCCGCCCGCACGGTTGATGATATCCTCCGTCTTATGGATGTGATAATGCATGGGAATCTCCTGTTCGTTTCCGTTCTTCATGAAAATATATTTTTCACAATAGGGAGTCCCGACCGCGGCATCGTAAATACTGCCGTTCCGCACCGTAAAGAGCACGGCGCCGCAGCGGGAAAAATCGCCCGATCCGAAATCTGTGATATCCCAGCCAAGCATCGTCCGAACCAGACTCTCGCGTGCGGGAAGCGCCATTTCTTGTTTGTCCGGTGCATAGCGCGAAAAATCGGGCAGCGTGATCCCGTGCTTTTTACACAGTCCTTCCGCCCATCGTATCGACTGATTGATTTCCGACCTCTTCACAATTTTCCTCCCTTTTTAATCCCATTCGATTTCCAGAACGATCGGCTCGCTTGCCAGCTCGTCTACAGGGATCCCCTGAATATGCAAATATTGTTCGCCCTTCCCCGTTTCCCCGCTGAAAAATTCAGGCAGGAGCTCCACTTTGAAAGAGAGCGGCTTTCCCGTATTCAGCAAACGCACCGCCTTGGGCAATGCGGGATATTTTTTCAATGCAACGGCGGAAGAAATGATTCCGTTATAAAAATGCAGATATGTTTTTCCGTTCTTTTTTGTGGCAACGCACTCGTTATGCTCAGACGCATAATCGAATTCATCGGGCTCCGCGCCCTCCAGACAGCCCTCCATGCGGTTGTACCAATTGCCCACAAGCTGTAACCTGCTCAGGTATTCGGAAGCAATTTCGCCCTCTGCAGAAGGCCCTGCGTTCAAAAGATAGCTGCCGCCCATGCTCATGATACGGTCGATAGACGTTGTGAGATGGCGGATCGAATAAAAGTCCTCTTCCTTCCGATACCCCCAGCTCTGTTGTCCCAGAGAGTTGCACGCCTCCGTCCTGCGGGAAAAACAGGTGCCCTTTGCCGCCTGATACTCGCGCTCGGGCGTAGAGAAGTCCCCCTTGCTCCAACCGCGGTCGTTGATCAGAATATCGGGTTGCAGTTTCCTCACCAATTCATTGAGCGACGGATCTTCGATTTTCGGATCAATATCCCAGAACATCGTATAAATCGGCCCGTAATTGGTAAGAAGTTCTGTGACCTGATTTTTCACGTACTCGCGGTAACGCACGGTATCCACGCGGTCGGTCTGCACCACGCACCACTGATGTGTAGATGCGGGATTGTAGCCGTACTCATGATGCCAATCGGGATTGCTGTAATACAGCGACAGAAGCATACCGTGTTTGCGGCAGGCATCCGCCAGCATTTTTAAAACGTCCTTGCCGTAGGGCGTATTCATGACGTTATATTCGGTATATTTTGTATCCCACATACAGAACCCGTCGTGATGCTTGGTAGTGAAGCAGATATACTTCATGCCCGCCGCTTTCGCGTACAGTACCCACTGTTCGGGATCGTATTTTACGGGATTGAATTTGTGCTGTAAAGCCTCGTATTCTGCTCTGTCCAGCCCGTAGCGGGCAATCGCCTGATCTTGCAGCCCCGTAAGCGCATAAATGCCCCAATGAATAAATATTCCGAACTTGTTATCGTATATCATAAAATCACATTCCTTCATATTCTGTCCCAGAATTCTCATCACAAGTTTACCAAACGGCGTTGACTTTGTCTTTGGAATATGTTATTATAAATCAGGGATATTTATAATATCCTACTAAATCGCGGAGAATAAAAACTTGTTCGGAAATTTCGTATGCGGTGTAAATACCGATCATAAACGCGGATACATTTACAGGGCCTACCCCATAAAAGACTATCTGCTGATGCGTTTCAAGACCCCGTTTTTCTATGAAATCGACGGAAAACGCTTTGTGGGCAAGGCAGGTGACTGTATTTTACACCGTCCGAACTCTTATATTGCGCACGGCCCGCTTTCCGAGCATACCTCGTTCGTCAACGATTGGGTTCATTTCACTTACTCGGAAGAGGATGAAGAGTTTTTGCAAATTCTTCCTACCGATAAGCTGATTTCCATGAACGACGGCAAGACGTTCGAGCATCTTCTTACCGAAATCACCGAAGAATCGCTCTTAAAGGACGAATTCAGCAAGCAGCTTGTATCCAACAATATCTACCATCTGCTCGTGCTTTTACTGCGTGCGAACGAGGAACAGAGCGAAAACCCGCTACAGTTGCAATTCAAAGGCATACGGACGCATATCATGAACCATATTTCCGAAAAATGGACGCTGGAAAGCATGGCGAAACTGTCCAGCTACTCCGTAAGCCGCTTTTGTGCTCTGTACACGGAGTTCTTCGGAACAAGCCCTTTGAACGATTTGCTCGAAGCCAGATTGAAAACCGCAAAGCGCCTGCTTGCCCTTCAATCGTATAAGATAGGCGACGTTGCGCAGATGTGCGGGTTTACTTCTATTCACTATTTTTCAAAATTCTTTAAAAATCATACGGGAAAATCGCCGAACGAATATTACAAATAAAAAACGCAGAAGAAAATACTTCTGCGTTTTTTTATGTCGATTTTCGTCAGTGATACTCGGGCAGCCACCCTTTATGTGCTTCGATCAGATCGTCGCAAAGCGCTTTGATCTCGTCGAGCGTAAGCTGATCGCGCGTATGCGGATCGAGATACGCCGCCATGTAGATGTATTTCTTTTCCAGCGTCTCTGCCGCCTTGATCACCATGTTATGCACGGCGACATGCGTCATATTCAGCCCTGCAAGCTGATCGGGAATATTGCCCACGTGGCAGGGATGCAACCCGTTGTCATCCACCATGATGGGCACTTCCACACAGGCGTTCTCGGGCAGATTGTCAATCAATTTCGTATTCTGTACGTTGCCGTAAATTTTATAGGGAACGCCTGTCTCGCATGCTTCGATGATGCGCGAGCCGTACTCGCGGCTGCGGATATGCACTAAATTTTCGGGATGAAGAATTTGTTCCTTCCGCTCCTTCCATACCCGTATCTGTTCGATACAGCGGCGGGGATATTCGTCGAGAGGAATATTGAACCGCTCGATGAGCTCGGGATGATCCTTTTTGATAAAATACGGATGATATTCCGAAGTATGCTCGCTGCTCTCGGTATTGTAATAACCGAAACGGTTCATGATCTCCAGACGCACAAGATCCTTTTCGGGCTGTTTTTCGTTGTACCGCTTTTTGAATGCAGGGTAGAGGTCTTTGCCGTTCTTATCCGTCAGCGTAAGCAGCCAGCACATATGATTGATGCCCGCAAGCGTGTAACTCGCATTGTTGAACTCGTCCGAGCCGAGATTTTCGGAGATTTGTTCGAGAATTGCCTGACAGGAATGGCACAACCCCACCGTTTTCATCTTGGTGTTGCGTTGCAAATATCCCGAGAGAATGCTCATGGGATTGGAATAGTTTAAAAAGAGAGCGTCAGGACACACCTTTTCCATAATGTCCGTATACGCCTTTAATACCGGAATGGTTCTGAGTCCGCGGAAAATACCGCCGATGCCGAGCGTATCGGCGATCGTCTGGCGCAGACCGTACTTTTTCGGCACCTCGAAATCGGTGACCGTGCAGGGCTCGTAGCCGCCCACCTGAATTGCATTGATCACGTACGATGCACCCGCAAACGCTTCCTCCGTCTGAGCGGGAACGGTGGCAAGATACTTTTTAACAGTTACCGCGGGGTTGAATTTATCCCGCAGCGCGCAAATGAGAGCGTAAGATTCTTCCAATCTTTCGCCGTCGATATCGAGCAGCGCGATTTCAAACTGCGGAAGTCCCTCCGCCAGCAGACAGTCGCCCAACACGTTTTTTGCGAACACCGTACTGCCCGCACCGAGAAAGGTAATTTTCATTGTTCTTTCTCCTATTTATATTTTATAAAATTTATCACAGAATTTCGAAAAGGTATAGGGGTGCCTTTCCATACGTCTACTCGGAAAGCGTATGGAATAACACCCCCTCTTCTTTTTCACTCGATCAGCAACGTTAATATTGGCTTACGGCTCAAAACGGATATTCGCAATGAAAACTTCCTTTTCACTTCCATACGTTGCGATTCTGACCTCGCTCATTTCGGAAAGTTTGAATGCAATCGTATTCCACCCGGACACAAGCTGTTTATTGTTTGTCGTTACATACAAACAGATTGTGCTATAGGTTTCATTGAAACTTCCGTTCAATGAGCATTGCGAAGTGTGACGGGTAGTTGTATGCTCGTGATTTGCGGAATTACCATGACAATATGCTACACCTACAAGATTCTCAATATCGGTGGGAATCCAGAGATCAAAATATACAAATTCTTCGTTTGCATAATTCTCTGCAATGTTATCAAGTATCGTAATCTCACCGCTACCCGCCGTATTATTGATTTTCCCACGATATACGTCCGTCTTTCCTTCATATTCGTCAAGTCGGAATAAACTGCCATTTGCAGACTTCGGTGCGACTACGCCGTTCGGAGCTTCCGTAAAACGGATATTGGCGATGTACACCTCCGAGACGATACTATGTTTCCCAACGCCCACACGCGTTTGATCGGCAAGGTTAAAACAAATCGTATTCCAACCAGCCACTACCGTATTTCCGTTCGTCATTGCGGAAATGTCTATCGTGGGGTATTGGATATACGCTTTGCCTTCCGCCGCCTCAGACGTGTGCCTATAATTCTGCTGGGAACATGCTTCGCTATGAGCACCCGAATTCCCCGTGCAATAAGCAATCCCTACCAGCGTTCCGAAGCTTTCCGGCATCCAGATATCAAAGTAAACGTACTCTTTATCAGCATACTTTTCCGCGATATCGCTGAGCACCATCACCTCTCTGTTCGGTCCGATCGTCGCATGGAACACGTGATGCATTCCTTCATACGAAGGCAAATACGTTAAGTTTGTATCGGCGCGATCGGCCGTCGGCATAATCGTGCCTTCGGGAAGGGGATCGTACGTGACGGCTTCGGAAGCAGCACTCGCAAGGAACTCCTCGGTAGCGTCTGCCGTTACGGTAATCGTATTATCCTCGCCCGGAGTAATTTTGTTAAAATAGGGCGTTTTCAACAAGTTAACCGAAAGTTCGGTTATGTCGCCAAAAGTTTCTCCGTTAATGCTCAGCGTATACGTTTCCGCATTGTCCGATCTCGTCCAACTCAAGACACTGCCGTTCAGAGACAGAACGGGCGTTTCCAAAGGCGTCTTGTGGAAGTATGTTGCTGCCGCAGAATATTCGCTTGTCGTATAATGCTTTGCCTCGTTCGCGTTTACTTTTACCGAAATCGTATTGTTGCCCTGATTGAGCTTGCTTGTGTACTCTTCCAGATCGATATGCGTACCGGTCACGACCGTTGTTTCGTCATCGTTGATTTTTACGGTGTAGCCCTCCGCATCTTCGATCGCCGCCCAGCTGAGCGTGCTGCCGTTGAGCGTAAGCACGGGCGCAACAAAAGCCTCGGTATGCGTGTATGTTACCTGATTGGAATATGCGCTGTCACCGTAATCTTCCGTGGCGTTTGCCTTCAGGGAAATTTCGTTTATTCCCTTTTGAACTGCCGAAACGTAAGCGGGATCGGTCAGATCAACCGAGGTTCCCGTAACCGTTTTAAACTCCGTCTGTCCGATTTTCAACGTATAATTTTCCGCATTCTCGACCGCCGTCCAGCTCACCGTACTGCCGCTTATCGATATCTCGGGCGTTGCAAAAGGCTCAAGCGGCTCCAGAACGGTTACTTCGTAGAGTACCCCCCCCCGACCAACCGCAATACGCCGCAGTTACCGTAACCTTAGTCGTACCCACCGCAAGCGCCGTGAATCTGCCGTTCGCTTCCGCTTTCAGCACGGCGGGCTTTTCCACTACGGTGCTGAATTCCGCATTCGCAGTAACGTTTACCGTTTTATAGGAAAGCGAATATTCGATGGTAAACTCTTCCCCCACGTGTATCTCTTTCGTTTGCCAGCTCTGTGCAATAACGGGCGTCTGGTTGGTTGATTCTACAGTGACCGTACACTCCGCCTTGCTGTTGTCGGTCTCGGCGGTAATAATCGCTGTTCCGCCCTCAAGACTTGTCACCACGCCGTTCTCGTCTACGGTAGCCACATCCGGATCGGATGAAGTCCACACGATAGTACCGTCATTTGTCTCCGCCGTGAGCGTCGTCCGCTCATAGCGGTCCATTGAAAGGACGGTACTGTCTAATTCCACGTATTTCGTCTCTCCGTCGTTGCAAGCAACACAAAGCGACGCAACAGCCGCTGCACCGAATACGGAAAGCATGATCGCTAAAACTTTGCTCTTTTTCATGAATCTTTCTCCCTTATCTTTTATCTTATTAAAATTTGCAATTTTTAAATCTGCCACATTTATACAATCGTTTTACAAATGTATTTCCCTTCCTCCTTTTATTGGTTCGATTTTTCTTGATTTATTCGTTATTCGTCACAAAAACGGTTAAAAATTCCCACCTGAGGCAAATACATTTTAACGAAACGGGATAAGTTTGTCTTTGGAATATGTTATTATTCATTTGGGATATTTATAAAATCTTACTATTATGCAGTATCCGCCTTTCTTGTACTTTTATTGTATAGAAAAATTCGGAACGACAAAAAAACACGGCGTACGCCGTGTTTTTTCGGTTTCGGGATATCCCGATTATTTCATGATTTTGGAAACTACGCCGGAACCGACCGTTCTGCCGCCCTCGCGGATAGCGAAACGAAGTCCTTCCTCGATAGCAACAGGCTTGATCAGCTCTACCGTCAAGGTAACGTGGTCACCGGGCATAACCATTTCAACGCCTGCGGGAAGCTCGATCGAACCCGTAACGTCCGTCGTTCTGATGAAGAACTGAGGGCGATAGTGGTTGAAGAACGCCGTGTGACGTCCGCCTTCGTCCTTGGTCAGCACGTAAACCTGCGCCTCGAATTTCATAGCGGTGGGAACGGTGCCGGGCTTCGCGATAACCTGTCCCTTCTCGATATCCGTTCTGTTGATACCGCGGAGAAGCGCGCCTACGTTGTCGCCCGCCATCGCTTCGTCGAGCTGCTTGTGGAGCATTTCGAGACCCGTGATCGTCGTGGTCTTGGGTTTCTCGATAAGACCGACGATTTCCGCGGGATCGCCCACGTGACCGACGCCTCTTTCTACACGACCCGTAGCAACCGTACCGCGACCGGAGATCGTGAATACGTCCTCGACGGGAAGAAGGAAGGGCTTGGAATCCTCACGCTGAGGCGTGGGAATGTAGGAGTCGATCGTGTTCATGAGCTCGATAATGCACTGGCACTCGGGAGCGGCAAGAACGTCCGCATTGGCAGCGCCGCTCGTCGCCTTTTCCAAAGCTTTGAGCGCGGAACCCTTGACGATCGGAATGTCGTCGCCGGGGAACTCGTAAGAGGAAAGAAGCTCTCTTACTTCCATTTCGACGAGCTCCAAAAGCTCGGGATCGTCGAGCTGGTCGCACTTGTTCAGGAATACGACGATATAGGGAACGCCTACCTGACGGGCAAGCAGGATGTGCTCGCGGGTCTGGGGCATGGGACCGTCGGTCGCCGCAACTACGAGGATCGCGCCGTCCATCTGGGCAGCGCCCGTAATCATGTTCTTAACGTAGTCCGCGTGTCCCGGGCAGTCTACGTGCGCATAGTGACGCTTGTCCGTTTCGTACTCGACGTGCGCGGTGTTAATTGTAATACCGCGGGCTCTTTCTTCGGGAGCCTTGTCGATTTCGTCGTACTTCATTTTCTGCGCTTGACCTTTGCACGCCATAACCATGGTGATAGCTGCGGTCAAAGTGGTCTTGCCGTGGTCAACGTGTCCGATGGTACCTACGTTAACGTGAGGCTTGCTTCTGTCAAACTTTGCTTTTGCCATTTTGAGTGATCCTCCGATAAATTTTTTATTTTTTGATAACTTTTTTCCTCTCTTCCGAAAGAAAGCGCAGCTATCTATCAAACGCTTGTTCGCAAGCTTTTTCGCTTACTTCTCATATTATAACGCATATGGGAAAAATTTGCAATAACTTTACATGAAATTTTTTGTAAAATTTTCAAAATTTCCCAACATATTCCCCTTCCGCAAGGAAAGAAACACAATTTATTGGAATCAGTCCTTTTTCGCGCGGGTGGAAACGATCTTCTCCGAAATGCTCTTGGGCACTTCGTAATAGTGGTCGAACTGCATGGTAAACTGACCTCTGCCCTGCGTTCTGGAACGCAGCTCGGTCGCATAGCCGAACATCTCCGAAAGCGGGATCTCCGCGTCGATGATCTTCGCGCCGTTCCGGTCGTCCGTGCCCAGAATGGTGCCGCGGCGTCCCGAAACGTTGCCCATCAGATCGCCGAAGTAATCCTCGGGCGTAATAATCTGCACCTTCATAATTGGCTCGAGCAGGACGGGTCTCGCCTTTTCCATTCCGTTTTTAAACGCCATGGAGCCTGCGATCTTGAACGCCATTTCCGAAGAGTCGACTTCGTGGAAGCTACCGTCGTAAACCTGAACCTTGAAGTCCACCATTTCATAGCCGGCAAGGTAACCGTTTTTCGCCGCTTCCTGAATTCCCTTGTCGATCGCGGGGATATACTCTTTGGGAATGGAGCCGCCCACGGTAAGATCCTCGAACGCGTACCCCGCGCCGGGCTCCTGAGGAATGAGGTGAATTTTACAATGACCGTACTGACCTTTACCGCCCGACTGACGCTTGTACATTCCCTCCGCGTCCACGGTCGCGCGGAACGTTTCGCGGTAAGCGACCTGAGGAGCGCCCACGTTGGCTTCCACATGGAATTCACGCAGAAGTCTGTCCACGATAATGTCGAGGTGCAGCTCGCCCATTCCGGCGATGATCGTCTGCCCCGTCTCTTTGTCGGTGTACGTCTTGAACGTGGGGTCTTCCTCCGCGAGCTTGATGAGCGCAAGCGTCATCTTTTCCTGTCCCGCTTTCGTCTTGGGTTCGAGCGAAAGCTGAATAACGGGCTCGGGGAATTCCATCTTTTCGAGAATGATCGGGTGCTTTTCGTCGCAGAGCGTGTCGCCCGTCGTAGTATTTTTCAAACCTACGATCGCGCAGATGTCGCCCGAATAAATGCAGTCGATATCCTTTCTTTCGTTGGAGTGCATCTGAACGAGACGTCCCACGCGCTCCTTTTTCTCCTTGGTGGAGTTGTAAACGTACGAGCCCGCTTCGAGCACGCCCGAATAGGCGCGGAAATAGGCAAGCGAGCCAACGAAGGGATCGGTTGCGATTTTAAACGCAAGGCCCGAGAAAGGCTCATCGTCCGAAGTTTTTCTCACTTCCTCTTCGCCCGTCTTGGGGTTGGTGCCCTTTACGTGCGCCACGTCGAGGGGGCTGGGAAGGAAATGGATCACCGCGTCCAGAAGGAACTGCACGCCCTTATTGCGGTAAGACGAACCGCAGAGCATGGGGGTCGCCTCCATTGCAAGACAGCGCTGGCGAAGTCCCTCTACAATGTCCTCCTCCGAAAGGTCGCCCTCTTCGAAGAATTTTTCCATCAGCTCGTCGTTGGCGGAAGCCGCCTCTTCCACGAGCTTGGCTCTGTACTTATCGGCAAGCTCTTTCAGCTCGGCAGGGATGGGCTCCTTGCGGAAATCCTTTCCCAAATCGTCGTAGTAAACCTCCGCTTCCATTCTGATAAGATCCACGATTCCGCGGAAGGTATCCTCCTTGCCGATAGGAAGCTCGATGGGCACGGGATTAGCGCCCAGTCTTTCGCGGATCATCGTCTCCACGCGGAAGAAATCCGCTCCGTTGATGTCCATTTTGTTTACGTACGCGATGCGGGGCACTCTGTAAGTGTCCGCCTGACGCCAGACGGTTTCGGACTGGGGCTCTACGCCGCCCTTCGCGCAGAACGTTGCCACCGCGCCGTCCAGCACGCGCAGCGAGCGCTCTACTTCCACCGTAAAGTCTACGTGACCCGGCGTGTCGATAATGTTAAAGCGGTTTCCCTTCCAGATACAGGTGGTCGCGGCGGAAGTAATGGTAATTCCGCGCTCCTGCTCCTGCACCATCCAGTCCATCGTTGCGGCGCCCTCGTGCGTTTCGCCCATCTTGTGCGTCTTTCCCGTGTAGAACAGGATACGCTCGGTCGTCGTGGTCTTGCCCGCGTCGATGTGCGCCATAATGCCGAAGTTTCTTGTATGTTTTAAGTCGTATTCTCTGGGCATACTCTACTCCTTAGAAACGGAAGTGCGCAAACGCTCTGTTTGCCTCTGCCATTCTGTGCGTGTCTTCCTTCTTCTTCACCGAACCGCCCGTATTGTTGTACGCGTCCATGAGTTCGGCGGCAAGCTTCTTGCTCATCTCTCTCTCGCTTCTCTTTCTCGTGTTGATCACAAGCCAGCGAATCGCGAGCGTCTGACGGCGCTCGGGGCGGATCTCGATGGGCACCTGATAATTCGCACCGCCTACGCGGCGCGCCTTTACTTCTACCGTGGGCATAATGTTGCCGATGGCACGGTTAAAAATTTCCATTGCGTCTTCGTTGAGTTTTTCCGCCATATAGGCAAACGCGTCGTAGACGATTTTCTGCGCGACGCTCTTTTCGCCGTCGAGCATGATTTGGTTGATCAGCTTGGTAACGACCTTGCTGCCGTACATGGGATCGGGCAGAACGTCTCTTTTGGGAATTCTCCCTCTTCTGGACATTTTGGTATCCTCCTTTCAATAATTGTTGCTGCGATTTCTCGCGACGGGCATAAAGCAGCCCTTCAGTAAAGCTATTATCGGAAGTCCGCCGTTTACAAAACGCGCGAACCGCAAGCGGCTTTGCCGCCGCGCCGATAAACCTTCTTCCCCTCTTCGGGAAATACTGCCTACTTCATCGGGTAATATTCCGAAATAAGTAGGGTGGAACTTTCACAATTTTCCGCTGCGGAAAACTGCGATTACTTGGGGCGTTTTGCGCCGTACTTGCTGCGCGACTGCTTGCGTTTTGCAACGCCAGCCGTATCGAGCGCGCCGCGGATGATGTGGTAACGCACGCCGGGAAGATCTTTTACTCTTCCGCCGCGGATCAGCACGGAGCTGTGCTCCTGCAGATTGTGCCCTTCGCCGGGGATGTAAACCGTACCTTCCTGCTTGTTCGTAAGACGGACTCTTGCGATCTTACGGAGCGCGGAGTTAGGCTTCTTGGGCGAAGTCGTCGTCACCGAAAGGCATACGCCGCGCTTTTGCGGGCATCTGTCCAGAATAGGGCTCTTGGACTTGAACGCTTCGCGCTCTCTGCCTTTTTTGATGAGTTGGTTGATCGTGGGCATTTTCTTGACCTCCTTGTTCTTATTCCGGAATATTCTGCGAGACTGCAACAGCAATCCGAAGAAACGAAATATCGTGCCGCCGCGCGCGTCTTTCCCCGCCTTTTTTGCGCAAAAAAAGATACCCGCATTACGGACAAAGATTATTTTACCAAACGGACAAGTATTTGTCAAACGTTTGCACCCCTATAAAACGAAAAAGAATCAAAAATTTTCCGCTTCGATTTTATGGAAAGTATTGACAATTTTTTAAAAAAGAATTAAAATGTTTAAAGGAAAAAATCTTTATTTATAAGGAGAACTTAACTTCTATGAACAAAATGACCGTAAAAGACCTGAAAGACCTCAAAGGCAAGCGCGTTCTTGTCCGCTGCGACTTTAACGTGCCCATGAAGGACGGGGCGATCACCGACGAAAACCGCATCATCGGCGCGCTGCCCACCATCAAATATTTGATGGAGCACGGCGCAAAGACGGTGCTTTGCTCGCACATGGGCAAGCCCCACTCCATTTTCTCGGACGAGGTAAAGCTGAACAAAAAGGATAAGAAAAAGGTAGACGCGGGCGAGACGACCGCCGAAGCGATTATCGAAAAGGCGAAAAAGGACGAGCCCAAGAAGCTCACCCTCGCGCCCGTGGCAAAGCGTTTAAACGAGCTGCTCGGCGGAAAAGTGACGTTCGCCTCCGACGTGGTAGGCGCGGACGCTCAGGCAAAGGTCGCCGCGCTCAAAGAGGGCGAATGCGTGCTGCTTGAAAACCTGCGCTTCCACTGGGAGGAAGAAAAGAAGGATTTGGAGTTCTGCAAAAAGCTCGCTTCCTTCTGCGAAATTTACGTGAACGACGCGTTCGGGACGGCGCACCGCTCGCACGCCTCCACCGCGGCGATCGTGGAATACGGTCTGGTAAAAACCGCCGTATGCGGATTCCTGATCGAAAAGGAACTCACTGTCATGGCGGATTCGCTCGAACACCCTACCCGCCCCTTTGTTGCGATTCTTGGCGGGGCAAAGGTTGCGGACAAGCTGAACGTGATTTCCAACCTGCTTGAAAAATGCGACACGCTGATTATCGGCGGCGGCATGGCTTACACCTTCTTAAAGGCGCAGGGCGGTTCTGTCGGCACTTCGCTTGTAGACGAGGAAAAGCTCGGCTACTGCAAAGAGATGCTCGAAAAGGCGAAGTCGCTCGGCAAAGAGCTGCTGCTCCCCGTTGATACCGTCGTCTGCAAGGACTTCCCCGACCCCATCGACGCGCCCGTCGAAATCAAGACGGTCGTTTCCAAAGAGATCCCCGCAGACATGATGGGGCTCGACATCGGCGAAGAGACGAGAAAGCTTTTTGCGGATAAGATCAAGACGGCAAAGACGGTAATCTGGAACGGACCCATGGGTGTGTTCGAGAACCCCACGCTTGCCGCGGGCACGATCGCGGTGGCGCAGGCTCTGGCGGACGCGAAGGGCGCGACGACGATCGTCGGCGGCGGCGACTCGGCGGCGGCTTGCACGCAGCTGGGCTTTGCGGATAAAATCACGCACATTTCCACGGGTGGCGGCGCTTCGCTCGAGCTGTTCGAGGGCAAAGTCCTCCCCGGCATCGCCTGCTTAAACGAGAAGTAATACGATAAAGAATCAAAACCGAATTGTATCGAATCATAATTTCAAGCGATAAAACAGCTCCCGAACAATTTGTTCGGGAGCTGTTGTCTACATATAATTACGATAAATTGAAATTTAACCGATAAAAACGACGGTATCAATGTTTCCACGGACGACTTTTACCAAGCCAGCCGTT
>CAJUOP010000011.1:5168-69422 GCA_910588465.1 uncultured Christensenellaceae bacterium | reverse complement strand
GTGGTGGAATAGGCAGACGCAAGGGACTTAAAATTTTTGGCAGAAAATAATTAACAGAAAATTAACATAAAAACTGAAAACTTAACAAAAATGCACGCTCGTGTGGTGGAATAGGCAGACGCAAGGGACTTAAAATCCCTCGGGCGAAAAAATAGCTCGAAAAAACTGAATATTTATGCAAAAAACGCGCCCGAATGGTGGAATAGGCAGACGCAAAGGACTTAAAATCCTTCGATGGAGACATCGTGCCGGTTCAAGTCCGGCTTCGGGCACCAAAAAAATGAGAGAAATTCACAAAATTTCCCTCATTTTTCATATTTTGGGTGCATTTGGGTGCAAACTAATGAGAACAAACAGGCATTTATGCGTTTATAAGAGTACTATTTTGAATATTTGAATAAAAATTTCGCGTCGGATATATGCCAACAAGGGACGTCGGAACAAAATAAGCGGACAGATCATTTACGGTCTGCCCGCTTTGCTATTGCCTTTTATAGGTCGTAATTGATTTTTTCAATTTCGCCGAAGTAGGTTTCATCGGAATAGGTTGTATAACCCCTGTCAACGGCGCTCGATTTTACATGCTCGTCGAACTTGTGTCCGTCCCAAAGCATAACGAGTTCTAAGTTGCATCCGCATTCCTTCGCCCGCGTAATAAAAGTATACCGAAGCTCGTGTGTATGCCTTTTTGGCATAATCTTTTGGAAACTACGGTTTATGTAATCTCCCTTCACCATTTTCGCTCTCTCGAAGTCTATATACCGCATGACTTTTCGGTACATGGGCGAAAGCGGGATTTTTCTCCGTTCGATCGAATAGCCTTTGCGTATCTTTTCCGTTTCGCATTCGATATATTTTTCGTGAAGCTCAGCGGATTGGAGTTCTCCGACGCGCATTCCCGTATAGAGCAAAATCAAAATCGCACTGTACACGGGGTTGTCGATATGGGTGATGCAATAATCCACGGTTTTCTTTTCTTCCTCTTTGGAGAGCGACGATCCTTTTTTTGCCTCATAATGCGGTAATATAATTTTTTTCATCGGCGATTTAATCCCAAAGTCCTCTGCGGCGAGCTCGAAGATGGAAGAAAGGACGATTTTTAACTTTTGCGCTGTTCTGAATTTTTCCTGCTTGACGAGGTTCGTTAAGTGCTCTTGAATGTCGGCGCGGGTGATCTCCTTCAAACGTTTTTCCCCGAATACGGGAATCACTTGGGAGTTGAGGATCACCTGATAGCCTTTCAGCGTGGTTTCCTTGATATTGATTTCCCGTGTTTGTAGCCATAAAGAGGCAAAGTCTTTCATAAACGGTGTCGAGGTATCTTCTTTCTGTACTTCTTTGGGCTTGTAGTTCATAGCAGCTTTTAAAAATTTTTTTCGTAAATTATCTAAGTTTTTATCATAGACTTCAATGCAATAACCGTCTTTGCGCAATCTTGCGCGGTATGAGTTTCTGTAAACGGAGTACGGCACTTCATATTCGCCGTACATCAATAAAATCCGAATAGGTTCAGGCATTTCGTAAATCTCCTTTTTTGTAAATTTGAATACTTGTTTTTCTTGTCTCTTCGGCTGGGGCGTTCTCTTACTCTTATAAGATTTGAGCATAGCCGAATCCGCCGCTAACTTATAAACGAAAGCGGTAAGTTCGTCGCCCTCGGGCAACTGTGCAACATAGTTAACTAATTTTTCTAATTGAGTCATAAAACGACGATTGTAGATGGCAATTCCATCATAAAATACAAAGATAAGGGATTCCACCGTCTACGTACCGCAGATTGATAACCCAAGACCGCAAAAATCGGAACTAACCCCACTCAAAACGGAACATATTCAACCTCCTAAAACAAAAATCGCCTTTCCAAACACCGAAAAGGCTTTGCGCGGAGAGGTCTGCGGTAGCCCCCACAAATTTAGAAGGCACGCCGTTCCGTAAAAAATTTTATTCAAAGGAGAGAAGTATGTCGCGTCGTAAAATTTTTTCCTCGCAGCCCAAAGAATTTTCGGTACAATAAACACTCTCCAAACAAAAAACTTTTATTATAGCATGAAATTCATGACAAATAATGTCACATTTGAAATTTTCTTTGTAAAAATTTTTTTGCTTCCCAAAAGTCTTTCAAATCCTTGACATTCCCCATTGGACACGATATAATAAACACATAAAACAAACAAATGTTCGTATTTGTGTGGCGGGGGGGTGATGATTTGTGGATTGGATAACGGTCAGAATGTATTGCTGTAATTGCGGGCGATTGGTAATTGGATACAAAAGGAAAGATAACGAAGTAAAGTTAATGTGTTCACATTGCGGTTCGACGCTGATTGCAAAACCGGTTACGAGAAAACACGTTCGGTGTGATGTTTATTTGCCCTATGAGACAAAGGGCACTTGATAACAATTTGATCTTGATAACGACGGTGCGGTTTGGAGTTGCCTGTAAATCCGTATCAGGTCAATCAATGACATTGTAGGGAAAGCCGCGAAGCGAGATACCCGACAAACAGATTTCCGAAAGGGATCTAATTGTCGGGTATTTTTTATTTGTTATGCGTAAAAATTCCGTTTAAGGTGAACTCGTGCGGGGATTAGGCGGTTTATAAGCGGGGTAGCGGCGGGGCTGTGTCGGTACAAATCCTTTCCATCACGTGGTACAATTGAAGCGTAGTCGGAAGTAACACAGAAAGCGTTTGCGTAACATTTGTAATATAATCGAAAAAAGTAATAAGAGGTAAATAGATGATTACATTGAAACAAATCAGAGAAGAGTTGAAGGACGTGCGGTATTACTATCAGCGTAAGCAAGTGTTCGATAAGAATGCTCAGACCGTCGGTGTCAGCTCTATCACGGAAAAGGTGCAAAGGTATAACGTCCTTGCAATGGCGGCTTCGCCTAAGTTCTACGACTTGTACGTCGGGTTGTACGTTCGTGGCAATACGCAGGAGAGTTACGGTACGGAAGTCGGTTATAGTGCGAAATACATACAAAAACTTCATAGCCAACTTTTGAAGTTTTTCCAAAATAAATTAAAGGAAGTTTAAGTCTATGATTAAATGTCTTGATTTTATGAAAAACGCAGACAACGTTCATCGGACGGATTCTTCTATCGTAAAGCAAACGATTCATTTGTCGATCGAACCTACGGGCGATAGCGCGATTATAGCACGGATGTTTTTTGCGCCCGAACGAAATTAAGAGATTGCCGATACGAAGAGATTTTCAAGGGCAGAACGTACTTGGAGGGAAAACGAATACCGTCTTCCATATACACGAGAAAATACGTCGATTGAGTTTGAAAGTATCGATTGAGGCGTAACAATGCGGAAATTAGGCGGTATTGAAGCGGAGTAACGGCGGGGTTGGGCAGGTACTATTCCATTCTTTCCCGTGTTACAATGAAAGTGTAATCAGCAGTGGCAAAAACAAAACGATTTGTGCGGTGCTTGCAAGATAAAGGTGGCCACCTTCCGCTCATCGCATGAAACGTGAAGTTTCCTTAATGCCGAATTGCTTGATTATAAACAACAATTTAATATCGGACAGGCAGACTTGTTGAAAGCTAACGTGCGGTCCAAAAACAAAAATTTATTTACAAGGAGTAATTAGATGGCAAACAACAAACCCGCAACCGGCGGGAAGTATTCGGAGCGAAAATGGATGACGCCTTCCAAGCGCGCCGAAGGCTATGCAAAGGAACGTAAAAACCGCGTTCACATGCGCGGTCCTCACGAGGGCGAGGAGCTCGACGATTACAATAAGGGTTTAAGATCGGGCTATCTCCTTTGCCAGAGCGATCATGCGGGACATTTTAAGTACAGACAGGCAATTGCCGAAGGTAAAACCAAAGAAGAAGCCGCGGCAATTTCGCGAAAGAAAGGTAAGTAACGGGAGGTAAGAAGTAATGGTAAAGAACGGGATCAAGGTTGAAAGAGATACTTTCGAGTATAAAGGGAAGTCGTATTTCGAGTATTTCATTTGCGGTAACGTGCGCGGCAGGGATGTAAAAATCAAACTTGCTCCGCCCGATAATAAGAACGATAAGGGCGGGTATACCGTTTTGGATATTGTATTCGGAAACGCAAGCAAAGCGGATTTTGTCATCGAACCGTATGAGTTTACGAATGCCGAGGGAAAGGTCGTTTCGGGCGAAAGATATCTTGTCCGTACGACGGACGAGGACGGCGAAACTTACGAGTGCGCCGTCAAGCCTACACGAAATTCGGACAAGACGCTGCTCAATATGCTGCTCCGATAAGGAGAAAGCAATCCTTAACAATTCCGAAAAATATTTAGGAATAAAGATTTTTCGGAAGGAAGAGAAACAAGCGTAAAAGCAGTACGTTTGATTTTTAATTGAACGCACGCAAAACGCGTTTGATTTCGACGAGGGGCGGCTTGCGGTGGGGAAACATTGCAAGCCGCTTTCATTTTATTTGGAGGTAAAAAATGAAAGACGAATTACAACGACACAAGACTTCGGATAAAGTAAAGTGGGTGTTAACGCTGATAGGCTTTATCTTAGTAGGCGTTTTACTCGCAGGACTTTTTTTGCAGGTGTTCGGGAGCGGAAGGGCAAAGCCGTCCGAGTGGTTCAGACAGGAAGAAGAGGAAGATACACTTCCCGAAGAAAGCGAAACGGCAAACGCGCAGAAGCAGCCCATGGCGTCAAGGCTTTCCGTTCAAGACGGTGTAGACGACGGAATCATGCTCTTGGCAGATCACGGTATTCTGTGTGAGCACACGTATAAAGGCGATAGCTTTTCGGATAGTAACTACACTTACAATCTCAAAACTTCATCGGAAAACTTTTCGGTGAGTTTTTATCTGAACGGAACGGATACGTTGCTGTTTACGCTGCCGAATAATTATATGTCTTTGTATTTTGAATATCACAAGGCTACTATGGCGCCGGCGGGACAAACAAGGTTTGACAATACTTATTACCTATACGTCTGCTGCCACGGGTTCAAAACAAATATTCCCGAAAGAATCGAAATGGATATTGAAAGCATGAGCTATAAGTGTCGTAACACTTCGGGGAAGGTGAGAGAAAACAACGTTGTCTACGATGCAGAGAACGATATTTTAACGTTGGAAAGCAGGATCACGTTTTCCAGTACTTCGGCGAACTGTTACAGCGTTTCGGCAGACGGCACGAACGAAAAGTTTACGGTGGACTGCACGTTCTCTTTGCCGTCTGATCCCGTAAAAGAGGGGTACACGTTCGTCGGGTGGTATTACGACGAGGAGTTTACGCGCGCTTACGACGGAGAACCCATTACCGCCGAGACGCAGCTCTATGCGAAGTTCAAGATCAACACGTATACGGTAACGTTCGACAGTAACGGCGGAAGTGCCGCGGACAGCCAAACGGTGGATTGGAATACGAGCGTAGACCTACCGACTTCTGCAAAAGAGGATCACACCTTGCTTGGTTGGTATTATGCGGACGGAACGAAGTATGAAAATCAGCCGATCAAAAGCGATACGGTTTTACGGGCGGAATGGAAAAAAACGACTTTTTTGGTCACGTTCGACAGTAACGGCGGGAACGAGGTTGCACCGCAAAAACACGGCATCGACACTTCCATCGGCGAACTGCCGACGACTACGAGGACGGGCTTTACCTTTGTCGGTTGGTATCTTCCGAACGAAACGAAATACACGGATCAGTCGATAACGGAGGATATGACGCTAACGGCGCATTGGGAAATCATCATGTGCAAGGTGACGTTTTATGTGGACGGCGAAATATACGCAGAGAAAACAGTACAGTACGGCTCTACCTTTCAACACGTGTTAGAGGCATCTAATCTCATGAACTTGCGGGTGCAATCGGTTCGCTATTCGGATGCCGTAGCGGGCGACGTCGATAGTCTGGTGGTGACGGACGACAGCCTGGAAGTGTATGCGGAAGAGATGGACGGAGCGGAAAAAGCGGTCAACACGGTAAAAAATAATAAGTGGGCAGTAGTCGGCGGCATTGCGGGCGGCGTTCTGTTGATCGGCACTGTTGCGGCGATTATAGGCGGAATCAAGCGCAGGCGGCATTGAGAGGTAAATATGGAAAACGGAAAAGGCAAAGCCATCGCAACGGCGATTTCCTTTTTGCTCGTTGTCGTATTCATTGCGGTAACGATAGGGATCGTATTGAAATACACGAACGGCGGAAACGAGAGCTTTAAGACGTTCTATGTACAGTACGGCGGCGAAAAAATTTTGTCCACCGATACGAAGAAACGATTAAAGCTGAATGACGGACAATGGTATTACTTTGAAGTCAATTATCCGCTGGACGTGGGAAACAAGGAAAGTCCGCGGGATTATACGGTAAAAATCGTTCCGAACGAAAAAGCGGACTTTCGGTTTACGGCAGACGGGAAGATCTATCAATGGAGCGGAGTATCGGAAGATTTGTCGCAATACTTCGGGTTACAGAAGAAGGCGGACTCGTTTACGTTATTTGTGAAAGAGGGTACAGGCTTAAAGACGATTTTGCAAGACGTATATGCGGAAAAAATGGTTTCGACCCCTTCGCTTTCGGAGATCGACTCGGAGTATTTATATACGTTAATCGTGTCGTCGTACAACGAAAAGATCACGTACCGCATCGAATTGGCGATAGAGCAGAAACCGGAGAACGGAGACGAGGGAGATGGCGATCGTCCCGTCGAGCCGCCGAACGAGGAAGAACAGGCGAAAGATTATACGATTACTTATGAAATCGCCTATTCCTTTGACGATACGCCGATAGCGGTAGAGCTCCCCACGAAAGCGCGCACGGGAGAGACGGTCGAGTTTACGGCGATCCCCGAAAGGCGGTATGAAGACTACGGGGTATGGGCGGAGGTGTACGACAAGGCGAGCGGTGAGTTTCTGTATTACGCCACGACGAAATCCTACGGACATTGTTCGTTCGAGATGCCCGCGTGTAACGCGCACTTGAAAATCTATCACGTTTAGGAGGCGTAAATGAAAACGATTTGGAAACATATCGGCGCGGCGTTTTTGTCCGTGCTGTTCCTGTTCTCGTTTCTTTTACCGCCTACCATGTACGAGGTAGCCCGTGCGGATACAGAATTGTCGCCGCAGGAGAAGTACGAGCAGACGGACGTGTTGGAGGACTTGCAGGAAGCAACGATCGGCGGAAAGCCGTTCGATTTACAGGATTATCCCCATAACGGGAAAGGCAGCCCTCAAATCGTTTCGTTCGTGGAGTTTTGCTATTCCTATTACGAGGAAAAGCAAGACGACTATGCGTTCTACGTCTATGTGTACAATCCGCAGGACGCCGCGTTCGATACGAACACCGAGCGGAACAAAATACAACTTTCTACGGGTAGAAACGGTGGGTACAAGAAATACCCGTTGGCGTTCGTAAGGTATTCGCAAAACGCGGGATACGAAGGACGGTTTTATAAGTTCAAGGTACAGCTCACGAATGCCGAGCGGGAAACAATCTGGCAAAGCGTGGAGGAAAACAAGCGGGAATACCGTATCAGCGGGATCGAGCTATCGGCTGGGAACGTCGTCGAGGAGTACGGGTGCGAGCAGGTCTATACATACAGCGGTTATGCGCTCGGATACGGCTCGCCGCTTGCGGAGAACGACACGCTGTCCTGCACCGTTGACGGAATAGAAACGTATTTGTCACTCGACGTGCAATCCACCTACTACCGACCGAAAGGAACGCATGAGGACGGTTACACGAGGGACACGCTGCATTCGGTGTACTTCTCCGTCCCGAACAAGATCATTGAAGAGTACGGCGAAATGACGGCGGTACACGCAACGTGGCTCAACGTCTACACCGCGCCTATGCTGGTAACGGGCAATAAGACGGTTTACGATACGCTGTTGCCGTATATCGGAAAATATGTGGACGGGAGCACGATCAAGGAATACGAGAACACCGAATTTCCTTATGCGATCATTGCAACGAAGGCGGTGGAAGGCTTCCGCGACGACAACGAGATGGCGCCGATGGCGGGGTATTACGTCTATAACGCTTACCATGATTTTACGGCGACGCCCGATTACGACCGCTACATCAATTACCTGAACTATTTGTTCTATGCGGGCGAGGGGACTGATTCGGCGGACGATTACACGCTGTCTGCGGAAATGATTATCGGGGATAAGAAGAACGGAGTCAAGGGCTGGCTGGAAACGTACACAAGCAAGTTCGGCGGAACGCTTGTAAACAACCGATATTCGTCGGCGCTGTTTGAAAAGGTAGACGAGAAGTTTACGGACAAGACGATTACGGGCGACGAGGAGTACGAGCTTGCCGATTTAACTCTTTCGTCGAACCCGTGGCGCGTATGGCTCGGACAGGACATTACGCAGGTTGAAAGCGAAAAATATTCCACCGTAAACGCTATTCAGAAAGTAACGGTAGACGATTTCAGTTTTTATTCGGACAAGGGCGTATTCTGCGAAAAGTTCTATGTGGACGAGAGCGACTATAACGCTTTCCACGCTTATGTGAAAGCGGCGGCGAGCAGGAAAGAAACGACTTACCTTTTTCGGTATCACTTATCAGAGTATGCCGCCAACGAAGCGACGGAATACGAGCGCACCTCGACCTACTATATCTTTCAAGGCAACTACGGGACGTATAAGACGATCGACACGAACGCCTATTTTGCGCAAATGTGGATTCAGCTCGATTTTGATATTATCGACCTCACGTTTACGAAGGACAATGTGGAAACGATCATTCCCGTAACCATGTCTCCTATGGATATCGCGGCAGACGCTGCTCCGCCTGCAAGCACGCAGACGGATAAAAAGCCGCTTGCTTGGTGGCAGCTCTTGCTCGGCGTGATTGCTCTGATCGTCATTATCGTGCTGCTTGTAAAGTTCTCGCCGTGGCTCATTTACGGGATAGGCAAAGTGATCGCCACGCCGTTCAAGGCGTTGGGGAAACTGTGTAGCTCCGGCAAAGAACGACGACGGGAAAAGCGAGAGAAAAGGCAAGAACGGAAACAGGTAAAGAAAAGAGAACGGAAAGAGCGGAAAGCGTCTAAAAAACAGCGGCAAGACGATGAACGGTTTGATAGAGAAAGGGAAGAAGCATTATTGGACGAAATAGATTGGGACAGTATCGATTGGGAAGAATTTGACGGAACGGATTGGTAGGATAGTAAAGGAAAGCGGCTACGGTGTTATGCCGTAGCCGCAAAATTTCAAATATCGGTAGGGGTAATTTTACCCGTTGTGCGTTCGGTTTTATAAAGCTCGTAAAGATAGGCGGAGCTTTCGCGGTATAGTCCCGTGTCGGCATCCGACAGCTTTTGGAACGTAGAGGAGGTATAAAAGCGGTCGATCGCTTCGTCGTATTCGATGCCCTCGTCTGCAACGATATATCCGACGACCTCTTGCGTATTAAGCTCGGTCAAAAATTTTACGTTATCCATCGGATGCCTGCCTTTTTCAACAGCCGAACGGCTCGTTCGGTATGAAAGGAGTATTGATTGGTCGGAGCGACGTACTTCATTTCTTTGAGAAGGATCGCGCTGTCGATATAACCGCGTTGATAACGGCGGATGAGCGTCGTCAAGGTATCGTTCGCCACGGGTCCCATTACGATTTCGTACTTATTGTCGCGGTTGCAGAGGGGAGAGGCAAAATCGGTAAACTCATAGTTGCGGTTGTTGATAATGAATTTCGCCCATTCCTCGCTCGTTTCGGGAAATACTTTTACGGGGAACGTAACGTCGGAAAGGAAGCCGTCGTCGGTTTCGTAGGACAAAACGCAGGGCGCGCCGCCGAATAGCTTGCTTTTTTGGATCGCCATTGCTTTGGCTTGCTCGAATATCTCGGTCGTATAAAAGCCCGTTCCGAAGTCTTTATACGGAGCGCATTTTGCAAGGTCTATTTGGTCGAAGTCAAGGTAAGTGCCGTGGTAGAGAATCATGCGACGTTTCCTCCGTTCCGTTTGCAAAGAAGGGTTAAATCGTCGATTGCGTCCTCAATGGAGAGCAGATGCTCGGCTTCGTAACAGTCTTTCAGAAAGGCAATGCCGCCGTGCTTTTTCAAATAAAGATAGGCGTGCTGATAGGACAGAGAGTGCCGATAGGAAAACTCGCTGATGCAGGTCACGGTATATTCGATTCTGTTGGCAATTTCTCTGCTCATACCTAATCTCCTTTCTTTCATTATACACAAAAACAAAAATAATATCAAGAGGTTTTTATGAAAATTCTAAAAAGGATAATCGCGGTGATGGTAGTTATCGTTGCCCTATTGTTGGTGAGTTATTTGATTTACACGGGAGGACGGGTAAATGCGTAGAGCTGTCAATATCACGGTGAGCGTTCTCATATCGGTCATCTTCGTATTGCTCGGCGTGTTCGTGTTCTCGTCGTCCTCTCTGCGGTTTGTGGAAGCTCTCATAGAGTTTGTACAATCTATCGCGTTTTACTTCTGTGAGATATGCGGGATAGAGCATAATATCGTGCCGAGTGTGAACGCACCGTCGCAGGTCGTCGGGAACATGATAAAGCTGCCCGATAATTTAGACGGATTCAAAGAAAATACGCAGTCGTTTTTCTCGCTCTTTGTAAGCGGGGAAAACTTCATCGGCTGGTGGCAATCGCTTACGGGAACGCTTGAAACACTCTCCAAAGTTCTCGTGTTGTTGTTGCCGTGCTTAATAGGACTGTGGTTCGTTATTCGGTGGCTGTACGGCAGAAGCAATATAAGGCATAACAAGGACACCGTTCCGCTCATCGTTTTCAAGTTTCTATCGAGATGCACCTATCAACCGCTCAAACGGTTTATACGGGGATATGCTTGCTTTCTGCGCGAACACGGCTGGATATGGAAATGCTGGGTTGCCGTATGGGTGTTCCACTTTAACCTCGCGTCTATTCTCGCGGGCTTTTTGGCGTATTATTTTTACTTCGCCGTGTCCTTCGATTTAACGACGGTATATCCGCAGATATGCAGACTGTTTATCGACGTGCAAATACCCTTCCGATACTTCCCGTATTGGAGTTTGCTGTTCGTCGCATGGCATCTCTTTCAGCGTTGGAGAAGGAGGAGCGCTCTTTCACGGTTACGCCATTACGAGGCGCGCAACTGCGGGTTTATCAACGAGCTGCCCATCGTGTCCATTGCCTGCGGAAGCATGGGGAAGAAAAAGACGACGGCGATCACGGACATGGCTCTCTCGCAAGAGGTCATGTTTCGCCAAAAAGCGTTGGAGATATTGCAACGAAACGATATGAAGTTTCCGTTCTTTCCGTGGATATGCTTCGAGAAGGAATTGCAAAGGTGCATGGAATACGGTACGGTGTACAACCTCGCCACGATCAAGGCATGGGTGGGGTTAAAGCGGACGAGGTTCATGCGGCATCACAACGCAAGGTGGCAACTATACGGCTACGACGCGCAGAGGTACGGCTTTTCCTATGACGACAGTCTTTCGGTTTCCACGCTGTTCGACGTGCTGGAAACGTATGCGCAAGCCTATTTTATCTATGTGATACAAAGCAGTCTTATCGTGGCGAATTACTCTATCCGCTCGGATAACGTCATGATGGACGAAGGCAACTTTCCCATGTGGCTTTCGGACTTCTTCCCGCAGGGGCATAGGCAAAACAGCAGACACGCGCATATCTTGGACTTCGACGTTCTGCGGCTCGGTAAGAAGGTGATCGAGAACAATACGAATGCGGGGAGCTTCGAGTTCGGCGTGGTGGCGATTACGGAGATTGGCAAAGAGCGGGGGAATAACCTCGAATTGCAGGAAAAGAAAAAGAAGGACGAGGAAGCCAATCAGAAGAACGACCTGTTTAACGCATGGCTGAAAATGTGCCGCCATTCCGCGACGGTAGATAACTTCCCGTTTATCAAGGTATTCACGGACGAACAGCGTCCCGAAAGCTGGGGCGCGGACGCAAGGGATTTATGCGATATCGTCAACATTGCAAGCTCGTCAAAGCAGAAGCTCGCTTACCCGTTGTACACGATAGAGGATATGATTGCCGAATGGAGCTTTAACCGCTTTATTAACCTCTATTACGACTTTCGTTTCCGCAGGGGCGACAATACTTTGCTCGTACATATTCTCAAAAGTATTACGGCGTGGATCTGGAAGCGAAATAACAAAGTTTACAATTCATACGGCTACAACACGTTAAAGATCGAGAAAGAGCGCGGCACCATGGACGGCAAGGTGGAGAGCAAGAAGTATTATATCATGAACCGCAAGATATATGCCCGCCGTTTCTCTACGGACTGTTTCTCGGACTACTTCAACGATATGGCAAGGCAAACGCGCGTAGGGCTGAACGATTACCGCGAGTACGTTACAGAGAAGGCGAGCGTGGACGAGCTGTTGGCGCAGAACAGCTACTTTATCAACGGACTGTATCATATCGGGGGAGATACGCCGTGAAGGAGTTAAAATATAAAACACCTGAACCTTTGAAGGTGGGCGATTTTTACCCCGAATGTAAGGTGTATTCGGACGGCAGTCATTTTATAGCGATACCGCACACGGAAAAGCCGTATAAGCCGCGCCCGAAGAAGAAAGAGGAAATCATCACGGTAAAGCCGCAGAAAGATAACAAGCCGCCTTCCGAGCCGTCCGAAGAAACTGTTGAAGAAAGCGCACCGCCTGTTGACGATGCGCTGCTTCCGCTTGAAAAAATTGCGGTTACGGGTAAGATGCCGAAAGAAGAACCGGAACAGCCCGCGAATATCTTGCAATCAAACGAGCGGCGTATGACGAAGAAGGAACTGTTCAACGAGCTTTATCGGGAATATCTCTTTCTGAAAAAGCGGGAACGGCGGGAGAAGTTGATTGCCACTATGCGACCATATTTCAAAACAGAAAAAGCAACGGAAACTTATGTTGATAGCAATCTTGAAAGAAAGAAACGCAATCTCATTTGCAGACGCGTTCGCATGACAAGGAAAGCAAATCTTGCGGACTTCAATTATTTTTGTACATTTACCTACGACGGTAAAAAGCATACGGAAGAAAGCTTTAAGAAGAAGCTAAAAATCTGTTTTAACAATATGAGCTGCCGAAAGGGCTGGAAGTATATGGGCGTGTGGGAGCGATCCCCCGAAAAGCATCGATTGCACTTTCATGGGCTATTTCATATTCCGCAAGGGAAAATGTTAGGGGGAATTGAAGAGCATAGAGATTATAGTACGATTACGCATAAAATGCAGACGACTTATCAGAACACATATTTTAACGAACACTTCGGGCGTTCCGATTTCGAGGAAATAGTCGGGAACGGAAAGCTCGGGGAAGCATTGGCGTACTTAATGAAGTATATCGAAAAAACAGGCGAAAAGATTATTTACAGTAAAGGTTTACCGCAATATTTCATGTCTGACATTATGGATAAAGATGTAGCAAGTACGATCGGACAAGAAGATAGAAAGCTATTGCTTTATGATGACTTTACTTGCTGGGACGAAGGAACACTGATGGGGCAGGTTAGCCCCGACGTGATAGAGAAGATGAAAAAGGGGAATTAGAACGAATACGAAATAAAGCTCAAAAACGGAAAAACGCGGGCGATTCGCCAAGCGGATTAGCGGCGAACGCCCGATCCGTTTTGCTTATTTCGTGCGTTCGTTTTGTCGGGTGGCGCGTGCGCTTGTCGTCGGCGAGCGAAGCGAGCCGACTTGTATCAAGCCAAGCGCACGCGCCACAATCAAAGAGCAGATAAAATTAGAAATCTCATGTCGGTTAAAATAAAAAATAATTATTGACAGTGAACTATTGAATGTGATATAATTAACAAAGAGAAGTAATTACTTAATGCAAAAAGAAACACATTTAAACGATGAAACGCATTATTTTAATACGTTATTGAAGAAAATAGCTTCGGGGGATAAAGATTCCCTTGAAGAATTTTATGGCGATTACAAAAAATTGATTTATGTTGCCGCTCTCACTGTTACGAAGTCATCGTTTTTGGCGGAAGAAGTGGTTGACGATATTTTATTAAAGTTATGGCTATATTCGCCTAAGAAACAAATTAAAAATCCGAAAGGATGGCTTTATACGCTTTCTGTCAATTCGGCAAAGGATAAAATTAAAAAAGAGTCGCAGTTGTACGAGATTTTTCCCTCTGAGCAAGATGCGTTTGAAAATCTTGTGGGGATCGACCAGTTTTATTTTGAAATAAAAGATTTGAGCGAGGTTGAACAGAGAATATTGATTTTTAAATTTGTAGAAGATATGTCTTTTAAAGAAATATCGAAGGTTTTAAAAAAGCCCGTCAGTTCAGTGTCCTCGATATATTATAGAGCCCTGCAAAAATTAAAAGATAAAAATTAAAAAATTACGAAAATATTGCATTAAGGTATTGTTTTTATAATAAAAGGATGTTAAGCTGATAAATATGGTAACCGAGAAGAAAATAAATATGAGCTATGTGTGATTGCAGCTTAACAAAATTGCGGATGCCGATTTGAAATATTATCCGCAAATAAAATTTCTTTGCAGTGCTGGAAACGCTTTTTTAATAAATTCAGTAGGAAGTCGAAAAAAAGATTGGGAAAAATTTTTCCAATCTTTTTTTGTAAATTTTATAAAACTTGCGTAAAATTGGCATTGTTTCGTCGTCTTATATATGAATAGTACAAAAAGTACATTAAAAATTTTTTACGGAGGACAAAAAAATGATGCGGATTGTTACATACGATATTTAGAAAGGGCACGACTATACTGATTTTTATGAATTCGTCGAAAAACATAACGGCGAAAAGTTAACAGAGTCGACGTATGCTATTAATACTCCCTATGATCAAAAACAGTTTGAAGCAAAACTGAGATCTCTATTTCACCGCGGGGACTTGGTTTATTATATTACGGTTGTTGGAGAGGATCATCATTTATTTTATAAGGAGATTATTGTTTAATGCGAGGAAGGCAAATGATTTTTCGGGAGGTTTACCATCGCTCTTTATACCAAAGTTTATTAAAAGTTTTAGGAATATTACTTTTACTTTGTATGCTTGCGTTGTGTCTTTGTGCATGCACTGAAACAGCCCCGCCCGAGGGGGAGAAATTCAACGTGCAATATTCGGCAGGAATTGGGGGTAAAATCGAAGGAATTACGCATCAAACCGTTTTGGCAGGAGAAAATTCCGAGATGGTGAAAGCCATACCCAACGACGGACATATATTCGTGAAATGGTCGGACGGTGTGACTGAAGATATGCGCACGGACAGGAAAGTAACGGCGAATATTTCTGTAACTGCAATTTTTGAAAAAGTAAAATTTACCATTGAATATGCAGCGGGTGAGTATGGCAAAATTGAAGGCGAGCTACATCAGCAGGTTGCTTATAGGGAATATGGTGCGAAAGTGACGGCCGTTCCGGATATTGGCTGTCGTTTTGTGAGTTGGTCCGACGGGGAGACGCAAGCATCTAGAGAAGATTTTTGCAGTGATTCGGGGCTCAAAATATCTGCTTATTTTGAAAGATGCTACACGGTGGGGAGTGGAACGAAAGAGGATCCGTTTCAGATAACTTCCTATGTGGAATTCAAAAACGTAGCATATTTTCCTGCTGCATATTTTCGGCTAATGTGCAATTTGGATTTAAGCGGATACAATCATGAGCCACTTTTTTCCGATGAAACAGGTTTTTTGGGTTGTTTTGATGGATATGGATATACTATTCAAAATATGATGGTAAATTCAAGTTCTCAGTGTCCATCGTTATTTGGAGTTGTTGGAGCGGGAGGTGTTATACGTAATTTACATTTGGAAGAATTCCATATTAAATTCCGAAACAGTGAAGCGAGTTTTAATACATTTGCGGCAGGGGCTATAGCGGGTATTTCGTATGGAGAGTTAGAAAATATTTGTGTCGATGGAAAACTTGATGGCAAAGATATATTTCATAATAAAGTTTATATTGGCGGATTAGTTGGATTTTTGGGTGGGAATATATTGAATTGCCATGCAGAAGTTGATATCGAATTAAACGATTTGCAAAGCTCTAATTTGCAATCGGATGTTAATATAAAAGCATTTTGTGTGGGCGGTTTAAGTGGAGCTGGACAAGGTTCAATAATTAACAATTGTAGTGTTACGGGTGAAATAGATGTTTTAAGTTCAAAACGCTTAATTTATATTGGAGGACTGATAGGACAGTATGCGAATAATTGCGATCACGGATCAACTATAATAAACAATAATAAAACTAATATTAATATAATGTCGCCTAATCAATTGGCGCAAGCAGGCGGGTTTATGTGTTTATTTGAAGTGACCCAAACAGCTAGAACAGTAGTGAAAGATTGTATCACAAAAGGAAAAATTGAATCTTATGCTGCCTCAGGTTTTATACATGATGCAACTATTTATGGAGAAGGAGTCATACAAAATTGCAGAGCAGAGAGCGAGATGATTGTAAGCGGTAATGGAGCTGGCTTTTTAAGTCAATCTTTGGGAGGGAGTATTTTTGATTGTCGTGCAGCGGGAAAAATTAGCGCTAACGGAAATGGGCTGGTTGCAGGTTTTGGACTTAATTACTTTAAAACAAAATTTTTGCGTTGTTGTTATTCTGGTGATATTGAAGCGAAGAGAGCTTTTGGCTTTGTGCATCGCGTAAACAAGTGCAGTTTAGAACAATGTTGTGTTTTAGGTAAAGTGGTGGCAGTTATACATGGTTCAGGATTTGGATTTATAATTAGTGAATCTGTCATACAAGATAGTTTTTCTAAGAGCAATGTATATAACGTTAATGTGGATGAAAACTCCGGAAGAACTATGGCGGCAGGATTTGCAATCGCTATTGAGGATTCACAGATAAAAAACTGTTATTATTATGGGGATATAAAGGGAACTGTTTATGCGCAATCAACAGGACTACCAATTATAGGTGCCTTTGTAGGAATTATCATTGACGAATCAATTTTTATAAACTGCCATGTTTTGCATAGGGATAAAACTTTTATTGCAAATATTGTTGGGGAAAATAGAAACGATAAAGATGTATTGCTAGATATAACTGCTTATATTTATGAAAAAGAAATGTTTTTTTTGGCTGACAAACTCAATAGGGATGGGATGGCAATTTTTTATAATCAGGAAAAATCCCCGCCCACATTTTTGTGGATGGTTGATTAACGAAAATAATATTTAAAGCGAAGGAGGAATTTTCGATATGAAAATTTTAAAAAAGAAAATTTTTGTTGGTTTTTGCGGATTTGGTTTAGTTGTACTTGTATTTTTAGCACTATTCTTTTGTGTTAAATTTGAACCGCATGTTGTTTATGCTCTTTCTCCTGATGACGTGCTGGCCACTTATACATTTACACCCATAAACGATACGGATTGCGATGTTTGCATCGCGAATAAGGAATCGGCGACTAGGGCGATTATACCCCGCGAAACGGAAATAGATGGGAAGATATACCGAGTTACCGAGATTGCATTAAATGGGTTCATGTCTTCTACAAAATTAAAAAGAGTTACTTTATCGCCTACAGTTGAAAAAATAGGGAATACAGCATTTGCCAATTGTACCGCATTAGAAGAAATGTATTTAGCAAACGTAAAAGTGATTGGCAATAATTCATTTATGCGTTGTACAGCACTTTCGGAAATTACGATTCCCAAATCAATTACCTCTATGGGTGTAACGGTTTTTCGGAATTGCAATACTTTTGTAAGAGTAAGAGCTGAGGAAAATGAAACCTCTTCTTGGTCAAGTACATGGAATTCTTACAATGGAAATTTAAATGTTGAATACGGAAGTAAACATGAAGATCCTCCGGTTTATAATCCTATATATGCGACAACTCGTGGATACTTGAATAATACGAGTACTAATATAGTAGGTTATGCTCTCGCAGGCGGACAGCCGTATGTGGAGGATTTTTATAAAAATTCTGTTATAGTTATACCAGCCACTCATCCTAACGGATTGCCCAATTTATTAATAGAAACTTATTCTTATTCGTACACTACATTTACACAATTAATTATAGAGTATTCGGATCAACCCATAAGTATAGAAACGGGAGCATTTTGGGGATGCGAAGGAAATAATATTACTATTAATCGACAAGTAAATTATATAGACGCGACAACTAATAATCAACTTGCTGAAAATATTTTTACTGAGGCTAAAGTTAAAACAATTATTTTGCCGAATAATTTGCCCGGTATTTGCAAAGCGATGTTTTATGAATGTCAACAATTAGAAAATATTTATTTTATTACTCCTACTGAAAGGCAGGATCCTGAAAAAATCGTGGAAGAACAGGAAACTAAAGCGACAGAACAAAATACTAAAGGTACAGTGTCTTTACCGACGCTATCTACTTTTACATATATTGGGGAAACCGCTTTTTATAATACTAAACAATTATCGACTCTTAAAATACCCAGCAATGTAAAAACTGTGGAGAAGGAAGTGGTTAAGGGGTGGACAAATGAACAGGTTGTAGATATAGATTTTGTATATGAGCAATATCCTCAATGGAATGAAGACACCCAATCGGGTTGGAAATCAACTTTCAAGAGCAATAGTTTTGCAAAAATTCTTTATTCCAAGTATAGAATCTCATTTGATCCTTGTGGTGGAGTATTGCCCCAGAACAAGAACTATATTGATGTTCAAAGAGACGAACCTATAGGGACATTGCCTATTCCAACAAAACCGTCGGCGGTTTTTGATGGATGGTTTACAGAAAAGAATGGTAGCGGTGAGCAATATTTGCCAACCACAAAGTTGAAAAGTTATGAAAATAGAACGCTTTATGCAAAGTGGTGTTTAACTGCTACTTTTAATCCTGTTGGAGGAAGCACGGTGAGAAGCGTTACGGGATTAGAAGGGGACATTATAAAACTACCCACTTCATTTTTAGGTGGACATAGTGGATATTGGAGAAATAATTCAAATGGCAAAACATATGATTTTGGGGCGAATTATACTTTTTCCTCGAATTCAGTTAGTTTTACGGCGGTTTGGAATGAATTGCCTTTGAATAATTGCTACAATTCCAATACTTTCAGATATGAAATTTGGACGAACAACCAATTAATTGAGCTTATGAGTTTTAATACAACTTCACGTACGTTTGAGCTAATGAACGATTGTGAAGTCGGAGGGGCATGGGGCGGTATTCCTGAATTTAATGGCACTTTGATCGGAAATAATCATACCATAACTTATCAAAACTTATCAGTTCCCTATGGGAAAAATTATGGTTTTATAAATAGTAATAAAGGGCAAGTACTATCAGTTCGGTTTAAACCTACTATTAATGTATTAGATAAGCCTTCAAATGTCGAAGTGATATTTACAGGTGTCGGTGGTGCCGTAGGAATTAATTATGGAACCTTGAATGGTGTTTATATCGAAAAAACGGTACAAAATCCCTATATGTATTCATCCGGAACCTGTTCGGTGGATTTATATGCGCATAATGTGTTTACCGTAGATTTGGGTGGCGTTTGCGGTAATAATTATGGTGTTATAGAGAATTGTTACAATTATGCTTCATTGGGGGGCGGGTCACCTATGGGTGGAATTGCTGCCGCAAGTTATCAAAACACGACCATTAAGAATTGCACTAATAGCGGAAATATTTATTATAATTTTTCTAACAATTCAACGGTATGTATTGGGGGAATAGTTGGAAGTGCTTGGGAGAATAGTTATTTGGAAAGCTGTACAAATTGGGCAACTATTACATGGGCAGCCAGCTTGTATTATGATAGAAACATCCAACCGATGATAGCAAGGTTGGCAGGGCAAGTAAATGTAACTGTAAGTGATGTTAATAATAATGCATATGGGCAAGTTATTGTATCTGAAACTGTGCGTACGAATGTAGACTCTGTTCAATTATTAAAAGTTAAGGACGAAAAATATGCAGATGTATATGATCCTAACGGCGGAGGCTCGGGTGGTTGCGTTGCCTCTGGAACACTCATTACTCTTGCGGACGGTCGGCAAGTTCCCGTGGAGAGTTTGACGGGAGACGAAATGCTGCTCGTGTGGAATTTACATACAGGAACGTTTGATATCGCTCCAATCTTGTTTATTGACAGTGATCCTACACAACAATACGAGGTGATTAATGTATACTTCTCAGACGGGACAAGCGTAAAGGTTATAACTGAACATGGGTTCTGGGATGCGACGCTTAATCAATACGTGTATCTTGACGAAAATGCTTCTCAGTATATCGGGCATTGGTTTAATAAGCAAACGGTAGGCACGAACGGTCAGTTGACATGGACAACCGTACAGCTTGTAAAAGTAGATGTGTGTGAGGAATATACGACGGCTTGGAGTCCTGTTACTTACAGTCATCTTTGTTACTATGTTAACGGGATGCTCTCCATGCCGGGAGGAATCAACGGACTGTTTAATATCTTCGAGGTGGACGCGGAAACGATGCAATATGACGTAGCGGCAATGGAAAGAGATATAGCAAAGTATGGACTGTTTACGTATGAGGAGTTTGCACAAAAGCTGCCTGTGTCGCAGGAAGTATTCGATGCATTTAATGCACAATACTTTAAGGTTGCAATCGGTAAAGGGCTCGTAACGGAAGAGCGACTTGCGCAGCTGGTCGAAAGATATGCAGAACAACTCGGGATCAACTAAAAATACAATTGAATAATAAAAGGAGCACCATACGGTTGTACGGTGCTCCTTTTGCTTTTATTGATTATAGGCGAGCATTTTTATAATATAATTTTCTAGATTTTTTAGTGTCATTGTTTCGTTATGTATGACAGTTCCAATTTTCATGCAGTTTTCTCCTTTGGGATGCGAATATCGTATTTGTAAAAGCGGTGGTATTGGAAAATAAAGGCGGGGGTTTTCCAAACGCTCCAACGCTCGTTCGTTAAAGTGTTTTGGTGGCAGACGATAGCTGGAACACCGGCAAGGGCGAGTTGCAGATAAGTCATGTGAACGCAGCGAACATCTATATCGCCTGCTTGCATTAAGCAGTGCGCGGCATAGTTGACATTATAATCGTTTTTGAGAATGTCCAACGCCGCCATGAGCAGCCCGCCACCGCCCGAACACGGATCGCTGATCGTAATAACGTCTTTTGATAGTAAATCGTCGGCGGTTATGTTGGATTTTGCCATGAAATGCGAAATATAATAAGGCGTAAAGAATTGCCCTACGTTTTTGTTACCTTGATTACACCGCATAAACAAATCCCCGAGATAATCGTCGAACTTGCCGTTGTCGTATGTGACGGAAGTTAAAAGTGCGAATATCTTGCTGAAAACCTCTGCAATTAATTCGCGCTCTTTGGGTTTGTAGCCGTGCATGATTTGTTTGTATTGTTCTTCCCGTTCTTCGAATTGGGTAAGATCGACAGCGTTAGAGATGGCTAATGCTCCGCAGGCAAACACGTCGGAAATAAGCTTACTTTTTCCTACCGTGTAAGACGAACGGTCTATGAGATTTATTATTTCATCTACGGTTGGAACGGGATAGGAGCACATAGTTCTGTCATTGACTTGATCTTTTCGGTTGTGAATAGGTTCGATAACAGGTGGCGAAACGATTGGCTCGTTTGGTTTTTCAAAGACGATATCGAAGATAGAGAGTTGGTTCGGGTTAATTCGTTTCATGTTGACCTCACTTTTTTCGTGCCGTGTAGCATTTTCCGTGCACTGTAATGATTTTCCCCGACATTTCGGGTCTGCCTTGTGCGCAGGCGCGCAGGAAAAGATGCTCGGTGTCGTATTCGGCGCGGGGGAAGTTGCCGTAAGACATTCTTTCGTCCCGCCCTACGGCTACGATTTCGACGCCCTTGCTTACGAGGAAAGAGCTGAACTCCCACAAAGCCTGAAATTTACCGTTGCTGTCCAATATAAAGCAGACGTTGTTTTTGGGGAAATATCCCGTGATCCTGAAATAGTTATCCATAATGTTTTCCTCCTAATTGTTAAGCTGCCGCTTGTAATTTCTTTAACTGTCTGTTAGCGAACGGCAGCCATTTTTTGTTTACGAACTCTAAAACGTCGTCGGTCGGTCTGTGGTCGTGTTTGCCGTAACACTGTAATATCTTTTTCCTTTCGAGCGAATACTCCACTGTTACGAACGGCGTATCGGGTTCTTTTGCATTCCGTACAAAGAAGATAAGGCTTTCCTCGCGGGCAAATTTTTGATCGTAATTCATGCGTCCTACGCAGTGGTCAAGAGCTTCGCCTTCGCGGATCAAATCTTGCGGCGAACGTGCTATCAGGACGACGAAAGCGTCCTTGCCGTCTTTTTGCAACGGCTGGTATTTTTCGGCAATCAAGGCAAATTTCGCATATAATTCTTTCCGCACTTCGGCGTCCTTCAATGTCTTTGCGGTATGGTATTGGTCTATCCGCGTATCGTGCCAGCGTTTGAAATCGTGGGGATAACGGTTCTTCGGCAGCGTCATATCCAACTGTAAATATTCGCACGCTTTTACATAGTCCGCATAAGACGGAAGGGTTGTGTTCTGTTTCTCTATGTATTTGACGAGATCAACGATTTCGCTTTTTGGTATAATTTTGCTAATCGTATTCGCATAGGAATAATCGTTTACCGTTTCTTTACAGGCTCTGTTAACGGCTTGTCCTTCAAGAAGCGGTAAATTTTGCTTATACGCAAACATGATTGACTGTGCCGACAAGTAAGGGTATTTTCCGTATTCGTTACGCAACAATTTGACGTTTTGTATAAGCCACTTGCGGAACGGTTTATCCTTTCCGACTTTTCGTAACAGCATTTTGTTTTCGGCAAGGTGTTGCAAGCCCATTTTAATAAAGTATTCTGCTTGCGGATATTGTAAGTAAATGCGCAGATATTTCAAAACGTCGGGATAATTATATTTGTCTAACGCGCTATAACGGAATTCTTTGAATTTCAAAGCGTATTTTCTATTGACAACTTCCGCCGCGGGATCGTAATATTTATCATTGGCTTGATACCATTTGCCGTCCTCGTATCTTTTGCGGCTATTGGACAATGCTAAATCGTACCAGCCTACGGCATAGCCCATCATAAAACACTCCATATCCCGTACCAAACATTTATCCGAATAAACGCCGTGAACGGCAACTTGTTTACAAAACCATTGCTTTTTATAGTGCTTGCAGGCAACGGTTATCTTTACGAGTTCGCCTTTCATTTTTGTTAGATAAGCGTAAAATGCGATCTGCCCTTCGTAACTGTATTTGTCCTTATTTCTGATCATTTTTGCTATGTAGTTCGGAATCGGCTTTATATATTTTTCGTCTATCATCGTTTCACCTCAAAATCATTAAATTGCCGAACAGCTCGTCCAAAATAGAGAGCGCTTCGGGATCGTATGCTTTAGCGTCGAGGGGCGGAAAATCGTCGTCTTCGTCGTCGGGCGGTAACGTTCGCGTAGCAAGTATTTCTGCTTCTTCGATATCGCCGTCGAATTTGCGCATTTCCTCTATGGGAAGGATTTCGCCGGTCTCCTCGTCTACGTTCAATTCTTCGGCGGGCGGGTCGATCGTTCTTTCCCGAAGCTCGCCGTTGATTTGTTCCGCAACGGTAACTTTATAGCCGCAGTTGACTAATTTTGCGATATAGGCGTCCGCCGCATGAAAGGGGAGGCCCGCCATGGGAACGCGCTCTTTCAGTCCGCAATCTCTGCCCGTTAAGGTAAGATCGAGAACGTCTGCGCAGGTGCGTGCGTCATTCCCGAACATTTCATAAAAATCACCGAGACGGTAAAACAAAATGCTGTCCTTGTTTTTTGCTTTTACGGATAGATAGCGTTCGTACCATTCTGAAGGACGCGGTTGAACAGGCGGCAGAGGGGGAGCGATTTGCTGATCTTCTTGTTCCCGTTCCATGACCTCGGCAATTTCTTCCTCGGTGGGTTCGTCGTCATTGTCATTTTCGTCGTCGTGTTGGACGGGTACAACGGCGGGCACAGGTTCTTCTTTGTTCTGCGTTCCCAACATATCGAATAAGGAAAGCTGCGGTTCGGATTTGGGTTTCGGGGCAGTGTAGGGAACGGTAGGGGCGGTCGTCTTTTTAACGGGTTTCGGCGACGCGTATTCCGTGCCGTCCTCGTTGTAGAGCTTGCCTTCGATACTTTCTTCCTCGAAGTAATGAATCGCCCAGCCGTAAACGACCGAATCCTCCACGCAAGCCGAATTAGCACCTTTTTCGGCTAACTTTCTTGTTTCGTCCGACGCATATTTCATAAATCCGTCCAACGTCTTTTTGTTGAAAAGCGTCTTTCCGTCTTTCGCGATGCGGACGCCGTTGTTGATTTTATCCGCCAAAACGTCGCTCGCGTTTTCCTGTAAGTATGCAAGGATCAGTTCCTGCGGCTTGCCCGTTGCGGTTAGATTGAGTGTCATTAGACGTCTGCCTCCTTTTGTAAGATTTTCAAAATATCCTGCTCGGAGTACCCGCGCGAACAGACGTAGACGAACAATGCCAGCCGTTCGAGGGACGCGCCGTTTTTACATTCTTGGAACAGCAGGTCGTATTGAAAGCGGTCGCCGTTCGTGTACCATTGGTATTTGTTGCAGAGATAATAAAGTTTTTCGATTGAGATTTTCATTTTTTATGCTCCTGTTTTTTTGTTTGAAAAGTAAAAAAGCCCGTTCAATCCTTCTACGGATCGAACGGGCAATCGCGCCACAACCGACGGTATTCGTGATAAGTTTTTACGGGGATAATCAACCATTTTGCGTTGAGAATAGGTAGTTTCGTTTCGCTGTCATCGGGCGGCTCACGTTGATACCAACGGACGTGCCAAACGGCAAGATCGTATGTATTTGTTACGGCATACATTTTAACCGCGTTGCCGTCTAATATTTTATAGCAGACTTTGTAACCGTAATGTTTCATGCCGCGTACATTTCCTCGCCGTATTTGTCTACAAGCGCGCAGGCGTCCGAGTAGAGATCACAATCCGCCCGTTCGCCCCACCATGCGAGCTTTACCGTCTTTCCCGTCGTATCTACCCAAACGGACGGACCGCCTACGGCTACCCAGATACGGATGCCTTTATATTCCTTGTCTGCGCTTATCACGAATTCCATATCATAGCAATTCGCAAAGTAGTCGTACACGGTGATTTTTTCTAATTCGTCCTCGCGGGTATTCCCGCCGCAGAATGTGCAGGCATAAACGGGTTCGTCGTCCTCGTCGAAGGTTTCTTCCGCGTCGCTCAAACGGAAGTTTTCAAGGCAGTGGGGGCATTTGCAAATGTCGCCGTCTGCGATTGCTTCCAACTCCTGCGCAATATTCAAACAGTATTGACGGTTTTCTTTCTTCATGCCGAAATCCTCCCGTAAACGTCGTCTGCATAGTAGGTGCAGTTATACCAATTAAAAATCGCGGTACATCTCACACCGCGATATTCAACGATATAGTAGGGCTGGCGGGCGTCCTCGATTTTTTCAAGGACGGTGATCTCGTCCGTCTTCCCGCCGAGCGAGTTAATATGTGCTTGTGTTTTATAGGGCGTCATAAATTTCTTCCTCCGTTTAATAATCGTTGCTGTTTTTCAAGTATTTTTTACGAGCTTTTTCCAAGCCGTGTAAAAGCCGTTTGTCTGCATATACCTGTTCTTCAGTGAGACCGAGCGCGTCGAACGTTTCCTCGTAATCGTATGTAATGCAGTATTCGTGATTAGCGAGCTCATAGAGGAACATATCGCGGATGAATCCGTTGCCCGTCTTATCTGCGGCTATCGCGTCCTGCATTTCTTTTTTGAAACGGGCGTTCATTTCGAGAAAACGCTCTTTGTCGCTTTTGCGGATAAAGCAGCCGTAACCGATGGAACATATCTTATCGGTATCGTTTACCGTCAAGTCCCAGCCTTGCATCATTTTTTCAAACAGTTCTTTGCTGAAAGCCGCTCCGAGCGGGAAGGCGTTAAATTCTTTTTGCTGTCGGTCTTTTAACTGTTGGTATGCGTTCATAAGTTTTTATCCTCCATATATTTTTGGAATTGTGTTTCCTCCTAAGCATATTTGGATTACCATTTAAGCAGTGCAGAAAAATATATCTGCAAAGGTTGGTAATATCTTTATCCTCGTTGCCGTTCGTCTTGTTGATGCAGTAAACGGCGGTGATAAGCGCGTGCATTTCTTTCGTGTTTTTCATAATTTTGATCCTTTATTGAATTTCTTTTTTGAACAAGTTTATGAATGAGCGACGGTTATAATCGTTTTTATCAACGACGTGCCAATAAAGCTCTTTCGCGTTTTTGTCGTCGGTGTTACAGTCCAACTCATAGCCTTCGTTGACGTCGCTGTTCTCGTCGAATACTTCCGAACCTACCCAACTCACATCGGGATTGCATTCGTTTTCTATAATTTCGTTGAGCTTTTCAAGCGCGTCCTCGAAACGGGAGTAGAGGAACATTTCGATTCCGTCCGAATCGTTCGTAGACCAGTCGAATAAAATCAGATAAACTTCGTTTTTCATAGCAAGCCTCCTTAACCGACACGTTTGATGCCGCCGCCGAAGCTCTGCAAGGCAATCGTTCCGAACTCGCTGCACCAGTCGTCCGTTTTATTCCAAACGTATGCAAAAGCGTAATGCTCGTTTTTTCTTGCGGACGGTAAATCTCTCCATTCTTCGGGATAGTTGCTTACGATCAAAAAGTCCCAGCATTCTCCGAAGTCGGTAAACTCATGTGTAACCGCGTAAACGGTACAGTTGTATTTCTTCTCGATTTCCTTCATTTTTACTTCGATTTCAGGTTCTTGATATATCCAAAATCCGCCGAAGTTTTCATAAAAGCAAACGTTTCCGTCCGTTTCAAAGCCTTCGATATAGGGTTTGTAAATATCCAACTGTTTCAGATATTTGATTGCTACGGATTTTCTTTCCTGTAATGTGGTGTTTTCGTTCATTGTTATTTCTCCTTTTTCATTCTGCGTTTTAAGATTTTGATTTGAGCAGTGGTATTTGCGGCGTATTCCTTTGCCTGCTGTCTGATTTCTTTTAATTCTTCATCCCAGCTGTAGCCGTAATTTGTGAGCAGGATATAAGCATCGGTTGTTTTGCGTTGATAGCTCATTCTGCTCCTTCAACGCTTACAAAGTCGTCTATATAAATTTTGTCGTTCATTACACTGTATTCAAAATACAGCGCGTCGTTCTCTGTTCGCAATTCGACTGTTTGCTGCGTGATCTTTCCAAGGTTGTTGATGGCAACCGTTACGGTATGATTGTCGGTATTGACCTCGATTAGATTGAAGATGACGTTATAGTCGCCGTTAAAATGCCGATATTCTTTCATGTAATATTTGTTTCTCATCAATCTTCCTCCGTGTCATAAATTGTTTTCATAATAATCGTTTTCTTCTTCAAAAGCGTAAAAGAGGGGATCGGTATCGCCGCATCTGCCGTCGCACCTTCCATTTAATACGCAGGTATCGCAAATACTCATTATCTTTTCCTCCTCATTTTGCGAACTTGAACCATACGTAGTACGTCGTTTCTACGTAGTCCAATGTTTCGTAACGGTCTTTCTCTTTGTTGAAGATGTTGACGTTTTCATAAGCGAGCGTAACGTACCCCTTGAACTCCGTCTTGTCCTTGTCGATGGCGTGGCAGTGTTTTGTCACGTCCTCGAATATCCGTATGTACGGATTGCCCTTGCTCGAAGTTGCAGGGATTAACAGATTACCTTCGATCAGATAACCTACACCTTTCAACTTCTTGTCCCGATTCACTTTGCTTACGCTGTAAATCACTTTCTGCATCTTTATTACCTCCGAATTTTTTTATTTTCCCTTTCGGGTTAAAAAAACCGTAGCACTGTTCGGGGTGGAAGTTTTATGCTTCTTTTCGTAATGAAAAAATCAACGGAATTGCGATTGTTGTTCGTTGGGACGGGAAAAATAATTGCAACTCAAATAAGAAAAAGCCAAACTTTTTTCAAGTTCGACTTTGTGAATAATACCAAAAAATTTGGATTTAACGGCGGGTAGCGATTATTTTTCTCCGCCGTTTATTTTTTCGAGAACTGTGCTACAACAGGTTTCCCGAAAGGAAAAATATGGAGGTGTTGATAACATCGTGTTAAATAGGAAATAGCGTTATGGAAATTACTAAAGAACGATATTAATTTGAGTTTTTGACGGTTTTTACTTATAATTCGCTTGAAAAATTTACAGATTAAATATATAATTCCCTTGATTTTTTTATAATCGTCGGTTATAATGTTGTTGTGAGGAATTCTTCTATGTTAAAAAGAAAGATTTACGATGAATTATTAAGTTGGAAAAATACGGAAAACAAAAAGCCCCTCGTGGTAAAGGGACTGAGGCAAGTCGGAAAGACGTATATCGTTAAAAAGTTTGCCGAGGAAAACTACTCAAATGTGATTTATCTTGATTTTCGGAAAAATCGGGAATTGCGTTCTATTTTTGACAGATCGTTTATCGTAAATGATATTATCAGCCAAATCACCGCAAATATCCCGAATGCAAATGCTATTCCCCATAAAACGCTACTAATTTTCGATGAGGTGCAGGATTGTCCTAATGCCCGCTCGTCCTTGAAATATTTTTACGAGGACGGCAGATACGATGTTATCTGCACTGGTTCGCTATTAGGGATAAAGGGTTACAGCCAAAAGAGCGATAATGCCGTTCCCGTAGGATATGAAGAAGTAATTTATATGAAGCCCATGGACTTTGAGGAATTTTTGTGGGCAAACGACATTTCCGAAAGCGTTGTTGAAGATTTGCAGATTTGTTTTAACGAACGCAAAGAGGTTCTTCCCGCAACGCACGCAAGGCTTAGCGAACTGTTCCGCAAATATATCTGTGTCGGAGGAATGCCCGAAGTCGTGCAGGCTTTTACTGAAACGGGTGATTTGAACAGGGTTTTGAGATTGCAGCGCAATATCCTCGAATCTTATCGGGACGATTTTGGCAGACATCTCAAAGACGACAACTCTCTGTATGTTGACGAAAAAGAGCTTGCCGCAATCCTTGCCGTGTTCAATTCTATTCCGAGTCAGCTTTCAAAGGAAAACAAAAAGTTTCAGTTTTCTAAAATTAAAGAACGGGGAAAGAACGATGATTTCAAACGCGCGTTGCAATGGTTAGAGGACGCAGGCATTATTAGCCGTTGCTATAATCTTTCTACCACCGAATTGCCGTTGGAAGGCAATAAATACGAAGATATCTTCAAGGTGTATATGCAGGACAGCGGTTTATTCGTTGCTATGCTTGAAGACGGAACGCAGGCGGATATTTTGAACGGCAATCTCTTGATTTATAAAGGAGCAATTTATGAAAATATCGTTGCGGATGCATTTTCAAAGATGAGCCGCAAGTTGTATTATTTTCATAAAGACAGCGGGCTTGAAATAGATTTCGTTACAAGATATCATGGCAAATGTACTTTAATTGAGGTAAAAGCGGAAAACGGCAGAGCAAAATCTCTGAGTACCGTGCTCGGAGAGTACGAGCACTATCATGTTGACAGCGCCATTAAAATTCGAGATGGCAATATCACACAGGTCGGAAACATTTTATTTCTTCCGCATTATCTTGCTTTTTTGATTCGCGAATATTAAGAAAAAAGACGGCACGCTATTTTTGGGTGCATAAGGGTGCGGTCATAATGTACACTATATATGGGAATTATATCATTATATAACACAATATATTGTGGTTTTTGCGGATTTAAATGCCTTAAAATCCCTCGGTAGAAATACCGTACCGGTCCGAGTCCGGTCAGCGGCACCAAAAAAGGGAGAAATTTTTAAGTTTCTCCCTTTTTTATTACAGTTACAGTACTTTGAAAGATGGGGAGTTTTGTTGTCCTTTTTATTTGTCGGAGGGATTTACTTTTAAATATTTTTTAAAAAGTCGGTAAAAGGTGGAGTAGTCCGCAAACCCGAGGCGGCGGCTCGCTTCGGTGGGGGTAACGCCTTCGTCGCGGATCATGTCTTCGGCAAGATAAATTTTTTTCTGCTTTACGTAATCCATCAGTCCGATTTTCATGTATGAGGAAAAAATCTGCGACAGATAGCTTTGGTTCAAAAACGTATATTCCGAAATCGTTTTCAGGCTGAGCGGTTCGTGAATGTGCTCGTTAATGCAGGATAAAATTTGCGTGATCGCGGGATTGAGCATTTGCGGGGCGGAAATCGACTGCGGAGAGTATTTCATTTCGAGCAGAAGTCTGTTTAAAAACAGCTGAACGAGCAACGCTCCGTCGCGGCTTTTATATTGCGAAAGACAGCGCTCCGCGTCCTTTAACAGCGGGGTGTATTTTTTGCTGTCCCAAAAATAAGGATTGTTTCCCGAGTCGAGCAGCGGGTGCAACTCCGGAAAGACGAAGCTGCGTTCGAAGTTCAGCACCAGCCGATCGTACGGACGTGCGGAATCTTGCAGCGCGGCATAGTGATAGGCGCGCGAGGGGATCAGCAAAACGGTATCGGGCGTTAAATGGAACACGCGGTCCTCCACAACGAATTTTGCGTTTCCCTCGAAAAAAACGTATAGCTCGTATTGCGGATGGTTGTGTCGGTAATAATCTTCCCGGTGCGGAGCGGGCTCCGCCGTGTGTGCGAACTGAAAATTTTTAGAGGCATAAAGGATATTCAACGGGTTTGACGTTTCCATAAAAACAGTGTAACAAAAAACCTAATAAAATGCAATCATTTTGCAATCAAAATGCTATTTACATGGCATTTTATTTCAACTATAATATACCTAAAACGGACAAGGGGGGCAGAGTTTATGAAGATGACTTTCCGCTGGTACGGCGAAAAAGACGGGATTCCGCTGCGATATATCGGGCAGATCCCCAACATGAGCGGGGTTGTGACCGCCGTGTACGATACGCCCGTGGGCGAGGTGTGGGAGCTTGAAAAAATAAAACGGCTGAAAGCACTGTGCGACGGCGCGGGGTTAGAAATGGAAGTGATCGAGTCCGTGCCCGTGCACGAGGACATTAAGCTGGGCAAGCCCGCGCGCGACGGACTGATACGAAATTACGCGCAGACGCTCCGCAATTTGGGCGCCGCGGGAGTAAAATGCGTTTGCTATAACTTCATGCCCGTGTTCGATTGGCTGCGCACCGATTTAAAGACGCCCGCGGCGGACGGCAGCAATTCGCTCTCTTATAATCATGAACGGCTGTTGAAGCTCGATCCGAAAAATCTGCGTTTGCCCGGCTGGGACGAGAGCTATACGGCGGAAGAGCTGAACGGGTTGCTTTCCGAGTACGGAGAGGTTTCTCATGAAAAGCTCTTTGAAAATCTGGTATATTTTTTAAACGGCATCATGCCCGCGTGCGACGAGGCGGGGATCGACATGGCGATCCATCCCGACGACCCCCCTTGGGATATGTTCGGGCTCCCTCGCATTATCACGGGCGCGGAGAGCTACGACAGGCTGATACGCGCCGTGCCGAACAGGCATAACGGGTTTACGTTCTGCACGGGAAGTCTGGGTGCGGGACGGGAGAACGACCTGCCCGCGATCGCGAAAAAATATGCGCGTCGCATCTATTTTGCGCATATCCGTCAGCTGAAATTTTGCGGAGAAAAGGATTTTACCGAGGCGGGGCATTATACGGGCGCGGGGGATCTGGATATTTACGGCATTGTAAAGGCGCTTGTCGAGGGCGGGTTTCGCGGGTACGTCCGCCCCGACCACGGCAGGAATATCTGGGACGAGGACGGCAAGCCCGGTTACGGGTTGTACGACAGAGCGCTCGGCGCCTGTTATTTGAACGGCTTATTCGAAGCGGCGGAAAAGGGCTGCGGCTCGAAGGCGTAGTAGTATCACAATAAAACGGGTGGAAAAAAGGAGAAAACATGAAATTACCTTTTACGGTCGATTTGCGGGACAAGGTGGCGGTGATCACGGGCGCGGGCGGAATCATTTGCAGCGAGTTTGCAAAAGCGCTTGCGCAGTGCGGCGCGAGGGTCGCTCTGCTCGATATCAATTACGACGCGGCGAAAGTTTACGCCGAGGAGATCGGCGAAAATGCGCTGGCGGTGCGCTGTAACTGTCTGGATAAAGACAGTATTACGGAAGCGAAAAAGACGGTTAACAAGGCGTGGGGAAAAGTAAATTTTTTAATTAACGGCGCGGGCGGGAACAATCCCAAAGCCACCTGCGACAACGAGTACATGACGCCCGAAACGGAGGGGATCAAGGACTTCTTCGCCCTCGATGAAAGCGGGCTGAAATTCGTATTCGATTTAAACGTTACGTCCGCGTTTCTCGTTACGCAGGTTTTTGCGGCGGATATGATAAAGACGGGCGGGAACGTGATAAACGTATCCAGTATGAACGCGTTTCGTCCGCTTACGAAAATTCCCGCCTATTCGGCGGCAAAGGCGGGCATTTCCAACTTTACGCAGTGGCTGGCGGTGCACTTCGCGCCCTGCCGTATCCGCTGCAACGCAATCGCGCCCGGCTTTTTCGTGACCAAGCAAAACAGAGACTTGCTGTTCGACGAAAAGGGCGAGCCGACGGCGCGCACGGGCAAAATTCTTTCGGCGACGCCCATGAAAAAATTCGGAGAAATTTCCGATTTGACGGGCGTTTTGCTGTGGCTGGCGAGCGACGAGGCGAGCGGATTCGTTACGGGGACGGTGATCCCCGTGGACGGCGGATTCAGCGCGTACAGCGGGGTATGATGATGGAAAGACTGATCCCCGTCGTGGTCGTGAAAGATTTAAAGGAAACGGAAGTAATTTTAAACGCGCTGCAAAGGGAGGGGATCGGGTGCGCGGAGATCACCTTCCGCACCGCCTGCGCCGAAGAGGCGATCCGCCTTGCCGTGCAAAAATTTCCGCAAATGGAAATCGGCGCGGGCACGGTGATAAACGGCGGACAGTGCCGCCGCGCCCTTGCCGCGGGAGCAAAATTTATCGTGTCTCCCGGGCTTTCGGAGGAGGTCGCCGAGCTGTGCAGGGAGCGGAACGTGCCCTATTATCCCGGCTGCGTGACGCCGACGGAAATCATGCGGGCGATCGCGCTGGGGATCACTACGGTAAAATTTTTTCCCGCGAACGTGTACGGCGGATTAAAGGCGATGAAGGCGCTTGCCGCTCCCTTTCCGCAAATCAAGTTTATTCCCACGGGCGGCGTGGACGGGAGCAATTTAAACGAGTTTTTATCGTGGGATAAAATCGCCGCGGTGGGCGGGTCGTTTATGGTAAAGGAGGCTTTGGAAAAATGGGTAAAATCGTAACGTTCGGAGAGCTGATGCTGCGGCTCGCGCCCGAGAATTATTTCAGATTCGTACAGAGCGATAAATTCTGTGCTTCGTTCGGCGGCGCGGAGGCAAACGTTGCCGTGTCTCTTGCCAATTACGGGGCGGACGCGGTGTTCGTTACCAAGCTGCCCGCGCACGAGATCGGACAGGCGGCGGTCAACTCCCTGCGCAGATTCGGCGTGGATACAAGCAAAATCGTACGCGGCGGCAAGCGCGTTGGCATTTATTACTGCGAAAAGGGCGCGAGCCAGCGCCCGAGCAAGGTTATCTACGACCGCGCGTATTCTTCGATCGCGCTGGCGCAGAAAGCCGACTTCGACTGGGAGGAGATTTTTGCGGGGGCGGAGTGGTTTCACTTTACGGGGATTACGCCCGCGCTTTCGGACGGGGTTGCCGAAATTTGTTTGGACGCCTGCCGAAAGGCAAAGCAAAAGGGCATTAAAATTTCTTGCGATCTCAATTTTCGCAAAAAGCTTTGGAGCAAGGAAAAGGCGGGCGAGGTGATGGGCGAATTGTGCCGCTGCGTCGATTACTGTATCGCCAACGAAGAGGACGCGAAGGACGTGTTCGGGATCGAGGCGGAGAACACGGACATCGTCGGCGGCAGGCTGAACAGAGAGGGCTACGTTTCGGTCGCGCGGAAGCTGACGGAAAGGTTCGGATTTCAGGGCGTGGCGATCACCTTGCGCGAGAGCAGGAGCGCGAACGATAACGATTGGAGCGGGATGCTATATACGGGCGGCAAGGCGTATTTTTCCAAAAAATATTCGATGCATATCGTAGACCGCGTGGGCGGAGGAGATTCATTCGGCGGAGGGCTCATATTTGCGTTGAAGCGTGGATACGACGCGCAGCGGGCGATTGAATTCGCGGCGGCGGCAAGCTGTTTGAAGCACAGCGTGGAGGGCGACTACAACATGGCTTCGCTTACAGAGGTGGAAGCGCTTGCGGGCGGCAACGCCAGCGGCAGAGTACAGAGATAAAAAAAGGCAGTCCCCCCGAAACGGTTTCCGTTTCGGGGGGACTGCAATCGTGCGTCCGCGCACGCAAGATTCTTTCGGCTGCGCCTCGGAATGACGGAGATGGCTGCGCCTCGGAATGACAGAGAGGGCTGCGCCTCAGAATGGCGAGGGGGCAGAGCGGAATGACAGAACGGCGGGACGGAAAACAGAGAGGGCGGAGGAGCGTTCGGAATGACAGAGAGGGCTGCGCCTCAGAATGGCGAGGGGGCAGAGCGGAATGACAGAACGGCGGGACGGAAAACAGAGAGGGCGGAGGAGCGTTCGGAATGACAGAGAGGGCTGCGCCTCGGAATGACAGAACGGGCGGGAGTGTTTCCGTAAGAGGGAGAGCGGGTCATACGTTTTGTTGTCATTCAGAGGGAGCGGAGCGACCGAAGGAATCTTGCGGGAGAAAAGCGGACTTCGCGGCGGCGGGTTGACAAGGCGGGCGAAAATCTGTATAATCGGAAATACGGAGGGAGTATGGCACAAATTCATTCGTTCGAATCGTTCGGCACGGTAGACGGTCCCGGGATCCGCTTTGTGGTGTTCATGCAGGGCTGTCCCATGCGCTGCAAATACTGCCACAACCCCGATACCTGGGAGATAAACGCGGGGCGGGAATATTCCGCCGAAGAGGCGGCGAAAGAGGCGCTGAAATACAAGCGCTATTTCGGCGCGCGCGGCGGCGTTACCGTATCGGGCGGGGAACCGTTGCTGCAGCTCGATTTTTTGATCGAGCTGTTTACGATTTTAAAGGGCCAGGGGATACATACCTGCGCGGACACCTCGGGGATCTGCTTTTCGCAGGAGGACGAACGGTATTTGAAATTGCTCGAAGTGACCGATTTGTTTCTGCTCGATTTAAAGCATATCGAAGAAGAGGAACACCGCGCGCTTACGGGACGCTCGAACGCGGCGCCGCTCGCGTTCGCCCGTTTTTTATCGCTGCACCGAAAGCCCGTCTGGATCCGCCACGTGCTCGTGCCGGGGCTCACCGATCGGAACGAATCGCTCTTGCGGCTGAGGGCGTTTATCGATACGCTTTCCAACGTGGAAAAGGTGGAGGTGTTGCCTTATCATACCATGGGGGAAGTGAAATACGAAAAGCTCGGGATGAAATATCCGCTTGCGGGGGTAACGCCACCCGCGCGCGAACGCATTGCGAACGCGGAGCGGATTTTAAGCGGAAAGTAACCGCAAAAGTCGCATATGGCAGGAAAAGGATATAAAAAATGAAAGAGAACTGTTGACAACAATCGAATCCTTTATTATAATATATTATGGTTTCATATCGTATCGTGTAATATTTTGGAGAAATTTTTATGATTCGCGTCACGTTCGTATGTTTGGGAAATATTTGCCGTTCGCCTATGGCGGAGCTGCTTTTTAAGAACATGGTGAAGGAAAGAGGACTCGCGTCCTCTTTTGAAATAACCTCGGGCGGCACCTTCGATTACGAAGAGGGTTCGCCCTTCTATTCCCCGGCAAAAGAGACGCTGCGCGCTCACGGCGTGGAGGGAGAGCATACTGCACGCAAGGTTACCATGGACGACGTTGCAAAAAGCGACTATCTTTTGGTGATGGACGAGAACAATTTCCGCGACTTGACCGAATTCGCGGGAGACGCGGGAAAGGGAAAAATATTCATGCTTCTGTCGTTTGCTTCGCGCGGCGGCGCCGTTGCCGACCCGTGGTATACGCGCGATTTCGAGAAGGCGTACTCCGATATCGAAGAGGGGTGCCGCTGCTTTTTAGATTTTATAATAAATTCCAAGGAAAGAAGCGAAAGATAAAATATGCGTACCAAAAAGAAAATTTTAATCGTAGACGATTCGGAGATGAACCGCGCGTTGCTCGAAGATATGCTTTCGGGCGATTACGAGATCGCGGAGGCTTCCAACGGCATGGAGGCGTGCGCCTATCTGCGCGATCACGAGCTGGAAATCTGTCTGATCCTGCTCGATATCGTCATGCCCGTGATGGACGGCTTCGAAACGCTTGCCATGATGAATAAAAACGGCTGGATTAAAAATATCCCCGTTATTATGATTTCTGCAGAGACGGCGTTTACCTATATCGACCGCGCTTACGGGTTGGGCGCGGTGGACTACATTTCCCGCCCCTTCGACGAGCGTACCGTCCGCCACCGCGTGGACAGCAACGTGATTCTCGGCGAAAAGCAGCGCGATTTGTCCGCCCGTCTTTCTGATCAGATTTACGAAAAAGAGAAAGACAACCGTTTAATGATCGAAATTCTTTCTCATATCGTGGAATTCAGAAACGGCGAAAGCGGTTTGCACGTGCTGCACGTTCACGCCATTACCGAGCTGATTTTAAAGACGCTGCGCAAAAAGACGAATCAGTACGAGATATCCCCTAAGGACATCTCGCTTATCTGCAACGCCTCCGCCCTGCACGACGTGGGCAAAATTACCATTCCGTCCGAAATTTTAAACAAGCCCGGCAAGTTCACGCCCGAGGAGTTCGAGATTATGAAGCGGCACACGCTCGAGGGGGCGAAGATGCTGAACGATATTCCCCTCCGTGCGGACGAACCGCTGATAAAAATTGCCTATCAGATTTGCCGCTGGCACCACGAGCGGTACGACGGCAGGGGCTATCCCGACGGCTTGAAGGGCGAGCAGATCCCCATTGCCGCGCAGGTGGTCGCGCTTGCCGACGTGTACGACGCGCTTACCAGCAAGCGCGTATACAAGCCCGCGTTCACGCCCGAAAAGGCGGTGGAGATGATTTTAAACGGCGAGTGCGGCTGCTTTAATCCTCTGCTGCTGGAATGTCTGAAAGACGTGCAGGAGGATCTGAAAGAGGAGCTCGTCGTGCTTTCGCTGGGCAATGCGGCGGATAAAGAAATTCAAAAGACCGTCGCCCACGCGTTAAAGACGGACGGGGCGGACGTTTCCAACCGCACCATTCGGCTGTTCGAGCACGAGCGCATGAAAAATAAAATTTTGTCCGACCTTTCCAAGGACATTATTTTCGAGTATTCGCTCGATCCGGAGATGATAGAGCTGTCCGACTGGGGCGCGGAATATTTAGGGCTGCCCGCAACGATTTCCGAGCCGCGCAAATCGGACTTCGGGAAACGGGTGTTCCGTTCGGAGGATTTTGCAAAGCTCCTTGACGATTTAAAAAACACCACGCCCGACAATCCCGCGATCGTGCGCCGATTTGTGCTGGACATCAAGGGCGAGAAAACCAGCTGCAAGATATTCGCCAACTCCATGTGGGCGGATACCGAGCCGCCCGAATACGAAGGGGCGATCGGAAAGATTGTGGACGTAAACGACGAGACGGAAGAGCTGAACCGCATGGAGCAGAAAGCAAACCTCGATTTCAGAACGGGGCTCTACAACCACGAGGCGGCCAAAGAACGGATCAATCTCTTGCTCGGCAAGGGCGGCAACAAAAAATATGCGCTCGTTATGCTCGATCTGGATAATTTCAAGCAGGCGAACGACGTATACGGGCATTTGTTCGGCGACGAGATTTTACAGTTTGTTGCAGACGTGATCAAAAAGAACGTGCGTAGCTCGGACGTTGCGGCGCGCATGGGCGGAGACGAGTTTATTATCTTTATGGAATATAAGGATTCCGTGCTTCCGCAAATCGAAAGAATATTCAAGCACCTGCACGTTTCTTATAAAAACTTCCCCGTGGGGCTCAGCATGGGCGTTGCCTGCACGGACGGAAATATCGGCTACGACACGCTCTTTGCCATGGCGGATAAGGCGATGTACGTGGCGAAGAAAGAGGGAAAAAACGGATTCCGTTTTTACGACGAGGAGACGGAACAAAAATCCAAGGATAAAAAGGAGAGAGACTGACCATGACGGTACGCGAATGTTACGAGAAGATGGGCGCGGATTACGACGACGTTATGACGAGGCTTCGCACCGACGAGCGCGTGGCTAAATTTCTGGCGCGGGTGATCGGCGATCCGAGCTTTGCCATGCTCGACGATGCCGTGGCGCAGAAAAACGCGGAAGAGGCGTTCCGCGCCGCGCATACCATTAAGGGGATCTGCGGAAATTTATCCCTTTCCCAAATGGGGAAGTCCGCATCCGCGCTTACCGAATCGCTCCGCGGCAAAACGGAGTTTCCCGAAGAGGCGCTGGCGCTTTACGCGCAGGTCAAGGCGGATTTTAATATGAGCGCGGAGTGCATCGCGCAAATCCCGTCGCCGCAGGTTTAAAGGGAAATCCTGCCGATTCGGGCTGAATTTTCCGCATTTACAAAAATTTGCACAAAAAAAGAGGGGAAAAGTAATTGACACGTAAAGCCAAGCGTTGTACAATATGAAAGTACTATAAAACGAAACTGTCATACTGTATCTTTTTTACGGAGCGCGGAGGGGTAGACGGTTTCTGTTCCGTTTTAAAAGAAAGACACATGACAGAAATACCGAATATAGCGAGGAAAAAGTATGATGAAAACAAAATCAGGTTTTGGGAAACGCGGCGCCCTTGCAACGCTTTCGTTGTTGTTGGGGTGCAGTTTTGCTTGCGGACTGTATTATGCAGTCCCGAAAACCGCGCACGCGGAAAAGGTTGCGGAATCGGGTGCGTCCGATTATACGCTGAGCGGGACGAATAACGCCGATATTTGGAATTTGGCTATGGCGCAGGCGGAAACGGACGCGGTCTCGATTCAGCTCGGCGCTACCTGGCAGGCGGACGGCGAGACGGGCTTCGGCGCGGGAGACGGCTTCGACGGCGGCGCTTTGCTGGTGAAGGGCAGCGTTACGCTCGATTTGAACGGTTACAGCCTGGACCGTAATTTGAATGCGGAAAGCGAGACGGGCTGGGTAATTCGCGTTGCGGAAAATTCCAAATTAGTTATTCGCGACAGTTCGGAGGCAAAGACGGGAACGCTGACGGGCGCTTACGGGATAAACGGCGGCGCGATTTATGCTTATTCCTCCTCTTCGGCGCGTCCGATCGAGATCGAACTGGACGGAATTACCATCAGCGGCAACAAGGCGACCGTGGGCGCGGGGATGTATCTGCACGCCAACACGAACGTTTATGCAAAGGACGTTACTATTAAGGATAACGCGGCGTCTGCGCGTGCGGGCGGTATGTATTTGACGGGCAACGGCAACGACCGTGCAAACGTAACGCTTGCGGGGTTGGTTAAAGTTTCGAACAATAAAACCTTGATTACGATTAATAAGCCCGATTCTGATTCGGAGACCAAGGAAGTAACAAGTAACGTTTGTTTCGGCAGTGCATATTCGCTGGCGGTCGAAAAGCTCGAGACGGATTCCGAAATCGGCGTAACCCCCACGGCGAGCCAAAAAGTGATCGCTACCGGTTATAAGGCAAATAACAGCCAAAACGGTATTGCGGTAAATCCGAACAATTATTTTGTATCCGATACCACTGGCAGCTATATTGCGTTGGATTCGGACGGCAACGTGGCGCGTTCTACGGTTGCGGTAGATTGGAAAGTGAAAAAGACGGACGGCGGGGTTTCCGAGGAAGTTGACACTTACGGCATTTCCGTTCCTTACGGACAGGAAATCTGGGCGGTTGAGTTGAATACCAACACAATTCCTCTTCCCGGCGGTACGAGAATTAACGAAGTAAACCGCGTAGACGGCGAGGTTGCGCCGTATACGCTTACCTACGGGATCGGCGGAATTAACGTTGCGTTCGACGTTTGGGTAATGCCTACCGTGATCGAGGAGAGCGAGGTAAACCTTGCGGGTGCGGATAATTTAACGTATAACGGCGAGGCGAAAACGCCCTCCGTTACGGTAACGGGACTTACGCAGGATACGCACTATACCGTTTCTTACGAAAACAACGTCGCCGCAGGTACGGCGAAAGCGATCGTTACGGGGATCGGCAACTATGCGGGCAAAGTGGAAAAAGAGTTTACCATTAACAAGGCTGCGGCATATAAGGCGATCGTCTGGGAATATTTAAACGACGGCGAATGGACGGAATCGCCCGCATTCAGCTACAACGGCAAAGATCAGAGCGCTTCGGTGCGCGCCAAACTCGAGGTAGAGGGCGTAACGGATTCGGTTGAATACGTGTACGCTTCTGCGGACGAGGCGAACGGAATGTATCTTTCCGTCAAAAAGGAAAATACGGCAACCGCAATGACGGACGCGGGCACGTATACCGTTGCGTTGGAAAACACAACCGCAGGCAACGCGGCTTTCGGTACCGACTACGATTTGGATACGACGGTGGAAATCAAACCGCAGACGGTGGATTTCCCCGAGGATCTCGAAGCGCAGGCGGGGTTATGGCAGGTCGGATTTAACGGCACCTGGTCGTCTCTGCTGGACGGAGAGGGCTTGCAGTATATGGTCGGCAACGTAATCAAAAACGGCGACAAGAACGAAAAAGATACCTACGCCGCATGGCGCGACGGCACGATGACGCTTCGTCTGAACGGAAGCTTTATGATCGGCGATATTCCGCTCAGCGTGTATTTGCAGTCCGCGACGACGGTAACTTATGCGAACGATTCCGCATCGGCTGCGGAAAACGCGGATCCCGGCAAGGGAATCGAAACTTCGGTCACGCTTACACTGAACGGCAATTTCGCTTCGGCGGATAACGGCGCGGTTACTCTCACGCTCGGCAAAACCTGGAAAATCGTAACGCTTACCAACGAATTTAAAACGCTGAACGACGAGGACGTGCCCGCCGCTTCGGACTGGACGTACGGTTCGGTGCTCGGGGTCGAGCTCGTGAAGCCCGTCAGGGGAAAAGCGGTCGTCTACACCTTCATAAAAGAGGGCGCGGAAGTAGGAAAATTCGCCACGGTGGTAGAGGGCAATGCTGTTGCTTACTATCAGGCAATGGCGAACGGCACGGTGAATCTGGACCGCCCCATCAACAATAACAATTACTTCGTGTACTTTGTGGAGCGCCTCGGCGCGGGCGATTACGTCATGCGCGCGCACGTTCCCGCAACGCTCGGCGAAGAGGCGGCGGTTCCCGTTATTACCCGCGACTTTACGTTTACGGTAAAGCCTTTCTCGCTGACCGATACGGAAGGGGAGTTGAGCGAGGAAATCGAATTGACCTTCCTGTCCGATACGGTTTCTTATAACGGTGCGGCGAACAATCTGCCCGAAGTTACCTTAACGTTCCACGGCAGAAAGCTGGAACAGGGCAAGGACTTCGAGCTTACGAGCGAGAACGTGAACGCGGGCAAGGCGAGCCTTACCGTAACGGGCATCGGCGGACTTGCGGGCGAGCTGGTGTTAGAGGATTCGTTCGAGATTTTGCAGGCGCAGAACAGTTGGGAAAAGGTTCCCAGCATTATGAACTGGACTTACCGCAGCTTCGACAAGCAGGTGAACAAGCTTACCGCGGCGCCCCGCCTTTTGGACAACGCGCGCGATATGTGGTTTAAAATCGCAACGGACGCGGCGGGCAAAAACGCCGTGGAAGGATTGGAGCATTTCACCCTGCGTGACGGCGTGGTGGACGATCAGGTGGCGGAGAAGCTCGCTTCTCTGCCCGTGGGAGATTACTACCTGCTGGCAAGAGTGGAGGCAAACTATAATTACACCGCGCTTACCCCCGACGGAATCGCGTTCCGCGTGTTTACCGCCGTAAACTATTGGGAAACGGCTCCCTCCGTCTCCCCTTGGGTAACGGGCTCGTACAACGCGGACGAAAACGGGGTGACGGGCAAGTCGCACTTCGGCGCGGCAAGTCTTGTGATCACGGACGAGGACGGCAACGTGGTTTACGATTCGTCCAAGGGAATCAATCTGCTTGCGGAGGCGGGCGTCGGCACTTACGTGCTTACCGCGACGGTGGCGGAAACGGATAACTATTCGGGTCTGTCGTTCACGTCCACGTTCCGTATTTTCGCGAAAGCGGGTCTGCCCTGGTGGGTGACGCTCGTGGTTGTGCTCGGCGTGCTTCTTATCGTGACGGTGGTGCTGATCATCCTTCAAAAGAAAGGCGTGCTGCAAATGCTCAGCGGCAAGATGGTGGTTGCCATCCGCGCCAAGGCTTCGGCGGACGCTACGATCGCCGCGGTAAAAGCAAACAAGGTGGCGGAAGAGGCGAAGGCGGCGCTTGCACTGGCGGAAGCCCGCGAGCGGATCGAGGCGCTGCGCCTTGCCAGCGAGGAGGCGAAAAACCGCCCCGCATCCGAACAGGTGGAGGATTTGGAGGAGCGCGCGCAGGACGCGGCGAAACAGGCGGCGAGAATGCAGAAGAAGGCCGCGCGGATTCAGAAGCAGGCGGACATCATGAAAGCGCAGGCGACGATCGGCGTGGAGATGGAAGGTCAGATTCCCGCAATGCCGAAAAAAGAAGAGGTCGCTGCGGCGGAGGCTTCCGCGGAAGAGAAACCCGCAGAGGTTAAGCCCGCAGAGACAAAGCCTGCGACGGAGAAGCCGACCGAGAAGAAAACCGCGAAAGAGAAGCCCGAAACGCCCGAGAAGTAAACGGAATTCATTCTCGCAAGAGAATCAAAATAAAACATAAGGAGAGAATTCGCAATGTCACAGAGAGGCAAACTTGCCAAAGAGATGAACGTAATCGAAAAGGAAATTCAGTTCCTCGAAATTAAGCGCTCCCGCTCTATGGCGGCTTTGATCGAGGCGCTTATCAGCCGCACCGCTCCCAACGACGCGGACGTTCAGTATTTCAGAACGTTTACCGCCGAAATCGAGGTGAAGCGCGAGCAGCTGCAAAAACTTACCAAACAGCTCGAAGCTTTGGTATAACCGAAATTCAACATAAAAACGGCGGTAACGCCGTTTTTTGTTTGCGTTTCGGGCAGAATTGTGCCGAATTCCGCTTGACAAACGGGGCGGGGTTGTGGTAAACTGTAATCAGTTGAATACCGCTTACGGCAACCGACGATGAAAGCGGATAACCGCAGTGAAACCGTAAGCGCAGAAAGCCGTTCGTCTGGGCAATTTTTACCGCTTGGTGGAAATTGCTCTTTTTATTTCGAAAGAGCGGCGACAAATTCGTCAAAATTTGCCAAAATTTTACAGAAACACAATATATAGTGTGTGAAAATATTTTTTTACCTAAATATTGTATCAAAACCCTTGACACGGGGCATAAATTATTGTATGATAGTCGCACTCCCTTGCGGAGAACGGCAGAAGGAGAAAGCAATGGAAAAAAGAGCTTGGCGCGGATTTGTTACGGGCGTTTGGAGCGGCGGCGATATCGACGTGCGCGATTTTATTCAGCGCAATTATACGCCTTACGAGGGAGACGGCGCGTTTTTGGCGCCCGCGACCGAGGCGACGAAAACGCTTTGGGCGCAGGTGTGCGAGCTTTCGCGCAAGGAGCGCGAGCGCGGCGGGGTTTACGACGCGGACACCGCGACCGTTTCGCGCGTGAACAGCCACAAGGCGGGCTATTTTAACCGTGAAACAGAAAAAATCGTGGGCTTGCAGACGGACGAGCCGTTCAAGCGCGCGTTGCAGCCCTTCGGCGGGATCCGCATGGCGGAAGAGGCGTTGAATATGTACGGGTATGAGATCGACCCGCACGTAAAAGAGATTTTCACCAAATACCGCAAGACGCATAACGAGGGGGTTTACGACGTATACACGCCCGAAATGCGCCGCGCGAGAAAGGCGCATATCTTAACGGGCTTGCCCGATACGTACGGGCGGGGCAGGATCATCGGCGATTACCGCCGCGTCGCGCTGTACGGCGTGGACTATCTCATTTCCAAAAAGGAAGAGGATAAGCTGTTGAAGGACGGCGATATGCTCCCCGATAAGGTGCGCGACAGAGAGGAACTTTCCGAGCAGATCAAGGCGTTAAAGGCGTTAAAGGAGATGGCGGAGGAATACGGGTGCGACATTTCCCGCCCCGCGGAAACGGCGCAGGAAGCCGTGCAATGGCTGTATTTCGGATATCTCGCCGCCGTAAAGGACCAGAACGGCGCGGCGATGAGCATCGGCAGAAACTCCACCTTCCTCGATATTTATATCGAGCGCGATTTGAAAGAGGGCACCATTACCGAAACGGACGCGCAGGAGCTGATCGACCACTTTGTAATGAAGCTGCGCGTGGTCAAATTCATGCGCATTAAGGAATATAACGAGCTGTTCAGCGGCGACCCTACCTGGGTGACCGAGACGATCGGCGGAATGGGGCTGGACGGGCGCACGCTCGTTACCAAAAACAGCTTCCGTATTTTGCACACGCTCGTGAATTTGGGACCCGCTCCCGAGCCCAACTTAACGGTGCTTTGGTCTCCCCGTCTGCCCCGCGCGTTCAAAGAGTTCTGCGCCGAAATTTCTATTCAGACCTCGGCGATACAATACGAAAGCGACGAGCTGATGCGCCCCGAAATGGGGGACGATTACGCGATCGCCTGCTGCGTTTCGAGTATGCGTGTGGGCAAGGATATGCAGTTGTTCGGCGCACGCGCCAACCTTGCCAAGTGCCTGTTGTACGCCATCAACGGCGGCAAAGACGAGCTGTTAAAGGACGCGCAGGGCAAGCCCATGCAGGTTTCGCCCAAGTTCTCGCCCGTAACAACGGGGAACGCTCCGCTCGATTTTAAGGAGGTAAAGGAAAAGTACGAGCAGATGATGACGTGGCTGGCTGGCTTGTATGTGAACGTGCTGAACGTGATTCACTATATGCACGACAAGTACTGCTACGAGGCGCTCGAAATGGCGCTGCACGATTCGCAGGTGCGCAGATTCTTTGCCACGGGCATTGCGGGGCTTTCGTGTGCGGCGGACAGTCTTTCCGCCATTAAATACGCCAAGGTCTATCCCGTGTGGAGCGAGGACGGCATCGCGGTCGATTTTAAAATAGAGGGCGACTATCCCAAGTACGGCAACAACGACGACAGGGCGGACGAAATCGCCGTTTGGCTCGTGAAAACGTTTATGCAAAAAATTCAGAGCCATACGACCTACCGCGATTCTGTGCCCACGACTTCGATCCTTACCATTACCTCCAACGTGGTTTACGGAAAGAACACGGGCAACACGCCCGACGGGAGAAGGGCGGGAGAGCCGCTCGCCCCCGGCGCCAACCCCATGCACGGACGGGACACACACGGCGCGCTCGCCTCGCTCGAATCGGTGGCGAAGCTGCCTTACGAATACGCCCGCGACGGCATTTCCAATACGTTCAGTATCACGCCGCAATCGCTCGGCAAATAATAGTAAAGAAAGGAGAAACGTTATGTCCAAACAACAAGCGGAAAATTTGGTGGATATGCTCGACGGCTACGTGGCGAACGGAGGGTATCACCTCAACGTAAACGTGTTCAACCGCGAAACGCTGTTAGACGCGCAGAAGCACCCCGAAAAATATCCTCAGCTTACCATTCGCGTAAGCGGTTACGCCGTCAACTTTAACAAGCTGACCAAAGAACAGCAGGACGACGTGATTTCCCGTACCATTCACGAGAGTATGTAACCGCTCCGTGCGGAAATTCCCTTGCTATTTTCACCGCGCTGTGCTATAATGTCGGCATGGAACACGGCACGGATAAAAAACAGAGCAAAGAGGAAAAAAAGGCGGCGAAGCAGGAGCGGCGCAGACAAAAGCGGGAAGCGCGGTTAAAGAGCCATATTCTGCCCTGCGAGCATTGCGGCAAGGACGTGCTCGACCACATGACGAAATGTCCCTTTTGCGGCGGAACGCTTACCCCGCCCGCCTATCGGTCGATGAGTCCCGAAAAGCGGCGCGCCGTTAAAAAAATCACTTATGCGATCGGCACGGCGGTGGCGATCGTCGTCATTATTCTGATATTCACGCTGAAATAAAAAGCTCAACCTACGGTTGGGCTTTTTTCAACCGAAAGGATAGGAATTCAACGTTTTGTCGCTGGAAACGCGCGGATAAAAGCGGTATGATTTACTCAAAAGATAAAAGGAGTTTTCTATGCAAAGTTTAGGAGAGAGAATAGCGGCACTGCGCAAGGCGCGCGGAATGACGCAGGAGCAGCTTGCCGAGTCGTGCTCGGTCACGGCGCAGGCGGTAAGTAAGTGGGAGAACGGGCTTACAGCGCCCGACATTTCCCTTTTGCCTCGGCTTGCCGAGCTGTTTTCCGTAACGACGGACGAACTTCTGGGAGTACACCGTGCGGAGACGGTTGCCGTCGATCCCTCCGCCGTCGACGTGAGCAAGCTGTTGCTGCGCGTTCGCGTTCTGAGCGAGGGCGGAAGCGAAGTAAAAGTGAACTTTCCCTTTACGGTGGCGGAGCTGCTGTTAAAAAACGAAAAGTTTCTGGAGAGCGCGGGAAACGGAAAAATGGAGTTTTTAAAGGAGCTTGACCTTAGACAGATCGTTTTGCTCGTGCGCTCGGGCGTGATGGGGAAACTGGTGGAGGTGAAGGGCGCTGACGGGAATCTTGTAGAGGTTTGGGTGGAATGACGCTGGAATTTGCGTTTCCCCAACGGCGGTTTCGCTTGCACGCGGGGATGCGGTTTGCGTTCTTTATTGTCTTGCGAATTGTAAAACGAAAAGACAAACGGGCTTACAACGCGCTGAAAGGCTGCGCCGAACTTGTCCGCCGGGAGTTAAAGGCTTTTGTAAAGCAAAACGGCGGTTTGGAAATTCTGTCCGTGCACTCTGCGGAATTTTGTCTGAAAATATATATAAAACGCGCCCTCTACTCCGAGTAGAGGGCGCGTTTTATCGGGTAGAATCCGAAAATAAAGAGGAGAACGGGCAGGAATAACATTAGGTTTCCTTTTTTTCGCAATCGCATATAATCGAAAAAAAGGAGGCGGCGTTATGGAAGCGGCGGTAAAGGGAAAAGCAATTAGGAAAAGCTCGGGATTTTATACCAAGGGCGAAGAGATATTCAACGCCGTTTCGCATATTGCGGGCGGGGGCGCGGCGCTTATCTTTTGGGCGGTGCTCGCTGCGTTCGCGGCGCCTTCCGCGGGGAACGTAATTGCGGTTTCCGTATTCGGCGCGAGCGCAACGCTGCTGTATACCATGAGCGCGCTCTATCATTTTCTGCCGCAGGGCAGGGCGAAAACGGTGTTTCGCATTTTCGATCACTGTACGATTTTTTTACTGATCGCGGGAACTTACACGCCCTTTTGCCTGCTGGCGTTAGAGCCCGCTGCGGGGATTCCCATTTTGATTGCGGAGTGGATCGGCGCGGCGGTCGGGGTAACGCTGAACGCAATCGCCATGAACAACAGGGCGGTAAAGGCGGTTTCCATGTTCCTCTACGTGGGCATGGGCTGGCTTGCCCTGGCGGGCTTGGGATGCATTTCGGCAGCCGTGAGCGCGGCGGCGCTTGGGCTTCTGCTCGGCGGGGGAATCGCCTATACGGCGGGAATTGCGTTTTTCGCATTCGGGCGAAAGGTGCGTTACTTTCATTCCGTCTGGCACCTGTTCGACGTGGCGGGCACGGCGCTGCAATTTGCAAGCATCCTGTTGCTTCTCGTCTGAAATCAAATAAAAAATCGGGTGCAAAACTCTTGTAAATCGGGCAAAAATGTGTTATGATAAAACTCGGCGCGCAAAACGGCGCGCGCCCGAAACAAGATTTACAGGAGTGTATATGCAAACTATCGTACAGATACTCGCGGGAGAGCTGAACAAGAGCGAGGAACATGTGAAGAACGTAGTCGATTTGTTGGACGAGGGGAACACCGTTCCTTTTATCGCGCGTTACCGTAAGGAGATGCACGGCACGATGGACGACCAGACGATCCGTACCCTTGCCGACCGCCTTACCTATCTGCGCAACCTCGAAGCGCGCAGACAGGAAGTAAAAAATTCGATCGAAAATCAGGGCAAGCTTACCGAGGAGCTTGCGCAAAAAATAGATGCGGCGGCAACGCTTGCGGAGGTGGAGGATCTGTACCGCCCCTACAAGCAGAAGCGCCGCACGCGCGCGACGATCGCCCGCGAAAAGGGGCTGGAGCCGCTCGCGGAGCTCCTGTTCGCGCAGGAGAAGGATTGCCCCGTTCCCGAAGAAGAGGCGAAAAAATACGTCGACGAGGAAAAGGGCGTAAAGACGGCGGAGGAGGCGCTTGCGGGCGCAAGCGATATTATCGCGGAGCTCGTTTCGGACGACGCCGAGATCCGCAAGGCACTGCGCGAGCTGTATTTCGAGCGGGGGGATATCGTGTCCGCCGCCGCGAAGAAAAATCCCGAAGATACCGTATACCGCAATTACTACGCCTTTACCTCCCCCGTGGGCAAGGTGCAGGGGCATCAGGTGCTCGCCATGAACCGCGGAGAGCGGGAAGAGGTGTTAAAGGTTTCGGTGGAGATGAACCGCGAGGTGGCGGTGCAGGCGGTTTGCGCCCGCGTGTTAAAGCAGCCCGCCTGCGCTTCTTCGGAGTTTGTACGGCTTGCCGCGGAGGACGCTTACGACCGTCTGATTGCTCCCTCGATTGAGCGCGAGGTGCGCGCCGCGCTTACCGAGACGGCGAGCGAAGGGGCGATCGGGCAGTTTGCGCTCAATCTTCGCCCGCTGTTGATGCAGCCGCCCGTAAAGGGCTTCGTAACCATGGGCTTGGATCCCGGCTATCGCATGGGCTGCAAGGTCGCCGTGGTAGACGGCACGGGAAAGGTGCTCGATACGGCGGTCGTCTATCCGACCTTCGGCGAAAAGAAAAAGCAGGAGTGCATCGAAAAGCTTTCCTCTATGATCAAAAAGAGCAAGGTGAAGCATATCGCCATCGGCAACGGCACGGCGAGCCGCGAAACCGAACAGATGACGGTGGAGCTGATCTCCTCGCTGGGGGCGGGCGCGGGCGTATCGTACATGATCGTAAACGAGTCGGGCGCGTCGGTCTATTCGGCTTCCCCGCTCGCCGCGAAGGAATTCCCCGAATACGACGTGAATTTGCGTTCGGCGGTCTCTATCGCCCGCAGATTGCAGGATCCGCTTGCCGAGCTCGTGAAAATCGACCCCAAGAGCATCGGCGTGGGACAGTACCAGCACGACATGCCCGAAAAGCGGCTATCCGAGGCGCTGGACGGCGTGGTGGAGGATTGCGTGAACGCCGTGGGGGTGGACGTGAACACCGCTTCCGCGCCCCTTCTCGCGCGCGTGTCGGGCTTGAATTCGGGCGTGGCTTCCAACATCGTAAAATACCGCGAGGCGAGCGGCGCGTTTACCTCGCGCAAGCAGATTTTAAAGGTGCCCAAGCTGGGCGAAAAGGCGTTCGAGCAGTGCGCGGGCTTTTTGCGCGTGCCCGAAAGCAAGCAGGTGCTGGACAATACCTCCGTGCACCCCGAATCTTACGAGGCGGCGGAAAAGCTGCTTTCCCTGTGCGGATATTCCATGGACGACGTGCGCGAGGGCAAGCTGTATAATTTAATGGAGCGGCTGAACAAGTACGGCGAGGAGAAGGCGGCGAAGGAGTGCGGCGTGGGGCTTCCCACCCTGTTCGATATCGCCAAGGAGCTGAAAAAGCCGGGGCGCGATCCCCGCGACGAATTGCCCGCCCCCATTTTAAGGACGGACGTGCTGGAAATAAAGGACTTGAAGCGGGGCATGGAATTAAAGGGCACCGTGCGCAACGTGATCGACTTCGGCGCGTTCGTGGATATCGGCGTGCACCAAGACGGGCTGGTGCATATTTCGCAAATCAGCGATAAGTTTATCCGCCACCCCTCCGAGGCGCTTTCGGTGGGAGACGTGGTCACGGTATGGGTAAAGGACGTAGACGAGGCGAAAAAGCGCATTTCGCTTACCATGCGCAAGGACAAGCTCGGAAACGACTGACGGTACGAAAAACGCGGATTTTCGCAGGAATTTCCGCGTTTTTAAGCACTTGACAGGCACGGAATCGGCGAAAGTGCTTGCAAATTGTAAAAAACAATGATATAATATGCTTCACGGAAGCGAAATTTCAGGGGAGGAAACCCAACGTGCAAAAGTCGGAAATGCTGTCTGCGCTCTATTCGCTGAGGGCGGGACTCACCGTAATTTCGGCGGAAAAGGAACGTGCGCAGGCACTGGGGGCGAAGGCGGACGAAGATTTGATGCGCAAACGCGTGGAGCTTGCGCAGGATCCCGCATGGGAGTGCCGCGCCAAATACGCGCCCGACGGCGCGTTCCGCGCTTACGGAGAATCCGCCGCGCTTTACCGCGACGCCAATAACGAGTATGAGAGAAAGGAGAGCGGCTGGGAATTCCGCTGCCTTTCCGAAGAGCCTTTGCGCGCGGACATGAAAAAGGAAGCCAAACGCTTGAAAAACTGTACGGCGCGGATCGTGCTTGCCGTGCTGCTGCTTATCGTGTCTTTGGTCGCGGTGGGGCTCGGCGTCGGGTTCGGCTCCGCCAAGCTGTTACCGCTTTTAGCGGGCAAAGGACTGATGGATTATCTCTGTCTGATTTTCAGCGGAGTGTGCATCGTCGTGGGCATCGTGCTCGGATTTATTCCGATCATCCGTCATCCCGCCGTGCTCAGACTCATCCTCGGGCTTATCTTTTTGATCGGCGCGGAGCTGTGTATGTTTTTCTTCCTCAACCCGATCGTAAAAACGCTGTCCGAACGGCTGATGATTTACTTTTGCACGATGGGCGCGATTGCCGCGATTTTCTTTTCCTTTTTCGGATTAAAGTTTATTTTGCAGTCCGCGCACGACACCAAGGAGACGCAGAAGCTTGCTTCGCTCGAAGAAGCGTACGTGGAGCGTATCGCACAGGCGCGCTTGGAAATGCGGAAGATCGCCGACGGCTGCCTTTTGGAAACGTTAAAAATTCAACACGGGTGCGAAACGCTGATCGGCGTGCTGCGCCGCCAGTTCGCGCAGATCCTCGACGTAAATTATTGGCAGGATATCGATCTGATCATTTTCTTTTTCGAGGCAAACCGCGTGGTGAGTATGCGCGCCGCTCTTCTGTTGACCGAGCGCGAGCGGCAGACCAACCGCTACGCCACCTCCGTGAACTATGCGGGCACCGAGCTTTCGCGCGTGATCAAGTCGCGCTGCACGCAGCTGCAAAACAATCTCACGCAATACTATTACGCGATTTCCAACGAATTGCAGACGATCGCCCGCAGCATGGAAACGCAGGATATCCGCTTGGAGGGGCTTACGCGGTACGCCACGCTGCTTACCCAGCCTACCACGCTGAACAACGCATTGCTCACCCGCATGACGGTGAACAGCTCGCGCCTTGTGGACGACGCTACCCAGCTTCATCTGTTTACGGAAGCTGCGGACGCCCGCCGCAACGCCATTTGACCGAATAAGTAATTCCGCCCGAGAATCTCTCGGGCGGTTTTTTGTTTGGGGCGCTGGCGGGTGAAAAAGATTATTATTTGTTAGAATAAATTTGAAAAAGTCTTGACGGCAAAGGAAATAAATGGTAGAATCGGAATGTGCGGAACACGCGCGAAAAAGCGAATAGAAGCGCCGTTGTAAGCGGCGCTTTTTAAAGGGAGCAGACATGATTCATGCGGACGGAAAAAAGTTTTTATTGCAGGGAAAGAATTACGGTTACGCGATGTGCGTAACGGAAACGGGCTTTTTGCAGCACCTGCATTACGGCGGAAAGATAACGGAAGCGGATTTGCAATATCTGATCGGAATCGGAAAAAGCACGGCGCCCGATCCTGCGGACGTTAACAAGGATATGGCATTGAATTTGATGCCGGGCGAATTCGGCTTTTACGCGCACGGCGATTTCAGAGAGCCGACGGCGGTGTTCGAGCGGACGGACGGTGCAACCGTATCCCGCCTGCGCTATGAAAATTACAGCATAAAACAGGGTGCGCCCGCTTTGCAGGGGCTTCCGCACGTGCGCAGCGGCGGCGAGACGTTAATCGTTACGTTAAAGGACGATTTTTCGGATATCGCGGTGGATCTGTATTATACCGTTTACGACGATTCGGACGTGCTGGTACGCAACGCGGTCATACGCAATACGGGCAAGGAGAGGGTAATGCTGAAAAAGGCGTTCTCCTTCCGCGTAGACCTTTCGGGCGGCAATTTTAAAATGTTGCGTCTGGGCGGGAACTGGGCGCGGGAGCGTATTCCCGAAATCGCGCCGATCGCCCACGGCGTTACCAAGCTGCAATCGCTTTACGGCTGCACATCGCATATGACCAACTGCTTTATGGGCATTTTAAAGGAGCATTGCACGGAGGAGTGCGGGGAGTGCTTCGGCGTGCAGCTGATTTACAGCGGTTCGTTTGCCTTAACGGCGGAGTGGCGCAAGGACGCGCCCCTCACGTTGCAGGGCGGAATCGCCGATATCGGTTTCGGGTGGGAGCTTTGCGGCGGCGAAGCGTTCACAACCCCGCAGGCGCTGCTTACCTATTCGGACGAGGGCTTGGGCGGAATGTCGCGCAGCATTCACGACTTTATCCGCGAACGGATCGTAAATCCCGCATCCGCGTTCCGCCGCCGTCCGCTGCTGGTGAACAACTGGGAGGCAACCTACTTCGATTTTAATAATGAGAAGCTCTTTCCCATCATCGACGAGGCGGCAAAGCTGGGGATCGACACCTTCGTTTTGGACGACGGCTGGTTCGGCAAGCGCGACAGCGACTGGTCGGGCTTGGGCGATTGGTTCGTGAACGAGAAGAAGCTGAAGGGCGGTTTAAAGACGGTAATCGACCGCTGCAAGCAAAACGGTTTGAAATTCGGCTTGTGGTTCGAGCCGGAAATGGTGAACGAGGACAGCGAGCTGTATCGCGCGCACCCCGATTGGGCGATTCATAAAGAGGGCGCGGAGCTCTGCCGCAGCCGCCAGCAGCTGGTGCTGGATTTCACGCGCAAGGAAGTGGTGGACTACGTCTTCGGCGTTGTGAGCAAGATTTTAAAGGAAAACGACATTTCGTACGTGAAGTGGGATATGAACCGCAACATTACGGAAAATTATTCCGCGAGCCTTCCCGCGCACCGTCAGGGCGAGTTTATGCACCGCTACATTTTAGGCGTGTACGATTTGGCGGAGCGGCTGACCTCCGCGTTCCCGAACGTGTTTTTCGAGGGCTGCGCGGGCGGCGGCGCGCGTTTCGACGCGGGTATGCTGTATTACTTCCCGCAGATTTGGACGAGCGACGACACGGACGGCTTCGAACGCACGAAGATCCAGTGGGGGACCTCCGTTTGCTATCCGCTCTCCGCGATGAGTTGCCACGTGTCCGTGTGCCCCAACCATCAGACGGGACGCACGACGCCGTTCGAAACGCGGGGGAACGTGGCGAGCCTGGGCGCGTTCGGCTACGAGCTCGACCTCAGCAAAATGACGGACGAGGAAAAAGAGCTCACCAAAAAGCAGGTAGACAATTACAAGCGTACGGAGGAGCTGATTTTAAAGGGCGATCTGTACCGCCTGATGAATCCGCTCGAACAGAATTATTTCTGCGAAATGGTGGTAAGCAAGGACAAGACCGAGGCGTACGTTGTGGGCGAGAGAATACTCGGGATCCCCTGCGACTACAACCAGTATGTGTATTTGCGCGGGTTGGACGAGGAGCGCCTGTATCATATCGAAGAGCTTGATATTACGGCGAGCGGCAAGGCGCTTGCAAACGCGGGGCTGCTGCTCCCCAAGCTTCGCGATTTCGGCTCCTGGGCTTGGCATCTGAAAAAGGTAAAATAAATAATTACGCTATCAAATAAAAAGGCGACCGCGCGCGGTCGCCTTTTTGTTTGGAAGAAAGCGGGAGAAAAAATTAAAATTTCCATAAAAAAATTGTCATATAAAACAATTACATGATTGACATTTTGTCATGTTTGTTGTATACTACTAAAAAACATGAGAGAAGGTTGTGCCGTATGATAATCGCTATGACGGGCGTAAGCGGCAACATGGGCATAGAGGCATTTACGCAAACATTGGAACTGCCCGAAGTCGAGCGCGTCCGTATTCTTTTAAGAAATACAAGAAAAAATCGTAAGCTATACCGTAAATTAAAGCGCAAATATAAGTCCCGTGTGACGGCGGTGTTCGGGAACGTTTCGTCCTTTCCCGTCTGCAATACACTGGTAAAGGACGCCGATTACGTCGTTCACATGGCGGCGGTGATCCCGCCCGCTTCGGACGCGAGCTTTAAGCAAAGCTACGAATGCAATCTGCGCGGCGCGGTCGCCATGACCGACGCGGTAAAAGCGCAGACAAAAAAACCGAAATATATCCATATCTCCACCGTCGCCCTGTACGGCAACCGTAACGAAAAGCATCCGTTCGGCAGGGTGGGCGATCCGCTCCTGGTCAGCCCGTTCGACAGCTACGCCATGCACAAGCTGTACGGCGAGCGCTACGTGTTGGATGCGGGGCTGGAAAACTTCGCCGTGCTCCGTCAGACGGCGATGCTGCACCCTAATATGTTAAAGGACAACGTAAGCGACGGGCTTATGTTTCATACCGCGCTGAATTCCCCGCTCGAATGGGTGAGCTCGCGCGACAGCGGGTATCTGATCAAGCGCATTATCGAACGCGATCTCAAGGGCGAGGTCCCGCAGTTCTGGAACAAAATTTATAACATCGGCGCGGGCTTCAAGGGCATGGAGACGGGCTACGATACCTTTCAAGACGGGTTCGGGATTATCGGCGGGTCGGCGGAAAAGTTTTTCCGTCCCGACTGGCTTTCGCCGCGCAACTTCCACGGAATGTGGTTTGCCGACGGGGACGAGCTGGAAAAGCTCTTCGGCTACCAGCGCGACGGCGTGCACGAGTACTGGAAGGAGATCGCAAAAAGACACCGCATTTACGGGCTTGCGAAAATCGTTCCCGCCAAGCTGATTTATCTGTTCCTGTTCAAGCGCCTGCTCAACCATCCCAACGCCCCGCGCCGCTGGATCAAACGGGGCGACTATGCCCGCGTACAGGCGTATTTCGGCGGAGAGCGGGGTGTGAACGCGCTCCCCAAAAAGTGGGACGAAGTGAAGCTGATGGCAAAGGGTGATTTCGGCGATTACGACGAGCTGCGCAACGCCGAGCTTGCAAAGAAAAACGGCAGGCTGCTTTCGCTCGGGTACGACGAGAGCAAGGCTCCCGAGGAATGGACGGCGGAGGATATGAGACAAGCCGCCGAATTTCGGGGGGGGAGGCTGCTCGACGAGGCGGAGACGGGCTCGCCCTATAAAAAGCTGCGCTGGCGCTGCCACGGCGGGCACGAGTTTTTCTCTTCGCCCTACACCGTGTTAAAGGGCGGGCACTGGTGTCCCGTGTGCTGTCAGCCGTCGCCGTGGGAATACGACCGCCTTGCCAAGCACAGTCCGTTCTTTGCGCAGGTGTGGTACGATTCGCACGAGAAAAACGAAAATTACGTATACGAAGCCGACGAGGACGGAACGGCGACCGCCGTGCACTTTTCGGACGGAGAGGAACGGGAATGAAAGTCGCATTCTGTATTTTTTCGGGAACGGGGAACACGCTCCGCGTTGCCGGGCAGTTGGTTTCCGAGCTTTCCCGTTTGGGGATCGGTGCGGAAATTTTTACCGTTGCGAAAAACTGTCCCGTCCCCGATTTAAGCGCGTTCGACGTGTTGGTGGCGGGATTTCCCGTGCACGCTTTTAACGCGCCCGCGCCCATGCTGAAATTTTTAAAGAGACTTCCCAAAAAAAAGAAGAGCGAAAAAAGAAAATCCGCCTATATTCTGCGCGTTTCGGGCGAGCCCGTGCGCTTGAACGAGGCTTCGGGGATCGTGCCCCGCAGGATCTTGAAAAAGCGCGGATATATCGTGCGCGGCGAATTCGGCTACGTAATGCCGTATAACATCATCTTCCGCCATTCGGACGGCATGGCGGCACGCGCTGGAGCTCGGTGCTCCGCACGACGCAAAGTCGATCGCGGAGGAAACGGGCGTGATCCCGCGCGTGGACGTATTAAAGCGCTTTGCGGCGTTCGCGCTTCGCATCGAGCATCCCGCCATGCCCGTGGTGGGGCGTACCTTCCGCGTGAATAAGAATATTTGTATCGGTTGCGGAAAATGCGCCAAGGTATGTCCGCAGCATAACATTGCGTTTAAAGACGGGATCCCCAAATTCGGCGGGTCGTGCGCGGCGTGCATGGCGTGCGTGTTCGACTGTCCGACGGACGCCATTCGTCCTTCGCTGTTGAACGGCTGGCGGGTGAACGGCAGCTACGGGTTCGACGGCGCGCCCGCCGCCGACGAGGAGATCTGCTCCTATTGCAAAAAGGCGTATCTGCGCTATTTTCACGAAAAAGAGAATCTGTAAACAAAGCCGCGCGTTAGGGCGCGGCTTTTTCGCTCTCAAACGGTTGACCGTTTTGTGTGGGCGTGGTAGAATACTGTCACCGAATTTATGAGGGAGGCTTTTATGAACGTATATCGGTCGGTTTCCGATCTGGTGGGCGAGACGCCCCTGCTCGAATTGAAAAACTACGCAAGAGAGCACGGATTAAAGGCAAAAATTTTTGCCAAGCTCGAATATCTGAATCCCGCGGGTTCGGTAAAGGACAGGATCGCAAAGGCGATGATCGAGGACGCGGAGCGGCGGGGCGTGTTGAAGGAGGGCTCGGTGATCGTCGAGCCGACTTCGGGAAACACGGGGATCGGGCTCGCTTCTTTGGCGGCGGCAAAGGGATACCGCCTGATTTTGACGATGCCCGAGACGATGAGCGCCGAGCGCAGAAGTTTGCTTCGGGCGTACGGCGCGGAAATCGTGCTTACGGCGGGCGAGAAGGGGATGACCGGGGCGATCGAACGGGCGGAGGAGCTTGCAAAAGAAATTCCGAACGCATTCGTGCCCGCTCAGTTTTCCAATCCCGTCAACCCGCAAACGCACTATTTTACGACGGGTCCCGAAATTTACCGCGACACGGACGGCAAGGCGGATATTGTCGTGGCGGGCGTCGGCACGGGCGGCACGCTGTCGGGCGTCGGGAAATTTTTAAAGGAACGCAATCCCGCCGTAAAGGCGGTGGCGGTGGAGCCCGAGCGCTCTCCCGTGCTTTCCAAAGGTCACGGAGGCGCGCACGGAATTCAGGGGATCGGCGCGGGGTTCGTGCCCGCAACGCTGGATCAGGTGATTTACGACGAAGTGATCGCCGTATCCGACGAAGCTGCGTTTGCCGTAGGGCGCGAAATCGGAAAAACGGAGGGATTTTTGGCGGGGATTTCCTCGGGCGCGGCGCTGCACGCGGCAACGCTGCTGGCGCAGAGGGAAGAAAACGCGGGAAAAATAATCGTCGTGATTTTCCCCGATTCGGGCGACCGCTATTTATCGACCGCACTTTATGAATGAATATGTGAATCTAATAAACAAGCCCGCCCTGAAAACAGGGGCGGGCTTGTTGTATGGCGGCGGGAAATCACGCCGTTTTGGTGAGCTTTACGGCTAACACCGTCATATCGTCCTCGCAGGAGCCGCCGTATCGGTTCACTGCGGAGGAGAGGATTTCCTCCGCAAGCGACTGCGGGTTGTGCGGGCGCAGGGCGCTTAAATAGGCGCATAACTCTGCCGAGGAGCCGAACGCCGTCGTCACGCCGTCGCTCATGAACAGCAGAAAATCGTTTTCCTTCATGTTCACCCGCAGGGTGGCGGGGTGCACCGCTTCCAGCATTCCGATAGGGAGCGACTCGCCTTCCAGCACACGCAGCTCGTCGCCCGAGAGCAAAAAGCCCATGGGCGAGCCGATTTTCACAATGTCCGCCGCCCCCGTATCCAGATTCACTGCCGCCAGATCGAGGCAGGAAAACGTCTCCTCCGCGGAAAACGCGATCAGGCGGTTTACGGTGGAAAGCACCGTTTCGGACGGCATTTTGGCTTTATAAAAGCTTTCGAGCAGGTTCAGGGTCTTATCCGACACGTCGCGCGCGTTTTCGCCGCTGCCCATGCCGTCGGAGAGGGCGACCAAAAACCGCCGTTCGTCTATCTTTACGATCGAGTGGGTGTCTCCGCTGGCGTTTTCGCCGCTCTTTACCTTTGCGGCGATGCCGAACGCCGCGTCGAACGCCGCCTTGCGCTTTAAAATAAAGCACGAGCGGTCGTTGGTGAGCGGAATTTTTTCCGAAAGGGTGAGGGGCACGTTCAGCGCCTTGCCCGCGATTTTGCACAGCCGTTTGCCGTTCACGTCCGTTTGCAGCGTTACGCTTACGGTAAAGTCCCGCCCCTCGCCGTATAAGAATATTTCCGAGCTCAATATGCCGTTTTCCGCCAGCGCGGAAGCGAGCGTCTGCTCCTCGTCCGAAAATACAAATTCCTCGCTCTGCTGTAAGGCGATGTCGCGCAGCACCTCGCTCACGCCCCGCGCCTGCTCGGCAAGCAGCTTGCGTCCCTCCTTCGCCGCCTCCGCGTCCGCCAAAAATCTGCGGTATTCGGCAAGCTGCTTGTTGAGCGCGAACAGCATTCCCGCGCTGTTTACGCAAGTCGTTGCGACGTCGGCGGGCATATCTATCAGATTTACGCGCCCCTTCGCTTTTCCCACGGCGACCAGCTTTTCGATGCTTTCGCCTATTCGCTTCGACTCGCATTTCCTGCGGTTGGGGCACGCCGAACAGAGCGACGCGCGCAGCTTTTCCGTCATCTGTTCGCCGAATCCGTCCGGACGGTCGCGGAAGGAGAACGCGTTTTCGATCTCGCGGAAAAGGGAGGAGACTTCGTACAGCTGTTCGCCCACGGCGCGGCGGTTGCGGTTGATGGCGATGCGCGGCAGCGCCCGTTCGCGGTAAAACAGGAGGGAGGCGCGCAGCTTTTTATAGGCGCGCTCGGGCAGGAAGGAAAGGGCGAGCACGGGCAGAATACACCCGCAGAGGGTCAGGGAGATGACGAGCGCGCTTTGCGCATACAAGCCCTCGAAGAACTGTACGCCGCAGAACGCGACGGAGAGGGCAAGGGCGGCTGCCGGTTTGCCGTAGGGGACGAGCAGCACGCCCGCGCAGGCAAGGGCGGCGAATTCGGCGACGGGCTCGGCGCCGTGCGCCTGAACGCAGAGGGGCAGGGAGAGCGCCAAAGCAAAGGGTACGCAGGCGGCGTTTTTCAGCAGGATCACGCACAAGAACAGCGCGCAGAGCGAAAGTGCGTAATAGGCGGCGGTTCCCAGCACTGCGGTCATGCCCAGCCCCGTAAAAAATCCGAACAGGCAGATTTGGGCAAGCTGACCCGCGGAGAGCTTGCAGCGGAACGCTCGGTGCAGCAGCGCGTCGAGCGCGCCCTCGGTAAGAAGAGACAAAAGAAGCAAAAACGCGCCGATTATCATTTTTTGGTAGACGGGCGCAAAGGGGAACAGTCCGTAGCCCGCGTGCGGGAACAGGAACACGAAGGGAAGCTGCGCGCAGATAAGATAAACGACGCTTTCGGCTTTGGGGCGGCGACGAAAGCGTTTGTAAACGCCGAAGATCAGCACAAGGAACGCCGTTTGCAGCAGACAGCTTAAAAAGGCGTAAAGCGACAGCATGGGCGCGGAGGAAAGCAGAAAGCCTCCGCCGCACAAAAGGGGATCGAGCCCGCAGGCGAGCGCCGCGTAGAAGAGCGCGAACGCGACGGGCTCCTTTTGCGGCAGCGCGAAGTTTAAAAACAGACAGCACGCGGCGTATGCAAGATAGGTGAAAACGGCGGCGGGTTTTACCGTCGGTCTTTTCAGCGTGATTTTTTTCATGGAAAACCCCTTAAAATGTATTTCTTACAAATTATAGAGAAAAACGGGGGGCTAACGGGCGGGGAATTTGTCTTATCCCGTCGAAGATTCGTATTTCGTACGGATTCGGGCGCGGGCGATAGAAAGCCGTGCGGCGAAGCGCCCGCGCATGAAATGCAAAAATTTATAAATTATGTATATATTCGTTAAAAACAGAGGTTTTTTGCATAAAATATTTCAATTATAATTATTTTGATTGAAATTTCACAAAATAAATGCAAAATCGGGCGCAAATAATTTGACAAAAGCAGGCGTTTTGTAATAAACTTATGAACGTATACTGTAAGAGTGTCACCTGTCGTCGGGATCCGGTTATAAAGCAGGGGCACGCGTTTCGGGAAAAATTCCCCGTTAAATTCCGTGAATAATTTTTAGAGGCATAAATCATGAAAAAGAACACAAAGAGGATCGTAACCGCCGTTGCAGTCGTCGCTATGTCGGCTTGCTTCGTGATGCAATACGTTGCCCTGCCGTCCTATCCGGAAAGTCGGCTTCCCGACGGATCGTCTTCGGGCAGCTCTTCCAACGTGTCGGACAAAGACGGCGTGAACGGCTCGGGGAACTTAAACTCCGCATTAAAGACGGAGGACGTGCTTCACCGCCTTCCCGCCGAGAACGACCTTGTTACCGTCATCGTAAAATTAAAGGGCGACGGTATGCTCGATTATGCCAACCGTTACGGCGTAAGCGTTTCGGAAGCTTTTACGCAGTTTTCCGCCGCGAGCGAAATGGGCAAATACGCCCGCCTGCAATCCAACACGCAGCTCGCGCTGTCTTCCGAGATCGTAAAGACGGGTTACCGCTATAATACGATTTTCAACGGATTTTCCGCGCAGATCTATTACCGCGATATCGCAAAGATCGAGGCGAATAAAAACGTGGATAAGGTGATCCTTTCCAACACCTATGCGGTGCCCGAAACGATTACCGAAAACTACGTGAACGTACACGAGTCTACGGGTATATTCAATTCCGAAGAAATGGCAAAGCTCGGCTACAACGGCACGGGCACGGTGGTGGGCGTGCTCGATACGGGCACGGACTACACGCACGAGGTGTTCCGCACGATGCCCGCGGACGAGAGCAAGCTGGCGATCAACAAAGAAAAGGTTGCCGAAGCGGTGAAAAACGGCACGCTTACCGCGACCACTTTGGCGACGGCTGCGGAGCTCTCGATCAACGAGGACGATTTATATATCAACGAAAAACTTCCCTTCGCGTTCGACTACGGCGACAGCGATACGAACGTATATTCCACCGAGTCGCACGGAACGCACGTTGCGGGTATTATCGCGGGGCAATCGGATACGATTACGGGAGTTGCGACGGAGGCGCAGATCGCCACGTTTAAAGTGTTCTCCGATTACGGCACGGGCGCGGAGACGGAATCCATTCTGGCGGGACTGAACGACGCGGTAACGCTGGGCGTGGACGCCATTAACATGAGCCTCGGTACCTCCTGCGGGTTCTCGCGCGAAGAGGACGACGACGCCGTGAACAAAGTTTACGAAAAAATCGAGAAATCGGGCATCTGCCTCGTCGTGGCGGCGAGCAACGACTATTCGTCCGGCTTTAACAGCACGCACGGCGTAAACCTTGCTTCCAACCCCGATTCGGGCACGATCGGCTCGCCCGCGTCTTACGACGCTTCGATGGCGGTCGCTTCCGTTTCGGGAGTGAAAACGAAGTACGTGGTAGCCAACGGCGAAAGAGAAATTTACTTTAACGATTCGAGCAAGATCGGTTCGGATAAGAAAAACGACTTTGTCGCGGAGCTTCTGGGGGGAAAGGACAGCGCTACTTTCGACTACGTGGTGATCCCCGGCGTCGGAATGGACGTAAACTATGCCTCGCTCGGCGGAGAGCCCGGCAAGGAAGTGCAGGGCAAAATCGCCGTAGTCAAGCGCGGTTCCACCAGTTTCGAGGATAAGGTGCGCACGGCGAAGAATCACGGCGCGGCGGGCGTGATTATTTATAACAACGTGTCGGGTACGATCGGTATGTCGGTCGGTACCAAAACGTATATCCCCAGCTGTTCCGTTTCGATGGATTTCGGAAGCTATCTCGAAGCGACGGGCTCGGGCAGCTTTACCGTTTCCAAGGATTATCTGGCGGGTCCGTTCATGTCCGATTTCTCCTCTTGGGGCGTGCTTCCCAACTTAACGCTTTCGCCCGATATCACGGCGCACGGCGGCGAGATTTTGTCCGCGGTCGTCGGCGGAGACGATTACGACACGCTGAGCGGTACCTCCATGGCGTGCCCCAACCTGGCGGGCGCGTTGGTGCTCGTGCGGCAGTACGTGAAAAATTTTGATAAAAACTACACCACGCAGCAGGTCCGCGACATTTCTTACAGCCGCATGATGAGCACGGCTACCATCGTGCACAACGAGGAGGGCAACCCCTACTCGCCCCGCAAGCAGGGCGCGGGCATCGCGGATATGATGCACGCCGTAAACAGTAAGGCATACCTTACGGTAGACGGATCGAACAAACCCAAGCTTTCTTTGGGCGACGATCCCTCGCGCTCGGGCGTGTACACCATGACGTTCAACGTGGTAAACTCTTCCTCCGAAACGCTTTCCTACGACTTGGGTTCGCTCGTGTTCACCGAAGCGATGTCGAGCGACAACAAGACGGTGGCGGAAAAGGCGTATATGCTGAACGACGCGAAAAAGGAATTTTCGGTAAGCGGGGAGGGCAGCCAAAGCGGCAATACGGTTACCGTTCAGCCCAACGGCACGGCAAAGGTTACGGCGAAAATCAGTCTTACCGCCGCGAATAAAGAATATCTCAACGCGAATTTCCGCAACGGTATGTACGTGGAGGGCTATATCTGTCTGGATTCCAAGAATACGGACAATATCGACATGAATATTCCCTTCCTTGCCTTCTACGGCGACTGGGCGGACGCTCCCATGCTGGACGTAAGCGCATACGAAATCGGCGAATCGCAGGTGGATTCCTCCGTAAAGGACGAAGATAAGCTGGTAGCCGACGTGTTCGGGACCATTCCTTACGTGGGCTTTAATTCGAGCGACGATTACGGCAACGATGAAATGGCTTATTTGGGAATGGGCGCGTATAACTACGTGCTTCCCGAGGGCGTTACCGCGCCCGCCACGCGCGAACGCTATGCGGCGCTTTCGACCAACACCAAAAGCAGCTATACGATTTACGGCATTTACGCGGGACTTCTGCGCGGCGCAAAGCGCACCGAAATGGAGATCCGCGACAGCTCCACGGGCGAGCTGATCTGGTCGCGCACCAGCTACAACGGAAGAAAGGCATATTCCGCTCACGGCGGTCTGATCGAAGTGGAGTTCGACGCTTCGAAATACAATTTGCCCAACAACGGAAAGTATACCTTCTCGATGGAGAGCTTCCTCGACTGGAAGGACGGCACGTACGGCAACCGAAACACGTACGAGTTCGAATTCACGATCGACAACGAGGTGCCTGTGCTCACCGACTATAAGGTGCGCGAAGAGGAAACGTCGGGCGGCATAAAGCGGCGCTACATCGACTTCTATTATTACGACAACCACTATATGCAGGCGTATCTGCCCGTCAGCTATGACGGCACGAGGGACGAGGACGGACAGCTGAACAATCAGGTAGAGCTTACTCCGTACATCATTCCCGTGTATGACGGCGAGTTTAACGGCACGACCAAGGTTTCCATCGACGTAACCGATTCGTGGGATAAGATCGTTGCAAACGGCTATCATCTGTACGTTACGGCGATGGACTACGTGAACAACACGCTTGAGTCCGATATTGTTATCAAGCCGGAAGAGGACGTTAAGGTAGAAAAGACGAGAACCGCGAAGGACGGCTATACCATTCGTCCCAACGGACAGATGGATTTAAAGGATTACGTAAACGTTACTACCAAGATCGGCTCCGATTATCTCGAAGGCTACTGGATGGAGGATTTGGTATGGACCTCTACCGACGAAAGCATCGTAGAGGTGAGGGACGGCGTTATTACGGGAAAGAAATCGGGCTTGGCGGTGATCACCGTGTCGCCCCAGTCCAACCCCGACGGAAATAAGGTGTCGTTCAATATCAAGGTAGAGGGCGCCGCTACGACGATCGGGCTTACGGGCTTAAAGCTCTCGACCCAGTCGGTAAGTTTGGAGCGCGGCGAAGAGATCGTGCTCACCGCAAGTTTGGAGCCCTATAACTTTACGGGCGAGGTAGAGCTCGAGTGGTCGTCCACCAGCGCAAACGTTTCGGTGGAGAAGGATCCCGAAAATCAGTTCAAGGCGACCGTGAGAGCGGTAAAATCGGGCGGGACTTCGGGTGCGAGCGCGGATATCGTCGTTTCCGCAAAGGGTACGTTCTTTAACACCAAGTGTTCGGTAAGCGTAAAGGCGGAGTACGAATTAGACGGCATTTACCTGCGTTCTTACACGGGCAGAGGGGACGAAAACGGCGTTGTGGAAATTCCCGACGATCTGGGTATCGTATATCTCTATCG
>CAJUOP010000011.1:0-5158 GCA_910588465.1 uncultured Christensenellaceae bacterium | reverse complement strand
TCTCTATCGCGGCGCGTTCATGGGCAACAAGTACGTGAAAAAAATCGTAATTCCCGAGGGCGTAACCACCGTTATGCGTGCCGCCATTTACGGCTGCGACGTGTTGGAAGAGGTGGTGCTTCCCACCACGGTGGAAACGATCGAGGTGTTCGGGCTTGCCTGGAATACGAATTTAAAGAAAATCAATCTCGGAAAGGTAAGAACTATCGGGTATCTCGGGTTATATAACAGCCCGTTGCTGGAAGAGCTCGACCTTTCGAGCATGGTTTATATCGGAACGGGCGCGTTTGCCGTACCGAGCACGAGCGTTTCCAATTTAAAATCCGTAGATTTAAGTAACGTCGGCTACGTCGGCGACGTCGCGTTCCAAAATACGGGTCTTACTTCTGTCACGATCCCCGCCAAAACGCGCGTGGGCGAGCAGGCGTTCGGAAACTGTAACGAATTAAAGACGGCGGTCATCGAGTCCGATAATATCGGTACCGCGGCGTTTGCGCAGTGCGGTGCGCTGCAAAGCGTAACCTTTAAAAACGCCGTAAGAAAGATAGGCAACGTGGCGTTTGCCTATTGCAGCAATTTAACTTCCGTCACGTTCGAAAAGACGGTGTACGAAATTGGCGCTGCGGCGTTTGCCGAGACTGCGCTTAAAACGTTCACGATCCCCGCAGGGCTCGAAAAGGCGGGTTCGCAGATACTGAGCGGTTCGCCCGTGACGACGCTTAAAATCGCCAACGGCGCAAAATTGTCCGATCTGGGCGTAGGAGTATTCCAAGGGATTTCGAGCCTGAGCGCCTATGCGGTAGACGCCGACAACCCCGATTTTGCGGTAGAGGACGGCGTGCTTTACAGCAAAGACAAGACGACGCTTATTTCTTATCCTTACGGAAAAGCGGGGCTGGAATTTACGGTGCCCGCATCGGTAAAGACGATCGGACCCTCCGCCTTCTACGAAAGCGCTCTTACGCGGATCAAATTTGCGGAAAGCAGCGTAGAGCGCATCGAGGAGTTTGCGTTCGGCGGCATGGCGAACGACGGTTCGCTCCGGATCGAAGGCTATGAAAACGTAACTTATATCGGCGACGGCGCGTTCTTCGGCTATACCTCCAACGATAACGGGACCACCTCGATCCATAAGCGCACGCTTACGAACGGGTATCCTTTCGGAGATAAAATCGAATATATCGGCGCGCTTGCGTTTGCCGGAAACAGCAGCTCGACGAGCAGCGCCCTCGTTCTTCCCGACAGCCTCGTTTATTTGGGCGACAGCGCCTTCTATTGGTGCGAAGGGATCGAGCGCGTAACGTTCGGTACGGGACTGAATTACACGGGCGAATCCGCCTTCGAGCAGTGCACGGGATTGGCGAGCGTTACCTTCGGCGGGCTTACGGAAATTTCGGAAAGAATGTTCTACGGCTGTTCCGACCTCGGCAGCGCAAACCGCGGCACGCTTGTTATTCCCGATTCGGTAACGAAAATCGGAATTGGTGCGTTTATGGGCACGACCGCGCTGAAAGACGTAACGCTTCCCAACGGACTTACGGAAATACCCGAGTTGCTGTTTGCCTCGCTCGACAACGAGAAGGGCGAAATCGTTTATGCTTCGGGGCTTACCTCGGTGGTCCTTCCCGATACGGTAACGAAGATCGGCGACGGCGCGTTTTACAGAACGCAGCTTGCCTCGATCGACTTGAAAAACGTGACCGAAATCGGCATTCTGGCGTTTATGGGAACGAATCTGAGAACCGTGGAATCGGAAAAGGTCGTTACCGTGGGCGACGGCGCGTTTGCAAGCGCGGCGATCGGCAAGATATATCTGCCCGAAACGGTGAAGATCGGCGAAGCGGCGTTCGGCGACAATTCGCGGCTTACCATTGTAAATCTTCCCAAGCTGGAAAAAGCGGGGGCTCGGGCGTTTGCAAGCTGTACCTTCCTCGAAGAGATTTACCTCGACGCGTTGACCGAGCTGGGCGCGGAAGCGTTCTCGGGTGCGACCCTGCTGAGCGAGGTTTCGTTCAACCGTTTACAGCGGGTAGGGGCGGGCGCGTTCTACGGGACGGCGATCACCGAAATATATCTGCCTGCGGAGCTCTCTTATCTGGAAGAAATGGCGTTCTACGGCGCGGAAAAACTTACTGCGGTCAACGTAAGCGCGAATTGCGAAAAGTATTTCAGCGAGGACGGCGTGGTTTATATGCGGAACGAGGGGAACTACGTAACGCTTGTAAGCTACCCTAACGGCAAGACGGAGAAAAAGTATACGGCGAAAGACAGAACGTTAAAGGTGGGCGCGTTCGCGTTTGCGGGCAACAGCCACCTCGAAGAAGTTACGCTTCCGCCGCACCTGCAAATTATCGGCGCGTATGCGTTTGCCGAAATGGAAAATTTGAAGGTGCTGAACCTGCGCTGCGTATTTGCGCCTCGGCTGGAAAGCTATTCCGTTCTCGTAGAGAAAACGGACTTGACGGGAAAGAAATATACCGAGTACGTAAACGAGTACGGGAACTTTAAAGTGAATCTCGGACTGAACGGAGACGAGCACCTGGGCGCGGACGACTTCGACGGTTTAAGAATTATCGTGCCCGACAACATGGCGCAGTACGACAGTTACACCTGGAACCGCTACGTGGGCGCGATTATCGAAACCTCGGGCAAAAAGGAAGTTTCGCGCGATGCGATCGAGTTTATGGACCGCGTTGCCGCGCTGCCTGCGGAATTGACCAAGGAGCATGGCGCAGAGCTTGCGCAGCTTGCCATCATGTACAATATGCTTGCCGCCGAGCAAAAAGCGTTCGTGCAGAATTACGACGGCGTGAATTATTACGAGTTGCTGCAAAAGGCGCAGCAGCGGTATAACGAGCTTTTCCCCGAACAACCGACGGACGACAGCCAAGACGGGCTCCCCGCATGGGCGTGGGCACTGATCGGGATCGCGATCGCGCTGGTCGTTGCGGGCGCGGGCGCAGGGGCGTTCCTGTTTATCAAGCGCAAGCAAAAGAGCGAGCCGAAGCAATCCGAGCCCGAGCAGGCGGAAAAATCCGAGCAGGAAAGGGCGGAAGAGCAGACGGAAGAAAAGAAAGACGGCGAAACCGACGGAAATACGGAAGGGAAGTAAAACATGAAAGCAGCTTGTAAAAAACGGTATTTATGGCTTTTGTCGGGGTTGGCGGTCACGCTGCTCGGCGGCGCGCTTTTGGCGGGCTGTTCGGGCGGCGGGCTGCTCGACCGCGATAAAGTGGAGGGCGACGGCTTTACCTGCGTGGTTACGTTCGATACTGCGGGCGGAAAGTGGTCGTCGGGCGGCGGCGGAGGCTCTTCCTCGGGGAAAGACGAGGGGGAGCAGGACACCGCGACCCGCATGGAAGAGCGTTACTTTTACGTAAGACCGGGCAGTTTGATCAGCGAATCCGCCATTGAATTTGCCGAGACTACGCGCGAGGGCTACACCTTTAACACCTACTGGACGGGCGAGAAGGATTCGAACGGAAACGTTACTTACGACAAACGCTGGGATTTTAAAAACGACAGAGTAAGTCAAAACGTCACCCTGTACGCGCGCTGGATGGAAAATTATTCGTTGATCGCGCATTACGGCGAAAACTTTTCCAAAGAGAAAAGATTTACCGTCCCGCAGGATAACGAGGGTGTGGCGCAGCCGATTTCCATGCTGAGCTTTACTTCGGAAAACATTACGGTAATCAGCATGTACGAAAATGCGGACAAGACGGGACCCATTACCATTTCCTCCCAAACGCCATATACGGCGCCGTGCACGCCCCAAAATAAGGTTGCGCATATCTACGTGGATTCGTTGGACGGAAGCTGGACGCTCGTGCGGGAAAAGAAGGATTTCAACATTTACGCCAACAGCTGGCTGTATTTGATGAGCGACCTCGATTTTGAAAACGAAGAGCTTACGTTCCCCGACGAGTTTATGGGTAGAATCGAGGGAAACAACCATACGGTAAGCAACTTTAAAGTGAGCCAAAAGCCGATCGACCGAAACGACAGCTATTTCGGACTGTTTAAGGTAATAAAAGGTTTATCGGAAGGCGAGCACGCCGAGATTAAAAACATTACGTTTGCAAACGTAACTTACACCGCCGTGCTCGATAATCCGGTTATCCGCGAATACAGCGCGGGCGTGTTTGCGGGAAGAGTGAACGAAGATACGGTGATCGAAAACGTAACGGTAACGGGCAAGTTCGACTTTGCGATAACCAACAAAGGCAATACTTATACGGAAAACCATTTCGAAGGAACAGTGGTTTCCAACGCGATCGGATATCAGTTTTTAAACGAGGACGGCGAACCCGATATGAGTAAATATCACGTAAATATCGACGGCGTAGAGGTAAACAAGCACGAGAACGAATTGCCCAAGCCGGACGCAGAGCCGCAGGCTTAAATTATGAGGAACAAACGCATTTATTGCGAGGAGGTTTATATGAAAAAGAAATTATTTACACGGACGCTTTCGCTCGGGGTGGGCGCCGCGCTGCTTTGCGGGGCTTCCGCCATGTTGTTTACGGCGTGCTCTAAAATCAGTAACGAGAGCACCCCGCTTACGTTAAGCTCGAACCCGCTCGACGGCGTGTTTAATCCCTTCTTCTATACGTCGGGCGACGACGGCGAGGTAGTGGGCTATACGCAGGTAGGTCTGCTTTCGGGCGACAACAACGGAAAGCCGGTTGCGGGGAAAGACGAAATGAGCGTCGCGCTCGATTACAGCGTGGTGCAGACGGGCTCCCGCGACAATATGGCGAACGACGATGATTACAGCAATTTCTATACCGACTATTATTTCGCCATTAAAAACGGCTTAAAGTTCAGCGACGGGCACGATTTAACCATTAAAGACGTGCTGTTTAACCTGTATATGTATCTCGACCCCGCCTATACGGGCTCGAGCACCATGTACTCCGTCGATATTCAGGGGCTTGCGGCATACAGAACGCAGACCGAAGATAAAAACCAGCAAGAGCAGTTCGATACTTATTTCGATAACGCCGCACAAACGCGCATTAATGCGATTCGGAATTGGGCGAACGATAAGAATTCGACGTGGGACAGCGCGTCCGAACAGGTGCAAAAGGATATTTTGCTGGCGCACGACTATTTTAAAGACGAGTTGAATGCGGACTGGAACAGCGCGCAGAAC
>CAJUOP010000010.1:50466-76338 GCA_910588465.1 uncultured Christensenellaceae bacterium | reverse complement strand
GAAAGTGCAACTCTTAAAAATTTAGTTTTTTAATTCCCTATGGGAAGTGCGCTTTGTGTAACGGCTTTTTCATTTTCTATGCCGATAATCCTTTGATATTTTAGATTAAAAGTGCTATAATAACAATGCGACATCATATAAAATAACCTTTGGACTCGATCTCACCAAAGGTATATTTTGTTATGTTATGTACAAAGCTATGAAATAGGTAGCAATAAGGTAAATATATATAATGATAGTGCTATTATTGCAACCGGCGAAATTTATGTATATGTTAATGGTCAACTTCATGAAATTATAGAATTTGAAGCAAAAGCAAACGACTCAATAACTAAAGATATTGTTTTAGAAAATATCAATTATCAGGATAATATTTATTTTATCGTAAAGTCAGATATTGGAGGCAGAACTACTTTTGATAATACTGCTTCGTTCTTTTCTTGGCAAGACGAATGTTCACAACAAGAATTAGAAAATAAATATAAAGATATCTTAGATAATAATAAATTTTTGCTTGGAGTATTATGATGGCGAAAAGTCAAAGACTGCACGCATTCAGCTGGTTAGGTGTAATTTTATCTATTATAGCGCTTTCTGTATTCGGGTTTATTGGTGCTAAATCTACTTTAGATTATAATTATTGTAAAGAACTTCAAACAGCAATAGATAAAGGTATAATAGTTGAAGCTGAAATTGTTGCTTTAGTGCATACTTCTGGCGGAAAGAACAGCGGTTCTATCTATAATATTATGTACCGATATACAGATCAAGACGGTATAGTATATGAAAGTTATTGCGGGCGCGGCAATTATGAGACAGAAGCAGAAGATCGTAAACGCATAGGTGAAAAGGTTAATGTTTACATTGGCGGGTTGAGCGCGACTGGGCGACCTTTAAGCAGAGCAGTGTGCTATGGTACGGAAGTTGATGTTAGCCTATACATTATCGTGATGAGTGTTTTTTACTCAGCTATTGTACTTTACATTATTGCCATTATTTTATATTGCTTGTTCTTTTATAATAAATTGCCTTTTCAAAAAAAGAAATTTGATAAAACGGAAAATTTTAGTTAGAAGATTCGTAATAAATATGACTTTAGTTGTACAAAAAAATAAGTGGAACAAATTTCTATGACTCAAAAGAAAAAAATTTTAATTATATCGATTTCGGTCAGTTTGGCCGTTGCCTTAGCTGTTATTTTTATTACTCTTGCGTTCACGGTCTGGAAACCTAAGATTAAGACAACGCAAGAGTGGTTAAACGATTTTAAAACTTGTCTCGTTGTTGAAAAAGATAATAATGAGCAAAAAACTCAGAAAAGTATAACAATACTTGAAGACGGCAATGAAGTCGCGCTGTATAATCATTTGGTTGAAATTAAAAAACAAAACAATGAGGTTGTTGCGCACCTTTTCGTTGCAAAATAGCTAAATCACTTCCTGATTTTTGTCTTTGGGCGGTCAGTCGTAGCACAAAGAAAATCGTAAGTCAACGAAAAAAATTATTGCTTAAAACTTCATAATATCAGTCAGAGTCGAATGGGGGCATAACCTGTTCGGTTTTCTTTTTACGTCAATATTTTTTTCTTGTCGTTGACTTCCGTTTTACTCTCCACTATTAAAGCAATATAGGTTGCTTTTCTCTGTGCTACTTTATAAACAAAAAAAGTAATATTTATTTTTTATTCCGTTGTTTTCGCAGGCGACAGCAAAAATTTACTAAATTTCAATTTGTCTCACCTTAATTAAGTGTAATTAAAAGCTCTCAAACAAATTGTTTGAGAGCTTTTTGTCAGTGCTTGAAAGAGCAATTCTTAATGGAAAGCGCATTTTTTCCTTTTTGCTTATTTTATAACACGTTTCCGATTGTGGGGCGGTAGGTTCCCGGCAGGCAGTCGCATAGGTGAATTAAAATTTCCAGCTTGGCGAGCGCCAGTGAGAATTCCTCCTCGGCAACCAGACGCACCGTTTCGGACATATAGTCGTCGATGCGCGAAATGTCGTTGTGGGGGATCCAGACGTAAAGATTTTCTTTTTTTTGTTCCCAGGAGGCTTGCACCGCCTTGGCGTCCTCGCCGTTTGCCGAGCCGTCCTCCGTTTTATAGTACAGCGTGCGGAGTTCCTCTTCGAAGCCTCCGAATTTTTCGTTTACGAAATGCCATTCCAGCAGCGTCGCGCCGAGCAGCAGCAAAATGGCTGCGCCGATACTGCATAACGATTTTACCATACCTTCTCCTCGGGATATTCCACCTGAACGGTGCGGAATTTCTCCTTCTTTTCCTGTAAATAAAGTTTTCCCGTGCCGTCTGCCGTAAGAACGAGCACGTTCTTTTCGCTTTTGATTCCCTGTTTCTTTAAAATGCCGTCGAAGTATTCCTGCGTCAGTCCCGTGATTTCCAAATTCTTTTTGTCGTATTTTCCGTTGTCGATGATCACGAGGGGGAGGGAAGTCTGCATTTGTTCATAGTCCTGTTTGGGCAGAGCGGAAAAGGTTCCGTTCGCCTCGTAAAGCGCGTAGTCTACGCTGTCGAGCGAGAAATAACCCGCCGAGCGGAGCGATTCGATCAAATCCGAAACGTCGAGATTGTTGCGCTTTAACTGATAGTCGTCGATGCCGTTTTTGTTGATGACGACGCTCGGCTTTCCGCTGATCCATGATTTGAGCGGTTTCACCTTTAAATCGAGCAGGGTCATCGCTTCGTGCAGCACGAAAATCGTGATAACGGAAATGATGCCGTAGAGCAGCGGAATGGAAGCGTCCGCCATGGGAATGCAGGCGAGCTCGGCAATGAGCAGCGTAATGACGAGCTCGAAGGGCTGCATTTCTCCGATCTGGCGTTTTCCCATCAGCCGCATGATGATAAGCAGCACGACGAAGATGATCGCCGTGCGGATCATAACGAGAGTCATAATCACAGTATTTATTTTTTTTAGAAAAGTATGTGCAAACGCTTGCATTTTTTGTCGATAGCCTGTATACTCATATCCGTAGAGTAGCCAAGGCGCGTTAAGTGTTGCGAAACGGGACGTTGTTCGCAAACGAAAGGAATTGATTCCTGCGGTGCCGCGGCGCGTCCGCTCGTATGCGCAAATCTCAGAAGCGCATTTTTACGCGGACCTCTCCGATTGACGGGAGGTTTTTTATTATGTCCGAAGCAAATGTAACTCAGGTCCCTTTTTGGAAGCGCACGTTGTTTTCCTCGATTTTAATCGAAAAATCGCGCGCGCAGAAGCTTGCCTATGCGGGAGTCGCCGCGGCGCTGTGCATCGTTTCGAATATCTTCGAATTTAAGTTCGCAACGGTACAGTTTTCGTTTACGGTGTTCACCTCGATCCTGGCGGGAATTCTCATCGGTCCGCTGTTGGGCTTTGCCGCCGTGTTTATCGGCGACGGGGTGGGGTATCTCGCAAACAGCATGGGCTACCCCTATTACTGGTGGGTCGCGCTGTCCTGCGCGACGATGGCGCTGATTGCAGGGTTGGTGATGAATCTGTTCCGGTTCCGCTTTAAAGGTTGCGGATACGTGAAGCTTGCGGTAATTTGCGCGCTTACGCTTTTGATCTGTTCGGTGCTGATAAACAGCTTGGGAATGTATTTCATCGGCTTAAAGCTGTATATGCCGGGCTCCGTAAAGGAGGCGATCGAAACGCGCTTCGGCGGAGAATTCAACTTCGGGATTTACCTCCTGATCCGTTTCTTTCTGCTGGGGCAGATATATAACAGCCTGTTCAACTACGCGTTGCTGTTTATAATCGTTCCCGCGTTGAACGCCGTAAAGCCTTTAAAACTCGACATAAGATAATATTATGAAAAATAACGATCCGTCAACCGCTTGCGGTTGACTTTTGTTTTTATTTCGTTTATAATAGACGGAAGGAGGAAGCTTATGAGTGCTGATCTGCTTTCCAATCCGCTCTTCGGGATCTGTTCGGACGGACGGGGAATTTATATATTCGGGGTCGAAATTTATTATTATGCGCTGTGCATCGTGTTCGGAATGCTGCTTGCGGCAACGCTGTCCGCGCTGTTGATGAAGCGCAGAAATATGTCGCCCGATTTTATTTATCTGCTGTTTATCGTGTGTATTCCAACCGCGATTATCTGCGCGCGGCTCTTCTCCTGCCTTACCGATCCCGACCTCGGCTTAAAACGGTTTTTCGAATTCCGTTCGGGCGGGCTTTCGATCATCGGCGGCGTTTCGGGCGGCGTCATTGCAGGGCTTGTCGTTTGTAAAATCAAAAAGGTGGAGTTCTTCCGCGCGGCGGACTGCGTGGTCATCAACATTTTAATTGCGCAGGCGTTCGGCAGATGGGGGAACTTTTTCAATGCGGAAGTGTACGGCGCGGAGGTGACCAACCCCGCGATGCAGTGGTTTCCGTTCGCGGTGCCCATCGTGCCCGGTTATTCGGGCACGCAGGCGTTCGAGCATTTGGAGATCGCAACCTGGCACTACGCGTTTTTCTTTTACGAGCTGTGCGTGAATATGGTGGGCTGGGCGCTGTTGTTTTCGTTTGCCTGGTTTCATAAAAAGAAGCCCAACGGGCTGCCCACCTTTTTATATTTTGCCTGGTATGGGATCTTGCGTACGGTAATGGAGCCGCTCCGCGACCCCGAGTTTATTTTAAGCCGCGGGGGCGTGCCCTGGTCGCTCGTGTTCTCCGTGCTGATGATAGGTTTGGGCGTGGGCGGGTGCCTTGCGCTGATGATTTACAACTTTAAAAAAGAGGGCGCGTTCCTCGGCAGCAAGACGGGCAATCCCTGCGGAATCACAACGTATCTTACTCCCTATAAAAACGACGAGCCCTATTTTTCCAAAATCAATATGTTCGGCGCGAACTATCCCCAAAGACCGCCCAAAAAGAAGAAGGGCGAGGCGGCGGAAGAGCGCGCGGAAGAGCCTGAACGCAAGGACGGCGATTCGCCCGAGGAAGGGGAAAGCGGCGGAGACGGCGGCGCGGACGGAGAGGTATGAGAAATTTATCGCTTTTAACCGACTTATACCAACTGACGATGGGGCAGGGATATTTTAACGAGGGCAGACACGAACAGCTCGCCGTGTTCGATTTGTTTTTTCGTTCCAATCGGCTGATTACCTATTCGGTCGCGGCAGGGTTTGAGCAGGCGGCGGAATATCTGAAAGATTTTTCTTTTTCCGAAGAGGATATCGCTTATCTTCGCTCGCTGGGACTGTTTGGCGAGAAATACCTTGCGTACCTGAAAGCCTTGCGCTTTACGGGCGACGTATTCTCCGTGCGCGAGGGAGAAATCGTATTTCCGTACGAGCCCATTTTAACGGTGCGAGCGCCCATGCTCCAGGCACAGATGGTCGAAACGGCGCTGCTTACCTTTGTCAATCACCAAACGCTGATCGCAAGCAAGGCTGCCAAAATTTGCAAGGCGGCGGGCGGCGGCGTGATGGAATTCGGACTGCGCCGCGCGCAAGGCGCGGACGCGGGGATTTACGGCGCACGCGCGGCGGTCATCGGCGGCTGCGAATCTACCTCCAACTTGCTCGCGGGGAAGATGTTTTCCATTCCCGTTTCGGGCACCATGGCGCACAGTTGGGTGATGAATTTTCCGAGTGAGCTCGAAGCGTTCCGCGCGTACGCGAAGAGCTTTCCTAAAAGCTGTCTGTTGCTCGTCGATACGTTCGATACGCTGGCAAGCGGCGTGCCCAACGCAATCGCGGTTTTTAAGGAGCTGCGCGCGCGGGGCTTCGAGCCCAAGGGGATCCGCCTCGACTCGGGCGACCTTGCATATCTTTCCAAAGAGGCGCGCAAAATGCTCGACGAAGCGAGATTTCCGAACGCGAAAATCTGCGCTTCGGGCGATCTGGACGAAAATTCCGTACTTTCCTTAAAGGCGCAGGGCGCGAAAATAGATCTGTGGGGCGTGGGGACCAAGCTGATCACCAGCGCGGATCTGCCTGCGCTCGGCGGCGTGTATAAGCTTGCCGCCGTTTACGAAAACGGGAAGGAGATCCCCAAAATAAAGCTTTCGGACACGACGGAAAAAATTACGAATCCCGCCGAAAAGGCGGTTTACCGCGTTTACGACAGGCGCACGGGCAAGGCGGTCGCCGACTATATCGCCCGCGCGGACGAAAGTATAGACGAAAGCAAACCGTTGGAGCTGATCCATCCCGTGGAACACTGGAAGCGCATGACGGTGACTGATTACACGATACGAAACCTGCGCGAGCCGCTTGTGTTGCAGGGAAAGCGCATCGGAGAAAGCCGCACGCCCTTCGAGAGCGCGGAATATTTCAAACAAGAGTACGCAAGATTTTGGGAAGAGTATACTCGGCACGATATGCCGCATATCTATAAAGTGGATCTTTCGCCCGAGCTGCTGCAATTAAAGCAAAGCATGATCGGCGCAAAGGGGAGGGCATAAATGTTGTATTCCGGAAAGAGCGTAAAGGCGCTCGTGGCGCGGCTGAAAGAGGAATATTCGGAAATCGTCCGCAAGCAGAAGGAGGCGACGGACTATTTAAAGGAAGAGAACGCGTTGTTAAAGGCGCGGCTTTCCGTGCTCGAAAGCGAGCGGGGGAACGTTTCGTCCGCGCTGATGCACGCCACGCAGGAGGGCGAGCGCATGAAGGACGAAATTTTAAAGACCTGCGAAAACGAGCGCAAGGAGCTTCGGCTGCTTGCCGACAAATGCAGACTGCTTTCCGAACGCCTTACCCAAAAATATCCCGACGAAGAGGACGTTTCGGACTTTTCCGCCTATTGCGAGGCGCTTCGCGCACAGCTCGGCGAACAGGACGGACAGGAGGAAAACGGATTTAATATCGACGACGTGCTCGCTCCCAAACGACCGCTCGACTTGGGCAAGCTGTGCAAAGAGCTGGGACTTATGGAGGAGGACGAATGAAGAAACTTACGCAAGCAGACTGTAAACGCGCGCATATCGCCTTGACGGGGGGGCTTGTCATGCTCGCGCTGCTGTTCGTCGATCAGATTACAAAGGCGCTCGCCTATATCTATCTGTTTTGGGACGCAAAGCGCACGGTGCCGATCGTCGGGGATTGGATCCAGCTGCAATATGCCGAGAACGACGCGATTGCGTTCGGGATCGGGAGCGGGAATCAGTTGTTTATGATCATCGTCACGATCCTTACCGTCGTTATGATCGTTGGGATCGCGGCGCTGTTTTTTACGCTGTTTAAAAAGAATACGCCCGTGCGTATGTGCCTTGCCGTGATCGAGGCGGGCGCGATCGGGAATCTGATCGACAGGCTCTGTGTGGTGAACGCGGACGGCGTGGCGATCGTGCGAGATTTTGTGGACGTGCACCGTCTGGGTTTCGGCATATGCAACATTGCGGATTTTTGCATCACGTTCGGCGCGGTCGCGCTTGTGTTCTGTATTCTTTTTATCGGCAAATCGGCGCTGTTTCCATTGAAAAAGGAATGGCGGGAACAGGCGAAACGGGAAGAGAGCGAAGCCAAAGAGAAAAAACACGGGAAAGTAAAATGAAGGTGTTGGAGTTTTGCGCGGAGGAGGCTTCCCCCCGCGCCGACGTTTTTTTCAGCGAAAAATCGGGGTTGACCCGCTCGGCGGTAAAAAAGCTGGCGGAAGAGGGGCGGCTGTTTGTCGGCGGCGCCGCAGCGAAGGCTTCGCAGGGCGTAAAGGCGGGCGATACGGTGCGGGCGGAAATTCCAGACCCTCAGCCCATCGACGCCCGTCCCGAGGATATTCCCCTCGATATCGTGTACGAGGACGCGCACCTCGCGGTCGTCAATAAGCCGCAGGGCATGACCGTGCATGCGGGCAACGGCAACAGGGAAGGGACGCTCGTAAACGCCCTTTTATTCCGCCTGGATTCGCTCAGCGGCATTAACGGAAAGATCCGCCCCGGCATCGTGCACCGCATCGACAAGGATACCTCGGGGCTGCTCGTCGTGGCGAAAAACGACGGGGCGCACCTGTCGCTGTCCGAACAGATTAAGGAGAAGAGCTGCAAACGCGAATATCTTGCGTTGCTGGAAGGGGTGTTAAAGGAGGATACTGGGCGTATCGTCACGCAGATCGGGCGGGACAAAAAGGACAGGCTGAAAATGGCGGTGCTTCCCGCGGGCGAGGGACGGCGGGCGGAAACGGAATTTTTTGCGGAAGAGCGGTTTGCAAAGAACACGCTGGCGCGGTTCTCGCTGAAAACGGGGCGCACGCACCAGATCCGCGTGCACGCGAAATATCTGGGGCATCCCGTCGTGGGCGATCCCGTGTACGGCTTTAAAAATCAGCGTTTCTCGCTGAACGGGCAGCTGCTGCACGCGTTCCGTCTGGAATTTTTTCATCCCGTTACGGGCGAACGAATGAGCTTTACCGCGCCCTTGCCCGATTATTTCGAGCGCGTGCTCCGCTTACTGAGAAATACCGAGAGGAAAAATTAAAAAATATTGCTTTTCAACGTTTGCTTTTTTGCGGACGAAGTGCTATAATTAAGAAAAAATTTAAACAAGGAGGAGTGCTATGTCCCAAAGAAACGGAGGCCCCACGCGTTACGACATCGTAAAAGTATGTTGCTTTATTGCCCTTATTATCGGTGCGATTTTTGTGTTTATCAATAATCTGCTCCCGGTATGCGGCGTAAACGTGAGCGGTTCCATTTTTAACTTACTTGCTTTAATCGAAAAGGTCGCGCTTTTAATCGGTATCGGTCTTGGCGCTTACGGCTTTGCAAAAGGCAATAAAAGATGGGTTTGGATTGTTTTTATTGTCGCGCTCGTCGTTTATCTCGTCGGCATCGTATTGATTTTCTTCTAATGAAAAAAGCGTAAAAACGGCTCACGGAGCCGTTTTTTTCTTTTCCGTCCGTTTGATTTTGAAACTTCGCCGATTTTTTCTTTACAATTTTGGCAAAAATTATTATAATAAAGGCATGGCAAAACCTTTAATTGCAATTATCGGTCGTCCTAACGTGGGCAAGAGCACCTTTTTCAACCGCGTTGCGGGGCGAAAAATATCCATTACGGAAAACCGTCCCGGGGTCACCCGCGACCGCATTTACGCCGACGCCGAGTGGCGGGGCAAGCCGTTTACGCTCATCGACACGGGCGGGATCGAATTAAAGAGCACGGACGATATGTGGCGGCAGATCGCCGCGCAGGCTTCGCTCGCCATCGACACCGCCGACGTGATTTTATTTTTTACCGACGGGAGAGAGGGGCTCACCTCCTCCGATTACGACGTGGCGGAAATTCTGCGCCGCAGCGGAAAACCCGTTATTCTCGCCGTGAACAAGATCGACGACTATTCGCCCGACAAGCTTTTCGAGTTTTATTCGCTCGGGCTGGGCGAGCCGTTCGCCGTTTCTTCCGAGCACTCCCGCGGGGTGGGCGACCTTTTAGATAAAGCGGTGGAGCAGTTCGCCGCGGAAGAGAGCACGGAGGACGATTCGCTGAAAATTGCGTTCGTCGGAAAGCCGAATGCCGGGAAGTCCTCGCTCGTCAATAAAATTTTAGGGCAGGAACGCACCATAGTAACGCCCGTTGCGGGGACCACGCGCGACGCGATCGACACCCCCTTCGAGCGGGACGGAAAAAAATACACCATTATCGACACCGCGGGGATCCGCCGCAAGCGCTCGGTAGAGGACGACGTGGAATACTATTCCGTCCTGCGCGCGTTCGACGCGGTGCGCCGCGCGGACGTCGCTGTTCTGGTCGTGGACGCGGAGGAAGGGCTCACCGAGCAGGACGTGAAAATTATCGGGTTCGTGCACGAGGAAAACAAACCGTCCGTGATCGTAATGAACAAGTGGGATTTGATCGAAAAGGACACGCACACCGTTTTAAAGTTTGAGGAGAAGCTGAAAGAGGATTTGAAGTTTATGGACTATTATAAGTCCGTTTACATCTCGGCAAAGACGGGGCAGCGCGTGGATAAGGTGCTCTCTCTTGCCGAAGAGGTTTACGCGCACGCAGGCTACCGCGTGCCCACGGGCGCGCTGAACGATTTGCTGATGGACGCCATGCGGGTAAACGAACCGCCGTCCTATCTGGGCAGACGCATGAAGCTGTTTTACGCGTCGCAGCCCGTCGTGTTCCCGCCCACGTTCGTGCTGATGGTGAACGACGAAAAATTGCTGCACTTTTCGTACGAGCGCTATCTGGAAAACGTGATTCGGGACGCGTACGATTTTTCGGGAACGCCCGTTAAAATTATCGTAAGAAATAAAAAAGAGGATTAAAGCCGTTTTATCAAGATGAAAGAACTCTCTCTTGCCCACAGCTGGTATTGGTTTTTGTTGATCGCCGTTGCGTGTTATCTCATCGGCTGTTTTAACTTTGCCGTTATCATTGCAAGAGCGCACCACCGCAACGTGCGGAACATCGGCAGCGGAAATCCCGGCACCATGAACATCAGCCGCGAATTCGGGCTGAAAGTCGGCGGACTTAATTTTTTGCTGGACGCGTTAAAGGGCGGGATCCCCGCGCTGGTCGGGTATCTTGTGTTCCGCAACTACGTGTTCGAGGGAACGCAGATCCTCGTTTCCGATTTTTCCCGTTATTATTTCGGACTGTTCGTCATTTTGGGGCATATTTATCCCGTTACGATGAGGTTTAAGGGCGGAAAGGGGATCGCCGCAACCTTGGGGCTGTTTTTATTCGCGCTCACGTGCGAGCAGCTCTATTATCTTCCCATAGTCTGCGGAGGCTATCTTTTCATTTTGGGCTATATCGCGTTTACCGAGCTGGGTTCTATGGGCTCGCTGTTGGGCGTTACGGGGTTCAGCATCTGGCAGATCGCGGAATTTTACGTGCGCTATGCGTCGGTGCTGCACAGCGGTTACGTAATTTCGACCTTTCTTATGATTTTCGCCGTGAACGTGTTAACGTGGTTCGCGCACCGTAAAAATCTGTTTCGGCTGTTTATCGGGGAGGAGCACCGCACTTCGGTGATCAAGCTTGCCAAGGGCAGGCGCGGCAAGGACAATATGTAAATGCAAAGATTGAAAAAAGGCGGGAAATTTTCCCGCCTTAAATTTTGGTGCGATGGTATTATGCAGATGCATTTTCCGAAAGTTATTTGAAGAAAAAGAGCACTATCTGTATAGTGCTCTTTTTACGTTGTTTGACGGGCAATCAAGCGGGATTCGACATAAAGCGTTCGATTTTTTTCGGCAGGAAATTCAATGCGGTCCAACAGTACCGAAAGCAGTCTTTTGCCGAGAGCCACCTTGTCCACGTTAAAGGTGGTGAGTGCAGGCTCATTGTTTTTCGATTCAGGAACATTGTCGAAGCCTATCACTAAACAATCCTTAGGAACGCGTTTGCGGAGCCTTTTCAACGCTTCGATTAGTGCAATAGCGATAGCGTCGTTCGCGCAAACGAAGCATTTTGGAAGTTGTTGTCGTTTTGAGATGACTTCGTAAAGCGCGTAGGGGTTTGCATAAACAAGGTCATCCTCTGAGAGCGTAATGCCGTAATCGGCTTCAAATGGGATATTCGACATAAACAATGCTTCGCGCATGCCCAAAAATCGTTCGTAAAAGGAACGGCAGTGGAGATAATCGCCCACAAAACCGAACGTAGTACAGCCCTTTTCCTTGATGAGTTGCATACAGAACGCGCGTGTACAGCGAAAACTTTCCGGCATGACCAAATCGAATTTTCCGTTGATGGGCAGGTTGAGCGCGGGAAAGTCGAGTGAAACGAGGGGATAGCCGAGCGCAATCAGATCGGAAAGGTAGTTGTTTTTAAAGAGCTCGATGCAAAGAATTCCGTCTATTTTCGACTCTGCCAGAAAATCGGTAAGCTTGCGAAAGGTCGTCGCGTTCGTTACGGTAAATTGAAGCAGTTCGATGTCTTTATCTTCAAGCGCCAATTCGATACCCCGCATGATATAGATATAATAATTGATATTTAATAAAAATCGCGAGGTAACGAGGGCAATCCGTTTATGTGTTCGAACGGAATCGGCGGAAGCGATGGATTTGTAGCTCTTATAGCCCATTTCGATAGCGGCGTTCAGTACAAGATTCTTCGTTTTGGGCGGAACATGCTGACCGTTCAGCGCTTTTGATACGGTGTTGCGTGAAAGTTTTAATGTGTCGGCAATGTCCTGAATCGTCACTTTTCCGTTTTTCATGATATCCACCGTTCCGTTGTTAGTAGTAAATTCATTTTAACATTGAACCAAGCATATGTCAATATAAATATTTGATTTTGCACAAATCAAATTTATATATTTGTGCAAATGTAAAAATTTTTAAAAAAAATTGCGCCAAGTCTTGCAGAAGCAAAGATATAATGTTAGAATTTAACTAAATTAGTAACAAATTTACTATTTGATTTAGGGAGGGATATGGATGGAAACTCAAACAAACGAAGATTTATCCGTCGGATTCGAGCAGGAGCGCGTTTCCCAAAAGAAAGAAAACGTCTTCCGCAGGATCGGGAAAAGCAACTTCGGCAGAAACTTTAAGAGAAACTGGACGTATTTGTTGTTTTTGATTCCTGCGGTTGTCATAACGTTCGTCTTCGCCTACATTCCGATGTACGGTCTTTTGATTGCATTTCAGGATTTCGTTCCCGGCGATTCGATTTGGAACGGCTATTGGATCGGATTCGACAACTTTACCGAATTTTTCGGAAACTACGTTTTTTGGGATTTGATGGGGAACACCTTCCTGCTGTGTATTCTCGGATTCATCATCGGTTTTCCGCTTCCCATTATCGTGGCGCTGATGCTTCATTCTACCAAGAATAAAAAGCTGAGCAAATTTTTGCAGACGGTTTTCAACGGTCCGCATTTTATTTCGTTGGTAGTGCTCGTCGGTATGCTCTATCTCTTCTTCGGGCGTTACGGATTGGTGAACAATATCATTGAGAGCGTGGGAGGAGAAAGATATTCTTTCTTTCTGGAATCGAAGGCGTTCCGCCCGTTGTACATTCTTTCAAGCAACTGGCAGGACTTCGGTTGGAGTTCTATCATTTATTTGGCGGCGCTTTCGGGCGTCGATCAGTCGCAGCACGAAGCGGCAATGATTGACGGCGCCTCCCGTTTCCAAAGAATTTTACACGTTGACTTCCCCGCAATCTCTTCAATCGTTTCCGTTATGCTCATCATGTCGATCGGCGGACTCATGGGTGTCGGTTATGAAAAGGTTCTCCTCATGCAAACGGACGGCAATATCGGCGTGAGCGAAATTATTTCTACATATGTGTATAAGCAGGGCATTCAGGGAACGCGTGCCGGCTATGCTACGGCGGTCGGTCTCTTCAACTCCGTCATCAACCTTGTATTGCTGATCATTGCAAACACGGTTTCCAAGAAGTTCTCCGAGAACTCGCTGTTTTAAGGAGGTATGGTCATGGAAGAAACTATTAAAAACGAAGTACAGTCATCTCCCCCCAAGCCTGCGCGTAAAAAGGTTAAGGAACCGCTTGGTGACCGTATCTATTATATCATAACATACATTATTCTCGGCTTTCTTGCGGCAATCGTTATCTATCCGCTTTGGTTCGTTATAATCGCGTCCTTTTCGAGCGCAGACGCCGTTCTTGTCGGCAAGGTGTTTATCATCCCGGTTGATATTGACTTTGCAGGATACGAGAAAGTCTTTGAACGCTCCGATATTTGGATTGGTTACGCCAACACAATATGGTATACTGTTGCCTACACGTCGCTCAGCGTTCTATTTACCTTGACGGGAGCATGGGCGCTTTCGAGAAAGAATCTTCCGTTAAGGAAATTCTGGATGATTTTCTTCACGATCACGATGTTCTTCGGCGGCGGTCTTATTCCCTTCTACAACATTGTCAGCGACCTCGGCATGGTCGATACGGCGTGGGCAATCATATTGCCCGGTACCGTTTCCGCTTGGAACTTGTTCATGGCAAAGACGTTCTTTCAGACGGGCGTACCCGACACAATCGTGGAGGCGGCAGAGCTCGACGGCGCAAATAGGGCGCGTTTGTTCGTTTCGATCATATTACCCATTTCCGCACCGATCATAGCCGTGCTTACGCTCTACTATGCGATTGGGCAATGGAACAGCTACTTTAACGCGATGATTTTCCTGAGCGATCAGAATATGTATCCCTTACAGCTCGTTTTAAAGGAAATTCTTACAGCTTCGGAATCTTCGGTAGGAGGAAGCGGGGAAACGATGCTCGAGCAATTCCGCTTGGCAAATCAGTTGAAATACGTTACAGTTATCGTTTCGAGTCTTCCCGTATTCATCTTGTATCCTTTCGTGCAGAAGTTCTTTGCGCAAGGTGTGCTCGTCGGTTCGTTAAAAGATTAAAATAAAAAATATATGAAAAGGAGAAAAAGTTATGAAAAAGGTATTAGCGGCAGTAGCGATCGGATGTGCGGCGGCGTTAACGCTTGTCGGTTGCGGAGGCGGTGACAACCGCGCAAATAATTCGGTTGACGAATTAGTATCCAATTACGGATATCAGTGGACGGATCCCACCAAGCCCATTCTGAACGAAAAGGGGGCGCAAGAGATTTCGTTCAACGTATATTCTTCCAAGAATGCGTCGGCGAAAGACTATAACGATATGGATATTATGCAAAGCTTGTATGATTCCACAAACGTTTACGTCAGCTGGGAGAACGTTTCGGAGACGATTTACAACGAGCAGAAAAGTCTCAAGCTCGGCAGGCACGACGGTATCGACGCGATCTATCATGCAGGCTTGAGCGCAAACGACGTTCTTACGTACGGGACGAGGCGCAGCACGCTACTTCCCATCAGCGATTACCTCGATTATATGCCTAATTTTAAAAAGATTTTGCAGGATCGCCCCGAAATCAAAAAGCAAATTACCAATGTTGATGGTAAGATTTACGCTTTGCCCCGCATAGAGGAAATGGGGTTGAAGCAAAATCCAAACCTCTTGTTCCTCAATAAGAATTGGACGATTGCCGCAATCAAGGGGGGCGCTGTTACAGGCATTACGGAAGCGCAGGTCGTAGACGGGCTTCAACTAACATCTGCGCAGATGGAAGCGCTTCTCACCTATTTTAAACAAAACGATATGAACGGGAACGGCAGTGCTAACGACGAACGCCCTATGACCTTCGTGAATAACAACTGGCAGGGAAATCAATGCGATTTGTATGGAATGTTCGGTCTAAACGACAATCCTGAGCACCGCGTTATCAAGGATGGAAGAGTTACCTATACCGTTCTTGACGACGCCTTCAAAACGGCGACGCAGTTCCTGCACAATTGGGTAAGCAACGGACTGATTGATCAGGTGTCCTTTGAGCAAACGCAGGATCAGTTCCTTGCGAACGGTAAAGGAGGGGTTAAAGACGAAAAGTACGGCGCCTTCTATTGGTGGGAGAGCGAGACGGTCGTTTCTACCCCTGCGAACTATATTTGCTGCAAACCGTTGATGGGACCCGACGGCAAACAGACCGTATCCGTTTCAAACAATCCCGAAATTTCTACGGGCGAACTCGTTTTCTTTAAAGATACTCCCAACGTTGAAGTGCTTCTCACCTATTTCGACAGACACTACAGTCCCGAGATTTCCGCACAGATCAACTACGGTCCGATCGGCATTGCGTTCCAAGAAGAAAAGGACGAAAACGGAAAGTTGGTTGCAAAGGATCCTCCGGCGGGAAAGACGACCGATGAAGTTCGACTTGAAAATTCGCCTATGGGTATCTGCTATCTCTCCGCAGAAACGTGGGAAAATACTGTGGAAATGGAACCCAGAGCAAAACTTCGTCTCGAACGGTTGGAAAAATATGCAACACCCTATTACGATTCTAACAGTGTGAAGCCCGTTCCCAACCTTCAATTCACTTCGGAAGAACTTGACGTACTTTTAAAGTACCAGACGACGATCGACAACTACCTCCGCGACAATATTCTCAAATGGTTGAGAAACGGTCTTTCGGACAGCGCGTGGGAAATGCATAAGACAAAAGCCATGAGCAACAGCGTTGGCATCGGGGCTATTCTAGAAGTCTATCAGGCGGCATACGACAGATATATCGCAGAAAATTAATTGAAAGGAGATAATAAAATCATGAAAAAAATATTGTCAGTTACCTTGGGCGCCGTTCTATCGCTTACCATGCTTGCGGGCTGTAACGACGGATCGGAGCAAAACGAAAATAATACCGATCCTACGATTTCCGGCGTGAAAGCGTCGGCAACCGTGATGGCGGGAGAGGAGTTCGACGCGTTAGCGGGCGTAACCGCTTACGATGAGGAAGACGGCGACCTTACCGCGAATATCACGGTTGAGGCGTTGGGACTGACATTTATTGATGGCAAAACGACGCCTACGGTGGCGAGCGAATACGTCGGTTATGAAATCATTTACACCGTTACGGATTCAGACGACGCAACCGCAACGGAATACTGCACGCTTTACGTGAAGCAGGCGGCGGCTCAGCTCGAAAACGTATTTACCTCCGACTTTACGACGATTACGCCGAACGATAACGACAGACACAATTGGACTTTTGTCAACAATGGCGCGGAGGCTGCGGTAACGCTCAAACAGGGTGCTTACGTCATCGATGTGACCGATCTTAAGGGTGTTAACGAAGATCAGCTTATGCTTACGAGAAGCTTTGCCGATCTCGGCGCAGGCGATTACGAATTCGTTATATGGGCAAGTTCTTCCGTGGCGACAAAAATTAACATGAACGCGCTTGTTGAAGGCGATTACGTCGGCGGCGACAAGTATAACAAGGAGGTGGATACGGCAGTCAAAGCTATCAGCCACAAGTTTACGCTTACGCAGGATAACGCCACCGTGCTCTTCCGTATTTGTCTCGGCGGAAATGAAAGACCCGACGAGTTCTCGTTTGCGATCGAAAAAATCGCCATTTACAAGACGACGGGCATGGAACGACAAACCGATCTTTACAACAAAGAAAGGTTTGACGATCTTGCAGGCTTTGTAATTTCCAACTGCGGCGACGGTAGCGCGGTCACGGCGGAATATGACGCCGCGGAATCGGCGGCAAAGATCAACGTTACATCCTATAATACCGGAGGCGGTGTTTGGAGCGTTTCGGCGAAATTGCCGCTCGCGGGCGCGTCCGTTGAGAGGGAGAAAAAATACGGTTACGAAATCGTACTCAAAGCCGCAAACGCGCATATCGAAACGAGCGAGTTCATTGTAGCACCTCTCGACAACGCCGAAGTAGCAGGTCGTGCATTTAATACTTGCGTGATCGGTGCGGGAGAAACGACGGTGCGAGGGACGTTTACAGCCGAATTTAATTCCGAAACGCCTGCGATTCATTTTCAAATCGGGAAACATGGCAGCGATACAATGACGAGCAACGTCATTCTCGTCAAGAGCGTTCGTTTCTATAAAATCGAAGGAGATAAAAAGGTTGATTGCGTTGCGCAGGATAAATTCGTACTTTTCGGCAAGGGCTCATCCAACGCGGAAAACGTGAAGTATCCTTACAATTTATATAACGGTTCGGACGACGGCGTAAACGTTCCCGGAATCGGCACGGCTTATATCGAAAACGGAAAGCTCGTTTATAAAATTCATGAGGGGAGCACCGTCGGCGGACAGAACAAGCTCGTAATCGGTTATTGGGAGAATCCTATTAACCTTCCTGCAGACGCTTATTACGTCGTTCGTTTCAAAATCAAGTCCTCTGCGGCAATCGGGCTCGATGTTTGCTTGCACGACATGGATTGCGGTGATAATTGGGACGACGGGCTTTTGTACCGTCGCGCACATTGGCAGAACGACGCCGTTCAAATCGGCACGACTGAAACGACGGTGGAATTTTCAACAGACATCGTATATAAGGCGAGCAAGTGCGAGTTAATTCTCGAATTCGGTTCGTCGGAGCTCAGTGCGTGCGGGGGCGACGTTACCATTGAAATCTCGGAGATTTTCATTGGCGTACGCAGAATTGCAGACTGAATAAAAGCAAAAGAATTGTGTCCCTCCGCGGCATAAAACATTGCGGAGGTAAGATAAGAGAGGAGTATTTTCATGAAAACCTTGTATGCCATCGGCGAAATGTTGATTGATTTTACGGCGCAGGAAACGGGCAAGCTGGAAAATACCGTCACCTTCCGCAAAAACGCCGGCGGTGCGCCCGCAAACGTTGCCGTGTGCGTTTCTAAGCTTGGCGGAAGCGCCAATGTGATTACCAAGCTCGGCAAAGACGGTTTTGGGATTTTTCTGGAACATACGCTCCGAAAAGAGGGCGTGGGAACCGACTACGTTTTTACCACTGACGAGGCGAACACAGCGCTTGCCTTTGTTTCGCGTGACGAAACGGGGGAGAGGGATTTCACCTTCTTCCGCAATCCTTCCGCCGACATGCTGTTAAATGAAAAAGAGGTGCGTTCTATTCCCTTCGGTGAGGGTGACATTTTGCATTTTGGCAGTGTGGATTTATGCGACGCACCTGTGCGTGCCGCGCACCGCGTTGCAATCGAGGCTGCGCTGGGAAGCGGTTCGCTTGTCAGCTTCGATCCCAATTTGCGCTATATGCTTTGGAAGAGCGCACAGGAGCTGCTCGACACTGTGCGTTCCTTCCTTCCTCTTGCCGATATCCTAAAAGTCAGCGAGGAGGAACTGTTCGATATCACGGGTATTTCCGACGAGGCGGAAGCCGTTCAATCGCTTTTTCGCGGTAGGGTGAAGCTTATTTTTGTGACGAAGGGGAAGGATGGGTCAGCGGCATATACGAAAAAAGATTATGCCTGCGTACCCGTCGATCGGACGTCACCCGTCGTGGATACTACGGGCGCGGGCGATTCGTTTATCGGAACAATTCTTTATCAGCTTCTCGAGCGGGGCGGGTTAGACGGACTTTCGGAAAAGGAGCTCACAATCATGCTGGAACGGGCGAATCGGGTAGCTACTTACGTCGTGGCGCACGAAGGGGCGATTCCCGCTATGCCTGTCCGAGGCGAAGTTTTTAAGGAGAAACAGATATGAAATTGCGTAAATATGCGTTTGCGGTTGTATCGGCTTTGATGGGTGTGGTGCTTGTCGCCGCCGTTGCTTGCGGAAAAAGTGACGACGGGCTGGTCGCAACCCATCCCAACGACAAGGATTTTTCCACGCTCCGCGCACCCGGCGCGCAAGAAGCGGCATACGATTATAACCGCTTTTTCTTACCGGAAAAGGATTCGGGTGGGCAGGGGTACGTAGGCGATACGATGCCTTATTACGAGAACGGAAAATATTACGTTTACTACTTAAAGGAGGGCGGTGACTCCTATAACCATTCTGTGTATCTTTCCGTGACGGAAGATTTTCTTAACTGGGAAGAAACGCAGGAGGTCGTGCTTGAGGCCGATCACGGCAGCGCGCAGGACGGCTGGATAGGAACGGGTTCGGTCGTAAAGGTCGGGCAGAAATATTATTTCTTCTATACGGGACATTCGTTTTCCGATTTGGCGGAATACAAGGAAACGATCATGGTTGCGGAGGGGACCGATCTTACCCATTTTACCAAGAAAGCGGGTTGGCAGATTCTTCCCGATTCCTCGCTCAACCAAAAACAGGATTTCCGCGATCCACAGGCTTATTACGACGAGGCAACGGATACGATCACGCTTACGATCACCGCTTCGCAGAACGGGGTTGCGCGTGTGATCAAATATACCCTCGATGGGGACTTGACAAATGTAAAATACGGAGGAATTATTTATTCGAAACACGCAAACGTGGACATGGGTGTGTGCTATAATCTTGAATGTAGCGATACGTTCAAGATCGGCGATCAATGGTATTTGACTTTTTCCGCTCAGGACGATACGCTTTGGTACACGACTGCGGATACGCAGTACGGTCCCTATACCGCAGTGCCAAAGCGGTTAGACGGTAAAATTTTCTACGCCGCAAAGCACGCTTCCGACGGCGAAAATACCTATCTCATCGGTTGGGCGCGCCGTTCGGAGTCACCTTCCTCTACACAGGACGTCAATGCTTGGGCGGGGAACATGATTGCGCAGAAGGTGGTGCCCGACGGAAAGGGCGGTATCGTTCTCGCGCCCGTCGATGCATATATGCAGGGCACGGTGGGGAGAAAGCTGCTTTGCAATATGAATACGGACGTGAAGTCGGGCGACTTTACCGAGGCGTTTACCTGTCAGGAAAGATATGTTGTGACCGGCGAGTTTTCATACGGCGGTTCGGGCGATTTCGGGTTTGCGTTCGATTATAACGGCAAAACGGAGAAGTATAAATTCATTTCATTCTCGCCCGAAAAGCAGACGCTCGGTCTTACTTTCAACAACGGCACGACGGAAATTACGCAGATTCCCGTTTCAATCGAAAAAAACAAGAAATATACTTTTACTTACTTGCAGGAGGGTTCGATCGGCGTGTTCTACTTCGACGGTCAAATCGCGTTGACCGTGCGTATTTACGGCGTGAGCGGCAAGGCGGTAAGGCTCTATGCGAAGAATAATAATGTTTCATTTGAGAATTTGAAACAATATACGTATCTATAAGTTGGTTAATTATATGAATGGCAACGAAAACGACGAAATGAAAAAAAACGCGGTGCAAACGGCGGATTCTTACATTGCGGAGAATCTGTCCGTATTGCAGCAGACCTATCGGCACAGCTATCACGCTATGCCGCCAATCGGTTGGATGAACGATCCGAACGGTTTTATTTATGCGTTCGGAAAATATCAACTATTTTATCAGTTTTACCCCTACGGCGCTTCGTGGAATTCCATGCACTGGGGACATTTCACCACGCAGGATTTTATTCACTGGCGGTTAGAACCTACAGCGCTTGCACCGGACGGGGATTTTGATAGGGATGGGTGTTTTTCGGGCACGTCGGTTTTGAAGGACGGCAAGCTCTATCTCATGTATACCTCGGTGCTTGCCGATATTCAAACACAGTCGCTCGCCGTCTCTTCGGACGGAATCAGGTTTGAAAAAATCGGAGAAGTGATTTCAAGCAATCAACTGCCCGAGGACGCGCTCAGAACGGAGTTTCGGGATCCAAAGGTATTTAAGCGCGGCAACGCCTATTATGCGCTGATGGGGTCGCGCACGATACAAGGAGAAGGACAGATTCTTCTTTATCGCTCGAAGGACTTGCTCAAATGGGAGTTCGTCAACGTCGTCAGACGCGACCGCCTTACTACGCGCGGCATTTACGAGTGTCCGGATTTGTTTGAATACGAAGGAAAAGACGTAATGCTTCTCAGTCCGCAAGGGTACGAAACCAAGGATTGGCGGTATGAAAATTGGCAGTCGGCAATTTACGCAGTGGGAAAGTTCGATGCGGAGAAGGGGATATTTGAAAAGGAGTATGAGGACGAAATAGACGGCGGTTTTGATTTTTACGCTCCGCAGACATTAAAATCCCCCGACGGACGGATAATTATGATCGGTTGGATGCAGATGTGGGGCAGACGTATGCCCACTGCGCAGCACGGTTGGGCGGGGTCGATGATATTGCCGCGCGAGCTGTCGATAAAGAACGGTAGGCTGTATCAACGCCCCGTACGTGAATTGCAGGATTACTGTTGGAACGAGGTAACGTACAAGAATGTTGCCTTAAACGGCAATATCGTTTTGACGGGTATTTGCGGAAAAAAAATTGAACTGCATTTGCTTTTCGACTTGAAAAATTCTGCCCGCGTCGGTGTGCGGATATTCGGGCACGGCGAGCGCTATGCGGAAATTTATTACGATCGTTCTGCCGATCTTGTGGTTTTTAACCGATCACAAATGGGCATGGAAATTTTTCATGATGCTAAAGAAAAGGATGCTTCCGTTCGTTCCGTGCGCGTCAAAACGGAGGAAAATCGTCTTGAAATGCTGGTTTTGCTCGACGTAATCAGTTGCGAGGTGTTTTTGAACGACGGCGAAAGGGTGATGACGGGCAACGTTTATTCGGGTGGTTCGGATATTTCTTTTTTCGCGGAGGGCGGAGAAGCGGAAATAATCTTTCTTGAAAAATACGATATAATTAACTGAATTTCTAATCGTTTTACGATGATAGGCAGAGAGCGAAACACCTTCCTCCAAAGAGTTCGCTCTCTTTTCTTTTTCAGAAATGATGTGTAATAATTTCAAGGGCTTTTGGCGACAATATTTCATCTGATTTAGTATTTATGCAACACAGCAAGAATTTGGATTTGTCTTTGAATAGTGATAATAAATAACTATTAGTATTACTTTATACGCCACTTTGAATATTACTATGTTCTTATTTGCGATTATCCGCTTTACCATAAAAAACCCGCGGCACGGAATTTCCGTGCCGCGGGGTTTAAAGTAAGTTTTATTAGAGTACGTAGTCGCTGTCGCTTGCGGCGTTGTCGAGCTCCTTTTTCTGTTCGGCGTAGCCGGGCTTGCCGAGCAGGGCGAAGGTCGCCTTTTTGCCCGCTTCCACGCCGGGCTGGTTAAAGGTGTCGATGTTGAGCATCGCGCCCGCGTAAGCCGTCTGCATTTCGAACAGGAACAGCAGCTGTCCCAGCGTGAACGCGTTCACTTCGGGAAGGGTGATCGTATAATTGAGTCTGCCCGCCCTGGTAAGCGCGTAAGCGGTCGCCTTGTTTTCCGCCCGGATCAGCTCTTCCATGGTGTGTCCGCCGAGGAAGGAAACGTCGGGAATGTTCTCGCAGCCGTGGGGGATGGGGAACGCCGCGGCGTACTTTTCCACCGAAAGGAAGGTGACGACCTTGTCGAAGGGACCCTCCGTGTACAGCTGCACCTGCGAGTGCTGGTCGGTAACGCCGAGCGCTTTCACGGGCGTCTGCCCCACGTTGCAGGGCTTGCCGTCCAGCGTTACGTTTTTGCCGAGCGACTCCGCCCACAGCTGCGCGTACCAGTCAGAGACGTAGCGCAGATTGTCCGAATAGGGCATGAGCACGCCGATATTTTTGCCGTCCTTCATGGCGGCGAACTGCAAAACCGCGCACAGCAGAGCGGGGTTTTTGCGGAAGTCCTTTTCCTTGCACAGTTCGTCCATATACGCCGCGCCTTCGAGCAGCGCCTCGATATCGACGCCGAGCACCGCCGCAGGCAGAAGTCCCACGGGGCACAGCTCCGAAAACCGTCCGCCCACGCCGTCGGGCAATACGTAGCTTTTCACGCCGCCGAGCTCTTTGGAGATTTTAACAAGATTTCCCTTTGCGCCGTCCGTGGTGAAGATAACGTGCTCCTTGATATCCTCGCCCGCCTTTTTCAACAGGTCGGCAATAATCAGGTATTGCGTCATCGTCTCGCTGGTCGCGCCCGACTTGCTTATCACGTTAAAGCAGGTCTTTTTTACGTCGATTACGTCTAACAGATCGCGCATACGCACGGGGTCTACGTTGTCCTCTACAAAGAAGCGGGGACCGCCGCGTTTTTCCTTGGGCAGGTCGTTATAGTGCAGGTGGCAGAGCGCGTTGAACGCCATGGTGGGACCGAGCGCCGAGCCGCCGATGCCGAGCACGACGAAGTTTTCGAACTTTTCGCGCACGCTTTTCGCCGTCTTTAAAATGTCGGCGACGATTTCTTTTTGATTATAGGGGAGTTCCGTCCAGCCCATGTACAGCTCGTCTTTGCCGCGGTTGCCGCTCACGTAACCGTAAGCCTGCTCGGAGAGCGCCCTCAGCGATTCGAGCGCTTCGGCGGAGTATCCCTTTTCTTTCAGATACTTATCCGTCATGTTGGTGTAGTCGATTTTGATCCGATTCTGTCTGCGTTGTTCTTCCGTCATAAACGTTTCTCCTGACAATAAATTTCGCTGTTTTTTATTCTAACATATTTTACTCGGAATTTCAAGTGCGCGCGGGTGCTTTTTTGCGTTTTTTTATAAAAAAGCGGGCAAAAATCTTTTTAAAATCGAACAGTTTCAGTGCTTGCAAGAGGGCGATTTCGGCTGCCGCGATGGCAAAAAGCGTAATTGACGAGGCGGCGACGTAGCCCATGCAGCGCATCAGCAAAAAGCGCACGCCCAGCCCGAAGAGTGTAGCCGCGAGCGAGCACAAGGAGAGCTTTAACAGATATTTTCCCGATTGCAGCTTTCCCGCCTTTTTGCGCAAAAGCAGCAGCGAGCACACGGCGGCTATGGTAAAGTCGCCGAACATTCCCAAAATCAGCGCGCCGCTGCCGAGGTATTTGGGCAAAATCAGCACGGAGAGGAGCATGAACGCGGAGCCGAACAAAAAGAATAGCAGCGTCTGCTTTTCGCAGTTCATGGAGTTGAGCAGGCTGGTGCTTATCATGGTAATGCTCATGGGGATGAGCATAAACGCGCTGTAAGAGAGCATTTTTCCGCTTTCCACGTTGGAGAAGAGGAAGATGCCTACGTTTTCGCCGCAGACGAGAAAGAAGGGGATCAGCGCGAAGGCGACGAGCAGAGAGGTGTTTAGCGCCTTGGAGAGCAGGGCGGATAATTTTTCGTGCTGTTTTTTATAGTAGCACTCGGAAATTTCGGGCACCAGCACCAGCGCGAGCGAGCTTATGAGCGTGGACGGCACCATTAAAATGGGAACGACCATGCCGTAAACCACGCCGAATTCGCTCATGGCGACGGCGGAGGAGACGCCCGCCGCCATCAGCCGCATGGGGAAAAGCACGGAAATGAGCGAGTTCATCAAAGAGGAGGAGGCGCGCATGGCGGTAACGGGCATGGCGGATTTGAACATGGGCAAAAGCTCGCCCTTGGGCGAGGCGAGCCTTCCGCCCTTTTTAAAGAAGTAGACCACCGCAATGGCGAACGAGCAAAGGTAGGAGACGAGCACGGCGATCGCCGCTTTGTTTACGTCGGGCACGTCCGTGTTGCGAATGCATACGATGAATATAACGCCCACGCCGATCATGATCATTTCCTCCGCCAGCTCGATAAACGAATAGGCGAAAAAGCGGCGGTTTCCCCAGAAGCACCCGCGCAAAATGGCGTACACGGAGGTAAACGACAGCCCGAGGATAAAGATATAGAACAGATCGGCGCTGCGCGGGTCGGTGAAGATCCGCGAGAAGTAGGGGCGGAAGAGGAACAGCAGCAGCGTGAACGACAGGCTTACGACCAGCGTTAAAATAAGCGCGGCGGAGGTGGCGGCGCGTTCGCCCTTGCCATAGCCGTTCGCGCGGTGCTTGGAGATCACGCGCGAGAGGGTTATGGGCAGTCCGCTCGAGGACACGGTTAAAAACACCGCGAATACGGTAAGCGCGACCTGATAGACGCCCAGCCCTTCCGAGCCGAGCGTGCGGGATAAGATAATGCGGTATAAAAACCCGAGGAAATGTTCGAACGCCGTAAAAACGGTTACCACGGCTGTGGTGCGGTACAAGTTCTGCATAAAATAGTTTATTCGTCCGCGTTGCGCTTTTATGTGCCGCCGCATATAATAAAGGGTGAAACTTTCGATGCAAAGGCGTATCTACTATCGGGTAAAGCGGGGGCAGACCGCGCGGGAGATCGCGCGCGCGTTCGGCTGTCCGCTGCGGGCGCTGATTTGTTTAAACGGACTTGCCGAAGAGCCGCGGGAGGGGGAAGTTTTAAAGATCCCGCCCGCGCGCAACCTTTATACCGTGCGGGGCGGAGAGAGCAAGGCGCTGCTGTGCGGCAGCGCGGAGGCGTTCGAGGATCGCAACGGGACAAAGTGGCTTTACCCCGAGCAGGAGGTTTTTTTATAAAAGGATTCCCGCGGTCGCTGCGCTCCCTCTGAATGACAGGGGGCGGGGGATTCCCGCGGTCGCGTTGCTCCCTCTGAATGACAGGGGGCGGGGGATTCCCGCGGTCGCTGCGCTCCCTCTGAATGACAGGGGCAGGGGGTGCGCCTTCGGAATGACGGCGGTTGTGTGGTGTTGTCATTCTGAGGGGCGGTAGCCCCGAAAGAATCCCACGGGGGAAAGGGCGGACTGCGTTCATGGGATTCTTCGGCTACGCCTCAGAATGACAGGGGGCGGGGGATTCCCGCGGTCGC
>CAJUOP010000010.1:0-50456 GCA_910588465.1 uncultured Christensenellaceae bacterium | reverse complement strand
GTCGTGCTGCGCCCTCTGAATGACGGTGAAAGAGATTTCTACTTTTTTCCGTAGCCTGCACGAAAGTTGCGTGATGTCGCATAATATGCAATAGGAACCCGAACGGTTCTTTTATACGGAGGTAACAAATGTCATTTTTTTCCAATTTTTCATCGGATCATTGCCCCGGGACCATTACCGGCAATCCGTTGAACGGTCTTTGCGAAAAGGTGTGTATTCAGGCGGAAAAAATATTTGACGCGGGCATTATTCAAACGCGCCTCGAAAACTATTCCGTCGCTCTCGAAAATCCCGTGCCGTCCAATCCTACATATCCGCTTACGTTTATCAGCGCGCGGTCGCTCTCTTCCGAAGGGACGGTAACCGACCTTTCGGTGGAACGTCAGGCAGAGAATCAGTGTGCACGCGTACAGGCGACCATTACGATTCCCATCGAAATCGTATATATGGACGCGAACGGCGTAGAGGGAAAGGCAACGAGCTCTATCGTGCTGAACGAGGACGTTTTAATGTTCGTTCCGCCCGCGTCCGTCATTCCTTTCTCGGTGACTGCAACGGCTTCGTGCGTGGCGCCCGAGGGCACGTTCCACACCGACACGGGCACGTTTACCGTCAGCGCCTGCATCACCTGTATTTTAAAGGTGTCGATGCAGGTAGAGCTGTTGGTGCCCAGCTACGGATATTGCGCAATTCCCCCCGCGCAGGAGTTCTCGCACGAGGTCTGCTCGGGATTTTTCGAATTGCCGCTTTACCCGCAGGGCAAATCCTGCTGCAAAAAGTAACTGAAAACTCTTACGGAATCGGAAAAAAGCCGAGCGGGACGCTCGGCTTTTTGTTTTTACGCAATAACCCCCGCAACGCGGGGGCTACCGGGGAACGACGAAGGTACGATGATAGGATAACAATAATAAAAAGGAATCGCCGTTCCTGTCAGCGTGGTCTGAATCGAATACGAGGTGATTTCTTCAAAGGATTTCCCCGTTCTCTTCAAGCGCTAACCGTAAGAAAAATAAATTTTCTTAATCTCATTATACTATGTCTAATAGCGATAAGTCAAGCAATTTATAGCTGTTGGACATAAATTTTTTGTATAGGAGGAAATTTTTTATGATTACGTTACAACAGATACACAAAAGATTGGCGGAAGAAATAGACCAAAGCGGTTTGAGTCAAGTAGAGATAGCAAATTATTTAAATATCAATCAATCGAATATTTCGCATTATTTAAAAGGGGATAAGTTGCCTGCGTTGGATACGCTGGCAAATCTTTGCAAGCTGCTGGACGTAGATACAAATTATATTCTCTGCCAAGATTTAAAATAAAAACTGTGCCGAGCGGATCGCTCGGTTTTTTATTTGCCTGCGCCGCACGTAAAACAAGTCGAAAAAAGTCGGGTTTGGGCGGGTGCAAAAAAATTTGTAAAATCATCTTTAATATCGTTGAAAAATCCGCCGAAAAATGCTATACTATATTCTGAAAAATCATTTGAGATACAGCCCGATTCGGTTGTCGGGTTGTTTTGTCCGCAAAAATAAGGGTTAATCGGAGGTCTGTTGTGAACGGAGTCGGGCGCGGAGACGATAAAGAAAAAAAAGGAAAATTTTCGGTTGTGACCAGAGAAACGGCGGGAATGACGCTCCTGCTGTTCGGTGCTATTCTGTTTTTAATCGCGGTGACGGGTCCCTATCTGTTCGGGGACATCGGCGTGGCGATCACCGCGTTTTTTATCGGCATTTTCGGCTTTGCGGTTTATCCGCTGCTGCTGCTTTTAATTTATCTTTCGAGTAAAATGGTGTTCGGGAAAAAGCCCGTACCCGTGAAGTGGATTTTGCGTATCGCGTTTCTTGCGCTCGCCGTATTTTTCATCGTACATACCGCCACGGCGGAACGCTTTTACGGGAACGGCTTCGGTGCGTACCTTTCGGGCTGCTGGGGCGCCGCTGCCGCGAGCGCCGGCGCGGGCACGGGCGGCGGCGTGGTTCTGGGGCTTATCGTGTACCCCGTCCGCGCGCTTCTTTACCCCGCGGGGGCGTACGTGGTATTTTCCGTGCTGCTCCTTTTGTCGCTGTTCGTGCTCGCCTTGGGCACGCCGTTAAAGGCTTACGTAAAATTTTTCGCGCGCGAGCGTGCGCGTAACAAAAAGGAATCCGCCAGAATTTCCGCAGATAAAATCAAGACGGAGGGGGTAAAAACTTACCCTCAGCCGCTCGGTTTCGACGATTTGTCCGTGCCCGAGCGCGCGCCCGTGCCTGCGGCTGCGGCGGTTGCGGAGCCCGCTCCCGTGCCCGTCCGCGCGGAAACGCCCGCCGAGCAGAAGCAGGAGGACGCCCGCGACATTCTCTTCCGCAGAGACCCCGCCAAAAATTACCGCGACAATCTGATTTTTTACAGCGATTCGCGCTTTAACTCGCAGCCGCGCAAAAGCAGCGTGCTGCACCCCGAGCGGGCGCAGGGGAGCGATCCTGCAAATAAATCCGAAGAGATTCTTCCGCCGCCCAGCTATTCCGACCGCTATTCCGCGCAGGCGGAAACGCAGCGCGCCTCCATGCCCAGACGGGTGACGGAAAGCCGCACGGAAACGGAGTCGGGCTATTCTTATTCCGCTTCCGAGCTGAACTATCCGCAGGCGCCCACCTACCGCGCCCGCGAAGAGGCGCCCAAGCCCGCCCGCGATTTTTACAAAAACGACGTGCCCGCGGAGGAATTCAGCTCCGCGCCGCATATCGACGACGTGCCCGCAGAAGCGGAGCCCGAAGCCCGCAAGGAGGAGTCCGCCCGCGAGCTGCCCGTGCGGGAATCTTCCGTACGCGATTTTACCGTGCGGGAGAGCGTGCGCGAAATGCCCGTCAAACCCGAACCGAAATTCGGCAGGGAGAGCGTGTTGCCCTCGAGAGAGACGGCGGAGCCTGCCTTCCGCAGCCCGCGGATCGCGGAAATGCCCGCGCCCGATGAAGAGAAAAAGTCGGAGGAGCGCCCCGATCTGAGCATCAGCAGTCTGTTTTCGCGCAGGTCGCCCGAGCGCCCCGTGCCGACCGAACGCCCCGCGCGCCCCATGGGCTTCGGCGGGGAGGAGAACGCGCCCTCGCCGAAAATTGCGGAGCCCGTTCCCGAGGAAGAGAAGGCGGAAGAAACGAGCCGCGTGTTCGGCGCGCCCGTTCCCGATCGGACGGATTCAACGCTGTTCGACGACGACGCGGACGAGGGCGATTACAGAGAGATCCTCGCCCAGCCCGACCCCGAGCCCGAGCAGAGAACGCGCGCGTTTTCGCCGCGCGAAAGGAGCATCGAACGCCCGCGCTTGGAGCGGGAGAGCGTCCGCCACGAAATCCCCGTGCAACCGCCCGTGCCCGACACGCCCGCACTTGCCCCGCAAAAGCACGTTTATAAAGAATACCGCCGCCCTTCGTTAGATCTGTTCGCGCAGTACGACGACGCGGTAAAGGTGAGCGCGGAGGAAATCGAGCGCAATTCCGCCATTATCGAGGAGACGCTCGCAGGTTTCAGGATCGACGCGCAGGTGACGGACACCACGCCCAGCTCCGCCGTCACCCGTTACGATATCGACATTCCGGGCAACATTTCTGTAAGCGCGGTGATCAAGCACGACAAAGAGCTCGCCATGCGCCTTCACTCGCGCGACGGCGTAAATATGTACGTGAATAACTCGAACGGCAGAATCGCCGTAGAGGTGCCTAACACCGTCCGCGCGACGGTGGGGTTAAAATCGGTCATGCAAGCCGATAATTACGTAAACGCCAAGCCCAACGCGCTCATGTTCGCGCTCGGCAACGACGTGGAAAACGTGAGCATCTGCGAAAATATCGTAAAGATGACGCACGTGCTGGTGGCGGGCTCCACCAACTCGGGGAAAAGCGTTTGTTTAAACGCCATGCTCGTCAGCCTCATCTGCAAGTATTCGCCCGAGGATCTGCGCCTGATCCTTATCGACCCCAAAAAGGTGGAATTCGCCGTGTTCGACGGTTTGCCGCACCTGATGATCAACGAGATCATTGCGGACGCGCAAAAGGCGGTTACCGCGCTGAACTGGGCGATCAAGGAAATGGAGCGTCGCTATCTGCTGTTCGAACAAAAGACGAGGGCGGGCTGCGCCGCGCGCAACGTGGACGAGTATAACTCCAACCTCACCGAGGACGAGCAGAAACTCCCCAAAATCGTGATCGTGGTGGACGAGCTTGCCGATTTGATGTCGGTTGCCAAAAAGGAAATCGAAGAGCGCATTCAGCGGCTTACCCAAAAGGCGCGCGCGGCGGGCATTCACTTGGTGATCGCAACCCAGCGCCCGTCGGTAGACGTAATTACGGGCGTTATCAAGGGCAACCTGCCCACCCGTATCGCCTTCCGCGTGATTCAGGAAGTGGACAGCCGCACCATTCTCGACGAGTCGGGCGCGGAAAAATTGCTCGGCAACGGCGATATGCTGTATAAGACGAGCGGTATGTTTAACTGCAAGCGCGTGCAGGGCGCGTTTATTCACTCGCGCGAGGTGCAGGCGATCGTTGAGGAGATCAAGGCGAATAACGAGGCGTACTTCGATTCGGAGGTAGCCGACTATATCAACAACTCCAACCAGTCCTCGGGCGGGACGGACCGCGGCGACGGCGAGGGCGGCGGCGAGGTGGACCCCGTTTATATCCGCGCGCTCGGAATTGTGGTGCAGCTGGGCTCGGCTTCCATTTCGCTCATTCAGCGCAAGTGCTCGGTGGGATATAACCATGCGGGAAAAATCATCGAGTGGATGGAGCGCGAAAAGTATATTACGCCCTTCGACGGAAAGGCGAAGGCGCGCACCGTGCTGTTAACCAAGGAAGAATTCGAAAGCCTTTACGGGAGCCTTGACTGATGTTACGAAAGAAGTTCGGTATGATTTCGCTCGGGTGCGATAAAAACCGCGTGGACGGCGAACGGCTGTTGGGCGAAATTAAACGGAGGGGCTGCGAGATCGTAAACGACCTTTCCGAGGCGGAGGTGCTTATCGTGAACACCTGCGCGTTTTTGAACGCCGCCCGCGAGGAATCTATCAACGCCGTGTTGGAGGGGAATTCCTATCGCGGCGGGAAGCTCGAAAAAATCGTGGTGAGCGGCTGTCTGCCGCAAAAGTACGTCGAAGAGCTGTTTCCCGCCTTGACGGAGGCGGACGTGTTTTTGGGGATCTCGGACGTGCCCGCGCTGTTCGACGCCCTCGAAAAATCTTACGCGGGCGAACGCGTGAACGCGGTGGGGAGCTGCTCGGGCGAGCTTTTGAGCGAACGGCTGGTAAGCACCGCGCCGCACGTGAAGTATCTGAAGATCGCGGACGGCTGTTTTAACCGTTGCACCTATTGCCTGATTCCCAAGATTCGCGGGAGGTACCGTTCTTTCCCCATGGAAGAGCTTGTCGCCGAGGCGCGCTCGCTGGGCGAGACGGAGGAGCTGATTCTCGTCGCGCAGGATACCACCCGCTACGGCGAGGACGGCGGCGAAAATTTATTTGTAAATTTAATCAGAAAAATTTCTAAACTTGACAATATCTGTCATATAAGATTGCTATACTGTTATCCGGAGAAGGTGAGCGGGGAGCTGATCCGAGAGCTGAAAGAGAATCCCAAGCTGCTGAAATATCTGGATATCCCGTTGCAGCACTGCTCCGACCGACTGTTAAAGCTGATGGGGCGGCGGGGGAGCAAGCGGGAGTATCTCGCGCTGTTTGCACGGCTGCGGGAGGAAATCCCGCAAATCGCTCTGCGCACCACCTTTATCTCGGGCTTTCCCTCCGAAACGGAGGAGGAGCACGAAGAGCTGAAAGCCTTTTTGCGGCAGGTGCAATTCGACAGCTGCGGGTTCTTTGCCTACTCGCGGGAGCCCGAGACGCCCGCCTATTCCATGAAAGGGCAAATCGCCGAGCGGATAAAGCAGCGGAGGGTAAAGGAGCTTTACGCGGTACAGGAGGAGATTTCGCGCATCCGCCTGCAACGCTTACTCGGGACGGAACAGGAAGTGCTTTGCGACGGGGTGGACTTCGAAAAGTCCTGCTTTACGGGGCGCGCTTACTTTCAGGCGCCCGAGATCGACGGCGTGGTGTTCTTTACGGCGGAGCACGCGGAGGAGGGCAAGGTTTGCCGCGTGAAAATCGAACGCGCCGATGCTTATGATTTGTACGGTTGTCGGACAGACTGTTGACGGAGGAGAACTATGAATTTACCGAATAAAATTACGCTGGCAAGAATTTGCCTGATCCCCGTGTTCGTTGCGGTGTTCTATTGCGGATTGCTCAGCCGCTGGTGTTTTTTGGCGGCTGCCGCGGTATTTTTGCTGGCGGCGGCGACGGACGCGCTCGACGGGCATATCGCCCGCTCGCGCGGGCTGGTGACCGATCTGGGCAAATTCCTCGATCCCATCGCCGATAAAGTGCTCGTCTCTACCGCGTTCATTCTGCTGCTTACCGTCCCCGCGGCGTTTACCGTTTCGCCCTTCGGCGGGTGGGGGCTGGTCGTTGCGGGCATTTGCGTGGCGCTCATTTTGGCGCGCGAGCTGATCGTAAGCGGATTTCGCATGATCGCCGCGGGCAAAAATCTGGTGCTGGCGGCGGATAAGCTGGGTAAGCTCAAAACGGTGTTTCAGGATATTTCCATCACTCTTTTGCTTGTTGCAATCACCTTTCTGTTCGGCGGAGAATCGGAGGCGGAGCATACGGCTTTCGTCGCAGGCGAAATTATTTCCTATATCGGGCTGATATGCTTTGCGCTCTGCACGGTGCTCACCGTGGTTTCTGGCTTGAATTATATTTTAAAAAACAAAGCGGTATTCCGCGATACGGAGGACGGCGCGAAGTGAAATACGCGGCGGTGGTACTCAGAAACAATCGGAACGCGCTTTCGTCGGTAAAGTACGAGGGGGTTGCGGATGCGTTTTTGGCGGGCGGCGTGTTTCTGGAAGAAATCCAGCTGTTGCCCTATGACTGTCCGTCGCTCGTTTCCTCGCAGCTTGCCCGTCTTGCGCTCGACTGCGATTCGCTCTTCGTAATTTGCGACAGGGTGCTGCTGCCTTCCGCGCGGGAGGCGGTCTCGGTGGCGGCGGACGCGGATTTCGAGGATGAATATCTGCTCGAAACGGAGAAGTGCTTTTACGCCGTGATTCCCGCGGGCAAGCGGGGGGAGGAGCTGGTCGCGCAGGAGATTGTTCCCAAAATCGACGCGCGCAGGAACAAGCGGTATTCGCGCGTGGCGATCAAGACGGTCGGCGCCCCGCAGGACGTGCTGATAAACGCCATGCGGGCGGCGGAGCGCGCGGGGGAGGGCAAACTGACGCTGCACGCAGCCGAGAGCTTCGGCGAAGGGAAAATAGAGCTGATTTACGACCAGGACACGCCCAAGATGGCGGCGGACGACGCGGTGCGCGTTCTGGCAAGCGCGCTCGGGGATTACGTTTACGCCATGGAGGATACCTCGATTGCCGAGCGTCTCGTCGAGGCGTGCAAGCTGCATCGTCTGAAAATTTCCACCGCGGAGTCGTTTACGGGCGGCGGCGTGGGCGGTGCGATCGTGGCGGTGCCGGGGGCGAGCGAGGTGTTTTACGAGGGGCTGAACACGTATGACAACCAATCGAAGCAGGTTCGGCTGGGCGTAAAGGTTTCCACGTTACAGGCGAAGGGCGCCGTCTCAGACGAAACCGCTTACGAAATGGCGGCGGGGCTCATCGCCTCGGGCACGTGCGATTTGGCGATCGCCACCACGGGGATCGCGGGTCCCAAATCGGACAATACCGCAAAGCCCGTCGGGCTGTGCTATCTTGCGATCGGTACAAAGGAGCGCGTGCGCGTCTATCGGTTTCATTTATCGGGGGATCGGGAAAATATCACAAAGACGGCGATCAATCTTGCATTGTTCTATGCGTATCGCGAAATCAAGTAAAAAAACTCGAAGGAGAAAAAAGATATGAACGAAGAAAAATTAAAGGCGTTGGACGCTGTGCTCGCCCAGATCGAAAAATCTTACGGCAAGGGAGCGATCATGAAGCTCGGGCAGGACGCGGGCAACGTGGACATCGAGGTGATTCCTACGGGCTGTCTTTCGCTCGATTTGGCGCTCGGGATCGGCGGGCTGCCCCGCGGCAGAATGGTGGAGATTTACGGACCCGAATCCTCGGGTAAAACCACGGTCGCGCTGCACGCCGTGGCGGAGGCGCAGAAGATGGGCGGGATCGCCGCGTTTATCGACGCGGAGCACGCGCTCGACCCCGTTTATGCCAAGCACCTCGGCGTGAATCTGGACGAGCTGTACGTTTCTCAGCCCGACACGGGCGAGCAGGCGCTCGACATCGTCGATTCGCTGGTGCGCTCCTCCGCGGTGGATATCATCGTGGTAGACTCGGTTGCAGCGCTTACGCCTAAGGCAGAAATCGAAGGAGATATGGGCGACTCGCACGTGGGACTGCAAGCGCGGCTCATGTCGCAGGCTCTGCGCAAGCTTACCGCAATCGTGAACAAGAGCAAAACGTGCGTGGTGTTCATTAACCAGCTGCGCGAAAAGGTGGGCGTCATGTTCGGCAATCCCGAAGTGACCCCCGGCGGCAAGGCGCTCAAATTCTACGCTTCGGTGAGAATCGACGTAAGAAAGACGGATATTTTAAAGGACACCGAGGGCGCCGCTGGCAACCGTACGCGCGCCAAGGTGGTAAAAAACAAGCTTGCGCCTCCCTTCCGTCAGGCGGAGTTCGACATTATGTACGGCGAGGGCGTTTCGCAGGAGGGCTGCATTATCGACCTGGGGATCCAGTACGATATCGTGAAAAAGAGCGGCGCCTGGTTCAGCTATAACGACAACAAGGTCGCCAACGGCAGAGAGAAAATGCGCCAGTTCTTAAAGGACAATCCCGAGCTTGCCAAGGAGATGGAAGATAAAATTCGTTCGGCGGCGAAGGGCGCTTCGGTCGACGAAGTGGCGGGCAAGGAAGAGTAAGTATATTCGTGCTAAAAATAAATTGTTCCGATTCGGGAGATTATGAAGCATCAATTTGTAAGAGCGGCGGCGGCGAGTCTCGAGCTGAGGGTTGCCGACCCCGCGTATAACGCAAAAAAAATAATCGAGATAATAAAAGCGCAGGCGAAAAGGGGGACGGAAATTCTCGCGTTTCCCGAGCTTTCGCTGTGCGGCTATACCTGCGGTGACCTGCTGTTGAACAAAACGTTGACGGACGGTTGCCTTGCGGCGTTAAAGCGCGTCGCCGAGGCGACGGCGGGGATTAAAATGCTCGTGTTTGCGGGGGTGCCCGTCGTTTGGCAGAATAAGCTGTATAACTGTGCGGCGGGAATTTCGAACGGGAAAGTCCTCGGGTTCGTTCCCAAAACGTATCTTCCCAATTACGGCGAATTTTACGAAAGGCGCTACTTTGCGGAGGGGTTCGAAGAGGAAGGATACGTTCCGCTTTGGGAAAAAGAATTTGCTCCGATTTCTTCGAATTTTCTTTTTGAACAGGAAAACGGCGGAGTTTCGGTGGCGTGCGAAATCTGCGAGGATCTGTGGGCGGCGGACTCTCCGTCTGTGCGCCACGTAAAAACGGGGGCGGAAATTATCGTAAATCTTTCGGCAAGCAGCGAGACGGTGGGCAAGCGCGAATACCGCCATACGCTCGTTTCGGCGCAGTCGGGCAAGAACGTCTGCGGCTATATTTATTGCGACGCGGGGCTTTGCGAGAGCACGACCGATACGGTGTTTGCGGGCAACCATATGATTTACGAAAACGGCGCGCTGCTTGCGGAGGCAAAGCCCTTTTCGGGCGAAGTGTGCGAGGCGGAAATCGACTTGGGATTTTTAAAGAACGAGCGCAAACGGCTGACCGATTTTCCGAATCTTTTCACGCGCGGTTCCGGACACGATTATTTTACGGCGCGCGCCGATTTTCTCGGCGACGGCGATCTGACCTTGCGCAAATTCAGCCGCACGCCCTTCGTTCCCGAAGAGACGGAGCTTTCGCAGCGCTGCGAGCTGATACTTAATATCCAGTCGCACGCGTTGGCGCGGAGGTTGAAGCACGTAAACGCCAAAACGGCGGTGCTCGGTATATCGGGCGGGCTCGATTCCACGTTGGCGCTGCTTGTTACTGCGCGCGCGTTCGGGCTGGCGGGCTTGCCGCGCAAGGATATTATCGCCGTGACCATGCCCTGCTTCGGCACGACGGAAAAAACTAAAAACAATTCTTTGCTGCTGATGGAAGCGCTGGGCGTTTCTGCGCGTACGGTGGAAATCGGCAAAACGGTGCTTTTGCACTTTAAAGACATCGGGCAGGACCCGCAAAAGACGGACGCCGCCTACGAGAACGCGCAGGCGCGCTACCGCACCATGGTGCTGATGGATATCGCCAATCAGACGAACGGGCTCGTGGCGGGCACGGGCGATATGAGCGAGCTCGCGCTGGGCTGGTGCACGTACAACGGCGACCATATGAGCAATTACGCCGTCAATTCCTCCGTTCCCAAAACGCTGGTAAAAGCGCTTGTCGGGTACGAGGCGGAGCGGCTGGGCGGCGAGTTGAAGTCCGTTTTGATGGGGATTTTAAACACCGAAATCTCTCCCGAATTGCTCCCGCCCGAAAAGGACGGCTCGATCGCGCAAAAAACGGAGGACATCGTCGGTCCGTACGAGCTGCACGATTTTTATCTGTATCATTTTCTGCGCAGGGGAGATTCTCCCGCAAAAACGCTGTATCTTGCCGAACGCACGTTCGCGGGCAAGTACGAGAGAGCAACCTTAAAAAAGTGGCTGTTGAATTTTTACCGCAGGTTCTTTGCGCAGCAGTTTAAGCGCAGCTGCGCGCCCGACGGCGTAAAGGTGGGCTCGGTGTCGCTTTCCCCCCGCGGGGATTGGCGTATGCCCTCGGACGCTTCCGCCGCGCTTTGGTTGGAAGAAACGGAAAAATTGTAACGGTAATTTCTTAAAAAACCTTCCGCATTGCGGAAGGCTTTTTTTATGACGTTTTACGCAGGCATATATAATCATTCGCAGGGCTTTTCGCCCTTTCCCTTGCGGTACTGCGTGGGGGAACAGCCCTTGCTTTCGGTGAATACGCGAAAGAAGTGGGAGCTGTCGAAAAAGCCGCAATCCTGAGAAATTTCGCTGACCGAGCGGTTGCCGACGAGTAATAGCTCGGCGGCTTTTTCAACGCGGATTTCTTGCAGGTATTTGGTCGGCGTGCACTTGCAAAGGGACTTGAATTGCCTTAAATACGTGGAACGGGACATATGCGCGATCTCCGCCAGCTTGTTGATCGAAATTTTATCGTAAAAGTTGCTGCGCATATATTCCATGGTATGAACGATGGCAATGGGTTCCGTATGGTTGGTATGGTCGAGCAATTTATGGTGGGAGATAAACAGGAGCTTCGAAAAAAGTCCGATCAAAGAGAGCGTTTTGGCAATTTTTTGAATTTCGTTTCCGTCGTAGGCAGAGTTTTCAAACTCTACGAGCTCTTCTATCTCCTGCTTCACTTTTTCGAATTGACCGGGGCTGAGCGTTAAAAAAAGCTTTCGGCTCGAATTTTTGCGCACGAGCGGTTCCGTCTCGAACAAAATAGTGTACCCAGGCAGGGCGTGCATTTCGGCTTTGTACCGTTCGATAAAGGCGTTATGCAATAAAATATGGAAAATCCTGAAATTTTTATCGGGGGAATAATATCCGTGTTTGACCGAAGGCGGCAGAACGAAAACGTCCCCGATGTTAACTTCCACGCACTGATCCTCCAAATAGTGATATCCGCTGCCCGAGGTGATAATGTTTACTTCGTAAAAGGTATGCGTATGCATTCCGATCGGATATCCCATTTCGTCGGTGTGATAATAGCTGTACACAAGCGCGAAATCTTTATTAGAATTAAAAAAACGGTCATGCGAATAGACCTTGGTTAAATGGTCGATCAAGTGTTGCGGGTGCATGGTTTCCCCTCAGAGTGGATTTATTTTACAAAACGAACGCTCTTTATTGTTATTATTTTAACATATTTTATCATTTTCCGCAAGGATTTTTAAAAAAAGGCAATAAATGGTCAAATTTGACCCGATTATACAATTATATGAAAAAATTATACTATTATTTAGCCAAAACAAGTGTTAGGATAGAATCACAGATAAGGGAGAAAGGGCATGAAAACAATCTCGGGAAAGAACAGGTTTCAATTTGTAGCGTATATGAGTCCGCCGCCCGCCGACGCGCGGGACGGGAAAAAGACATTTTCCGTGAAAAATTTTGTCACGGAAGAGCATTTTGGCAATGTAAAGATGTGCGGGTTTAACCGCCTGTCCGCCATTTACGAGCACACGGAGGAGCAGTATTTGCAGTCGATGGCGCTTTGCGACAGGCTCGACCTCGAATATACGGTGCGGGAGCAGGTGGAGGGGGAATCTCTGCGCGATTTGTTCCGCGACCATTGGGAGACGGAAGAAGCGGCGGCTTATTTGAAAAAAATACAGCCGCAATTAAAAAGCCGCTTCGACAAATATGCAAAGCATCCATCCTTTGTTGGGATTTTAGCGTCGGACGAACCGCACGCGGGAAAATTCCCCGCTTTGAAGCTGGCTCAGGATTGGTTCGAGCGGAACTATCCCGGGAAGGAGTTCGAAGTGAATCTTTTGCCCGACTACGCAAACGGGGAGCAGTTGACGGGCATTAAAGGGGCGGAAAAGAATTATTGCAAGCACGTGGACGATTTTGTGAATATCGTCCGTCCGAAGTTTTTAAGCTACGACTATTATCCCCTGATGATCGACAGAGAAAAAAATGAGTACTATATCCGCAGCACTTATCTGAAAAATTTGGAAATTATCGCCAAAAAAGCGAAGGAACAGCACGTTCCGTTCCGCGTGTTCCTGCTCACCTTGGGGCACTGGAGCTGCCGCACCGTGACGACGTACGAAGAAATCGCTTGGCAGGTATATACGGCGATGGCGTACGGGGCGACGGGTGCGCAGACGTTCACCTATTGGACGATGCTGGGGCATAAGCCGAACAACCCCGAGCACGTGACAACCGCTTTGGTCGGCGTAAACGGGGAGCTGCTGCCCGCCTGGTACGCCATGCGGGAGGTGATTTCCGAGGTGCGGTCGTTCGAGCAGGCGTTTTTGCAATTCGATTGGCAAAAATGCTTATACTGTCTTTCGGAAGAGGGGCGGGAAAATCCGCTGTTTCAAGAGCTGGATAAGAATAAGGACGATATTTTGCAAGGGGTAAATACGGACGCGGACGTTGTGGTCGGGTGCTTCGGGCGGGACGGCAGGCGGGCGTATCTGGTCTCGAACGTGAGCGACCCCGCTTACCGTTTGACGGCTGCGATCGAAATTCGCTTTTACGGGGATTACAACGTTACCGTATATCAAAACGGTAAAAAATACGTTGCGGTCACCGACGGGAATCGGCTTTTGCTCTCCGTTCGCTCGGGGAGCGGCGCTTTCGTCGTTTTGGAGGGGAAGAGATAAGGATCAAACGGCTTATGCCGAAGGAGGAAAATTATGAAAAAACGTTACTACCTTGCGTTGGGCGCATCAGCCGCTCTGCTTGCGGGTACACTCGGGTTGTCTGCCTGTGCGGACGGCTCGAAGATCGTTTTCAGCGTGGACGGCGGAGAGGTGCCCCAAACGTTGGAAGCAGAGCTCGGCGATCTGTTTGTTCTGCCGCAGATCGTGGCGGTAAAGGACGGAAGGGAAATCGCCTTGGATATTTCCGTATTCGACAGCACCGAGACGGAAATTTTGCTTATCAACCAAAAATTCAAGGCGACCGACCTGAACGGCTACACCCTGAATTTTACGGCGGAGGACGGCGAAAGCACCGAGACGGCGACCATTCGGGTGAACGTAAAGGACACGCAGGCGCCCACGTTCAGCATCAGAGAGACCTCCGGCTCCGTCGTATTATTGAACGAAGAGGTCGCGGTGCCCGAGTGCGTGGTAAACGACGCGTCGTCCGACGAGCTGACGGCAAGCTATACGGTAAAGGACAGTCGCGGGAACACCGTCGCAACGACGGATGGGAAATTCACGGCGTCGGTGGTAGGCACCTATACGATCACTTACACGGCGCGCGACGCAAGCGGAAACGAGGGCACGAAAGATTTTACCGTGCTCTGCAAAAAAGCCGTGGTGCTGAACGGATTCGAAAAGACGTCCGATTTGCCTTGGGTGCAGTTTGACGTGGCGAATAAGGAGGTCGTTTCCGATCCCGCAAGAAACGGGAACGCCGTAAAAGTGGAGCTTGCCGACCCGCAGGGGCTTCCGAGCGCGTGGCGCAGAATTTGCGTGCCCTTCCAAAGAGAGAACGGCAGCTACTGGACTTGGGAGGAATTGCAGGAGCTGGAGGGCATCCAGTGCTACGTTTACACCTCCGTCGCCAACGAAATCGGCTTGATGACGGGCGTGCAACCCATCGAGCCCGGTTGGAATACCGTCTATTATTCGATCGACGCGATTGCCGCCGTTATGGTGAACAATCCGTCGCAATACCAACCGGACGCGAACGGATTCTTCTTTAATCTGAGGTATGCGATCCCGGGTAGCGTGTTGGTGTTCGACCACATGATCGGGATTTACGCCGACGACTACGTTTCGGACGCGGAGTTTACCCTCGAAGGCGGCGGGGCGGTTCCGAAGGAAGCGGAAGTGAACGTGAACGAAGTCTTTACGCTTCCCAAAGTGCTTGCCTTCCGCGACAAGACGGAAATGACGGTCGCCGTGACGGTGAAAGACAGCACGGGCGCGGAGGTGAATTTGAACGGGGGGGGTAGCTTTACAGCCGTCGACCTTAACGGTTACGAAGTGACGTACACGGCGACGGACGAAAACGGTTCGGAAAGCGTTACGGTTTTCGTCACCGTTGTAGACACGCGAATCCCGCAGATCCATGTGCACGCCGAACGGAACGTATCCGTCGTCGGGGCGAGCTTCACCATTCCCGAGAGCACGGTTACGATCATTACGGGCGAGGAGCTCACCGCAACGGCGACGGTAACAGACCCGAGCGGAAATCCCGTAACCGTTCAGTCGGGCGCGTTCGTCACCGCAGCGGCGGGCAATTATACGATTACTTATACGGCGACTTCCGAACAGACGGGCAACGTCGGCAGGGCGGAGTTTACGGTAATATGCAAGGAAGGCAAGCTGTTGAACGGCTTCGGTTCCGAAAAAGAGATCACCTTTACGGAATTTACGAGTACGAAAGAGATGGTTGCGGAAAACGGCTTATACGGCGTAAAGGTGACCTGTACGCAGGAAAATGCGCCCAACTGGCGTTCGATTCGTTTCCCGTTCTACGACGAGGACGGCTCGTACCTGAAGTGGGACGATTTGCAGGATTTCGCAAAAATCGACATCTACATTTATACTTCCGCCAACATGAATCTGGGGCTTGCCAACGGCGTAAAGGCGGTGCCTGCGGGAGCGTCGGTGCTCTCTTATACGATAGCGGAGCTGCGCGCGGCTTACGACAAAGGACAGTATGCCGAGAACGCCAACGGATTCTATTTCAACATTCAGACGATCGTCAAGGACGCCTATCTCATATTCGAGAACGTGATCGCCGTTTATCCCGAGGGCTACAAGCCCGCCGTAAAGGCGACGCTCGAGGACGGTTCGGCATTGCCCGAACGCTTCTCCGCAACGCAGGGCAGAGAGTTTATTATCCCCGCGGTAAAGGCGATCCGCAAAAAGGCGACCGAGGAAATGACGGTCACGGCAGCCGTTTACGACAGCGCGGGCGAGGAGGTCACGCTCGGCGAGGGCAAGTTCACGCCGACCGATTTGGAGGGTTACGTGATCGTTTACACGGCGTCGGACGAGTTGGGCAGCGAGGAATTCCGCATTCCGCTCGCGGTCGTCGATTCGCGTATCCCGCAAATCGAGATAGAGGGGAAGAAGGCCTTCGACGTGTATAAGGACGACGAAGTGTCCGTCCCGCAGAGCACGGTTATTTTCGGCGACGAAGAGGGGCTTACGGCAACGTATGCCGTTACCGATCCCGACGGGCAGCCCGTGGAGGTTGCGGAGGGCAAGTTTACGGCGAGCCTTGCGGGCGAGTATAAAATCGTCTATTCGTTCACCGCGGAGAACGGGCTCGAAGCGGAAGAGACGGTCACGGTGACCTGTATCAACGGCAAGCTGCTCAACGGATTTCAAACGGTGAACAGTGTGGAATGGTGCAAGGGCGCACCTGCGAAAGAGGTTACGGCAGACGGTTTACAGTTGACCTGGACGGCAGCCGGCAGTTGGGGAAGAGTGAGCATCCCGTTCCGCCATGCAGACAATACGTACATGACTTGGGAAGAGATCATCGCCTACGAGCGGATCGAGTTTAAAATATCCGTCTCTTCCGCAAACAGTATCGGGATCATCAGTGCGGGGACGCAAAAGGCTCTCGCCGCAGGAGAAAACGTCATTACGTTTACCCGCGAAGAATTGATTGCGGAAATGGCGGCAAACGCAAGTACTTATGCGCCGAACAGCAACGGATTATATACAACGGTGAAAACGGCGGCGGTCGGAGAGACCTTCACCTTTATGTCCATCGTGGGATACTATGCCGAGGAGACGGAAGAGGAGAGCGGCGGAGAAACGCAGCAGCCCGACGCCGACCTTACGGACGGTAAGGAACACGAAGTATAATTTTCCGAATGAACGGAAGGGCAGAGAGTATTCTATTCGGGCGGGAATGCCCGAATAGAGTCTCGCCAAAGGAGGCTTATATCACATTATGTTAAAGCGGTTGGTTGGGTTAAAAGGTTTTGTCGGGCGAAAGCGTAAAAAACGGGGCGTTTTCTTGTGGATCGTGTTTTTCATCATGCTTGCTTATGCAATTACGCTTTTAATGCCGTTTTATTATCTGATATGCAACTCGTTCAAGCGTATGGACGACTTTTTGGAAAACGGCGCGTGGGCGTTGCCCAAAATGCTTTATTTTCAGAACTTTGCCGATGCGGTCAGCTTAACGAGCGGGAAGGTGTCCTTTTTGGGGATGTACTTCAATTCGATTATTTTAACGGTTTCGGCGGTGCTCATTTCTTCGGCAAGCAGTACGATGATCGCCTACGCGCTTGCACGGTTTCGGTTCTTCGGGCGGGACTTTTTGGTCGCGCTCGGCGTGGGAGCGTTGGTGATCCCCGACTTGGGTTCGTCCACGGTCGTCTATAAAATTTTCGTGGATTTGAATATGGTTGACACCTGGCTTATCTTAGTTAAGTATACAACGCCGTTCGGATTGCAGTTCTTAATTTTGTACAGCCTGTTTAAGACGGTGGCGGGAACATACGTGGAAGCAGCCCGTTTGGACGGTGCGGGAGAGTGGCGCATTTTCTTGCAGATTTGCCTGCCTATGGCAAGGGGAGCGCTGGGGGCGACCATGGTCATTCTTGCGATCAACAACTGGAACGACTACTATACGCCGTATATGTACCTGCCAAGCGTAAAGACGCTGTCTATCGGCTTGCAGGAGCTTGCCATGACGGTGTCGCAGCTCGATCGCCCCAAGCTCTTCGCGGGCATGGTGATCGCGATCACACCGCTGCTTGTCGTATTTATTGCCATGCGGGACACGATCATAGAAAATACCGTTTCGGGCGGATTAAAAGGATAAGGGGAAAAATATGAAAAAAGTTAAAATCACGGCAGCTTTGTTGGCGTCGCTCTTGGGCGTTCTTGCGTTCGGCGCGTGCTCGGATACGCAAGGCGGCGACACGCTGACGATCGGGCGCAGCAACGAAAAGTTTAAGTTTATCTGTTACGGTACGCCGTTTTACGAGAATATCGGCGAAACGCCTTACGGGGCGCATCCCGATCAGAACACGCCTGAAAATTGGCGGATCATCGCAGATTGCGGTTTCAATTATGCAATGCCCATTAACGATATCAAGCACGAGCATATCGTTACCACGCTCGAACGCGCGCAGGAGGTGGGCATGAAGGTGATCATCATGGATTATCTCTCCACGGGGTTGCCGCAGCTGATCAAACGCAGCGAAAACCGATCTTATAACGATACGATGGCGCTCATCAAGCAGTCGGAGGACGTCTTTATTCAACGCTACACCGAGTACGCGGCTTACGATTCGTTCGCGGGGATACACGTGGTCGACGAGCCGTCTATGGACGCTTACGACGCCATTTCGGCGGGGCAGGATTGGTGGTACGAGCATTTTCCCGAGTACGAGTATTACAGCAATCTGCTGCCGAGCTATGCGTCCAACCTGCAGCTCTACGGTTCGGCGGCGGGCGGGGATCTGAAATATACCGATTACGTCGATTTATTTGTTCGCAAGAACAATCCCGCATACATCAGCTACGATAATTATCCCTTCCAGCGCAGCGGGATCAGCGCGTCCATCCGCCCCAACTATCTGTACGATCTGGAAGTGTTTGCGGAGGCGTCCAAAAAATATTCCATTCCCTTCTATTGCTACCAGCAGTGCACGCAGCACCTGGCGTACGTGGGACCGGAGACTTACAGGGAATACGCATGGCAGGCATACACGGCGCTCGCGTACGGCTGCAAGGGCTTGCAGACCTTTAAATATTGGGCGTATATGGTGCCCGAGGTCAACTCTAATAACCTCGGCAACGGGTTGGTCGATCCCGAAGGGAACAAATTGCCGCTGTATTACGCGGTGCAGGAAGTCAACAGAGAAATTGCTTCCTTCGAAGATCTGTACATGAACTTTCATTGGGAAGGGACCATGCCCGTCGGTATTTCGGGCGGCGGCGCGTTTTCGCTGCTGCGAAATCCGATGGAGGCGCTCTACGGCGTCGCGGAAACGACGGCGACGGGCGACGCCATTATCGGACAGTTTAAAGACAGGTTAGGCAATCGGGCGTACATGGTCACCAATTACACTTCGCCGTATCGGAACGAGTCCGTTTCGGTAACGCTGAAATTTCAAAAGGCAAACAAAGTTTTGATCTGCAAAAAGGGCAGACAAATCGTTCAAACGTTAAACAACCATACGTTGACGATGAACGTGGGCTCGGGCGAAGGGCATTTCGTCATTCCAATCGTATAAAAAGGAGAAAATCATGATGAAAAAACAATTTGCGGGAATGTTGGCTTGTGCATTATCGGGAGCGATGCTCTTATCGTGCGCCGCATGTAATTTAACGGGCGGGGGCGGAAAGGATAAGGGGGATCTCTCCGTAATGGTCTACTCGGCAGGTTACGGCATGGGCTGGGTGGACGAGGCGATCCGCGTATACAACGAGGACCATCCCGAAGTAAAAGTCGTGCCGGAGGGCGACGCTCTGGCGTTCGACAGCATTAAAACGAAGCTCGAGATCGGCACGTGCGACTACGACGTTATTTTGATCTCGACGTCAAACTATGAGTCGTTCGTCGCCAACGGATATTTGGAGCCGCTCACCGACGTGTACGATTCCGCGATTCCCGACAGCGACAAGACGGTGCGTTCCGTCGTCTCTCACCAGATTACCGACGTGCGCACAATCGACGGAAATATTTACGGGATCCCCTGGCAGCAAAACAATCCGAGCGGACTTATTTACAACGTGGAAATGTTTCGGCAGTACGGTTGGGATGCGGATCTGCCCGAGACGATGGAGGAGCTTTGGGCGCTGTGCGATCGGATCGACGCGGACACCAAGGGCAGGGTGGCTCCCATTACCTTCGGCGGCGCGGATGGGAAGGGATATCTTTCCTGGAACTTTTGTCAATGGCTGTGCGAATATTACGGCTATGAGGGTATGATCGACTTTTTGAAGATGGGTTCTCCCGAAGTGTTCTCCAAACAGGAGGCGGGGCGCTCGAAAATTTACGAGACGCTTGCCAGGCTCACGAAGGGCAAGACGGCGGCGGGGCATAATATCTCGCTCGAGGGCTCGGTCGGCGCGACGGCGATCACCGCGCAGACGAATTTCGTCAACGGCAAGGCGGCGATGACCGTCTGCGGACAGTGGTTCCCCACGGAAATGCAGCCGTATACCGACTTGACGCAGTTTCAGTCGGGCTATCTGCCCATGCCGCATATCAATGCGGATAAAAGGAGCGGGGACGGCGCGGAGGACACTTCGGACGTGCGTTTCTCTACGGACGGCAACATGATGGCGATCCCGACGACGGCAAAGAACAAAGAGCTTGCCAAGGATTTCCTGCGCTATATGTTTACGCAAAAGAGCTACACCTCCTTCGTTGCCGCCAACAACGGGCTGCTCCGTCCCGTAGAGGGGCTGACCGCCGACAGCACGAATTTCAATGATTTTACAAAAGCCGCATACGACTATTTCAGTCTGGACGGAACGGCTAAAACGGTATACCAGGTGAGCCCTAACGGCGTGTTGGAACACGGCTCTTTGGCTTTGTTCCTCGCTTACAGAGGCGACTTTTTCTCCCGTATCACCTCCAAGGCAACTTACGAAGAGGCGTTGGAAGTCGCAAGAGGCTGTACGGCAAGCGAGATGAGCGCCGTATACGAAAAGTGGAATGCGGCGGCAAACGACTGGTATTGACGGTTTTAAAAAATCGGAGGTCACAAAATGGTAAAGGTTCATAAAAAGAAACTCGATAAATACGGCAATTCGTGGTCGAGACGGCTGTTCATCATTGCGCTGATCACGATCCCCTTACTGAATTTTGCCGTGTTTACGGTGTACGGGAATCTGGGCGGGATCATTCTGTCTTTAAAGCAGTTCCGCGGCGGTTCGGAAATTTGGGTGGGATTTGAAAACTTCGCGCGTTTTTTCCGCGACTTCAACACAAAGGGCTACGGTCATTCGATTTACGTGTCGTTCATGTATCTTTTGATCGTCGGCGGGATCTCCCTGCCGCTCTCCCTGATTACTGCGTTCTTTCTGTACAAGAAGGTCCCGTTTTCCAAATATCTCGTGATTATTCTGTATATCCCCAACATTATCCCGGGTGCGGTCATGGCGGAGTTTTACAGAAGAATGTGGGATTCGGGCGGCGGCGTTGTGGCGACGGGTCTGTTAAATCAGCTGTTCTCGTTTGTGGAAGGACGGGAGATCAACTGGCTTACCGTGCGCGAATACGCAAATCAGGCGCTTTGGATTTATACCGTTTGGTTCGGCTTCGGGTTCAACGCACTCTTGCTTTGGGGGGCGATGACGAGAGTCCCGCAGGAAGTGGTGGAGTCGGCGCAGCTGGACGGAGCGGGGAGGTTTACGGAATTTTTCAGGATCACCATACCGATCATATGGCCTACCCTGTCGATGGTCATCGTATTGACCGCCACGGTGCCCTTCAGCATCTATATGCAACCGTTGCTGATCGCAAATAACGGCGATTACGGAACAAGGACGATCGCCTTGCTTGCCATGCAGGAGCTGAAACGACCCGATCCGTATTTTTCCGCGGCGATCCACATTTTGATTGCCTGCGTCTCCATTCCGTTCATTCTAATTGTGAAAAAGTTGACGGAAAAAGCGTTCGACACGGTCGAATTATAAAAAAGGAATTAACAGATGAATATGAAATTTGAAGAGTATTATGACAAAGTGACGGGTTGCTTTATCGGAAAAAATATCGGCGGAACGCTGGGCGCGCCGTTCGAGTGTTACCGCGGGGAATACGACATTTCCTGGTTTATGCAAGATATTTCCGAGCCGATCCCCAACGACGACCTTGATTTGCAGTTGGTGTGGCTGCGCGCCGTGGAGATAGAGGGCGCGAAAATCGACTCGCACGTGCTTGCGGAGTATTGGAACCTGTACATCAGCGCAACGCTGTCCGAGTACGGCACGGGAAAAAATAATTTCAATATGGGCATCGTGCCGCCGCTTTCGGGGCATATGCGCAACGTAAACCGCGACAGCAACGGCGCTTGGATCCGCACGGAGATCTGGGCGTGCCTCAGCGCGGGGAATCCCGCGTTGGCGGCAAACTACGCCTACTACGATTCCTGCGTAGACCACAGCGGGGAGGGAGTATACGCCGCCGTGTTCTGCGCCGCAGTGCAGTCCGCCGCTTTTTTCGAAAAGGATATTTTGCGGCTGTCGGAGATCGGACTTTCCTACATACCGCAGGATTGCGCGGTTGCCAAGGCGGTGCATTGCGCGATCGACTGTTACCGGTCGGGCAAGACGTGGCGGGAGGCGCGCAAGATTTTGTTCGGGCTTGTTCCCTCGAGCTTCGGCAACATTGCGGGCTATTGGCAGGGAACGAAGGAGGTGCCCGCCTGCCCCGCCTGCCCCGCGCAAGAGCCGGAGCCCGATATTCCCGCCGCCGAGCACGGATTCGACGCCCCGTGGAGCATGGGAGCGGTCATGATCGGACTTTTGTACGGAGAGGGCGATTTCGGGCGTTCGGTATGTCTTACCGTCAATCTCGGCGAGGATACCGACTGTACGGCGGGCGCGGTCGGCTCTATCCTAGGGATCATACGGGGGGCTTCCGCGATCCCCGAAAAATGGAGAAACGCTTGCTCGGATAAAATCGCGACCTGGACGTTGCGGATTGACCAGAATCTCCGCCTGCCCAAGACGATTTCCGAGCTTTCGTATCGAATCGCGCGGCAGACGCCCAACGTGCTCGGCAGCCGCTGCAAGTTGTTCTCCTTCGGATGCGGGGAAGAATTCGACGCGAAGGCGCCGCAGAATTATTACGAAATTATCCCGACTGCGCATTTTGAGTATACGCCGCGGCAGTTCCCGCCCCATGTGCAGGAGGACGCGAAGGAGTTGATCGCCGAGCAGGGCAAGACGGTGCGCCGCCATTTCGGGTTGTACACGTTGCTTACGGAATACGACGGAACGTTGGCTGCCGTAAAAAACGGCGAAACCAAGCGGTTAAAGCTGACCTTCCTGAATATGCAGTTTACGCCGCAATATCTTACCGTGAGAATTCTGGACCTGCCCGAGGGTTGGACGGTCTCCACGGGAAAGGAATTTTGCGTTGGTCTGGAGCATTGGCACGGCAGTCATAACGACAATCGCGTTACGCTCGAGATCACGCCCGCGGAAATGACGAAGGGGAGCTATACGTTGATTTTGGAGATATCCACGAACGGACGAATGACCAAAAATTATTTGCCGATCACGCTGATCAACGGCGCTTGTTAAAAAAGGAGACATCATATGTTGAAGGTTACCAAATTTATTTTGTCGCTTGCGGCTTTTGCCTTAGGAGTTTGCGCGCTGTTTAACGGGACGTCGGTCACGGCGTCCGCCGCCGAGAATCTTTCGGTAAAGCTCGACAGAGCGTATCTCGAATACGCCGTCGTTTCGGAGCTGCCCGTCGAGCTCTCGGCAAGGGTGCTCGATCAGAAAGGAAACTATATCTACGGGAAGGAACTTTCTTTTTCCGTGGAAGAGGGCGGCGTTGCCGAGATCCGCGAGGGGAAATTCTTGTACGTGCTTAAAGAGGGGAGCTTCACCGTAAAAGCCGCCCTGGCGGAGGACAAGACGGTTTTCGACAGCTGCGAATGCACCGCCGTAAAGCTCACCTTTACCAACGTGCGTATCTTAAGCCGTATCGAAAACGTGACGGTTTACACGCAGCCCATTCTGCTGACGGGTTCCGTCGTCGTGGACGGCATGGACTTCCCCGAGGATGTGCATTACGAGCTGGCGTACGAGGTCGTCTCGGGTCCCGCCTATATTTCCGTCGGACAGTATCTGTATCTTACGGGCGAAGGAACTGTCGTTTTAAAGGCGTATTCGAGATACGACAAGTCATCGTCCGCAACGCTCGAGATCCCCGTGACCGATCCCGACAAGGCCTTGGATTTCGACGGGGCGGAGGAGTTGAAGCAGGGGCGGCTTGAATCCTCGGACGGCGGTTTTCCCACCTTGCTCGTGGTAGGCTGTTCGGTCGGCGGGCTGCTGTGCATCGCCGCAGCCGTGTGCGTCGTCGTGATCAAATCGAAATCCAAAAAACACTGAACATGAGAGCGATTCGAAACGCACTCGTCTATGCGGAGGGCGGCGGCATTCGGCGCAGAAGCGTCCTGTTCGGGGAACGGATATTCACGGTCGAAGAGGGCGCAAGCGAGTGCTCCGCCGAAGCGCTCGCGCTTCCTTCCGACGCGATCGTGCTGCCCGGCTTTATCGACGAGCATATCCACGGCGGGTACGGCGTAGACTTCCGCGATGACGATGCGACGCGCGCCGCACAGCGGTTGGCAAGCCGTTTGCCCTCGGAGGGAACGACCTCTTTCGTGGCGACGCTGGCGGCGCAGAGCCGCTCAAAGACGTGCAAGACGTTGCGCGCGCTTCGCAGGTACGGGGAGTCGAACGTCTCGGCGGGAGCCCGTCTCTTGGGGGTGCATCTGGAAGGGCCTTTCGTGCAAAAGAGCTGTTGCGGCGGGCTGGCGGCGGAGGAGCTGTTGCCGCCCGATTTGGGAGCGTTTCGGGAATACGAACGCCTCGGCGGCGGATGGGTGAAGATCGTCACGCTCGCGCCCGAGCTGGAGCGCGCGGAGGAGTTGATCGGCTATCTGCGCGGCAGAGGGATCGTCGCTTCCCTCGGGCATACGGCGGCGACGTACGAGCAAATCGAGCGCGCCGTGCGGGCGGGTGCGACCAGCGTCACGCACGTGTTTAACGCGCAAAGTCCGTTTCTGCATCGCGAAGCGGGGGCTGTGGGTGGGGCTTTGCTGTTAGACGAATTGGCGTGCGAGCTGATTGCCGATACCGTTCACGTGTCCGTTCCCGCAATGCGACTGTTGGTAAAGTGTAAGCCCAAAGAAAAGGTGATTTTAATTACCGATTCGATTTGCTTGAAGGGAACGGGACAGGACGGAACGTTTGTCGCTGACGGAAAGAGGGTGATTGTGACAAACGGCGAGCCGAGGTTGGAAAACGGAACGCTTGCGGGCAGCGTGCTCTGCATGAATCACGCCGTTCGGAACATGGTCGAGAAGGTGGGCGTGCCGATAGAGGAGGCGGTGGATTTTGCGACCGTCAATCCCGCGAAGGCGCTGCGCGTCGACGGAGAGACGGGCAGTATCCGTTCGGGCAAGTATGCGGATTTTGCGATTATAGACAGCCGCTTTCGCGTGTTGTGTACGGTTCGGGGCGGCGAAGTCGTTTACCGCGCATCATAAAAAATAAAAAGGAGGTAGGAAGCATGGATTATCATAAATTGCTGACGGAGCAGATAAACCCCGCAACGCGGGATATCGACCTCTGCTCTTCGGAAGAAATCGTTCGGCTGATCAACGAAGAGGATAAAAAGGTTGCCTATGCGGTGGAGCGGGCGCTCCCCCGGATTGGTGCGGCGGTCGATCTTATCGTAGAGCGCATGAAGCGGGGCGGGCGCATGATTTACGTCGGCGCGGGGACAAGTGGGCGGTTGGGCGTGTTGGACGCCTCCGAGTGTCCGCCCACTTACGGGGTGGAGCCCTCGCTCGTCGTCGGGCTGATGGCGGGCGGAAAGGAGGCGCTTTACAATGCGTATGCCGACGTGGAGGACGACGTGCAAAGCGGGAGGCGGGACATCGAAAACCAGCGCGTTGAGGAGCAGGATGTCGTGGTGGGGATTTCCGCAAGCGGGACGGCGCCCTACGTGTGCGCGGCGCTGGAGGAGGCGAGGAGAAGGGGAGCGGCGACGATCGCCCTTGTCAACACGCGGTTCGGGCGTTTAACGGATCTGGCGGACGTCTCCGTCGTGGTCGAGGTCGGCGCGGAGGCGATCATGGGCAGCACGCGAATGAAGGCGGGCACGGCGGAAAAGATGGTTTTAAATATGCTTTCCACCGCAACCATGGTCAGATTGGGGAAAACGTACCGCAATCTGATGGTGGATATGAAGGTGCTGAACGTCAAGATACGGGATCGTGCGGTGCGCGTTGTGGCGGCTGCGGCGGACACGGACTGCGAGCGGGCGGCAGAGTGTTTGCGGCTGGCGGACGGAGCGGTAAAGCCCGCCGTCCTGATCGCCGTTTGCGGTTGCTCGGCGGAGGAAGCGGAGCGGGCGTTAACGCGCGCGGACGGCAGCGTGCGGAGAGCTTTGGAATATTTGGGACGGAGTGAGTAAAGCGAGAATCATATGCGCTATTTTTTGGGTTTGGACGGCGGCGGAACAAAGACGCACTTAAAGATGCTTTCCGAAACGGGAGAGATTATCGCCGAGAGCTTCGGCGGCGGAAGCAATATCGTCTCGCTTTCCGAAAGGCGCGTCGCGGAAAATTTGAACGGCTTGATTTCCGACGCATTGAACCGTGCGGGCATCGGTAAGAGTGACTGCGCGGGCTTATGCATCGGTTCGGCGGGCGTTCGGCAGGAATTCGTCAAACGCAGACTCCATGAAATTCTTTCCGGAATTTTGCCCGATTGTCCCGTTACAATCGTCAGCGACGCGGTGCCCGTCTTGTACGGCGGCTTTCAGGACGGCGCGGGCGTTGCGGTGATTTCGGGTACGGGCTCGGTCTGTCTGTCTCGGGGGAAGGACGGAAATATCCACTGCGTCGGCGGGTACGGGCATATTCTTGGCGATGAAGGAAGCGGCTATGGAGTGGCGCTTCATATGATAAAAGCCGTTCTTTCGGAGTACGACGGCAGAGGAGAAAGAACGCTCCTGACCTCTCTGCTTACGGAAAAGTTACGGTGCGGCGTACCGACGGGCATTTTGAATTTCGTGTATGCGAAAGAAACGGGGAAGGCGGAGATCGCCGCTCTCTCGCCGCTGTGCGACGAGGCGTGCGCGTGCGGGGACTCCGCGGCAATGAAAATCCTCGCCGATGCCGCGCATGCGCTTTACACAATGTATCGCGCGGGGGCGGAAAGGGCGAATCTGACCGAAGAGCAAAGGAAACGCTGTCTGTTGACGGGCGGCGAGGGCACGCACTCCCGCTATTTAAGAGCGGCTTTCGAACGGGCGCTTACGGCGAACGTTCAGGGCGCGCGGCTGATAAAGGCGGAGTACGACGCCGCGACCGCATGCTGTATGCTGGCGCAAAGCGCCGTTTGCCGAAACGGCGAAAAATAACCGAGATCGAGGAGAAATGATTGTATGAGAAAGAGAGTGAACAAAATCGACTGTTCTAAACTGATCGGCGGACTTGCTTCGGGGGAGCACTGCGAGGCGATGAAGGAAGTTTATCCCATCCTTTCGAAGATGTGCGAAGGCTACGTAGAATTGTTCGACGTCCGCTTGCGTCCCGTAGACTACCCCGAGGAGCTTTTTTACGAAATCGCGCGGACGGCGAAAGAGATGAAGCTGTATTTCCACTTTTTATATGCCTACCAGTTCGCGCCCGAGGGCAAGCGGAGCCATTTGAACGAGCGGATCGTGAACAATATCAAAAAAATCGCGGGGGAATATTTTCTCGGCGAGATCATGGGCGAAGCGGGCAGCGACAGGGGCGCAAAGGCGAAGGGATATTTTAAAGAGCAGCCCACCTGCATGGCGGAGGAAATGCCGCCGCAAAACTTTGCCGATATGGCGGAGGCGAAAGAGGCTTACGTGAACTACGTGAGGGAAATGGCGGAATACAATAAGAAAATCGGGATCGAGAAGCCGTCGCTCGTAGAAGCGACCGCGCTTATCAAGTACGACCTCGAGGCGGGGATCGAGGTGCCCATGCTGGAATTCTTTCCTGCGAATCCAGAGGAGCTTGTCGCCTTTACGCGGGGAGCCGCCGTCGGCTACGGAAAGGACGAATGGTGCGGGTATATTGCCAACGAATGGTACGGCGGTTACCGTCATGAAGATAAATTAAAGGAAAAAAGGCTTCGGCTCGCCTACAATTATTTGTTTTTAAGCGGCGCGACCATGGTCTATCTGGAAAGCGGATTTACAAAGCTCAAATCGTTCGGGTACGATCTGCCGTACGAATCGGCGGAGTGCGCCGCCTATCGGCAGGAGATGCAAAACTTCTACCGCCTTTATCATGAGGAAACGCGTCCCTCCTGCGGACCGGTAACCAAGGTCGCGTTTCTGCACGGCAATCTGGACGGGTATACGGGCTTTATGGGCAGCTCCGTTTGGTCGCAGTTCGACAGAAAGGAATGGGGCAAGGGTGCGCCCGAGACCAGCTGGCAGATACTCGACGAGGTATACCGCAGCAGAGATTGGCACGATTTTGCCAACTTCGGAACGGAGGGGAAGGATTTTTCCCATGCGCCCGCTTACGGACAGTACGACGTTTTGCCCGTGGAAAGCGACCTTTCCGTTATGAAAAATTACGACTTGCTGATCTTCGTCGGTTGGAATACGATGACGAAGGAAATTTACGAAAAGCTAAAAGAATACGTGGCGGTCGGCGGTCGCTTGATTTTATCCGCGGCTCATTTAAATACTTCCGCACGTCGCGGCGGAGAGATAGCGTTCATCGACGGTGGCAGGCTGTCCGATTTTCTCGGCTGCGAGCTTACGGGAATTTCGTCTACAAACGACGGCGTGAAATTCCGCCGCGACGGAGTGGCTGCGGGCGTGCAATACCCCGGAACGTATGACTTTATCTGCGATTGCAATTATTGCGGCGGATACGTAAACTTTGCGGACGTGCGTATGACGGACGGCGAGATCGTTGCGTTTTTCGAGGATAAATTCGCCCCCGCGCCCGAAAGTTGGGAGAAGGTCCGCCCCGTGCTTGTCGAGCACAAGTACGGAAAGGGCGTCGTTTCCCTCTTGACGCACGTCGATTATCCCGGCGCCCCTGCGGCATATCCGCTATACCGTGCCGTCGTAAAAGAGAACTTGACGCAAACGCACAGGGATTGCGACCTTCGGGTGCTCTGCTGCGACAAGGTGCGCTTTGCGCTCTTTTACGAGGAGGACGGAAAAGAAGTGTTGTATTTATTAAACACGGACTTCAATCTTACGAATACGGCGAAAATCGAATACAAAGGAAAAATCACCGAAGTGTCGTTGGCGTCTTTGGAGTTGAAGAAAGTAAATTTTTAATATTTGCAAATCGTTACCGAAACGAGCCGTGCGGTTGCACGTCTCGTTTTTTATCAATTTTTCGCCTTTTAAAAACCGAAAAAAATTTTTAAAATATGAATAAAGTTATTGACAATCTCGGGGGGGGTGGTATAATAGATTTAGAAAGTAATACGAAAGAGGGAGGCGGCTATGAAAAAACGGAATTCGAAAATAGTACTCGTCTGCTCGTGCATGGCGCTCGGTCTGGCGGCTGCCGCGTTTGCGGGGTGCGATTTCAAGCGGGAAGAAACGCTGTTCAGCGAATGGACGACGACGCTGGAAGCCACTTGCGAGGAAACGGGGCTGCAAACCCGCGTCTCTCTTTCCGACCCTTCCGTAATCGAAACGCGCGCGCTTCCCGCGCACGGGCACGATTGGGCGGAATGGGAACAGGCTGCCGCGCCCTCGTGTTTGGTCGCGGGGGTAAAGAAGCGTGCCTGCAACACCTGCGAAAACGAGGATTTCGCGCCGATTCCCGCGCTCGGGCACGATTGGGGCGAGTGGTACACCGCGGCGGAGCCGACGTGTAATACGGACGGCTATGCGATGCGGACTTGCCTGCGCGACGGAACGCATACCGATACGCGCGCATTACAGGTTTCGGGTCACGATTTCGGCGAATGGGTGGTGACGAAAGCGCCTGCGTGCTCGACGGGCGGAATCGAAAAGCGCGTATGCCGCACGTGTAACGATCATACGGAAATTCGTGCGATCGCGGCGCTCGGGCATGATTGGAACGACCTTGTTACGACCCAAGCTCCCACCTGTACGGAGGAGGGCGAGGCGAAGCGCATTTGCCGTAACGATGCAAGCCATACGGTAACGGAGTCCGTTCCCGCACTTGGGCACGAGTGGAGCGAATGGGTAGCGACGAAGGAGCCTGCGCTCGAAGAGGACGGCGAGGAAATGCGGGTGTGCGCCAACAATTCCGCGCATACGGAAATGCGCCCGCTGGCGTTTGCCGAAACCGCTTGTCTGGAATTTGTATTGAACGAGGAGGGTACGGAATATTCGGTGGGGGCGAAACGCTCGGAAAAGTCGAATATCGTCTCCGTACGGATTCCCGCAATACATAACGGATTGCCCGTGACTGCGTTATATCATTCGGCTTTTTCCTCCTGCATTAATCTGGAAAAAATCGAATTTTCGGGCAACAACTTAAAGACGATAGGCAATAACGCATTTACAAGCTGTAAGAAACTACGGTCGTTGGAAATTCCCGAGGGCGTTACAACAATCGGGCGTGTTTTTGTTACAAATTGCTTCGCTTTGGAAAAATTGTGCCTTCCCGCTTCTGTAATCGACGTTGCCCGAGGAGCGTTTTTAGGGCTGTCTGCCTTAAAAACAGAACTTACCGTAGCGCAAGACAATCCCGTATATTTGGCGGACGGAGGATGCTTGATCGAGCGCGAAACGGGCAGGGTAACGACGACAACGTACGGCGCAACCATTCCCGAATACGCGAAAGAAATTGCCGAGCACGCATTTTATTGGCTGGGACCGTCCGCGAATGGTTCGGTGCGTACGATAACGATTCCGCAAGGAATCGAAAGAATCGAAAAAAATGCTTTTGGCGGTGTTGCGAAATTCACCAGAATCGTAGTAAAAGGTTTTGCTTCGAAAGAAGAAGCCGCAGCCGTTTGGGGAGAAGACTGGTGTCTGCCCGGTGGCAGCGGATGCGATATCGTCTATGCGCGCGGACAAAAGGACGATACGTTCTATTACTTTTTAAATGAGGTTAAAACGGCTTATTCCGTTAAAATCATCGATCTTTTTGCCGATGAGGCGACGATCCCCGCCGCTTATAACGGATTGCCCGTAACGGCGATTGCGGATAGCGGATTTGCGTTTTGTAAAAATTTAAAACAAGTTACCGTTCTCGGGAATCGTTTAACGGATATCGGTCGTTATGCGTTTGAAAATTGTATCGGCATCACGAATTTTGAAATTCCGAAAAGCGTGAAAATAATCGGGTTTGGTGCGTTCATTGAATGGGCAGATAATCAGACGATCACCGTAAAAGGATTTGCATCGCAAGCCGTGGCGGATACCGCCTGGGGTACGGAATGGAGGCTCGGTTGCCGCGCGAACATTATTTATCGGGGAAATTCGGAGGATCAAATTTTGCCCGACGGCACGAAAACGATAGGGACGGGCGCGTTCAGCGGATGTACTTCGATCCATCAGATCGTGATACCCGCCAGCGTGGAGAGCGTCGGCGTGGGCGCGTTCATGAACTGGACGGAGAATCAGACGATTATCGTTATGGGCTTTGCCTCGCAGGCTGCGGCGGACTCCGTTTGGGGTGCCAACTGGCGGAAGGGCTGTAACGCGAAAATTATTTATAAAGGATAGAATTTATATTTCCCCCGCGCGGATTCGCGCGGGAGATTGTTTTGTATGGGATTCTCACGGCGCGGCTTCGCCGCACCTCAGAATGACAGTAACAACGGCTACCGCACCTCAGGATGGCGGAGAGAACGGTTATCGTGCCTCAGAATGACGATTGCCGTGCCTCAGAATGACAATGAGGAGGGGCTACGCCATATCTCTGAATGACAGTAGGGACATTTTTTTGTCATTCAGAGGGAGCGAAGCGACCGAAAGAATCTTTTTCTGTCATTCTGCCCCGTTGTTCAGAGAATAAGAATGAAACCGAACGGCGGATAACGGCGGCACGAGCCGTAGGCGAAGTAGCGAAGCGAAAGAATCCCACGGGGGAAAGGGCGGAGCGCGTAAAATGTGTGCTTGCCGTGCGGCAACCGCAAGATAGTGTATATTTTTTCGAAATTTTTCGGGATAAGCCCGCGTAAATTTCGATATCCTCTTGACAAGCTTTCTATTTTATTGTATAATTTAAAAGACAATGCTGAATTTTTATTCGCTACGCGCGAAAATCGGTTCGGCAAAAATCGGAATTATTATTCAAGGAGGCTGTAACTATGATTCATTTTAACAGCCTGTTCCTTGCGGTAGAAACGTGGATGGTAGCGGTGTTTCCCGCGCTTGCGCTCATTGTCGGCGCAGGGATTGCGGCGGCGGTTACTTACGTTGTTCTGAAAAAAGTTTCCCAAAAGAAGTCGGAGAAAAAGCTCGACGATACGTCGAAGCGCGTGGACGAGATGCTCGCAAACGCGCAGAAAGAGTGCAGACAGTTAAAAAAGGAAGCGGAATTCGAAGCCAAGGAACAGGATTTAAAGCGCAGAAACGAGTTTGATCAGGAAATGAAGGAAAAGCGCGCCGAACAGCAGCGCATGGAGGCTCGCCTGAACAAGCAGGAGGATCTGCTCGAACGCAAAGAAGCGGAGCTTATGAAAAAGTCCGAACAGCTCGACGCCCAGCGCGAGAACCTCGCCCGCCGCACCGAGGAGGTGCAAAAGACGCAGGAGCAGGTTTCGCACCAGCACGAGCTGATGGTGGCGGAGCTCGAACGGATCTCCCAGCTGACCAAAGAGGAAGCGAAAAAGATGCTCACCGAGGAGATTCTCGACGAGACGCGCCGCGACTGCGCGGTGAACGTGCGAAACCTCGAACAGCAGGCGAAGGACGAAGCGGATCTGAACGCGAAAAACATTATCACGCTGGCGATACAGCGCTGCGCCGCAGACCATGCGTCCGAATCTACGGTGTCGGTGGTGCCCCTTCCCAACGACGACATGAAGGCGCGCATCATCGGGCGTGAGGGCAGAAATATCCGCGCGATCGAGAACGCCACGGGCATCGAGCTGATTATCGACGACACGCCCGAGGTGGTGATCCTTTCGGGATTCGATCCCGTAAGAAGAGAGGTCGCCCGCCTTACCCTCGAACGCTTGATTCAGGACGGCAGAATTCACCCCGCCCGCATCGAAGAGACGGTGGAGAAGGTGACCAAGGAGCTCGAACAGCAGATCAAAGCGGCGGGTGAAAACGCCATGTTCGAGGTGGGGATTTTCGGGATTCATCCCGAACTCATTAAACTTATCGGTCGGCTGAAATTCCGCACCAGCTACGGGCAGAACGTTTACCGCCATTCCATCGAGGTCGCTCAGCTTGCGGGGCTCATGGCGCAGGAGCTGGGGCTGGACGTGAACTTTGCCAAGCGCGCGGGACTTTTGCACGATATCGGCAAAGCCGTCGATCACGAGCAGGAGGGCACGCACATTCAGCTGGGCGCGGACCTTGCCAAAAAGTTTAAAGAAAACGCGATGATCGTAAACGCCATCATGGCGCACCACGGCGACACGGAGCCGAAAACCATCGAAGCCGTTCTGATTCAGGCGGCGGACGCGGTGTCCGGCGCGCGCCCCGGCGCGAGAAGAGAGACGGGCTCCAACTACGTAAAGCGGCTCGAAAAGCTCGAAGCCATCGCATCGGGATTTGCGGGGGTGGACAAGAGCTACGCCATTCAGGCGGGCAGAGAAGTCCGCGTGATCGTAAAGCCCGACCAGGTGGACGACGCCAAGGCGCTCTTTTTAGCAAAGGATATCGCCAAGAAGATCGAGAGCGAGCTGGAATATCCCGGTCAGATCAAAGTAAACGTGATCCGCGAATTCAGAAGTGTGGAATACGCCAAATAAAAAATTACCGTCCGCGGACAGCGGGCGGTTTTTTTGTGCGTTAAGAGTGGCACCGTTTTCCTCTGCCGAATAAAATATATTACGGTGTATACCGAATTTTTACGACAGAGGTCTAATATGAGTCATTCATGTCATCACGAACACTGCGATTGCGGATGCGATCGCGGAACCGAACGCTGCGGCTGCGGAGACAACCGCGAAGGCTGCAACTGCCGCAATCAGTGTAACCGCTGCAACGGGTGCAATCTTTGCTGCTCCTGCTGCGAATCGATTGCCCGCGCGCTCCATAATCTCTTTTCCACCGATTGCGGCTGCAACAGATGCAACTGTGACCGTTGCGGCTGTAACCGTGCAAGAGGAAACGATTGCGGCTGCGGGTGCCGTTCGGACGGCGCGACTACCGCTTACGGAGAAATCGACGTTTACTATGCCCGTCAGTATGCGTTAAACGGGTGCGGCTGCCACACCTGCAACACCTGCCGTTGGACCATTTAACGTTCTGCGATTGGCGGCGCACCGTAAGGTGCGCCGTTATTTTTTGTTTTTTCATAAAAAATCGTTGCCAAAGCGGCGGACGGATGATATAATAGAAATCAACGGGAGTCAGGCGTATGCATATCGGAAAAAAAGAATTAAAATTTCAAAAACCCACCAAAAAACAGGTTTTGGCGTTTTTGCGATATGCGTTTATCGTGGTCGCCGGGAATGCGATCATCGCCGTTGCCACGGCGTTTTTTATCGAGCCTAACGACTTTGTAATGGGCGGCACGACGGGACTCGGCATTTTGATCAAGCATCTGCTGGAACAGTCGGGCAAGACGGGGGCGATCGTGGAATGGGCGGTGACCATTACCGTTTACGTCGCCAACTTTGCGCTGTTTCTTATCGGAGCCTTTTTCCTCGGAAAAAAGTTTGCTTTGGCGACGCTGGCGGGCACGGTGCTTTATCCATCTTTTATCGCGCTCTTTCAGTTGTTGAATAAATTATATCTGGAGGCAAACGGGGGGCTCGCCATGGCGCACGATCAGCCGTTGGTCGCCGCGATCATCGGTTCGCTGCTGTTCGGGCTGGGGATCGGCATGGAGGTACGCGTGGGTGCGAGCACGGGCGGTACGGATATCCCTCCGCTTATCATGCATAAGCTGTTCAATTTCCCCGTGGCGCTGGGGATCTGGGTGCTCGATTTGGCGATTGTTGCGCTTCAACTGCTTGCCGCCGATTTAACGGCGGTGCTCATCGGCGTAATTATCACGCTGCTGTCCTCGTGGATCATCGACATGGTGGCGCTGATCGGGACCAAGCGCTTACAGGTGAAGATCATCAGCAAGAAAAACAGAGAGATCCGCGAGATGATTTTGCACAAGCTTAACCGCGGGGCGACGTTGCTTTACGGCAAGACGGGCTATTTACAGGAAAAATGCTTCGTCCTGCTCACGGTGGTGACGAATCGCGATATCGTAAAATTGAAAAACGAGATCCATGCCATCGATCCCGACGCGTTCTTGATGATCAGCGTCATTTCCGAAGTGCGCGGGCGCGGATTTTCGTCCGAACGAATTCAACTGCCCAAGGACGCTTGCGTGAGCGAGGACCTCGAAGAGGTCGACTTCGGGCTGCTCGAACGGGATAAGAGCGAATCGGACGAAAAATAAAACGGGATAAAAGCGGCGATCGGTAGTGCTTGAAAACTGCCGATTTTTTATATGGGGGGTGCGGCTATGAACGATCGGGACGTGTGCGACCGTTTAACGGTAGAGGAAAAGGCGGCTTTGGTTGCGGGAACGAATTTTATGGAAACTGTTTCCGTTCCCCGCCTTTCTATTCCCTCCGTGCGCACGTCGGACGGACCGCACGGCTTGCGGGTGCAGACGGAAGGGGGCGACAACGGAGTTACGGGAAGTTTGCCCGCAACCGCGTTTCCCACCGCCGCGGCGCTTGCCTCGGGATGGAACACGGAAAACGCCTATAAAATCGGACGCGCGCTCGCCGAGGAGTGCCTGCATTACGGGGTGAACGTGCTGCTCGGTCCTGCGGTGAACATCAAGCGCAACCCGCTCTGCGGACGGAATTTCGAGTATTTTTCCGAGGACCCGCTGCTTGCGGGAAGGCTTGCGGCGGCTCAGTTGAAGGGGATGCAGAGCGCGGGCGTCGGGGCGGCGGTAAAGCATTTCGCCCTGAACAATGCGGAGAACTTCCGCTTTACGGGGGACAGCGTATGCGACGAGCGCGCGCTGCGGGAAATCTATTTAAAGCCCTTCGAAATTATCGTAAAGGAGAGGCCGTATGCGGTCATGTGTGCATATAACCGTGTGAACGGCACGTTCTGTTCGGAAAACAGGCGGCTTTTAACGGAGATCCTGCGCGAAGAATGGGGCTTCGACGGCTTGGTTATGACCGATTGGGGCGCTTCGCACGATCGGCTGAAAATGCTGCGGGCGGGGTGCGATCTGGAAATGCCGGGAGATACCGCGATCTGCCGCAAACAGATTTCAGAGGGGATCGGCTCGGGCGAGCTCGCGCGGGAGGATCTGGACCGCGCCGTAAAAAACGTGCTGGGTCTCGCGGAGCGCTGCGCGGGGCAGACGCGGGCGGAGGCGGACTTTTGCGCGCACGCCGAGCTGGCGGCGGAGGTTGCGGCGGATTGCGCCGTGCTGTTAAAAAACGACGGCTTATTGCCGCTTGAAAAGGGCGGCGCGTACTTTGTCGCGGGCGAGCTGTTCGAAAAGCCCCGCTATCAGGGTGCGGGCAGCTCTATGATTTATCCCGCCCGTCTTGTCTCACCTCGGGCGGCGTTCGACAACCGGAAGATCGCTTACGGCTATGCCAAGGCGTATCGTGCGGACAAGGTTGAATCCGACGAAGCGCTGATTGCGCAGGCGGTGCGTGCGGCGGAGGGCTATGAAGTCGTGCTCTTTTTTGCGGGACTTCCCGACTGTGCGGAGAGCGAGGGCGCGGACAGAGAGAATATGCGCCTGCCCGAAAATCAGCTTCGCGCCATCGACGCGCTGCTGAATGCAGGAAAACGGCTTGCCGTGGTGCTCATGTGCGGCTCGCCCGTGGAATTGCCCTTTGCCGACCGCGTGAGCGCGATTTTAAACTTGCATACCGCCGGGCAGGGCTGTGGGACCGCGGCGGCGGAGCTGCTGTTCGGCGGCAGAAATCCCAACGGGAGGCTTGCCGAGAGTTGGGCGGAAGTATATTCGGATATCCCGTTCGGCGCGGAATATTCCAGGTCCGCCGCGGAGGTTTACCGCGAGAGCGTGTTCGTCGGGTACCGCTACTTTCTTACGGCGGGCAAGCGTGCGCGTTATCCGTTCGGTTACGGGCTCTCCTATACTTCGTTCGAATATTCGGATTTTTCCGCCGAGGAGAGAGGAGAGACGATCGTTGTTTCCTGCACGGTGAAAAATACGGGCGCACGCGCGGGCGCGGAGATCGTTCAGCTTTACGTAAAAGCGCCGCAAACGGAAATATTCAAGCCCGAAAAAGAGCTGCGCGCCTTTTGCAAGGTGTATCTGAACGCGGGCGAGAGCAAACGGGCGGAAACGTCGTTCGGGAAAAAGGAGCTGCGGTATTGGAACGCGGCGGAAAGCCGATACGTCACCGAGCGCGGCGAATACGAGTTGCAAATATGTTCGGATTGCGAAACGGTGAAGCTTTCTCAAAAAATATTCCTCGCGGGCGAGGAGGCGCCGTCTCCCTACGGCGAAGCCGTGCGGCAAGCGTACGGCGGTGCGAATACGGAAAGAATGACGGACGGCGCGTTCGAAGAAATGTCGCGCTTAAAAATCCCGCAGCCCGCCCCTCAAATGCCGATTTGCTTGGAGTCGCGCTTTTCCGATTTAAAGCGGACTTTTTGGGGCAGGATTTTATATCGCGCAGTGATGAGCATGCCGAAACGGAAAATGCGGCGGGCGAAAAGGCTACCCGAGGGCGAGGCGCGCGACAACGCCGTAAAGGGCGCCGTGTTTTTAAAACGGGTGCTGGAAAGCGGCTCGCTGATTTCCATGTCGATGTCGGCGGGGAAGCGCTTCCCGCACCATTATGCGCAGGGCTTCGCGCATTTCGCAAACGGAAAAATTTTTAAGGCGATCGCCTGTTTTTGCAAAAGAATCAAATAAAAAAGCGACCGCGGCGGCGGTCGCTTTTTTCGATCGTTTATTTTTTCTTTTCCTTGCGGCGCTTGTCGTTGATCAGCTCGAGCGCCCTTTCGTCGATGAGGGAAATTCCCTCCTCCTTGGCAATGCTTACCATTTGCGTGAGCGCGGCTTTTAAAAAGATGCGGGGGATCTTGGTAAGCTTGGCGCACGCCTCGTCCGTAAATTTCACGTTCGGGTCGATGCGCGAGGCGGCGTATTTTACCGTCTGCACGTCGACCGCCTTTGCCTGAATTTTTTCGGGAAAGGGCTTTTTAAAGCGCGAGCACCAGAAATTCGTACTGTCGCGGTAGCCGTAATCGACGGGCACGGACGGGAAACGGTTCCGTTTAACGCCGTCGAGTATCGCGCCGCGGTATTGCTCCTTCATTAAAATTTTATCTATTTTCAAAATAAAGTGCGCGCCGAATTTGCTCGTGATTCCGTTAAAATTGCGATAGGGCGGCTCGTAGCCCTCTAAATTTCCCGCTTTGTCCAAATGCGCGTCCTCTAAGGAGCCGTCCCAGCTGCATTCGAACACCTGAAACGCTTCCGCTATGATTTTGGGGCGTTCGCCCTCCGCCAAGCCGTCTTTTAAGGTAAAAATGCAGTCTTTCATCTTTTCCTCGGTCGTCTCGCCTGGGAAGCCGAGGCGCACCGCCTCGCGGAAATACTTTTTCCTGTCGGGAATAAAGTTAAGCGAAACCTTGCTTCCGCGCAGAATGTTTTGCGCCGTGTTCGAGCTGTTGCGGCTCTCTAAGATCATGGCGTAATAGTCCTTGCCCGCTACGTAATAGGGGAAGCAGAGCGAGTAAGAACCGAGGTTGGTTTTGCCGTTTTCCGCAACCGTTCCCACCAAGATCGTGGGCATGGGAAAAAACGAAGAGGTCTGGTAAAAATTGTCTACGATGCGCAAATCCTTAAAAGCGTCCATCCTGTTCTCCTTACTTTTATTATACGGCGAAGCATTCGGTTTGTCAATCCCCAAAATCCGAATAACGCTTGACAAAACGCTTTTTTCGTGCTATAATGTTTGAAAAGTAAGAAAAGTAATACAATTAAAGGGGAGTAAAATGGAAAATCAGCCGGAGGGGAAATTTTTAAGCACGGTAAAGCTGGGACCGAAGGGGCAGATCGTCATTCCCAAAGAGGTGCGGGAGATGTTCGCGCTTTCGGAGGGCAGCAGCTTAATTTTAATGGCGGACAAGGGGCAGGGGATCGCGCTGCAGCCCTATTCGTATATCGAGACCTTTTTCAGCGCGGTCAACGCGCTCGGAAAGGAGAAGAAATGAACGCGCTTTGCGTAAAGAAACTTACCAAGCGCTATCCGTCCTTTTTGCTGGACGGCGTTAGCTTTGCGGTAAGGCAGGGCGGGGTTACGGGCTTGATCGGCGCGAACGGCGCGGGCAAGAGTACCGCGTTAAAGGCGATCGCGGGTTTGATCGGGTGCGAGGGCGAGGCGGAGGCGTTCGGCGTTTCCTTCCGCGACGCGCAGGCGTTCAAGCGCAGCATCGGGTTTGCGGGTGGCGGGTTCCGCTATTATCCGCAAAAGCGGCTGTGTTCAGTCGCCGCCTGCGTAAGGGCGTTTTATGCCGACTGGAACGGCGCGTACTTTACCGAGCTTATGAGGCGGTTCGGACTGGACGGGCGGAAGCGGGTGCGCGAGCTGTCGGAGGGGATGAAGGTAAAATTCGCCATCGCGCTGGCGCTGTCGCACGGGGCGCGGCTGTTGATTTTAGACGAGCCGACGAGCGGGCTGGATCCGCTCTCCCGCGAGGACTTTTGCGACACCGTTTACTCGCTGGTGAAAAAGGAGGGCGTTTCGGTGCTGTTCTCCACGCATATCGCTTCCGATTTGGAGCGCGTTGCCGACGACGTGGTGTATTTGTCTGCGGGGCGCGTGCTGGCGGCGGAGCCGCTTTCGGAGCTGAAGAAAAAGTATCTGCTCGCCCGCTTTGCGCAAAAGCCCGTCCTGCCCGTTATCGGATTAAAGGAGGGCAGGGACGGCTTCCGCGGTCTGGTGCCGCGTGGGACGGAAGCGGAGGGCGCGGAGCTCTCCCTTCCCTCGCTGGACGAAATCATGGTGCATCTGGAAACGGAAAGGAGGCGGGAATGGCGGCGTTGCTGAAAAAGGAGTTTTCGCTCTGTCTGCACCCTACGGGGGCGTTGTTCGTGTTGTTTTCGGCGTTCGTGTTTATTCCGAATTATCCGTACGAGGTAATGTTTTTCTTTTCCGGACTTTCGGTGTTTTTTATCTGCCTCACGGCGCGGGAAAACGGCGACGCGGCGTTTACCTGCTGCCTTCCCGTCGGAAGAAAGGAAGCCGTGCTTGCGCGGATGTCCATGTGCGCGCTCTTGCAGGCGGCAATGTGGACGGCGGCGGGCATATTCACCGCGATCAAGGAGCTTGCGCTCGCGCCCGAAGCGCAGCTGAATATGGCGGGTAGCACGGCGAACATTGCGTTTTTGGGCTACTGCGCGTTGCTTGCGGGCGTGTTTAATCTGATATTCTTTCCGCTGTACTATCGCAATCCGCAAAAGGTGGGGGTCCCGTTTTTGCTTGCGGGCGCGGCGCAGTTTTTGCTGATCGCACTGCTCACGGCGTTCCGCTTTACCGTTCCGCTCTTTCGCGACGTGCTCAACCTGCCCGACCCCGCGAATATGGGCGCGAAGGCTTGCGCGTTTGCGGTTTGCGTTCAGTTTTATGCGGGCGCGACGGCGCTTTCCGTGCATATTTCGCAAAAACGTTTCCCGCGCGTCGACCTTTAAGCGGAAAAATTTTGTTTCGGCGGCAAAAAATCAATCAAACCGTTTACAAATCCGCCGTTGTGTGGTATAATAAAGCAAACAAAGGAAACCGCCGCGTGTTCGGCGAAGAGGTGTATTATGCGCTGTATGTATTGCAACTGCGTGGAGAGCAAGGTAATCGACTCCCGCTCGACGGACGACGACAGAACCATTCGCCGCCGCCGCGAATGTATCGGCTGCGGAAAGCGGTTTACGACGTACGAGACGATCGAAGTGAATCCCATTCTCGTGGTAAAATCGGACGGGAACCGTCAAGCTTACGATATCGGCAAGATAAAGCGCGGAATTATCAAGTCCTGCGAAAAGCGCCCCGTACCCATCGAGAAAATCGACGAGCTTGCCGAGGAGATCACCAAAAAGGTTTACAACTCCATGGAGCAGGAAATCTCCTCCAAGGAAATCGGTGAAATGGTGATGGAGGGCTTAAAGGAGCTGGACGAAGTCGCGTACGTACGCTACGCGTCCGTATACCGTTCGTTTAAGGATATTTCCTCCTTTATGTCCGAATTGCAGAGAATGATGGAAAAGAAGGACGACGAAAAATAAGCATGGCAAAAAGACAGGTGCGAATAAAGAACGTTCTGCTCGGCGGCGACAAGATCTCCGTGCAGAGCATGACGACGGTAAAGACGAGCGACGTAGAAAAATGCGTCGCTCAAATTATAAGCTTGCAGGAGGCGGGCTGCGATATCGTGCGCGTTTCGGTGCTCGACGAGGCGGACGCGCGCGCGATCCGGGCGATCAAGGAGCGGACCTCCGCGCCGATCGTGGCGGACGTGCATTTCTCGGCAAAGCTCGCCGTGCTGGCGGCGGAGGCGGGCGCGGATAAGCTGCGCATCAATCCCGGCAATATCGGCGGGGAAGCGGAGATCGCGCGGGTGGCGGACTGTTTAAAGGCGCATAAAATCCCCGTGCGGGTGGGCTCTAATTCGGGCAGTATCGAGCCGCATTTTCTGGCGAAGTACGGCGTGAGTGCGCGCGCATTGGTGGAGAGCGCGCTTCAAAACGTTTCCGTGCTGGAAAAGCACGGCGTGCATGATATCGTCGTTTCGGTAAAGGCTTCCTCCGTTCCGCTCACGACGGAGGCTTACACGCTGCTTGCAGAACGGACGGATTATCCGTTGCATCTGGGCGTGACCGAGGCGGGCACGCAGGAGATGGGCATTATAAAAAGCAGTATCGGGATCGGGGCGCTGCTTCTGAACGGGATCGGGGATACGATTCGCGTTTCCCTCACCGCCGACCCCGTGAAGGAGGTTTATGCCGCCCATGCGATTTTGCGCGCCTGCGGGCTGGAAACGGAGTACGCGGAGGTCGTATCCTGCCCCACGTGCGGACGGTGCCAATACGACTGCATGGGGCTTGCCGAGCGGGTGAACGAGCGCGTCCGCGCCGTAAACAAAAAGCTGAAAATCGCCGTCATGGGCTGCGTGGTGAACGGCATCGGCGAGGCGGCGGGGTGCGATTTGGGCATTGCGGGCGGCAAGGAATATTGCGTGATCATGCAAAAGGGCAGGGAAAACGAGCGCGTTGCCGCGGAAAATGCGGAACGGGTATTTTTTGCGAGACTGGAAGAATTGCTGTAACGGGCGGAATTACAAGTGAGAAGCGAAAGATATTTAAACGAGATAAGAGAGGCGGAGGGCTTAAAGCGCGCCGTGCTGCAAAAAATCGTCGTGGACGGAAAAACGGCGGAGTTTTTTCTGTTGACCGATTTAACGTACTCTGCGGAGGACGTCGCCCATGCGGACAGCGTTTCCGCGCGGTACGCGCCCGCAGGTTTTGCGGCGAAAGCCCGTATTACCAAATCCGTGCCGAGCGCGGAGGGGGTGCGCCGTGCGTTGGCGCAGACGCTGAAAACGCGCTTCCCCGCGGCTGCCGCCTTTGTTTCGCTCGAAGATATTCAGGCGGAAACGGAGGTCGGCGGAGGCAGATTTTCGATTTGCGCCGAAGAGAGCGAACGGGCGCGGCTTGCGGGCGATCATGTGCTCGACGCGCTGCAAAGCGAAATTTCGCGGCAGTTCTGCGGCGTGTGGCGGGGCGAATTCCGCATGGTGAAAAAGGAGAAGGGGGAAATAGAATTCGAGCCCGAGCCCGAGGAAACCGTGCTTGCGCCGCGGTTTTTCCCCGTCTGCGAATATTCGCCCATCGACGGCATGGAGCCCAAGCGGGCGATTTACATTGCCGATTTAAACGGGGAGATGCAGGGCGTTACCGTGTGCGGCACGGTAAGCTTTATCGAAGAGCGGGAGACGAAGAATAAAAAGCCGTATTTCTCGATCACGATATCGGACGGGAGCGGGCAGCTCCGCGCCTCGTATTTTACCCGAAAGGCGACGCTCGAAAAGGTGCGGACGGTCGCGCAGGGTGCGAGCGTGTGCTTATCGGGCGACAACGAGCTGTTCAACGGCTCGCTTTCCTTCCGCATAAAGGGGATCGACTTCGGCTCGCCGCCGCAGGGCTTCGTGCCCGAACAAAGACCGTCTCTGCCCGTGCCCGCCGTCTATAAAAAGGTGGTGCCCGCGCCCGTATCCGATTTGGTGCAGGGCGGAATGTTCGACGGTTCGCCCCTGCCCGAGGAGTTCAAGCGCGGAAAATTCGTGGTGTTCGATCTGGAAACGACGGGGCTTTCGAAGGGCGGTATCATGGACCGCATTATCGAGGTGGGCGGCGTTAAAATCGAAAACGGAAACATCTGCGAAAAGTTTTCCACCTTCGTCGCCTGTCCCGTAAAGCTGAGCGAGGAAATTATCGGACTTACGGGGATCACGGACGATATGCTGGCGGGCGCTCCCGAGATCAAGGACGTGATCGCGGACTTTTACAAGTTCTGTTACGGCAGCGTGCTGGTGGCGCATAACGCCTCGTTCGACTGTAAGTTTATCCGTTATTACGGCGAAAAGGAGGGGTATATCTTCGATATGCGCCAAATCGACACGGTTGCGTTTGCGCAGGAAACGCTGCGGCTTTCCAATTATAAGTTGAACACGGTGGCGGACCATTTCGGGTTTACGTTCAACCATCACCGCGCGTTCGACGACGCGTTCGTTACCGCCAAAATTTTTACCGAGCTGGTAAAGATAAAGGGTGGGCTTCCGCGGTTTTAATATAAACGAGTTAAAATTCAAAAGAAAAGCACGGGGGCGGCTGCATTTGCAGCCGCCCCCGTGCGATATCATTATTGTACTTCAGCCGATATGTTTTACATAAGAACGGCGGCGTTTGTGCTGAACGGGGTGAAAGTTTTTCCACTGGTTGAGAATATTAAAATTATAGTCGAGCATCAGGTTTGTTTCGGCATACTTTGCCGTGCCCTTGGTAAGCAGCTGCACCATTTTATAAAAAATCGCGTGGCTGATTCCCGTGTTGTGATATTCGGGCAGAACGCCGATGAGCGCCAGATCGATCGATTCGGGCTTTTTAATGGCATGAAGCACTTTAAACAGCGTGCAGAGCGTAAGTCTGCCGCCCGACTTTTGCAGCGCCTTTCCGAAGCCGGGGAAGCAAAGCCCGAACGCGACGGGACGGTCGTTTTTATCGAGCACCACCGTAACGTAACGCAGGTCGATGATCAGCCCGAAGTCTTTCATGATAGACTTTTTCATTTTCTCCGTAAAGGGGACGGTCCCGTAAATATGGGCGTAGGACTGGTCGATAATGTTAAAAAAGTCGTCCGCGTATTTCTTTAAAAAGTCCTTGGTGTTTTTCGCTTCGCCGAAGTGGCAGCCCGCGCGTTCCATCGCTTTGTCGCTGACGCGCTTCATCTTTTCGATGTAAGCGGAGTCGGGCGCGGTCAGACGGCATTCCAGCCATTCGACCTCCTTTTCGAAGCCGTAATTGTTCACCAGCTTTTCGTAGTAGGGGAAGTTGTATTGCTCTTCGAAGGTGTTCAGCTGGTCGAAGCCCTCCACCAAAAGTCCTTCGCGCTCCATATCCGAATAGCCGAGGGGACCGACGAGCTCCTTCATGCCCTTTTCCTTCGCCCAGTTTTCCACCGCCGCGAAGAGGGCGTTCGCCACTTCCTGGTCGTCGATGCAGTCGAACCGCGTAAAACGCACGCGCTTCTGATTCCATTTTTCGTTGCTTGCGTTCTGTAAAATCCCCGAGATCCTGCCCGCTACCTTGCCGTCTTTATAGGCGAGATAAAACACGCTTTCCGCCTGATCGCAATAATCGTGATGATTGCCGAACAGCTTTTTTTCGTTCGAGTACAGGGGGGGGACGAAGCAGGGGTTATTTTTATACATCTTTAAACAGAAATTCAAAAACTGAGTTTTCTGTTTTTTGGTCTTTACTTCTTTAATTTCAATCATATTCATCCTCTTACGTTAGCGCGCAAGGTGCCGCGCAGAGTTTTAAGACTTACATTATATAATAAAATTTATGTTATGTCAAATAATTAACGCGGGTGTGACTAAAAATTATCGGACGGACCAAGAGGAGAAAACAGGAAAAGTTCGCAGCTGCGAACTTTTTTGTAAAAACTTGTAAAAAACAGTTGACAGCCGCGAAAAGAAGTGATAAAATAACAACAGTTCGCAATGGCGAACTAAATTTATCAAACATGAGTTCGCAATGGCGAACCAAAAGGAAAAAGATATGCCGCTCATTCTCGCGCCCATCGGGCAGGAAGTAAAAATCGTAAAAATTGCCGCCGACGAAAAGACAAGAAAGCACCTTTCCGATTTGGGCGTGCTGCCCGATGCAAAGATAACCGTGTTATCCTCTGCGGGGGGGAGTACCGTGTGTATGGTAAAGGACGGCAGGCTCGCGCTAGACCGCAACGTGGCGGCGCACATTTTCGTAGCGTAAAAAACACGGTGTTTTTAAATAAATTACAGAGAGGAGAAACAAGATGCAAAAGCTACTCAGCGAATTATCCGTCGGCGAAACGGGAATCGTAAAGAGCGTTGCGGGCGAGGGCAAGCTTCGCCGCAGACTGTTCGACATGGGCGTAACGCCCGGCGCGGAGGTTGTGCTCCGCAAAAAGGCGCCCTTGGGCGACCCGCTGGAAATCACCATCCGCGGCTACGAGCTCACGCTCCGCAAGACGGAAGCGGCTTGCGTCGGGCTGGAGGTAAAGGAATGAAAAAATTTGCTTTGGCGGGCAATCCCAACTGCGGCAAGACCACGCTTTTCAATCTGCTTACCGGCTCGACCGCGTACGTGGGCAACTGGCCCGGCGTTACGGTGGATAAGCGCGAGGGCGTATACAAGCGCGGCGAAGAGCCCGTTTCCATTGTAGACCTGCCGGGGATATATTCCCTTTCGCCGTACACGCCCGAAGAGGTGGTTTCGCGCAACTTTATTTTAGACGAGCGCCCCGACTGCGTGATCAATATCGTAGACGCAACCAACCTCGAGCGCAATCTGTATCTCACCACGCAGCTTATGGAAATCGACGTGCCCGTGGTGCTCGCGCTGAACATGATGGACGCGGTGGAAAAGAAGGGCGACAAGATCGACGCCGCGCGGCTCGAAAAGAAAATCGGACTGCCCGTTGTCACGATCTCCGCGCTGAAAGGCAACGGGATCAAGGAGCTGATGGACAGGGCGATCAAGGTTTCCAAATCGCCCCGTAAGGGCGAAACGGTGTTAAAGGATTCGCCCATTGCGCACCTGATCCGCGACGTTTCCATCGCGCTCGAGGGGCAGAAGGTCGCCGCACCGCTCTTCCATGCGGTAAAGCTTTCGGAAATGGACGAGATCGAAGTGAGGATGCACCCCGAGCTCGTTCCTACGGTAGACGCGTTTAAGTCTACGTTCTCCGACGACACGTTCGGCACCGATTTCGAGGCGGTCGTTGCCGACGCGCGCTATAAGTACATATCGGCGAACTATTCGTCCGTCGTCGAGCGCAGCGGGAAGGAGAAAACCGCGCTCACCAAGTCGGATAAGGCGGATAGAATCCTTACGCACCGCATTTGGGGAATTCCGATATTTCTCGTGATTCTGCTCGGGATATTTCATTTAACGTTTTCCGAGAATCTGCTCTTTTTAAACGGCTTCGGCGAAGGCTGGATGCCCTCGCTGTTCGGCTCGGTCGAAGAGGGGGGGCTCGGCTGGGAAGAGAACGCGGCGACCACGCTGCTTGCCTGTTTTTACGACGGAACGGTGTTTTCGCCCGGCGTAATACTCACGAATTTATGGAATTGGACCATCGGCTGGATCGGCACGCTGTTAGAGCTGTGCTGCGCCCCCGCCGCGCCTTGGGTGGGCAGCTTTGTGGTGGACGGGATATGGGGCGGACTTTCCGCCGTGCTCGGGTTTCTCCCGCAGATACTGGTGCTGTTTTTGTTTTTCTCCATTCTCGAGGATTCGGGTTATATGGCGCGCGTCGCGTTTATTCTCGATCGGATTTTTCGCAAATTCGGGCTTTCGGGCAGGGCGTTCATGCCCATGATTATGGGCTTCGGCTGTTCTTTGCCCGCTATGATCAACACCCGTACCCTCGCCGACGAGCAGGAGCGCACGGCGACCGTCCGCGTCATTCCCTTCTTTTCGTGCGGCGCGAAGCTGCCCATATTAACGGCGGTGGCAGGGGCGATCGTATCCTCCTTCGGCGTGGGTAATGCTGACCTGATCACCTACGGAATGTATCTGTTGGGCGTGGTGACGGCGATCGTCTGCGTGCTTATCATGCGTTCCACCACCATGCGCGGCGAGGTCCCGCCCTTTATTATGGAGCTTCCCGCATACCATGCGCCGCTCTTTAAAGGGCTGATGATCCACCTGTGGGATAAAACCAAGCATTTTATCAAAAAGGCGTTTACGATTATTTTCGCCTCGACGATCGTCATTTGGTTTCTTTCTTCCTTTTCGTGGAACTGGCAGTTTTTGCTCGAAGAGGTCGAGGCAGGGGGCGAAACGGTAATGGTCAATCTCCATGCCGACCGCAGTATTCTCGGCTCGGTCGGAATGCTGATCCAGCCGCTGTTCACGCCGCTCGGGTTCGGTTCTCAGTTGGGCGCGGCGGGCTGGGTGTTCGCGGTTGCCGCCATTACGGGGCTGGTCGCCAAAGAGAACGTGATAGCGTCCTTCGGTACGCTCGCGGCGGCGGTTGCGGGCTCATATATCGCCACCGAAGAGGGGATCATGGAGGTTTCCGCCATGATCGCCGCCACGGGAATTACGATCCCTGCGCTGATCTCCTTTATTGCTTTCAACATGCTCACGATTCCCTGTTTCGCCGCATGCGCTACGGCAAGGGCGGAACTTCCCAAAGGAAAATTCAAGTGGACGCTTCTGTTTTGGGTTTGTACGTCATATGTTGTAAGCAGTGCGATTTATTTGATCGGAAGCTGGTGGTGGACGGCGTTTATCGCGGCGGCGGTGGTTGCCGCGGCGGTCGTCGGAATCGTGCTGTGGAATAAAAAGCGCCCCGTAAAAGAAGAGCAGCCCGTGCAGGCTTCGGAGCGGGCGGAAGCGGAAATCGCCGTTTCGGACGAGGAGCACAAGGAGGAATAACCGTGCTATGGTATGAAATTTTAACTATCGTGCTTGCCTGCGCGTTCGTTGCGGGGGTGGCGATTTGGCAGATCGTCCGCAGAAAAAAGGGAAAGGGCGGCTGTTGCGATTGTGAAAGCTGTGCTCATTGTACTGCCTGCCAATCCCGTAAGCGCGAACATAAATAGTTCATTCGACAATCTCCATAAAAGAAAAGAGGAAAGCGAATCTGCTTTCCTCTTTTCTTGCTCGAGTTTCCGTTCTTTTCGCTTTTTGTTTTGCAAAAACATATAATAAATTATAAGAAAGCGAGTAAAAATAATAAAAAAAGAGGAAAAACGACAAAAACAGTTGAAAAATAAATAAGAATGTGATACAATTTCATACTGTATAGGTGTAATGCTGTTATTCAGAGGAATCCCACGGTCTTACCGTCATTCTGAGGTAGCGAAGCGACCGAAAGAATCTTGCCTTTTTGTCATTCTGAGGCGAAGCCGAAGAATCCCATGGGGAGAAGGCGGACTGTATCACTCTGTCATTCCGAGGGAGCAAAGCGACCGAAGGAATCTTGCCTTTTTGTCATTCTGAGGCGAAAGCCGAAGAATCGCCGTAGGCGAAGTAGCAGGGCGCCCCGCCATTCCGCGGAGTTGTGCAAAAACGACGAGTAAATAATGGCGGCACGAGCGCAAAGCGCGAAGTTAGAATCCCTTGGGGAGAAGGCGGACTGTATCACTCTGTCATTCAGAGGGAGCGGAGCGACCGAAAGAATCCCATGAATCAAAGCAGGGGTAAAAAGATTCTCACGGTATGGCTGCGCCATACCTCAGAATGACAGTCGCAGTGTTTGTCATTCTGAGCGTAGCGACCGAAAGAATCTTACCTTTTTGTCATTCTGAGGCGAAAGCCGAAGAATCCCACGAAAGGAAAGTCGGGACTGCGTTCATGGGATGCTTCACATTCGTTCAGCATGACAGTGGGGGCTCCTTGTCATTCCGAGTCCCTTTATGGGGCGAAGGAATCTCAACCCTAAACAATAGAAAAAGGAAACAATTATGACAAAAAAGCATGAACAAATGAATAGTCGGGGGGGGGTACTCTAACAGTACTTTTTTAGCCCGTCTTTTTGTCGTGCTTTTAATGTGCGTCACACTGCTTTGTGGCGCACTTTTTGCTGTTCAAAATAACAACAAGAAAGCTTATGCCGTTGCAAATTCATCTAATTCGATAAACGTTGGAGATATTTTAGTTCCGAATTATGAAACAAAAACGAATAAGATTTTCAACAGCAACACGCTTGATGTATTGTATAATAATTTGACGGGGAAGAGCGGCGCGGAATTTTCCGACGTGGAAAATATGTTCAATGTTTCGTCAAATTACCAAAACTGGTTTGGCAGTAATATTATACAGGCACCAAAAATTCAGCAAAACGCAGGCGGCAAAGCCGTAGTATTGAAATTTGGCGGCTTAGAATGGTTTATTACCTCTCTTACAAAAGATAGAGACGGAGAGAACGTTATAGCAACATTATGGCTAACCGACCCGGCGCAATTAACTTATAATAAATATTCCGTACGGGGGCAATATTCTGCTTCTGCGAGTTTGTCGGAAATGTACGGGACCAGTTATATTCGTGCGGTAACATTAAATGCCGGTGGAGAATACCTAAACGCAAGCGGCACTCGGGTTCCTTATACCCAAAAAACCTCAAATAACGATTTTGTAAAGTTTACCGTTCCTGATGTAGCGGGAAGTCTTACAAATTTTATCGTTCAGCCTGAACAGATTGCATATCAAGGTTCCTTATCGTGGAATGTAGTGTATGGAAATACTCCGAATATTCCAAATGAAAACTACGGAACAGGGTCCAACGGCTATCCGTTACCGCAGGGCGGTTATAGCGGCTCATTTAATTTATCTACGATAAACGGTTACGATGTTTGGAAGAATGATTATATTTGGTTACCCGCTGTTTCAGAAATAGGTTGCACACAATTTTCTTCACGAACTATTTGGCAGACGGGAAATAGCATTTATTATTCAATATCGGTAAGCAATGGATATGTGTCTCGTGGCGGATCTAATGTAAGCTTGGGTAACATTCTTTCATATGATTCTTCAGGTAGCCTTAATCATACTGCTCCAACCAGAACTTTTGGGGTTCGTCCGTGTTTGCATTTAAATTTGACAAAAGCAGAAGAGCACGCATTGCGCGGAATTCCCACGGACGATATTACTTTAGAATACAACGGCGAAGCACAAACGTTGGAAACGGTTGCGGATTGGTACGACCCTTCGGTAATCACGCTAAGCGGACAAATCGGCAATTTTACCGACGTGGGAACGCATAAAGTAACGGTCACTCTTCCGTCTGATAACATGGATTATGTTTTCGATAGCTTACCCGAAACAACCCGTTCGGCGGATATCAACATAATCATAACCAAGAAAAAGATAAAAATGGAATCTCCGCTCGTCGACGAAAACGGAGACTTGCAGGACGCGGCGATGGCGCCGATCCAGCCAAGCGAAATCGGGATTCCATTTGACAGGGACAAAGGGACGGCGCGGGCGCCCGACTTTGCGTTGGAATATCGAAAGTCGGGGAGTTCGAGCTGGACGACGACCAAGCCGACTGTGGCGGGGAGTT
>CAJUOP010000009.1 GCA_910588465.1 uncultured Christensenellaceae bacterium | reverse complement strand
ACGAGATTCGAACCCGCGACATTCACCTTGGCAAGGTGACGCTCTACCACTGAGCTATTCCCGCATAAAAAACAATCCGCACTGTTATGGTGGAAGCTATAGGGATCGAACCTATGACCCTCTGCTTGTAAGGCAGATGCTCTCCCGGCTGAGCTAAGCTTCCGAACTTGCTTGAATAATATACCATATCCCGCAAAAGAAATCAAGCGTTTTTGTGTTTATTACGGAATTTTTTCAAAAATTTTTTTGCCGTTCTCTCTATTATATGCGGGCGCCCGAAATTCGGACGCCCGTTTTGATCAAAAATTATTCTTTACCGCCCTTCGCTTTAAAAATCGCGTCTACGATTCCGCAGATAATACCGCCCACGGGAAATACCACCCAACCGGGATGCCACCAGCCGCACACAAACCCCAGCACGAAATAAATCGCCGTAGCCGCCATCATAACCGAACCGCAAATCGCCTCTTTCACTTTAAAATGCTGAGAGCGCGCAGCACCCTGTTCGTTCTGCTTGTTGTATTCCGAAACATGATATTTCCCGTGCTGGATCCCGAAATAAACGAGTGCGCCCACCAAAAACGCAAGCACGCACAAAAACGCCGCCACAAAATAACAGGTCGCAGCCTCTTTGTTGAAAACCTTTAATATCTCCGCTTCGACCAGAGAAATAAACGTGATAAGCAACGCCGCGTCGAGCAAAATTGCCGAAACGAGCGCGGGCAGGGCGACGGCGAACCGTTTGCCGAAGGCGCGCAGCTCTTGCTCGGAAAACACCTCGCCCATCACGGGATGCGCCTTGCGGAACTTATCGTATCCGATCCCACTGAACGCGAACAAAAATACCGCCGCGGCAACGAATAAAAGAACCGCCACGCCGCTCAAAGCCTCGGTCAAGCTTTTCAGTCTGTCCCCCAACGTACAAGCGACGCCCGTAAGCGTCATGCACGCGGCAACCCCGAACAACACCAAAAACACGCCGAACGCGATTCCGCGGGAAAACCGATCCATCTGCAAGGCATACGCCGTTTTATCCGTAAATGCGGACAACACCTCCCCCGCCTCTTCCCGAGCGGGCTCCGTAATCTCCGCCGAAAGATCTGTTCGCAACAGCGCGTCGAGCGACACGGCAAACAAGTCGCACAGCAAAATCAGCTTATCCGTTTCGGGATACGCTTCCCCCGTCTCCCATTTGGAAACGGACTGCCGCGAAACGCCGATCCGCTCGGCAAGCTCCTCCTGCGTGATTTTATCGCGTTTTCTTAAATACTGTAAATTTTTTGCAAAAACCATTTTACCCTCCCGCAAACGCTCCTTTTATAACCTAAGTTTGATTACAGTATACACGGGCGAATAAAAAACTTCAACCAACTTGTGTTGGCAAACCGAAAATTTTTGCGCAACTTACGGTTGCATTTTAAAATTGCCGCAAAATTATGTGAAGCAACCGCTTGCCTTTGCGTAAAAAACATGCTATACTGAGCTTAACGAAACAAAGGAGTGCTAAATGGAGATTTTTTCTTGCTGAATTAAATAACAAAAAACGGACGAAGTATTTTGCCGTTTTTTGCGCTTGCAAGAAAAATTCTTAACAATAAAACAAACGTTGAAAGTTACGGGATTTTTCCGTAGCTTTTTTGTTTTCCGAAACACCGAATTGTCATTCAGAGGGAGCGCAGCGACCGAAGGAATCCCAAGCGGACTGCAAGCCAAGATTCTCACGGCACGGCTATTCCGTGCCTCAGAATGACCGTTCCTATCTCATTTCGTCGCTGTCCGCCCCCATAACGGCGGCAAGAGCGCAAATACACAATCCAACAAAAAGGAGAAACAACTATGTCTGTGATACAAATACAAAACTTAACGTTCGGCTACGACGGAAGCGCGGCGAATGTGTTCGAAAACGTGTCCCTTCGCCTCGATACCGATTGGAAGCTAGGGTTAACGGGACGAAACGGCAGAGGAAAAACCACGTTTTTAAAACTTCTGGCAGGAAGTTACGAATACCGCGGCACGATTTCCGCAACGGTGAACTTTGTATATTTCCCCTTTCCCGTCCGCGAAAAAGACCGTCTTGCCCTCGAAATTCTGCAAGAGATCTGCCCCGCGGCGCAGGATTGGGAACTGATCCGCGAGCTGTCGTATTTGAACGTCGGCGCGGAAAAGCTGTATATGCCCTTCGGTCTGCTTTCGGGCGGAGAACAAACCAAGCTCTTGCTGGCGGCTCTGTTCCTAACAGAAAAAGGCTTTCCGCTGCTCGACGAGCCGACCAACCATCTGGACGCCGCCGCACGCAAAACCGTCTCCGACTATCTCAACCGTAAAAGCGGCTATATCGTCGTCTCGCACGACAGGGCGTTTTTAGACGGCTGCATCGACCACGTGCTTTCCGTAAATAAAGCGGATATCGAAGTACAGAGCGGAAACTTTTCCGCCTGGCTGAACAACTTCGAGCGGCAGCAAGCTTTCGAGGTAGCGCAGAGCGAACGACTGAAAAAGGATATCCGCCGCCTGAAAGAGACGGCGAAGCGCACGGCGGAGTGGTCTGCAAAAACGGAAGCCGAAAAGCACGGCAAAAACAGCGCGGGATTAAAGCCGGACAAGGGATATATCGGGCACAAGGCGGCAAAGATGATGAAGCGCGCCAAGACGGCGGAGGCGCGCACGCAGCAGGCGATCGAGCAAAAATCCGCGCTCTTAAAAAATGTCGAAACGAGCGAAGCGCTGAAAATATTTCCCTTACAATATCATTCGGAGCGACTGCTCCTGTCGGGCGGCGTCGCCGTCGAATACGATGGAAAGCGCGTCTGCGAGCCTGTCCGATTCGAGCTGCTCAGGAACGAACGCGTCGCGTTGGAGGGGGCGAACGGCTGCGGGAAGAGCAGCCTTTTAAAGCTGATTACGGGAGAGATAAAGGACCGTTCGGGCAAACTGCAAATTTCGTCGGGGCTGAAAATCTCTTACGTGCCGCAAACCGCCGAAGCTTTGCGCGGAACGCTGAGCGATTATGCCGCGCAGTACGGCGTGGACGAAACGCTTCTGCGGGCGATTTTAAATAAAATGGACTTTACGAAAAAGGATTTAGGCGGAGAGCTTTCCGCCTGTTCGGAAGGACAGAAAAGAAAGGTGATGCTTGCCCGCAGTCTGTGCGAACGGGCGCACCTTTACGTGTGGGACGAACCGCTGAATTATATCGACGTCTATTCGCGTATGCAGATAGAAACCCTGATCAAAGCATTTTGCCCGACCATGCTGTTTGTCGAGCACGACCTCTCCTTCCGCAAGACGGTCGCCACCAAAACGGTAACCGTAACGAAAATACAGTAACATTTTTCCCTCGTTCCCGCAAATACTCTCTTAATACGAATGTAAGTGCAAAATAGTTGTCATTCCGAGGCAATGCCGAAGAATCCCTCGAACGCAGTCCGTACAATAAAAAATCGGTCGACCGTTCGGTCGACCGATTTTATTTTTCATTCTTAATAAACGCTGACTTGTTTCTTGTCTCTGCCTTTGCGCTCGAATTTTACAACTCCGTCCTTTAAGGCAAACAGCGTGTCGTCTCCGCCGATGCCTACGTTGTTGCCGGGGTGGATCTTCGTCCCTCTCTGGCGGACGATAATGCTCCCCGCGAGTACTTCCTGTCCGTCCTGACGTTTTACGCCGAGGCGCTTCGCCTCGCTGTCGCGTCCGTTGTGGGAGGAGCCGGTACCCTTTTTATGAGCGAATAATTTCAGAAAAATCATAATTATTATCTCCTTAATTAATTTCGGGCTTCCGCCCCTGCCTTAAAGAACGATTTTTTCGATCTTCACCGCGGTGAACGGCTGACGGTGACCCTGCTTCTTGCGCTCGTTCTTTTTCGCCTTGTACTTAAAGACGATAATTTTACGAAACTTATCCTGCGCTTCCACTTTCGCGGTCACTTTTGCACTCTCCACCTCTTTGCCGACTTTCACGTTCGTACCGTCCGATACCATGACCACGTGAAAGGTTACTTCCTCGCCCACCTGCGCGGGGAGCTTTTCCACCCTTACTACGTCGCCTTCCGAAACCTTGTACTGTTTTCCGCCGTTTTCGATGATTGCGTACATTTGCATTTACCTCCTCTTCCCAGTCTCGCAAGTTGCTTAGGCGGCTGAATTTTTCAGCGCTTGAGTGCCCGTCCTTAGCGGCTCGAAGTTTAATTTAGCATAACGCGGAAAAAAAGTCAAGCGGTTTTGCCCGCATTTTGCATAATTCGGATATTTTTTCGCAAACTGAAAGCAGGAGGATTTTATGGAACTGAAAAAAAGCGAAGAAGTACTTGCCGAAGTGCACCGCAACTGCCAGTTGGCGTTACAGTCGATTTCGGACATTCTGCCCGAAGCGGAGGATACCGACGTAAGAGAAGAGCTGATGAAGCAGCACGAGGAATATGAAAAGATCGGAGGCAAGGCGGCGATCCTTGCCAAGGATAAGGATATCGAGCTGAAAAACCCCTCGCCCATTAAAAAGGCGATGATGTGGAGCAGCATTAAAATGAGCACGTTGGGAGACAACTCGCGCGCCCACATTGCCGAAATGATGGTGCAGGGCACGGTGATGGGCATTACCGCGTTAAAAAACTCGCTCTCTTCGATGAGCAAAGACTATGCCGACGAGGAAATTAAACAGCTTGCGGAAGAGTTATTGCAATCGGAAGAAAAATTCGAAAAGACCTGGAAGAGCTTAATTGCGTAAATAAATCGATACCCGCAGTTTCACCGTTGAAACTGCGGGTCTTTTTCTGATCTGCCCCTCGGAATAACGAAACTCGACTGACGGACCAAACCTACTAATACAGTATCTGCGCCTTATCGGGCAGACTCAACACGCCCGAATTGTCTCCGCGGGCGGTAAACTTTTCCTCGTGCCAGGCGGAATGCGGGATCATATACACCCGCTTGCCTACAAACGCGCCGCGCACGTCCTCTTCCAGATACCGTTCGGAAAGTATCTTTTCCATCAGTCCGCGGTTTAATTCGACGATCGCGGAACGGTAGCCGTCCGCAAACAGATCGAGAAGCTGCTCCCGAATACGCATTACCATAAACAAATCGGAAAACACGTAGCCCTGCCGCGTGCAGTGCGGGCACGGCTTTAACAAAAACGACAGCAAATCGTTCTTGGTGCGCTTGCGCGTGAACAGCGTGACGCAAAGCTCGTTCATGGGATAAACGCGGCACTTCGTCCTGTCCGCTTCGAGCGCGCCCGCCAGCTCCTCGTTCACCGCTTCCCGATGCGCTTCCTCCGCCATATCCACAAAGTCCACGGCGATCAGTCCGCCCACGTTCCGCACCCGTGCAAGCCGCGCGATTTCCCGTGCGGCGCACAGATTTGTTTCGTAAGCGGTGCTCTCCAAATCCGTTTCGCCCGTAAATTTGCCCGTGTTTACGTCGATCACCGTCATGGCTTCCGTTCGGTCGATCACGAGGTTCCCCCCGTTTTTCAAAGCGATCGTCGTTTCCGCAAGCTGATACATCTGCTCTAATATCCCGTAGCGGGAGAGCATCCCCCGCGCTTCCCCGTAAAGCACGATCTTTTTTTCGCCGATATCGCGGCGGAATCTGGCAAGGGACAGCACCGTTTCGTACGTCTCCTTGTCGTCCACGTAAATTTTATGCAGCCCGTCTCCCCAGCTGTCGCGCATGATCTGCACGGGCAGCGAGCACTCGCGAAAGACCACCGCGCCTACGGGCGCGTTTTTCGCTTTTTCCATAACGGTGGCGTACAGCTTTTTTAAATAATCGGCTTCCGCCTTCCGCTGTTTTTTCTCCGCCTTTTCCGCGGAGGTCCGCACGATAAATCCCTCGCCGCCCTTCCTCAGCCTGTCCGTTTCCTTTAAGAGCTCTTCGCGCACGGCTTCGTCCGTGATCTTGCGGGATATCCCCAAAAAATCCGTTTCGGGCAGATAGATCAAATTCTTTCCCACGAACGAAAGCGCCCGCGTGACCTTTGCACCCTTGCCTCCGCGGGGAAGCTTTACGATTTGAACGAGGATTTCGTCCCCCTCCTTTAATTCCCGCTCGGCGATATTCCCCTCGCCGTCGTACGAGGAAAAGCAGGACGCTCCCTCGCCCAAGGGCAGATAACAGTTTTTTTCCAGCCCGCAGGCAACGAACGCCGCCTGCATTCCCGTTAAAACGTTTGCAACTTTTCCCTTATAAATATTGCCGAGCAGCTCGCCGTCCGCTTCGCTTTCCACGCCTACGTCCATGAGCACGCCGTCCTCCGTACAGGCGGCGAACCTCTCTCCGCAAAAACGCGCGAAGAACAATTCTTTTTTCATATTACGTCCTTTGTGAACCCTTTCAACAAACATTATAGCATACTTTTCCGCCCGATTCAAGCCCTTTTTGAAAAGTAATTGCCGATTAAAACTGCGGAAGGCAATCTTTTAAAAGCCGGCTGCCGTCGCCCTGTTCCAGCGCGGAAAGAAACTCCCCCTCCGACAGCTCCCCGCAATACTCTTCGTTCTCGTACAACACGAAAATAAGATAGCGGTCGGGCGAAAGAAACCGAACGGCGCTTTGCAGAGAACAGTCCGCCGACAGGGCGACCCGCCGCTCCTCCACCCCGCGCGCAAAGCTTTTGGCGTGCGAAAACCGCAGCCTTTTGTAAGAGCCGCCGCCGAACGCCCCCGCCGCCAGCAGCACGGCAAAGCAGAGCGCGGTGAACGCGGGCTTATGAAAACAGCTGTAAATAAAATAGCCGAGCACGCCTGCCGCGATCACAAGGGTGACGGCGGCGCAGATCCGCTTTGCCTTTTTCTCTCCCAACGGGCGCAGAACGAGGTGCAGCATTCTTCCGCCGTCGAGCGGATAGGCGGGCAGAAGATTGACGAGAAAAAGCGAGAGCGAAACGTACATGGCGGCGTCCGTAAACGGATAGGTTTCGGGATAAAGCCACCACAGCGCAACGAAAAATACGGCGGTCGCGCCGTTTGCGAGCGGTCCCGCCAGACACACCCAAAACTCCTGTCTGCGGGTAAGTCCCGAGATATCGCCCGAAATCACCGCTCCGTACGGCATCAGCACAATCTTATCGAGCGTAAAGCCGTACCGCCGCGCCGCGAACGCGTGCGCGCATTCGTGCTGCAACGCGGCAAGACAGCCGCCCAAAAAAAGGAAGAGCTGCCCGGTAAACGCGGACAGCACTCCTACGAACAGAAACAGCGGATGCATCCGCAGCTTCAATTTTTTCTCAGCTCCACGCAAGAGTATTGTCACCCACGCTGAAACAGTTTAACAGCTCGCTGCCCGAATAGAACATGACGCGCACGGGGCTTTCTCCCTGCGAAAAGCCGAGCGGAAGATTGTTGTAAGCCTTATCGCCCTCCGCCAGATACACGGTGTTCAGCCCGCTGAAAATCGTGGTAAAGGTATCCGAATGGCGAAGCTCTACGGTATAACCGCTTTCCGCATTGCCGTTCACCGCGGACACGGTCCCCTCGCAGGGCGCGTACACGCTGCATTTTGCAGTAAAGGACAGCACACCCGTTTCGGACACGGCGATTTCCGTTTCCACGCTGTCGCTTACGACGGGCGAAAGCTTAAAGTCGCTGTACACGCGGTTGTCTGCGGTAGACGCATTCCCCTGGAACAGACCGCGCACGAATGTGTTGATGGCGCTGTTCGTCAAAAAGATGTTGGTGAGAAAGATGGTAAGGCACAGCGCGCACACGGCGGCGAACTCTCCCCACAGCACGAATTTCGTCCAGTGCTTTTTGGGCTTGGTCACCGTAGGATCCCGTTCGATCATGGTGCTTTCCGCATACGCGGGATCGTCGGTCGCCTCCGCCTCTTCCATGCGGTCGTTCACCTGTTCCACAAGACGGTCCGAAAGCTCCGTCTCGTTCGCGCGCTTTTTGCGCTCCTTCCGCTTTACCGTTACCGTTTCCACGGGAATTTCAAGCATTTCGGCATAATCGAGTTCTTCGTTCATAAATCCACCTCTAAAAGTTAATTGCAAGATTTTCTCTTGCCAAGCTTACTGTAATGTATGCCGATATTTTTGCGTTTAGAAGAAAAATCCGCTGTCGATTGCACACGACAACGGAAAAATTTCATATAATAATGTCGATTTTTTATTCGTTCGCGCCGCAGCAGGAAATTACCGCCCGCGCAGCCCGTTCCGCCTGCTCCTCCGTGGTATGCTTTCCGAACGAAAACCGCACGCCCGCGCGAGCCTCCTCCTCCGTTCTGCCCATGGCGAGCATCACGTGCGACGGGCGCGCGCTGTGCACCGAACACGCCGCCCCGCCCGAAGCCGCGATCCCCGCCAGATCGAGCCTGCTCAGCAACGCGATCCCGCCGTTTGCAAACGTAAGGTGGCTGATGTTGGGGGCTCGGTTCTCTCCGTCCGCCCGCACCCGCTCGCCGAGTCCGCTAAGCACGATGCTTTCGAACAGGTCGCGCACGCGCGCGGTGTGCCGCGCGTATTCCTCCCGCCCCTTCTGCGCGCGTTCCAACGCGAACGCAAAGCCCGCGACCGCCGCCGCGTTCACCGTTCCGCCCCGCAAGCCGCGCTCCTGCTCTCCGCCCGCGATCAGCGGCTTTAACGTGCCGTTTTTTACGATCAGCGCGCCCGCGCCCTTGGGTCCGTACACCTTGTGCGCCGAAAGGGAAATCGCGTCGCATACCGAGCAGATCTCCTTTAAACCGAGCACCGAAGCCGCCTGCACGCAATCGGAAAACATTAAGATCCCTTTCCTTTTACACAGCGCGGAAATTTCCGCAAGCGGCTGCAAACAGCCCGTCTCGTTGTTTACCGCCATTACCGCGACCAGCCCCGTATCGGGCAGCAGCGCTCGTTCCACGGCGTCCGCCGTAACGGCGCCCTCCCGATTGCACGCCGCGTACGAAACGCCGCCCGCACGCCGCTCCGCCGCCGACAGCACCGCCGCGTGCTCGATATTCGAAACGCAGACGCTCCCCTCTCCCAACAGCCGAACGCCCCAGTTGTCCGCTTCCGTTCCGCAAGAGGTAAAAAACACCTCGGAGGGCTTTACGCCCGCCGTTTCGGCAACGCGCTCGCGCGCGGTCTCTACGGCGTACGCAGCGCGCCGACCGTATCCGTGCAGGGAAGCTGCGTTCCCGAAGTTCTCTTTTAAAAGCGGAAGCATTTCCTGCAACACTTCCTCGTCCAGCGGAGTCGTCGCCGCATAGTCCAAATATATTTCCATACGAATATTATAATACAGACGGAACAAAAAGTCAAAAAAGTCATGCCCGCCAAACTCGCGTTGTCGGGGAATTTTTTGCCGAATTCGGCACAAATTGATATTATCGGGCGGAAAGCGCCTATATCTTGTAGAAAAAGACCGTTTTTTCCGCAAACCCGCCTATTTTAAATAAAATATTTAAAAATACTTGACGAAATTCATATCTTTCTATTATAATATAGAAAATCGGAAAATATCATTTTCTGACGGAGGATTACAAATGGCAAACGAGAAAGCTAAGAAAAAGTCCGCCGACAAGACTGCCGACAAGTCCGCAAAAAACGATAAGAACGGAAAAAACGGCAAGACTGCCGCGGAAAAAACCGCCGATAAGGCGACGGCTTGCTACAACTCGCTCAAAAAATATATCCCAAAAAAGAAGCAGGGCTATATGCGGGCGGCGTTGAATCACGCAACCGACAGAGAGCTCGAAGCGGTAAAACGCGCCAAAAAGAAGAGCCCCGGTTTTGCGGGCGTGCTGGCGATCACACCGTTCGGCTGGCTGGGCATGGATCGGTTTTATATCGGCGATATCCTGCGCGCGATCACGAAAATTTTGGCGACGGCGATCATCGCGCTTACGATCTGCGCGCGCTTCGTCCCCTATTTTAAAGACGTAGTGGCGGAAGAAACCCCCACCGACCCCGGCACAGCTACCGTGACCCAGCAAAAGACGGACGACGAAAGCTTGCCCGAGGAGGAACGCTTTACCCTTCCCGCGGCTTACGTCGGCATTTGGGACAATCGGATGACGGGCGCGGAAAAACGCGTGATTTATCTGTTCTCGAACGCGGCGGAAATTCTCGACGGCGAAAACACCGAAAGAACCGCCGTCACGCTTGCGAAAGCGGGCGAGGGCGCAGGCACGTATTATTATCTCGATTTAGGCAACGGCGAAAATATCAAGCTCGAAGTAAAGAGCGGTAAACTTTCCGTCTCCCCCGTCGTTCCCGATGACGGCAGCGGCGAGCCCGACCCGGACCCCAACCCTGATCCGAATCCCGATCCCAGTCCCGATCCCGGTCCCGGCGGAGAGGAAGAAACGCCCGACGTTCCCAACCCTCCCGATACGGGCGACGAGGGAAACGAGCCCGTACGCTTTACCGTAGCTTTGGAAGGCGAGGACACCACGCCGCCCGAAGGCGACGGCACGGGAGACGGGGACGGTACGACGCCCCCCGCAGGCAACGAAGGCGAAGGGACCACCCCGCCCGAGGGCGAGGGCGAAGGCGAGGGAAACGAGGAAGCTCCCGACCCCAACACGTTCGTAAAGCAGATGGATAAAGGCGAAGAAGTGATATACCGCGCGGGCGTACCCGAACAGTATGCAAATTATCTCCTTTACGGGCTGGTAGGCGTTTTCGGACTGTATCTGCTGCTGGATATCTTCCTTACCTCGAAAAAGGCAAAGAAAGACAACTATTACAGAGCCATGAAGGTACTTGCTCCCGAAGCGGACGAATAAAAATAACCCTCCCCGTCTTTCAAGACGGGGAGCTTTTTATACTTTAACGGCATATAAAAAACCCGCGCATACGCGCGGGTTTTTATGTCGTTTACTTATTTGCGGGGGTTTTTGATATTAGCCTGCGCGGCTGCAAGGCGCGCAATCGGCACGCGGTAAGGCGAGCAGGAAACATACGAAAGCCCGATGCTGTGGCAGAATTCGATGGACGAAGGATCGCCGCCGTGCTCTCCGCAGATACCGCAGTGCATTTCGGGGCGGGTGCTTCTTCCCAGCTTGACCGCCGTTTCCATTAGCTTGCCGACGCCCACCGTATCGAGACGGGCGAACGGGTCGCTCTCGTAAATCTTATTCGCATAGTACGCGGTAAGGAATTTGCCTGCATCGTCGCGCGAGAAGCCGAACGTCATCTGCGTTAAGTCGTTGGTGCCGAAGCAGAAGAACTCCGCCTCTTTCGCGATTTCGTCCGCGGTAAGCGCCGCGCGGGGGATCTCGATCATCGTACCGACTTCGTACTTCAAATTGCTCTTCGCCTTAGCGATCACCTCGTCCGCCGTTTTCACAACGATATCCTTCACGAACTTCATTTCCTTCACTTCGCCCGTAAGGGGAATCATGATTTCGGGAACGATATTCCAATCCTTGTGCTTTTTCTGCACGGCGATGGCGGCTTTGATCACCGCTTTGGTCTGCATTACCGCGATTTCGGGATAGGTGACCGTAAGACGGCAGCCTCTGTGACCCATCATGGGGTTGAACTCGTGCAAATCGGAAATAAGCTGTTTGATCTGCGCAACCGTCTTGCCCTGCGATTTTGCAAGCGCCGCAATGTCCGCCTCGTCCGTGGGAACGAACTCGTGAAGCGGGGGATCGAGGAAACGGATCGTAACGGGATAACCGCCGAGCGCCTCGAACAAGCCCTCGAAGTCCGCCTGCTGCATGGGCTCGATCTTATTGAGCGCAGCTTCGCGTTCCTCTACCGTCTCCGAGCAGATCATTTCGCGGAATTTCTCGATTCTGCCTTCGCCGAAGAACATGTGCTCGGTACGGCAAAGACCGATACCCTGCGCACCGAACGCCGCGGCCTGCTTCGCGTCCTTGGGCGTGTCCGCGTTCGTTCTTACGCCGAGCGCCTTATATTTATCGGCAAGCTCCATAATGCGCCCGAAGTAACCGCTGTTGGGATCCGCGGGAACGGTGGGGATCAGGCAATCGTAAATGTTGCCCGTAGAGCCGTCGAGGGAAATGCCGTCGCCCTCGTGGAAAACTTTGCCCGCGAGGGTGAACTTTTTGTTCTCCTCGTCCATTTTAATATCGCCGCAGCCGGATACGCAGCACGTTCCCATGCCGCGCGCGACAACCGCCGCGTGGGAGGTCTGACCGCCGCGCACCGTAAGAATACCCTGCGCGTACTTCATGCCCTCGATATCCTCGGGAGAGGTTTCCAGGCGAACAAGCACGACCTTCTTGCCCTTCTTGCCTTCGATCACCGCGTCCTCCGCCGTAAACACGACCGAGCCCGCCGCAGCGCCGGGGGAAGCCGCGATGCCCTTGCCGATCACGTTTTTCTTATCCGCTTCTTTCAGCGCCTTGGGATCGAACTGAGGGTGAAGGAGCATATCGAGGCTCTTCGCGTCGATCTGCATCAGCGCTTCTTGCTCCGTGATCATGCCCTCGTCGATCAAATCGCACGCGATTTTGATCGCGGCGGCAGCCGTACGCTTGCCGTTGCGCGTCTGTAACATGTAAAGCTTTTCGTTTTCTACCGTGAACTCCATGTCCTGCATATCGCGGTAGTGATTTTCGAGCGTGGCGCAAACCTGCTGGAACTGTTCGTAAACCTTGGGGAAGATTTCAGCCATTTTCGCAATGGGCATGGGAGTGCGAACGCCCGCAACCACGTCCTCGCCCTGCGCGTTGGTGAGGAATTCGCCCATGAGTCCCTTTTCGCCCGTCGCGGGATTACGCGTGAACGCAACGCCCGTACCGCAGTTTTCGCCCATGTTGCCGAACGCCATCATCTGCACGTTTACCGCGGTACCCCAGCTGTAAGGAATGTCGTGGTCCATACGGTAGATGTTCGCGCGAGGGTTGTCCCACGAACGGAACACCGCCTTGATCGCCTCGAACAGCTGCTCTTTGGGATCGGAGGGGAATTCCTTGCCCAACTGTTTTTTGTATTCCGCTTTAAACTGACGGGCAAGCTCTTTTAAATCGTCCGCGGTAAGCTCTACGTCGAGCGTAACGCCCTTCTTTTCCTTCATCTCGTCGATGAGCTTTTCAAAGTATTTCTTGCCGACCTCCATAACGACGTCGGAGAACATCTGAATGAATCTGCGGTAGCAGTCGTACGCCCAACGGGGATTACCCGATTTTGCGGCGATCGTCTCTACAACCGTTTCGTTTAAGCCGAGGTTTAAAATAGTATCCATCATACCGGGCATGGAAGCGCGCGCGCCCGAACGAACGGAAACGAGCAGCGGGTTTTCTTTGTCGCCGAACTTCTTGCCCGTGATCTGCTCCATTTTGTCGATATATTCCATAATTTCCTGCTGAATGCCGGGATTGATTTGTTTACCGTCCTCATAGTACTGCGTGCAGGCTTCCGTAGAAATGGTGAATCCCTGCGGAACGGGCAGACCGATATTGGTCATTTCCGCCAGATTCGCGCCCTTGCCGCCGAGCAGCTCTCTCATCTTCGCGTTACCTTCGGTAAAAAGGTAACAATATTTTTTTGCCATGAAACTTCCTCCTGAATTTTACATTTATTGCCAAAAGCTATTTTACAACATTTCGTGAAAAAATTCAAGCCTTTGCACACAACTTTTCAAAAAATCTTTTTGTTGCACTCCATTCCCCTTAATTCTACGAATAACAGTGCGGAGATTCTTTCGGTCGCTTCGCTCCCTCTGAATGACAGGGGGGGGCTGCGCTCAGAATGACACAAGCGGCGGTGCCCTGCCATACAGAGCACGCACACACCGTCCCTTTGTCATGTGGATTGCACGCGCCATCCCTTTGTCATGCGGATTGCACGCACCGTCATTCCGTCATACAGAGCGCATGCCGCCCTCTCTGTCATTCAGAGGCGCGGCGCAGCCGCGCCGTAGGAATCTTCCGCCTCTTCCCACTGTCATTCTGAACGAACGTGAAGAATCCCATGAACGCAGTCCGACCGTCCCTCCGTGGGACACTTCGCTCTGCTCAGTATGACAGTAAAAAAGATTCATAGGAATCCCGTTATAACGTGATAATAAAAAAGCGCGGCTTCCCGCCGCGCCCGTCTTACTTAAAACGTATTCAACCTTCTACGGAAACCGCTTCGTTCGCGCACTCGTTGTCCTTTTTGGCGATCCGCGCCATAACGACGTAATACGCCGCGATAAGGAAAATATCGGCGGCAATCCACGCCGTGGGGTCGGATAAGATCACTCCCAAAAATCCCCAAGCGCCCACCATTACGAATGAGGCAAGCGACCGCCCCGCAAGCTCGGTAACGCCTGCGATCATGGCAAGCGCGCTCTTCCCGATTCCCTGCAATGCGTTCCGATACACGTGGATCAGCCCGAGCGACACGTAAAACCAGCCGCGCACGAACAGATACTGTTTCCCGTAGCCGAGCACTTCCTCGTACCGAAGCGCCAGCGCGGGATCCGTTTCCGGATTCAAAAACAGCTTTAACAGCACCGTTCCCAGCCCCTGGCAGAACGCGATGCCCAGCGCCGCGCAAGCAAGCGTATACACGATGCCCACGCGCACGCCCTTGCGCACGCGGTCGTACCTGCCCGCGCCGCTGTTCTGCCCCGCAAAGGTCGCCATAGCCGTTCCCAGCGCGATAAGGGTCTGCGTGGCGAGCGCGTCTATCTTCGCCGCCGCCGCATACGCGGTAACCGCGACCGCGAGCTTATCGTTAAGCCCGTTCAGCGCCGTCTGCTGAAAAATACAGCCCACCGCCGTAATCGAAAACTGCAGCGCCATGGGCACCCCCACCGCGACGTGTCCGCCCGCCAGCTTCCAGCTCCAACGAAAATCCGACCGTTGTAACCGAAGCTCGGGATAGCGCAGCAGCATATACGCAAAGCACACCGCGCCCGCGAGCACCTGCGAGAGCACGGTTGCGAGCGCCGCGCCGCAATAGTGCATTTTAAGCCCCACGATAAAGGCGAAATCGAGCCCCACGTTGAGCACCGCGGAAGCAATTAAAAAATAGAGCGGGGTTTTCGAATCGCCGATGGCGCGCAAGATCCCCGCGACCAGATTATAGAACACGGTTGCGCCGATCCCGCAAAACACCGTAAACAGATAATAATACGCGTAGTCGAAAAATTCCGCGGGCGTATCCATCAGCCGCAGCAGCTGCGCGGTAAGCGGCACGGAAAGCGCGGTAATCGCGGCGGCGATGATTGCGCCGAGCATAAAGCTCATTGCGGCGGCTTTGCGCATTCCGTCCTTATCGTCCGCGCCGAACCTTTGGGCGACCCGCACCGAAAAGCCCGCGGTAAGTCCGTTTACAAACCCGAGGATCAAAAACGTCAACGGTCCCGTAAGCCCCACGCCCGTAAACGCCGAAGCGCTTACCGTGTTGCCGACGATCACCGTATCTACCATGCTGTACAGCTGCTGGAACACGCAGCCCAAAAACACGGGCAGCGCAAACAGCAATATCAGCTTATAAGGATTCCCCTTGGTTAAATCCTTCATGACAATTCCCCGAAACGCTTCCGTTTTCCGGACCCCGTTTCTGCCGAAACCGAGTACATAATATAATACTTTCATATAAAATAAGCAACTGTTTTTACGCCCTATTTCATAAATTTTTCTTTGAAATGCAAAATATTTTCAAATCCCCGTTGACAACCGTTATTTGTTATGGTAAAATAAGGAATAATCGGAATATAGCGAGGTAAAATAAAATGATTAAATATTCTTTAAAGGCACTTACTGCCGACGAACTTTCTTTTAAAGTAAACCCCATAAAGGCGACGCCCGAAACCAAGTTCGAAATCAAACCTTTCTTCTCCCGCCAGATCCGTCAGGCAAACGAAAACCAGAAAATCCATTTGGTAATTCTCGAATGCAAGATCGAGAACAAGGAGGATTCGCCCAAGCCCTTTAACTTAACGGCGCGCTTTGTGGGCGTATTCGAAGTGGAAAACATGAAAACGGACGAGGACCGCCGCATCTTCGCGGTAAACGCGACCGAGACCATGTTCCCCTACCTTCGCGCGGCGGTTACCAACCTTACGGCGGACGCGCTCATCAATCCGCTTACGCTGCCCGTCGTCCCCGGCTCGACCATTTTCCCCGACGACAGAGGCGCGAACCAATACACGCTCAACTTCGACCCCAAAGTATTAAACTGAGTGCGTAATCGGAAAAGCGGCTTTCTCGCCGCTTTTTTGTTTACCGTTAAAATTCGTTAAGAGGTGCTTTGTGAAAAAAGCAGGTATTATGCTTTGTGCGGCGGTTGCCGCCGCGGCGATCGCCGCGCCGCTCTCGGCGTGCGCTTCCCGCTCGCCCGACTTTTCTTTGGACGATTACGCCCTGCCCTTTACGGCGGACTATTTCTCCGCAGACTTTTCCGTGATCGGCGACAACGCTTACCGTTCGTACGTAAAGCTCGAAGGCGATCCCGAATCTATCGGGCACAGCCGTTTTTTGGCAATGAACGTGACCGACCGCACCCAGCCCGGGTTTACGCATAAATTCAAGCTGTTCGACACGCAAACGGGCGCTTACGTTTCCGAAGAGGTGTATGACGAAATCGAAAATTTAGGCGAGACGGGATTCGTGCGGTGCAGCAAGCTTTTAAGCGACAAGTCGGTGCGCGCCACCGTGTACACGGACGGGGGCGAAGTGCTCGTGTCCGAGGCTTACGGCTCCTCCGCGGAAGATCAGCCCCGCGTTGTAAGATCCAACCGTTACGCCGTAGACGGAATCCCGCGCACGGTGTACGAGCTGATTTACCGCACGGACGCAACGGCGCAGCGTTCCAAATATTTTCTGCGCAACGCCGCTTTACAACGCAACGAGGAAATTCCCGCGGAGCGTATCTCCCGCGTCTCCTCCTCCGCAGACGGCGCCGCGCCCGTGCACCTGGGCACGGGGCTTACGGACGCGGGCAAGCGTTCCGCGCTGGACGGGCGGTACGTGCTGCAGCAGTGCGAGAGCCTGCCCTTCGGGGAAGAGCACGAGCTGTTAAATGGCACGCTGCGCTTTTTCCGCGGCAGCGAGGAAACCTCCGCGCTGCAGCTCGAAAACGCCCTGCTTTGGGGGTACTTTCATTCGTACGCTTACTATTACGAGCTGGAAGAGCTGCCCGCGAACGCGAACAAGGGCTTTAACGTGGAGCTTTCCGAAAAAAACGGGGAATCCCGCAAATTTAAATCGACGCTCTACCGCTACGATATCGCGGAGAGCGAACGGGAAGAGCTTTCTTCCGACGAATGCTTTTATATCGCTACAGAGCAGCGATTGTACAACTACGCCGCGAACGAGTACGACAGGGCGTACGTCACGGGGTACGACTTCGTAAACGGCGTCGCCCGCCTTTCGGGCGCCTCGTCCTCCTATATCGTGGACGAGGAGGCGGAGCTGCGCAAGCGGTTGGCGGACAAGCCCCTTTACGATTTTACGGAAGTCGTTAAGTTAAAAGACGGTCGGTTTTTGGTCGGCAATCAGTTTACGGACGGGGAAATGAACCCCATTAAGACCTTCCGCTATGCCGCGGCGTATCTCTCGGCGGAGCTTATCGTCTGCAACGACGGCGACGGCGCAAAGGACTACGTGCTTGACTTCGACGGAAACACCGTGATCGAACCTAAATTCAGCGATTTGAAATTTTACGGCAAGAGCGCGTTTGCCAACATAGAAACGAGCGAAATAAAACTGCGCGAGCTGATACTCAGCAAGGAATATCCGCAGGGGCGCACCATTTTCGCCGCGGCGGATCTGCGCGGAGACTCCAAAATCACCACGCACGGGGGCTTGATCTTCGCCTCCGCCCCCTCGGACAACAGCATTGCGCTCTCCGTGTACAATCTCGAAGGGAACAAGCTTGCGGAATTCAAAAACTATTCCGCCCCGAACCACCCCGAAGCCGTGTCTTACGGGTTTCATTACGTTTTGATCAAGGTGCAGAACACGCACTATCTGTTCCGATAATTTCAAAGGAGGATGTTATGAAAAAAACTTCGTTGTTGCTTACCGCGGTTTTCGCCGCAACGCTCGCGCTTCCGCTTGCGGCGTGCAGCGGCAGCGCGTCCGATTTCCGCGTGGACGATTACGCGCTTTCGCTCGATTCCGATCGGCTGCCTGCGAAAACGCTTTCGGACAAAAAGGCGGTGACCTCCGTTTTACAGCTCGACGGAGCCCCCGAAACCGTGCTGGGCAACGGCACGTTTTTAAGCCTGCGCATCCGCAATGCGGAGGAACAGACGACGAAATACAAGCTCTTCGACACCGCAACGCGGGAATACGTGACCGAGGCGGAGTTCGACCACGTAAAGTCGGCGGGCGCGAGCTTTACAAGCTGCGGCACGCTGCGGGCGGACGGCTCGTCGGCAATTACCGTTTTTTCGCCTGCGGGCGAGCGGGTGCTGGACGCTTACGCCATGAACGTATATTCGTACCCGACGGCGAGCGTGCAAACGATGTACGTGAACGGGATCGCTGCCGCCGTTTATACGCTGCAATATTTTACGGCGGCGGGGCAAACGCAAAAAGCGGTAAAATATTTTATTAAAAATTCGGCAGGCTGCTACGAGGAGGTCTCTTCCGACCGCGTAAGCTCCTCTCCCGTCGATCTGTACGTAGGCGCGCAGTTCAACAACTTCGGCTCCTCCGTCTATCTCGGGAGCGATAAGGACGGCTCGGGCAGGACCTCCTCTCTGGACGGTTGGTTTTCGCTCGCAAACGGAACGCTTACGGAAACCTCCTGGGAGGGCGCGCTGTTCACGGGAACGGTCACTTACCGCCACGAATCGGGTCTTGCAAAGCAAAACGTGTTAACGCTGAAAAACGCGCTGGAGCTGGGCTGCTACGGCGGCGCGCTCTACTATTACGAAATGACCCTTGTCGACCCCGACGCGAAGGACGGCTACAACACGGTGATTTGCACGGACGAACCGAACGTAAAATACGACGCCGCGCTGTACCGCTACGAGATCGCCAAGGGCAAACTTTCCAGGCTCGAGTCGGACTACTTTTTCACCGATATGGGGAACACGCTTTATAACTATTCCGTAAGCGATTTCGACAAGGTCTGCGCCGAAGGCTATCCTTACGTAAACGGCGTCGCCGTCGTCTCTTCGGATACGGTCGCCTCCCGCCTGATCGCGGACGGCTCCGCAAACGTCTGCCTCGATCTTACGGCAATGCCTTACTCACTCGACGGCAACATCCTCCGTTTGAAAAATAACCGCTATTACACGGACGGCGTGATTTTCGACGGCGAAATGAATCCCGTTTCCGTGCTCGGCAAAGCAAAGATTTACAAAAATCTCGGCTTGATCGTCGCCGAACGGAACAACCGCGTGCTTGCGGTGGACTTCGACGGCAGGATCGTGTTTCCTCCCGATTACGCTTCGCTCGATTTTTACGGCGGAAGCGCGCTGACCACCGTATACGACAAGAACGGCACCCCGCGCACGCAGTACGTGGTAAACAAGGACAACCTCAAAGGCTCGGTGATAAACGAGTGGATCGCGGCGCCCAAGAACGCCGCGGTGGAGGTGCACGGCGGGCTGATCGACGTCACCGTGGAAAGCACAGACGAAAGCGCGCCGTTTACGACCACGCTGTACAACCTCGACGGCGCGCAGATCGGCGGAGAATACCGCACGGGAAATCCGATCACGGTCGCGCCGCTAAACGACGGCTATTTGCTCAACACCGACGGCGCTTATTGGCTGGTGTATTAACTTTTTATTTGCAAAATAGATTCTCGCGGTCGTTTCACTCCAATCCCCAACTGTCATTCTAAGGCGCAGCCGCGAGAATCTCCCACCGTCATTCTGAGGCGCAGCCGCGAGAATCTCCCACCGTCATTCTGAGGCGCAGTCGTGAGAATCCCCAACTGTCATTCTAAGGCGCAGCCGCGAGAATCTCCCACCGTCATTCTGAGGCGCAGCCGCGAGAATCCCACGAACGAAGTGTGCCGTTCCCTCTGTAACTCATTCTTTAAAAACAACCCGCCCGCAGCTGCCAGGCAGCTGCGGGCGGGTTTTCTATTGACATTATAAATTGAAACTCTTTTTGCGGTAGATCACAACGCGCTGTCCTTCCTTTACGGGAAATTCAATATCGGGATTATTTTCCGAAACCTCTTCGGGAGATTTTTTCAAGCTCTTGGAAAGCTCCCAAAGTCCGTCGCCCGCGCGCGGGATATAAACGCTGATCGCACTGTCCGAGACGGGGAACGCCTCGCCCGCTTCCGCCGCGGAGACAAGCTCCGCCTTTACGTTTTTCCGCTCCTGCAGCGTGATTTTCAGCGTGGCTTCCGCGTCGATCTCCCCCTCCTGCTTCTGCCGCGCCGACATTCCGCAAACGCACACGTCCGCCGTGCAGTTCTCCGCCTGAACGGGCACCGAGAAGGGCAGGCTCATTTCGATTCCTCTGTGCGAGCCGTCCGCGGCGCACACCAAAAGCGTTGCCATGGCTACCCCCTCGACGCGCTTGCCGTCCTCTGCGGAAACAAGGTTCGCTTCCGCCCTTTGCAGCGTGACCGCTTGCAGCGCGTCCGAAAAGTCGATGGGAGAAGAGAGCGCCGCACGCCCCGAAATATGCTCCGTCACGCGACCCTTGGCGCCCGCGCCCACGCTCTCCGCCACCGCGTAAGAGAGTGTTACCGCGCAATCCTTGGAGAACGCGTCCGTCACCGCGTCCACGCCCGTCTCCTCATATACGCAGCCCTCGGCGCCCAGCGTGAATTCTACGAATATTTTGCACTTTCCCTTTTCCTCGTCCGCCTCGGCGCGGATGGAAGTATTCAGCACCGTAACGCGCGCTTCAGCCGCGCAGCCGAAAGAAGAGGCGTCGCAGGGGATCTCCACGCGAAAGGGCACCAGCCGCTCGAAGGACACAAGCGAGTTGTCGCCCTTTAACGCCAGCACGTTTAAATTGATTTCGCCCTCCGTCTTTAAAACGCCCGTTTCGCACACGGCGTCTACCGAGCCGACCGTCTCGGCGTGCAACAAAATATCGCCGATAAATTCTGTTTCGAACTCGTCCTCGGCTTCCGCCGCGCCCCCGCAAAGGTGCGCCGTAAGCACGGTGACGGGCTCTCTTTTACAAATAAGGTCTCCGCCGGTCAAATATTCGAACGACTGCTCGCCGTAAAGGTTTACGTCCGCCCCCAGCAGCGCGGTGACGAACACGCTCGCCCCCTCCCGCCGTACGGATACGTTTTCCACCGAAAGCTTTACGCGGGCGGTAAGCGCGGGGAAGCACCTCTCGTCCTGTACGCGGGCGGTGAACTCCACCCCCTTTTCCGCGCGGCACACGCGCTTTTCCGAATCTTCGTATACAATGGAAAAATGTGCTTTTCCGTAATAGCGCACCTCGCCGTTGCCCGCGTCCGCTCCCGTGAGCGAAGCCGATACGTGCGTGGTGAGCACCGTGCCCACTTCGTTGCCGAAACGGCACTCCACCGCCGTCTGCGCGCCGAGCTGAAATAATTTCCCGAATCCGCGGAACGTCTCCGCTTGCGTATTAAGCGCCATAATTGTTCTCTCCCTGAGGTTTTTCCCTTCATTGTATGCGCCGTTTTTGCGGTTTATGAGTTAATTATTTTGTCGGCATAAGTCGGAAGCGCGCTTTTTAAGTATAAAACGGAGCGCAAACGGGAACAATGCAACCATGATAAAGCAAAAAGGCGACATTCAACAAGTGAAAAAGACGATTGCCGATTTTTTAAGAACGCAGGTAGACGTAACGGTGAATTTGGGCAGAAATAAAATATTGCGCTTTTGCGGAGAACTTTCGGGAGTGTATCCCGCACTGTTCACCGTAAGCCCGAACGATAAAAACTTTTTGGGAAAAACTTCCTATTCGTATGCGGAAGTGTTATGCGGAAGCGTGCGAATCAAGCCTGCGGCAAAGAAAAAGGCGGAGTAAAGCTCCGCTTTTTTATATTTTTTCCCGCCCCGCCAACATATCCAAAGTGACGTTTAAATAATCGGCAAGTTCGATCAAAGATAGGATATGCGGATCCGCTCCGTTGCTCCAATCCACAAAATGCGACGATTTTATTCGTGTTTCCCGATTGATTTGATTACGCGATATCCCTTTTTCTTTTAATAATTTTCTCAAATGCGGATAAAACGGCGGACAGGTTTGCGGCTGAAAATCTAAAACGATATCCGACCGCCCCACAAGAAAATCAAGAGAACAGGCAAAATAATTTGCGACTGCAATTATCTGCGACAATCGCATATACTTTGCGTTACTTTTCCATCTTCCCACCGTACTGACGTTTACGCCGAGACTTCCCGCGAACGTTTTATTGTCTATCCCTTTCACGGTGAGCAATTCCGATATTCTTTCGCCTATTTTTAATTCTTGTTCCATCATTTTTATCACCCGAAATTATTATAGTAGGAATGTGCAAAAAACGCTTGACATTTGCACATACCTACGTATATAATTGTTTTATGCACAAACCTACGTGCAAACAATATTCGGAGGTAAAACAAAATGAAAGAAGAACAAAAATGCAAACAATGTCTGTACTGCGACAATTACGACGGTTATTACGTAAAGGGCTTGCGCCGTTTCGAAAGCATACAAAAGGGCTATTGTGCCCATTTGGAAAAAATCGTAGATAACCGATACGGCTGTGAACATTGGAAATCGCGCCGGCGTCGATTTCTTTACCGTAAAAAGGTCGCTTCGAGAGCGTTATACGAAATTTTAATGGATATATCCGCCATTCGACAAATATTGCAGGAAAATCAGGACGAAGGAAAAAATTTGTAATGGAAGAAAAAAACAAATTTCGCACTTGCAAAAAATGTCGATTTTATAGTTCTGTCTATGTGGAATATGCAATTACTTTTCAAAAACAGAAAATCGGCATTTGTGTGCAAACCAAAGACATTGTGCAAGCAGACGACCGATGCGAGCAATTTTTATCCCGTCCGCAACAAACGAAAGCCGCAACACTGGAACACCTCGATTTCGTCATTCGCGATATCGAGGTGCTGGAAAATATATTTTATGATTACAAAGATTAAACCACACCTTTTATTTGTCTAAACATGACAAAACGGCGAAAAGAAAAAGCCAAAGAGATTCCTACGGTGCGGCAAAGCCGCACCTCTGAATGACAAAAAAACTTCCCTGTCATTCTGAGGGAGCACAGCGACCGCGAGAATCTTTTTTCCGTCCTTCCGAGTCCCCGGAGCACCAAAAAAATTCAAACGAAAACGCCGCGCAAGATGCGCGGCGTTTGTCTTACCGTCTTACTTATTCTTCCTTGTCCGCAAGGTGCACCACCAACTGATTAAACGGAATCCCAACGCCGTTTTCGTCGAACATCAGTTTTAATTGCTTATTCATTTCGCGCTGAACGGCGAAGATATCGCCCTCGTAGCAGTTTGCCGTAAATTGCAGCGTCACCCCCGAAGCGCCGAGCGTCGCCACGCCGTCGTAAGAGATAACCCCTATCACGCCCTCTATCTTCACTTGGGGAAGCTTCTTTGCAATAATTTCCTCCACCCGTTGCAGCGATTCGCCGTACTCGATGTCGATAAGCGCCTTTGCCGTGGAAGGGTTCACCGTTTGATTGAGCACCCCGCGGATATCGCTGTTATTCACGATTTTAATATTCCCGAGCGCTTCGAGCTTGGTCGTGCGGATCCCGATCGAGATCACCGTGCCGCGAAATCCGTCTATCGTGACAATATCGCCCACGTTAAACTCGTTTTCGAACACGATGAACAAGCCCGCAACCACGTCCGAAATCAGGCTCTGCATTCCGAGACCGACGACCAACGTTACAACGCCCGCGCCGGTGATCAGCGCCGTGGTGTTCACGCCCCAAATCGCAAGCACCGCGATCACTAAAACGATTGTCATGACGCATTTTACCATGCTGTTAATCAGTCTTACGACTGTAATTTGGCGCTGATTCTTACGAAACGCTTTGTTTAAAATCGCCAGCACGATCGTAGTGATCACCAAAATTACGGTGATGATTCTGATTGCCTGAATGATATTCGGAACAAGCGCAAGCAGACCGTTTAAAAACTCTGAACTCGCGATCCCTCTGTTAAAAATGCTGTCCGCAGGGAAAATATAATCGTGCAGCACGTAAGAGCACACCGTTCCGACCAGCATGATAAGCAAAATCACGATTTTTACGGGGCTCATTTTGGGAAATTTCTTCGTCTTTTCTCTTTTTACTTTTTCTTCGGGTTGTCCGTTGTTTTGTTCCATAATATTCTCCTTGCTTTTCCGTTCCGTTATTCCAGCCGAATGGCGCGGAGCAGCGCGGTATTTCCCACCGCTCTTCCGCCGCCGAGCACGACCGCCATCTGCGCGTCGCCCGCAAGATGCGTTTCCATTTGCAGTTTTTCGCCCACGTAGTCGGCAAAGCCCGCCAGATTGCACACGCCGCCCGAAAGGAACACGCCGTTTTTGCACATCGCCGCCGAGACCTCGGCGGGAAGCTTTTGTAAGATAAGTTCCGCATATTCCACGATTTTATCCACGTACACGCGCACGGGGAAAAGCACGTCCTCCGAAGAGACCGCCACCGAACGCGGCTTGCCCGACGTAACGTCCCGTCCGTTTACCACCGTGGTGCGGTTGTCGTTGGGAATCAGGCTTCCCACGGTGTTTTTGAGCTTTTCGCTGGTAAGCGATCCGATTTTCAGATTATACAGTTCGGCGATATGGTCGATGATATGCACGTCCATATTGCTCCCGCCTACGTTCATGGTGAGCCCCGCGATAATGCCGTCCAGCGAAAACGCCGCCATGCTCGTTTTTCCCGCGCCGACGTCGACGGCGAACACGGGGTTGGACTCGGACAGGGGCACGTCCTGACCCAGCGCGGACAAAAAGGGAGTTTCCGCAAAGCAAACGCGGGAAATGCCCGCCGATTTCGCCACGCGCAGATATTTTTCGCGCGAGTCGAGCGTGCAGCCGCATGGCACGCAGAAGAGCGCCTCGATCCCGAACGTGCGGTTCGTCACCTTTCCCAGACAGTATTCGAGCAGCGCCGCCGCCCGTTTTTCCGAAACGATTTCGCCCTCGAACACGGGAAAGCACACGTCGGTAAGCTCGGCGGTCTTGCCCAAAAGCCGCTTCGCCTCGTTCCCGAACGCGCGAATTTCGCCCGTATCCTTCTGCACGGTGACGCAGGTCGCCTCCGAAAGCACGATCCCGCTTCCGATTTTATAAATTTTCGTGACCGACGTACCCAAATCAATAGCAAGTTTTAACATACGTTTCCCTTTTTCAACATGGCGCGCACCGTCTGCAAGGGCAGCCCCACCACGTTCGAATATTCTCCTCGGTAAGATTCCACAAGAGCGAATCCGTCCTGTATCCCGTAAGCGCCCGCTTTATCGAGCGGAAGCCCGCTGTCCACGTATTTTTCGATCTGCTCTTCCGTAAGCGGATAAAACGTCACCTGCGTCTGCGCGACCTCGCACAGCTCCGCGCCACCGCCTGCAAGACACACGCCCGTAAATACCGAATGGGTCCTACCGCTCAAACTCCGCAGCATTCGCTTTGCGTCCTCTTTATCCTTCGGCTTTCCTAAAATCTCGCCCTCCGAAAAAACGACCGTATCCGCGCCGAGCACGAATCGGTCTGGATAGCGGGAGAGCACCTCCCGCGCCTTACCCGCGGCAAACGCGAGCGCGGTTTCTCTCGCGCCGAGCCCTTCCGTTTTCTCTTCGAATGCGGACGGAATTACTTCGAATTCGCAAATCTGCGCGAGCAACTCCCGTCGGCGCGGCGAATTGCTCGCAAGAATCAAAGGCTTCACTGCTTGTCCGTTATAAAATTTCCAGATTCTTTTTGAACGCGCGCTTGAATTCCGTGCCCGCCGCCTCCGCCTGGCTGATTTCCAGCGCGGCGTCGCCCGCAAGCTCCGTTTTCATGATCACCGAATCGCCCAGAACGTCGCAGTTTACGCCCGTTACCGCGCCGCCGCCGCTGCGGTCGAGCGCTTCGGCAATGCGCAGCAGCACGCCCAGCTTTTTCACCACGTCCAAGTCCTCTTCGGTAACGACGTCCTTATACTTCGCCCAATCGGCGGGGAGCACGTCCTCCTTTCTGTGACAGCCCGCGACGAACGCCGCCAGCACGATTTCACGGTGCGTCGCGCCGTAAATCGCCGAATTCAAGATGATATAACGGCTGTGGCGCGGCTCGTTAAAATGGCGCACGCGGTTTCCGCAATCGTGCATACACGCCGCGATTTTCAGCACCTTCAAAAACGGACGCGGGAACTTGTGCAGCACGCGCAGCTGTTTGAACAGCTGGATCGCGAGGTGCACCACGTGCTCTACATGTTTTTCGTCGCAGCCGTAATATTTGATGAGCGTATTCAGCGAATAGCTTAAAACGTCCGAAAGCGGACGGTCCACCGTCATGGGCACGGCGTAGTTTACCATAAGCCCCTCGCGCAGCCCGCAGCCGCCCGTTACGAACGAGTCGATATGCAGATAGTCGGTAAACGATTTGATAATGGCGAGCGCCGCGGGCATGATGTCCGCACGGCTGGGCGAAAGCCCGCGGATGCGCTTGCGCTTTTCCACGTCCAGCTCGCGCACCATCTCGTAAACGGAGTTAAAGTCCTCCACCGCAAACGAATAGTTATGCACGATATCGAGCGGATATTTGCGCACCACCTTGTTGATTTTGTACAGGTTGCGGAAGGAACCGCCCACGCCCACCATCTGCGTGTCCGGCTCCACCTCCGAAAGCCACTCGATCTTTTTAAACTGCTCGGTAAAAAATTCCTCGATTTTCGCCGTTTGCTCGCGCGGGGTCATGGATTCGTCGTTGAACAAATCGGTCAGCGTGACCGCGCCGAAGGCGAGCGTTTCGTAGTGCAGAATACAGCGGCGGTTATAGTACACGATTTTCGTGCTTCCTCCGCCGATTTCCAGTATGATCCCCTTGGGAATATCCATCGAATTGATCACGCCGCGGTAAACGAGGGTCGCCTCTGCCTCGGCGGAGAGCACCTCCACGCGGATCCCGCAGGTCGCCTGAATCTCGTCGAGGAAGGAGCGCTGGTTTTTGGCGCGCCGTACCGCCGCCGTCGCCACCGCGATAATTTCGCGAACGCCGCTCGCGTCGCAAAGCCGTTTGAACGTCTTTAACGTCTTAATGGTTTCCGCGATCCTCTGCGGCTTTAAAAATCCGTCTCTGTCCATATCCTGACCGAGACGGACGCTCTCTTTCAGCTCGTCCTCCACAACGAAATAACCCTCGCTGAACAGGTTTACGATCACCAGCCGCGCGGAGTTCGATCCCAAATCGATAATTCCCAATTTCATGTTGCCACCGTCCTGTTACGCCGCCTTTCGGCGCGTTTCCGTGATTCTAAAAATATCCAAATATCCCTATTCTGATTTTTTATCCTTTCCATTTTAGCACACAAAAGGGGGTTTGTCTATACCCTTTTATAAAAAAATTCGAATTTATTTAATATTTTTTGCATATTTTCCACCCTTTTCGGCGTCTTTTGCCTTGAACGCGGCGGCAAAACGGAAAAACGACAGCACCACGAGGAACACCCCGAACCCGCTTTTTAATATTTTGGCGGGAAGCACGGCGGCGAGCAGGGAAGATAGTACGGAAAAAACGAGCGCGGGCGCGATCAGCGGAAGCAGCCCCTGCTTTTGCAGCAGTCCGTTTTGGGCGTGCACGCCGAGCGCAATAAAGGACATGGGCAAAAAGGAGAGCAGATTCACCCCCTGCGCCACCCCCTGTTCCACGCCGCACAGAACTGTTAAAAGCGGGATAAGCGCCGTCCCGCCGCCCATGCCCATACCGCCGAGCACGCCGCCCGCGATCCCGCACAGAAAAAACAGAAAAAACGCCATCAGAAAATCATCCTCAGCCCCGCCGCCAGCATAAAGAGCGCGAACAGGAGCGACACCGTTTTTTCGGGCAATACGGGCAGAAGCTTGGCGCCGAAAAATCCCCCCGCCGCCACGCCGAGCGCGACGGGAAGCAATACGGAAAGGCGGATAAATCCGCCGAAAAGGTATACGATCCCGCTCACGAGCGACGCAGGCAGGATTACGGCGATCGCCGTTGCGTGCGCGCAGGGCGGAGGATAGCCCGCCGCCTTTTCCAAAAACGGCACCGCGATCATGCCGCCTCCCCCGCCGAACAGTCCGTTCGCGATTCCCGTAAGCGCGCCTCCCGCCAAAAATGCAGCCGTTCTTTTCTTTTTCATGCTCTCTCCTTTCCCCGCATTCCGCGGGCTTTTTTTGTCGGTTTTGTAAAAGTTTGTGCCGTTTGCAAAAAATTTTGCTTTTTTTGCGCGTTTTAACACGGAATTGCTTGCGTAAGAACGCAATTTATATTAAAATAGGGTATAGCATTCTAAAAAATTATCGGATAAACCGCCCGTTTGCAGGCGGCTCGTCCGCAAAGGAAGTTTTATGGCTAAATACTTGATTTCGAAAAAATGGAAAAAGAGAACGATGACCGTTCTTTCCGCCGCGCTCTGCGCGTCGCTGTCGCTGGGATTTTTCGCCGCGTGCGCGCCCGAAAACGACGAGGACGAACAGCAGGACGAAGCCGTTGCCAAAACGGACACCCAGCTGATCAAAAACGGCGACTTCGAATTTTACAGCGAAATGACCAAAGAGCTGAAAGACAAGCGCGCGCTGTTAAACTCGCCCACAAGCTGGTCGTTTACCTCCGGCTCGCCCTCTTCGGACACGAAGTCGGGGCTTGTGAACGTGGCGCAGGACGAATGGGACTCGCTCACCAAATCCTCCTATTCGCTCATCTCCCCCGAGGGAACGGCGGACAGCGACGCGATCGCGTTCGGCTATACGCACTGGGACGAGGCGAGCATTTACGACAGATTGCAATTTCTCGACGAGTACGACGACGAGCTGGACAAGCTCGGCTCCTCTTCCGCAGAAAAGAAGCTGTTCAACAAATATAACTACTCCGTCGATTTCGAGGACGTGGAAAATCTGCGCGCAGAGCTCGGCGAAAAGGTTGCGCTCCGCAACGACGATAAGACGGATACGGGCGTTCTGATGATCCACAACTCCCGCACCTCGGACGGCGTGCGCGGCACGGCACAGTATTACACCTCGGGCACGACGGTCACCTTAAAAGCGGGCACCTCCGCCGAGCTGTCCGTTTGGGTGAAAACCTCCAACCTTTACCACTACTATTCGGACAACGCTTCCGAGGGCGACGAAAACAACGGCACCGTAGTCACCCGCCACGCGGGCGCCTACATCGGCGTAACCAACACGGTGGGCGGCACCACGCTCGACCAGATGCAGATTAAAAACATCAACACCCGCGGTGTGGAGGCAAACAACGGCTGGGAGGAATACAAGCTGTATATCCGCGCCAACACCTTTGCGACCAGCACTTTCCGCATCGTGCTCGGGCTGGGGCAGGGTTCCTCGGACAACCGTTACGAGGCGGTGGACGGCTACGCCCTCTTCGACGATCTGACCTGCAAAATTATCACCAACGAAGAATATCTTACGGCGACCGAGAATCTTAACGAGGAGAACGGCTGCACCGTAGACGACAAGGGCGACGATAAAAAATTCGACGCGACAGAATATAAGCTCGCGGGCAAGAACTTTAACACGTTCGCGCTCGATTTGTACGCGGGCTTCGACGCTCCGCAATTCGACGACAATAAAACGCTGAGCGCCTCCGAATTCGCTCTCACCAAAGAGGTTTCGGGCAGCAACGAGTACACGAGCGAGAAAATCGATCCCAAGCTTGCGGACAACCGCACCGGCGGCGCGGAGAACGAACGCAGCGTGACGGGCGTTTACAAATTTGCCGACCTTGCTTCGCTTGCAGGCACGAACGGCTACTTTAAAAACATTTACGAAAACGACTTCAAGTCCGACAGCTTCCCCTTCGCCAAGGACGGCGGAGCCAAAGACGGAATCGTGCTGCTTCTTTCCACCAACGGCGCGGCATACACGGCGAAGCTTCCCGAAATTACCGTTCCCGCAAACGAAAGAATGCTGTTCTCTTTCTTTGTTAAGACGAGCAAAATTATGAACGGGCGCAGCGGCGCGGGCGCGACGCTGATCGACGGCGAAAACAAAACCTCGATCGCCGCGTTCGACTCCACTACGATCGACACCGTAGATATCGACAACGGCAAGAACGCCGAGGGCAACAAAGAGGATATTTACGACGGCTGGGTGCAGTGTTTCTTCTTTGTGACCAACGACACGGACGACCCCAAGACGTTCCGCGTAGAGCTCACGTACGGTCCCACGACCATCGTCGGGACGGACGTGTTCGACTACGGACAGGGCTATGCGGCGTTCGCCAATTTCGAATCGAGAATGCTATCCAAAACGCAGGTTTCCTACGCCTCCACCGATAGCCGCGCGGTAAAAGTTACGCTCACCAGCTCGGTTGCGGACAGCTCTCGCTTCGACGGCGTTTCGGCGGCTTCGCCCGAGAAAATCGAGAACGGGCTTGCGAACCCCGCCTCCTTCACGGGCGTGGTAAGCGGCAGCAAGTTCCTTGTGAACGGCAGCGATAAGGGAAACAAAATCCCCGAAGGCGTTTATGCGGGACTTCTCAATTCCGAGCACGCAAGCAATTACTTCGAGCCCGCGAACGCGCTGGCATGGAACAACAAGTTAAACGAGCTTGCGGGCACCGCAGACGACGAGCTTGCGGGCACCGCAGACAACAAGTGGCAGGCGGTGTTCGGCGATAAGGACAACGAGAAAAAGGTTGCCCGCCAGCCCCTCGTCATTATGAACACGGGCGCGACCGCAACCCCCTCTTACGGATTCTTCGAGGAAAAACAGACGATCGGCGCTTCGACCTACCAACGCATTTCCATGCGCGTGAAACTTTCGGCAAATGCAAAAGCATATATCTATCTCATCGATACTTCCGATTTGTCCGAGTACGGCAAGACGATCTCGCTGAATCTCCCCTCCGTCACCTACTGGTATGACGACGACGGCAACATTACCGACGGCGATCCCTCCAAGGACGAGAGCAAGGTGCTTTTCTATCTGCAAGAGAACGGACTTTACAAGAGCGCGGACAAGGCGGACGAAAGCTACTACGCCAACCTCCATAATTATAAGGAATTAAACGGCAACCTTGTGACCGCCGACGAGACGGTTGCGTTCTACGGCAAAGACGGCACGTATTACGCATATAAGGATTACACGCAGCCAGTAAAGAATCTTCCCACGACGAACGCCCGTTACACCTACACGGACAAAGCCGCCCTTCCCGGCGCCGCGATCTGCGTAGAGGGCAATGCGGAGAACGCGGACAAGTGGGTGGAAGTTTCCTTCTACGTGCACACGGGCAGCGAATCGAAGAGCTACCGTCTGGAAGTCTGGGCGGGCGCGCGCGACAACGAGACGGACGGAATCCCCGCGGGCGGCTACGTGTTCTTCGACAACTACGCTTCCGCAACAACGAGCAAATACGACGATTTGTTAAAGCTTGCAAAAGAAGAGATCCGCGCCGAGCTCAACGAGGGCAAAAACGCGGGCGACGAAGGTTACGTCGGCAAAAACGACAACCTCCCCGCAGACCGCGCGCTCTATTACACGTTTACCTTCTTCGACGCCGAAACGTATCTGCGCTACGACGTGAACGAGGACGAGGACGAAATCGGCAACCGCTATGCCTCCTATAAGCAATCGGGCTATAAAGAACAGATCGTATACCTCAGCTATAACGACGTAAAAGGAAATATGACGGGCGCTCCCTCCTGCTCGTTCTTCCTCGACTATTCGGCGATCGACACCGCCGTTACCCCAGACGAGACGGGCGACACGGATACGGATACCGACGAGGACGAAACGAAGGATCCCATCTCCACGGGCGACATTCTGCTGATCGTTTCCTCGGGCTTGCTGGCAGTCGTACTGATCGCGGTCATCGCTATGCTGATCGCACGGCACTTCTGGAAAAAGCACCCCAAAAAGGAAAAGAAAGCGAAACCCGCAAAAGACAAGCGCGTGAAAGCCAAAAAGGAACAGGCTCCCGCCGAAGAAAAAGAATCCGAACCGTTAGACGCGGACGATCCTTACAACGAATAACGAAAAGCCCTCCGCAACTTTGCGGAGGGCTTTTTCTATATTATAATAAGGTATTACCGCCCGGTCTGTTTTAACTTTCTCAACCCCTTGGGCAAATGATTTTTCAGCGTGCCGTTTACCGCCTTGGCAAGCCCCAGCGGATAGTCCCCCAACCCGACGGCGCACCAGCCGTTCGAAATTTCGCAGGGAAGCGTTTCTCCGTGCAGATACCGCTCCGCCTCCTCGCGTGAAAGCGAGATAAACCGCTTACATTCCCCGCCCTTCAAGCTCATTGCAAGCGCGTGCGCGGGCTTAAATATCTTTCCGTCAAACTCTCCCAGCTCCACGCCCAGCCGCAGCGTCCTTACCTCTATCGCGGGCATTCCCGCGGGCACAAGATACAGTCTGCCGTCGTCGAGCGCGGCGATCTCACCCTGCGGCATTGTCACAAAAAAGTCCTTTGCAAAGTCCGCGAACGCTCTGTTCGCCTTCGCGCTGCGCTTTACGGGATAGGGCTTCGCGCTCCGCCGCCCGCCGTCGCGCTTTTTCAGCAGCGCGCAATAGTGCCCCTCTCCCCGAAAGCGGTGCGGATAGAGCTTGTGCTCCTCTTTCAGCTCGAATTCGGGATGACGGGACAAAAAATCGCGCACCTGCCACTCGTCCTCCTCCTCGGCGAACGTGCAGGTGGAATAAACGAGATGCCCGCCGCCCGCAACCGCAGCCGCGGCGCGATCTAAAATTTCCCTCTGGCGCGCGGCGCACAGCGCCACGTTATTTTCGCTCCAATGCGGGATCGCCTCGGGCTCCTTTTTAAACATTCCCTCGCCCGAGCAGGGCGCGTCCGCAAGCACCAGATCGAAATATTCGGGAAAGCGCTCGGCAAGCTGCGCGGGGCTTGCGTTGGTTACGGCGCAATTCTTTATCCCCGTCCGCTCCACATTTTGCGATAAAATCCTCGCCCGCCCGCCGTCGATCTCGTTGGAGATCAAAACGCCCGTTCCCTGCATCTGCGCGGCAAGCAGCGTAGTCTTTCCGCCGGGAGCGGCGCACAAATCGAGCACGCGCTCCTTTTTGCATTGCGCTGTAAGCCCGCCCACGCACATTGCCGAGGGCTCCTGCATATAATACAGCCCCGCGAAGTGCTCCGCATAGCCGCCCGCCTTGTCCTCCCCGACATAAAACCCGCCGATTTCTTCCCCCTCGGGAAAGAGAATCTTTCCGCCGACCGGAAAGGGAGCGTTCTTTAAAAATTCTTCCGCGCCGATTTTCAACGTATTCACGCGCAAGCCCTTGCACGGCGGATTCTCGTAAGAGCGCAAAAAGGCGGGAAAATCCTTTCCCAGCCTTTCTTGCATTCGCTTTAAAAACTCTTCGGGTAATTTCATACGCCCTTCAACGCGCTCTTGAATTTTTCCAACGGAATAAACGCCGCGCCGCTGTCGATCGCACACTGATAGCGGACGCCGCCCGCCTCGCGCGCGATAAACACGTTACAATCCGCGGGGTGCGAGGTGTACTTTCCGCCCGCAGCGAAAATCGCCCCGGCAAGCTTTAACGAAATCGCCGTTTCCTCTTCCAGATCCTTAGAAAAACAGAACACGTGTCCCTCCAGCTCTCCCCCGATACTCCTCCTGTTCATCTGGCGGTTCACAAAACGGTAAAACTCGCGGTGCAGCCGCGCCTGCCGTTCCTTTTGCTCCTCCCGCTCGGCGGAATAATGCTTTAAGCCGTCCGAATCCACATTGCGGATCTGATATCCGCTCAGCTTGCCTGCACGAATCCCGTAGCGATCGATCAGCCCCTCCGCGTTCGTTCCCTCGCGCTTGCAGAGCGCCTCGCACACGCGCATGGTGGCGTAAGCGTCGTCCACCGCACGGTGCGGAGTAAACTCCACGCCCAAATCCTTCGCCATGGTTTCCAGCCCGCACTGGCGGAAAAAGCTTTTCTGCGCGTTCATATAGAAAAACTGCGTATCGTAAAACTCGAAGTCGAAGGACGGGAGCTTAAACCGCTTCGTTTCCAGGCACAGATACTTTACGTCGTTCAAGGTGGCGTGCCCGATGACGAGCGCGTCCTTTTGTTCGAGCAGCGACTTTATTTTGGGATAAGCCGCCTTGAAAGGCGGATACTTTTTAAAGTCCTCGTAGGCGTAAGGGAGCACGATCCCCTCCCTTCCCTTGCGGTCGGTAAGGTGAAACTTTCCCTTGGGGTCGATTAAAATATCCTCCCGCTCCAACACGCGGAATTCCCCGTCCGTCACTACGTAGCCGAACGCACATATTTTGGCGACGCTTTTATAAACGCACGCACATTCGATATCGAAAAATACGTATTTCATGCCTTTTTCACGTCGATCCTTTCCAGCCCGCCCATATACGGACGAAGCACGGGCGGAATATATACGCTTCCGTCGCTCTGCAAATGATTTTCAAGGAATGCGATCAGCATTCTGGGCGGCGCCACCACCGTGTTGTTTAAGGTATGCGCGAACGCGCTGCCCTTATCGCTCTTATAGCGGATCCCCAGCCGACGCGCCTGCGCGTCCGTCAGATTGGAACAGGAGCCGACCTCGAAATACTTCTTCTGGCGGGGGCTCCACGCCTCCACGTCTACGCTGCGGTACTTTAAATCGGCAAGGTCGCCCGAACAGCATTCCAGCGTGCGGACGGGAATTTCCATCGAGACGAACAGCTCCACCGTATAATTCCACATTTTTTCATACCACGCCGCGCTGTCCTCGGGCTTGCAAACGACGATCATTTCCTGCTTTTCGAACTGATGGATCCGATAAATTCCGCGCTCCTCCAACCCGTGCGCACCCTTCTCCTTGCGGAAACAGGGCGAATAGCTGGTAAGGGTAAGCGGCAGCTTACTCTCCTCGATCGTCTGTCCCATAAATCTGCCGATCATGGAGTGCTCGCTCGTGCCGATCAGGTACAGATCCTCGCCCTCGATCTTATACATCATGCCGTCCATCTCTTCGAAGCTCATCACCCCCGAAACGACGGAAGAGCGGATCATGTAGGGCGGAATGCAGTAGGTAAAGCCCTTGTTTATCATAAAATCGCGCGCGTAAGTGAGCACGGCGGAATGAAGCCGCGCGATATCGCCCGTTAAATAATAAAAGCCCTGTCCGCTGGTGCGGCGCGCGCTGTCCACGTCGATTCCGTCGAGCGATTCCAAAATATCGAGATGATAGGGAATTTCGAAATCCTTTTGCTTGGGCTCGAGATATCTCTGCCGTTCCACATTTTCCGAATCGTCCCTGCCGACGGGCGTTTCGGGCGAGATGATGTTGGGAATGCTCATCATCACCTTTTTCAGCTTTTCGCTTACCTCTTCCGAGAGCGCCTCCACCTCTTTCAGCCGTTCGGCGTCGGCGTTTACCTGCGCCTTTACGCGTTCCGCCTCCTCCGCCTTTTTCTCGCGCATCAGCACGCCGATCTGTTTGGAAAGCGCGTTGCGCGAAGCGCGCAGATTGTCCCCTTCCGTTTGCAAAGCACGCTTTTGCTCATCGAGGGCGATCGCCTCGTCTACCAGCGGAAGCTTGTGGTGTTGAAACTTTTTTTTCATATTTTCGCGAACCGTATCCGGTTGCGTTCTTAAAAGCACGACGTCTATCATACAATGCCTCTGACGATTTTTTCTCATTATACAACTTTTTTTTGGGAAACGCAACTTTTCGCCGCCCGTTATTGTAAGTTCGAAACAAAAAAATCGGGAATCGGCAAAAGAACTTTTGACAACCGCGTTTCTTTGGAGTATAATAAGGATAAACGAATAAGCAATCAAACGGGAGGAAACGTTTTGAAAGCGAAACAAAAACGGAAGGAAACGGACGCGGTCGAAGAGGAAAAATCGGAGCTGCGCGAAGTGCTCCCCGCGGAAGAGCCTGCGGAGGAGGGACAGGGAGAGGAAACGAAAAATTTCTCTTCCCGCGTGCTCGAAGGCGAAAGCCCCCGCAAGACGCCCGATAAAACCCGCAAAAAGCTGATGAAGCGGTTTAAAAAAGCCAAAAAGATCCCCAACGAATCGGAAGTGGAACGCTTCTCGCCCGAGCTTACCGAAGGGCTTTCGGAAGAGCAGGTGGAAACACGCTTTAATCAGTTTTTGTTCAACGACGTAAACAAGCGGTATTCCAAGTCTTACCGCGCCATATTCTTCGGCAATATCTGCACGTTTTTCAACTTGCTGTGCCTTTTGGTTGCCGTCGCGCTCGTGTTCGCGCAGGCGCCTATCAGTCAGTTCCTGTTCGTGGGCATTTTCGGCGTGAATCTGCTCATCGGGATCGTGCAGGAGATCCTCGCCAAAAAGCAAATAGATAAGCTTTCCGTGCTCGTCTCCTCTACCGCAAAGGTCATGCGCGGCGGAGTAAAGACGGAGGTCGGCGTGCGCGAAATCGTGCTCGACGACGTAATTTTGCTTGAAACGGGGCAGCAGATCCCCACCGACTGTATTTTGGCGGACGGCAACGTGGAAGTAAACGAATCGCTCCTTACGGGCGAATCGGTCCCCGTTAAAAAACAAATCGGCGATATGCTGTACGCGGGCAGCTTTATTTCCAGCGGCGCCTGCCGCGCCCGCGCCGAAAAGGTGGGAAAAAACACCTATCTCAACAGCCTTACTTCCAAGGCGAAAAAGTACAAAAAGCCCCGCTCGGAAATTATGAATTCCATTCGCCTGTTTATTCGGGTGATCGGCGTTTTAATTCCCTTCGTTGCGGCGGCGATGTTCTATACCAACTGGCTGGCAACAGGGAACGACATTTCCCTCTCCATTCAGTACACGGGTTCCATCGTCATCGGCATGATCCCTTCGGGGCTCCTGCTATTAACCACCCTCGCCATGGCGATCGGCGTAAGGCGGCTGGGCAAAAAGCACACGCTGGTGCAGGATCTGTATTCGCTGGAAATGCTCGCGCGCGTCAACGTGCTCTGTCTGGATAAAACGGGAACGATCACCGACGGCAGAATGACGGTAAACGACTGCATGATATTAAACACGTTTATCGACCAGCCCTTTGACGAAATCATGGGCAGCATCCTCGCCGCCCTCGACGACAACAACCAAACCTCCATTGCGCTCTATAACCGCTTCGGGCACTCCAACGCCTTGCAGCCCACCGCAACGCTTCCCTTTTCGAGCAAGCGCAAGCTTTCGGCGGTAACGTTCGGCGACCAGGGAACGTTCGTAATGGGCGCGCCCGAGTTCGTGCTCCGCCCCATGCCTCCGAAGCTCGAAAAAATCGTAAAGCAATACGCGCAGTCGGGCTTGCGCGTGCTGGTCGTCGCCTATTCCGCCAATCAGATGAACGGCGACCGTCTGCCCGCGCTCCTGCGCCCCGTCGCGCTGGTCACGCTTGCGGACAATATCCGTTCGGACGCGATCGAAACGATTAAATGGTTCCGCGAAAACGACGTGGATATCCGCATTATCTCGGGCGACAACCCCGTCACCGTTTCGGAGGTGGCGCGCCGCGTAGGCGTGAAAAACGCAGGGCAGTATATCTCGCTCGACGGGCTGACCGATTTGGAAGTGGAAAACGTTGCCAACCAATACACCGTGTTCGGACGAGTCACGCCCGAGCAAAAGGCGATTCTGGTGCGCACCATTAAAAAACAGGGCAATACCGTTGCAATGACGGGCGACGGCGTGAACGACATCCTCGCCTTAAAAGAGGCGGACTGCGCCGTATCCGTCGCCTCGGGCAGCGAAGCGGCGCGCAACGTCTCGCACCTGGTGCTTACGGACAACAACTTTTTAAATCTACCCTCCGTAGTATACGAGGGGCGGCGGGTTATCAACAACATTAAAAACAGCGCGGCGCTCTATATTATGAAAACGCTGTTCACGGCGATCCTCGCCATTATCTGTTTTTCGCTCGGCTCGCAGTATTTCTTTACGACCAACAATATGCTGCTGTTCGAAACGCTCGTCGCCGCGCTTCCCTCTGTGATCATCGCGCTGCAACCGAACACCAACCGCGTAAAGGGAAAGTTTATCCTATACGTACTGTCGCGTTCGATCCCGTGCGCGCTGACGCTGATCGTGTGCGTGATGTCCGTCTATTTGGGGATCCGGTTTATGCCCGAAGAACAGCTGGGATCGCTGCTGGTGGACGTAAACGGCACTACGCAGATCAACGCCCTTTTGGTGGTCGCCGTTTCGTTCGGAGGGCTTGTCACGCTGTTCCGCATTATGCAGCCGTTTAACCTGCTTCGCGCGGCAACCTATGCGGTATCGCTTGCGATCAGCATTGCCATGCTCGCCATCGCGCCGCTCGGCAATCTGATTTACACGGGCTGGGAAACCGTAAGCTTTAATTTAACGCAGATACTGTATTTAATATGCATTATCCTTGCCGCCTTCCCCGTTTCGGGCTGGTTGATAAAGGTTTGCGATTTAATGAACAGCTCCGATTAAATTAAAATAAAATAAGCGCCCCTTGCAATTTGCAAGGGGCGCTTATAATTTATATTCCCGTTTTTGCTGTATAAGATTCTCGCGGTCGCTATGCTCCCTACTTCGCGCGATGCGCTCGTGCCGTCCAAGGCCGCACCGCCCTCCTGTCATTCCGCACCCGCCGTTTTGTCATTCCGCACCTGCCGTTTTGTCATTCCGCACCTGCCGTTTTGTCATTCAGAGCGCAGCGAAGGAATCTCATACCCGAAGCATAAATGACACACAAGATTCTCGCGGTCGCTATGCTCCCTCAAAATGACAAAAAGAACAAGCGTTCTATTATGTCACACTGAGCCGCGCGCCAAAGCGCGCGTGTCGAATGTGTCGCCTTGGGTTTGTTTCTGTTTAATATTTATTTAATATATTTCCGTCCGCCCGATCAAATAATCTGCGGAAACATTAAAATAATCACAGAGCTTTTTTAGTGTCTCAATAGAAGGCTCTCTGTCGCCGTGTTCGTAATGGGCATATGCCATTAAACTTAATCCGATTGCCGCCGATACTTCCCTTAATGTCAAATTATGGCTTATGCGTAATTGCCTCAATCGTTCCGAAAAGTTCATGTTTTTCTCTCCTAAACATATTTTACCCAAAATGGAGAAAAAATGCTTGACTTTAACCATAATGGTTAATATAATATAACCATAAACATTACGTCACCATAAAGGAGAAAAGCCATGAAAATCGAATCGGCAATTGAACAAATGGTACTTGGAAAACGCGGAGACATCGACCATATCGAATTGGACGAAGAAGGCACCCGAATATGCGATTTGCTTTCCGAACAACACAAAAAGCTAAAAATCGCTTTACAGCCCTATCCCGAAATCGCCAAACTGTTAAATGAGTTTATCGACACCAAAGACTTAGCCCTATGTAACGAAACGCTTGTGTACTACAAAGAGGGGCTACGTTTCGGGATTCTCTTGGGAATGGATATTTTAAGCAATGATTAAAAAGCGAAGGAGGCGCTACTTAAATGTGCACCCCCTTCGCTTTTTCTCAGCCGCCCAGCTCTATCATGCGGTCGAGGCATTTTTTCGCCGCCGAGCGGGTGGGCTCGTCCAGAACAATCTCTTCGCCGCCGCCCGTACAGCAATCGTACACATGAAACAGCGTCGTCAGCTTCATATTGTGGCACACAAAATCTTTGCTGAGCGGATAAAACCTTTTCTCCGGACACTCGAACTGCAAGTGTTCCGCAATCGAATTTTCCGTGGCGATGATAAATTCCTTTGCCGAGCTCTCCCGCGCGAAATTCATGATTCCGCTGGTGGAGCCCACGTAATCCGCCTGTTCCCATACCTCGGGGCGGCACTCGGGATGCGCAAGCAGCAGCGCCTCGGGGTGCTCTCGTCTTGCCCGCGCAACGTCCGCGCCTGTCGCTCGCACGTGAGTAGGACAGCCGCCATGCATAAAATAAAACTGCTTTTCGGGTAATTTTTGCGCAACGTACTTCCCGAGATTGATATCGGGTACGAACAGAATTTCCTTTTCCGGCACGCTTTTTAAAATCTTTACCGCCGAAGAGGACGTTACACAGACGTCGCACAGCGTTTTTAATTCCGCCGTCGTATTGATATACGCGACAGTCAGCGCGTTGGGATACTTTTCCTTTAACGCGGCAAGCTCCTCCGCGTCGATCTGCTCCGCCATAGGGCAGCCCGCGCCCGAGTCGGAGAGCAGCACGCGCTTTTCGGGCGCGAGAATTTTAACCACTTCCGCCATAAACCGCACGCCGCACATTAAAACAGTACTTTGCACCGCCGTTTTTGCCTTACACGCAAGCGCATACGAATCGCCCGTAAAATCGGCAACCTCGCAAACCTCCCGCCCCTGATAGGAATGGGCGAGAATTAAAATATCGTTTTGTTTTTTCAGCCGCAGAATTTCCTGCTGCATCTGTAATATCGTCATGAAAGTCTCCCGCGGGATTATCTCAGTTCTGCGCCGAGATTGAATTTTAAATTGCCCAGTATCTTTTTAAAGTAACCGTCCACCGTCTCGGGCGAGAGCGGCTTCTCCGCCGAAGCGCCCTGCGAAAAGGTAAGGCGGAACGCCATGCTCTTTTTGTCCTTGCCCAGCTGGATCCCGCGGTAAATATCGAACAGCTCCGCCTTCGTCACGAATTTGCACGCCCGATAAATGCACTCCTCCGCCTGCGCGCAGGTCACCTTTTCGTCGGCAACAATTGCGATATCGCGCTGAACGTCTGGGAATTTGGGCAACGGGCGATAGGCGATTTCGCGCGCGAACTTCTTTGAAAGCAAATCGTAATTCAACTCACCCAAATACACCTTCTTTTCGAGCGCAAGCTCTTCGGCAACCGAGGGGTACAGCTCGCCCAGCCAGCCGACCTCCTGCCCGTCGAGCGTAACCAGCGCGGTCACGCCGGGGTGTAAAAACGGCTTTTCCCCTTTTGTATAAGAAAGCGTCAAGCCGAACGCTTCGGCAATCGCTTCCGTCGCGCCCTTTAAGTCGAAAAAGTCCGCCGAGCCCCAAATACCGAGCGCGCACCGCTTTGTTTCGGCGGGGAGCTCCTTTAACGGCAACTGCGCATGATAGGTGTTGGCAAGCTCGAACAGCCGCCCCTCGGCGTTTCCTCTGCGCACGTTGCGCACGATGTTTTGCAGCATGGACGGCGCGAGCACCGTTCGCATGACGGACAAATCTTCCCCAATGGGATTTAAAATTTTTAAGGCGTTGCGTTCGGGCGCGTCTGCGGGAAGGCGCAGCAAATCGAGATCCTTGGGCGAATAGAAAGAGTAGTTGCACGCTTCCGAAAAACCCTGCCCGCACAGCGTACGTTTAAACTTCGCTTCCAGCTTCTGCTCCTCCGTGAGCCCGCCGTGCGTTACCGTCGCGTTTTCCAAAAACGTCGGCTTGATATGCTCGTACCCGTAAGAGCGGATCACCTCTTCCGCCAGATCCGCCCAACCGTCGATATCCTCCCGCCAAAGCGGAACGGTCACCGTAAGGCTGCCGTCCGAAGACTGCACGCCGAAACCGAGGCGGGTTAAAATGCCGTTCGTCTCCTCTTCGGGCACCGTAATCCCCAACAGCGCGTCGATCTGCGCGTAGGTCGTGCGGACGGTCTTGGGCGTTAACTCCGCCGCGTTCGCGTCCGTAAAGCAATCGGTCGGCGTGCCGCAGCCCAGCTTCTGCATCAGGTGCAGCGCGCGCTTCATGCCCAACTCGGGCGAGAGCGCGTCCACGCCCTTTTCGAAGCGGGCGGAGGAATCGCTGCGCTGTCCGAGCGCGCGTGAAGTCCTCCTCACGTTGTCGCGGGCAAATTTCGCGGCTTCCAAAAACACCTCCGACGTATCGGGACGGATTTCGCTGTTCTGCCCGCCCATGATCCCCGCAAGCGCCACGCCGCGCTCTCCGTCGCAAATTAACAGATTTTCGGGTTCGAGCGTAAATTCTTTCCCGTCCAGCGTCACGATTTTTTCGCCCGCCGTCGCCCTGCGCACGGTGATTCGGTCCTCCTTTAAAAACGCGCGGTCGAACGCGTGCATGGGCTGACCGATTTCCAGCAGCACGTAGTTGGTGATATCGACCACGTTCGAAACCGACCGTACCCCGCAAAGCGCCAGACGGCGGCGCATCGGGCGGGGGGAAGTCCCCGTCTTAACGTCTTTTACGTATCTTCCCAGATAGCGCGGGCACAGCGCGGGCTCCTCCACCGTTACCGAAATTTTCACGTCCGCGTGCTCGCACGTAAAGTCGAGCGCGGGCATTTTAAGGGGCTGCTTTAAAATCGCCGCCACCTCGCGGGCGATGCCCAGAACGCTCTGACAGTCGGGACGGTTTGCGGTCACCGCGATATCGAATATATAGTCGTCCAGCCCCACGATAGGGCGGATATCCTCGCCGATGGGGGTCCCCTCGTCTAAAATCAAAATCCCGTTGACCTCCGCGCCCTCGTAATAATCGTCGTTGATCCCCAGCTCCTCGCCCGAACAGAACATTCCCTCGGAGGCGACGCCGCGAAGCTTGCCCGATTTGATTTTCTGAATTTCTTCCCCGTGCAGAACGGTTGCGCCGTCCAGCGCGCAGGGCACCGTGGCGCCCGCAAACACGTTGGTTGCGGCGGTACAGATCTGCCGCTGCCCCAGTGCTCCGCAATCCACCTTGCAAACGGAAAGGCGGTCGGCGTCCGGGTGCTTTTCCACCGAGAGAATTTTGCCCGTATAAACGCCCGTTACGTCCTTTCCGGGGCGTATAAGCTCCTCCACCTCGAAGCCGCAGGAAAAGAGCTTTTCTTGCAGCTGCTCTGCGGTGACGTTGATATCTACGTAATCCTTTAACCAACTGAACGGTACTTTCATCTTCTCTCCTCCCTCAACCGCGGAACTGCTCTAAAAAACGTACGTCGTTTTCGGTAAGCAGCTTAATATTGTTGATGCCGTATTTCAGCATGGCGATCCGTTCGACGCCCATGCCGAACGCAAAGCCCGAATATTCCTCGGGATCGACTCCGCAATTCTTCAGCACGTTTGCGTGCACCATGCCTGCGCCCAGAACCTCGATCCAGCCCGTGCCCTTGCACAGCGCGCAGCCATCGCCCCCGCAGGCGGCGCAGGAAACGTCCACTTCGACCGACGGCTCGGTAAACGGAAAGTACGAAGGGCGCAGCCGCGTTTTGCTCGTTTCGGAAAACATGGTGCGGGCGAATTCGTCCAACATTCCCCTTAAATCGCACAGCGTAACGCCCTTGTCCACCACCAGCCCCTCCATCTGGTGGAACATGGGCGAATGGGTCGCGTCGTCGTCCGAGCGGAACACCCGTCCGGGAGAAAGCACCTTAATGGGCGGCTTTTTGTTTTCCATCACGCGGATTTGTCCCGCGCTCGTCTGCGTGCGAAGCAGAAAACTGTCGTTTAAATAAAAGGTGTCCTGCATGTCGCGGGCGGGGTGATCCGCGGGCGTATTGAGCGCGGTGAAGTTATAATATTCGCTCTCGATTTCGGGACCCTCGTAAATCTCGAAGCCCATGCCCGCAAAAATATCGACGAGCTGATTTTTTACGACCGTAACGGGATGTAGCGCGCCCGAAGCCCGCTTTCTTCCAGGCATGGTGACGTCTACGTTCTCCGTTTTCAGCCGCTCGGCAAGCTCGCGCATTTTCAAGGCAAGCTCGATCCGCTCGAACGCGCGTTCCAGCCGCTCGCGCAGGGCGTTTACCTTCTTGCCGAATTCGGGGCGTTCCTCGGGCGGAAGATCGCGCATTTTTTTCATGAGTTGGATCACGCTGCCCATGCGCCCCAAAAAGCGCATTTTTACCTCGTAAAGGGCGCGGCTGTCCTCTGCCTGCTCCGCCTCTTTTATGGCGCTTTGTTCCAGCTGATCGGTTTTTTCCTGTTCCATATTGCCTCCTTATAAAACAAAAAGCCCGTGAGAAAATTCTCACAGGGCGAAAGTTTCCGCGGTACCACCTGTTTTCGCGCGCAGTGTGCGCGCCTCGTTTTTCCCTTTACGCGGGGCACGGCTTTTCTTAAAGTTCCGTTCGGAAAAGCGGCTGGCGGGGGAATACCGCGAAGCCGTTTCAAACTCTTTCAGCCAAGGAGTTTTTCTCTGTAAAAACGGGTCTGCCGCGTCTCTTCCGCTTGATTGCCTTTATTACCGCTATTATAGACAAGTTTTTAAAAATTGTCAACTTTTTTTAACGGCTGCGGAAAAGGAAATTAAATGACGGGCAGCATAGATTCCCACGGTGCGGCTCCGCCGCGCCTCAGAATGACAGAACCGACGCTTAAACGCTTCGCTGTGAGGAGTTACGTAACCGAATCCTTTGGGACTTACGTCATGCTGCCCCCGTCGCTCCCGTCATGCTGCCCCGCTGTTTCGCCAATACGCCATCAACCCAAACGGCAACCAACAGCGGCACGAGCGCAACGCGCGAAGTATCTAGCAAAAGCGACCGCCTTCGTTTTTAATCTGTCATTCTGTCCCGTCTTTCTGAATGTTTTCACCTTGGACGGCACGAGCGCATCGCGCGAAGTAGGGAGCAGCGCGACCGCGGGAATCCCCTGCACGGTTATAAATTCTATTTTAACGGATAACGTATCTCTTCATCTGTTAAGTTTAAAATATAATCAGTAGAAACATTGTAATATTGCGCTAATTTTATTAACACATCTATCGACAATTGCCGTTGTCCGTTTTCATACTGCGAATAAGTATTTTGCTTTATGTTTAAATAACTTGCAATGTCTTGTTGTGTTTTATTGCTATCGCGCCTTAATTCGTACAACCGTTTTAAAATTTCCATAATAAAATTATAAATAACTCAATTTGAGATGTTGACAATAATCACAATTTGTGATATAATTGTTTTAAAAGGAGAAACTTATGACGGATTCTGTTTTATTTGACTTATTGGATAAGGCTTAATTTATTCCGCTACGCGAATATATTGAACAATACGATGACTACGCAGACAACTGGGCACACGAGCACAATGCGCGAAGTAGCGTGGTCGAGGAATCGCCTTATGTTTAATCGCTTTTTCTTCCGACCAAATAATCTATGTCAACATCAAAAAAATCGGCTAGCTTCCACAAATACGTAATGCTCGGTTCATTCTTTCCAAGCAACCATGCACTAATTGTATTTTGTTTCCCGCCTATTTTTTTTGCTAACTGTACTTGCGTAAGTGAAGATTCCAGCATTAATTTTTTTAGCCGTTCTGCAAAAATTATTTTCAAATTATTTTCTCCTTTCTTTATTTTTCATTTGACATTATAGCATTTTATTGCTATAATAACTAAAAGTAGCAGTATGCTGCTACTTTTAGTAAAGGAGAAACTTATGACGGATTCTGTTTTATTTGACTTATTGGATAAGGCTTACTTTATTCCTCTGCGGGAGTACATTGAGGAACACGATGATTACGCAGCCAACCGGGCGCACGAGCGCAAAGAGAAGTTAATAAAAATTTTAAACAAAGACCAACAAAAATTGTTGGCGCTGTTCGAAACGGCGATAGTGAATCGTTTGGATTACGTTCACAGAGAATTGAAAGTTCATGCGCTTAGTCTGGGCATAGAAATTGGAATAGAGTTGCAAAAACTTTTTGCCGAAGAGAAATAACAGTGCAAGTTGACAAATTAAATTGTCGTTTTGCCCCGCCGCTCCTGTCATTCTGAGGGAGCGAATGCGACCGCGAGAATCCCATTGTGCTCAGCATAACATAAACAACCGCCCCGAGGAATCCTCGGGGCGGCGCACTCTTTATTCTTATCTTACTCTTCCGAATTCGTTTCGGTCGTCTCTGCCGTCTCTTCCGCGGCATCGGGTTCGCCTGCAAGCTCTTCGGGCGGAAGATCCGCCGCAGTCTCTTCGGGTGCGGTCACTTCCGCTTCCTCGTCCTTTTCCGTAATGGCAACCGTCGCCACCGCGCCGCCGCGAATATTCATCAGCCTTACGCCGCGCGTATTGCGCCCGATTTTGGAAATGGATTCCCCGTGCATTCTTATCACGATCCCCAAAGACGAAACCAGCATTACGTCCAGCTCGTCGTTCACAAGCTTCATGTTTACCAGTTTTCCCGTGCGCTCGTTAAACACGCCGGCTTTAATGCCCTTGCCCGCGCGGGACTGCACTCTGTAATCGGCGGGATCGGTTCGCTTGCCGAAGCCTTTTTCGGAAACGGTTAAAATATCGAAGCCTTCCTTTAACACGAGCATATCCACCACGTCGTCCTTGCCCGTAAGGTTTATGGCGCGCACGCCCATGGTGTCGCGCCCCATCGGGCGCACGTCCGTCTCGGGGAAGCGGATACACTTGCCCGAACGGCTGGCGATAATAATTTCGTCGTCTCCGCGCGCGAATTGCACCGATATCAGCTCGTCGCCGTCCACGATCTTGATGGCGATTTTTCCGCTGCGGAGAATGTGCGCGAACTCGCTCGTCGCCGTCTTTTTGATCAGTCCGTTCTTGGTCGCCATGACCAGGAAGCCCTCGCCGTCCTCTTCCATTGGAAGCATGGCTGCGATTTTTTCGCCCGCGGAAAGCTGCAAGATATTCACGACGGCTCTGCCGCGCGCCGTGCGGTTGGCTTCGGGCACCTGATAGCCCTTGATCGAATACACCTTGCCGAAGTTGGAGAAGAACAGAATGGGCTTGTGCGTATTGCAGACGAACATCTGCTCCACAAAGTCGTCCTCTTTGGGCTTGTGCCCCGTAATGCCCACGCCGCCGCGGTGCTGCGCGCGGTATTCCGCCACGGGGAAACGCTTGATATATCCGCCGTGCGTCATCGAAATGACGACGTCCTCTTCGTCGATGAGGTCCTCGTCCTCGATTTCGCCAAAGTCGACCGAAATTTCCGTTCTGCGCTCGGAAGGGTATTTCGCTTTGATCGTAAGAAGATCGTTACGTATAATTTCGAATACGCGCGCCTCGTTGGCGAGAATGTCCTTTAAATCGGCAATGGTCGCGTGCAAAGCGGCGAGCTCTTCGCGGAGCTTTTCCACCTCGAGCGAGGTGAGCCGTTGCAGACGCATTTCCAAAATGGCGTTCGCCTGCTTTTCCGAAAGCTCGAACGCTGTCGTGAGCTTTGCCGTCGCCTCGTACTTGTCCTTCGATTCCTTGATGATTTTAATTACTTCGTCGATATTGGCAAGCGCGAGCACGAGCCCCTCTACGATATGCGCGCGCTCCTCCGTCTTGTTCAAATCGTACCGCGTGCGGCGGACGATAACTTCCTTCTGGTGCGCCAGATAATAGCTTAAAATTTCGCGCAGATTCAGCACCTTGGGCTCGGTGCCGTTTTCGACCAGCGCAAGCAGAATGATCCCGTCCGAAATCTGCAAGTTGGTATGCTTGTACAGCGAGTTTAACACTACCTGCGCGTTGGCATCCTTTTTACACTCGATCACAATGCGCATCCCCTCTCTGCCCGACTCCTCGCGGATATCCGAAATGCCTTCCAGCCGCTTGTCGCGCACCATGTTGGCGATCGTCTCGATGAGCTGCGCCTTGTTAACCTGATAGGGAATTTCCGTTACCACGATGCGCGAGCGCAGGTTGCCGCCCGAGCCGTGCTCCTCTATTTCGCACTTGCTACGGATCACGATATTTCCCTGTCCCGTGCGGTACGCCTTGCGGATCCCGCTTCTGCCCATAATAATGCCGCCCGTGGGGAAGTCGGGCGCGGGCACGTAGTTCATCAGCTCGTCCACGGTGATCTCGGGATTATCGATCAGCGCAATCGTGCCGTCGATGACCTCCGCCAGATTGTGCGGGGGAATGTTGGTCGCCATACCGACCGCGATACCGTCCGAACCGTTTACGAGCAGGTTGGGGAAGCGCGCCGTTAATACCGCGGGCTCCATTTCGTTGCCGTCGAAGTTGGGAAAGAAATCCACCGTCTCCTTATCGAGATCGCGCAGCATTTCCGCCGCAAGCTTGGTCAAGCGGGCTTCGGTGTAACGCATTGCCGCAGGGGGGTCTCCGTCGACGGAGCCGAAGTTTCCGTGCCCGTCGACAAGCGGGAAGTTAATGGAGAAGTCCTGCGCAAGGCGAACGAGCGCGTCGTAAACGGACGAATCGCCGTGCGGGTGATATTTACCCAGAACGTCGCCGACGATACGCGCGCACTTGCGGTAAGACTTGTCGTTATACAGTCCCATTTCGTGCATCGAAAACAAAATTCTGCGGTGCACGGGCTTTAACCCGTCGCGCACGTCGGGAATGGCGCGGCTCTTGTTTACCGCCATCGCGTAGGAAATGAACGAACGCTTTAACTCGTCGTCCACCTCCATGTCGAGGATCTTTGTCATTTCGAGCGTCTTTTTAAATTCTTCGGTCAACTCGGGACTCGTTTCTTTTTTCGCCATAACTTTTTTCCTTATTTTTTATACGTCCAGATCGGTTACGAGCGTCGCGTTCTCTTCGATAAACTTGCGGCGCAGCGCGGGGCTTTCGCCCATGAGGATCGTAAACATTTTGTCCGCCTCGATCGCGTCCTTCATGCTGATGCGCACCAGCGTGCGGGTGGCGGGATTCATGGTGGTATCCCACAGCTGTTCGGTGCTCATCTCGCCCAAGCCCTTGTAACGCTGATATTCCACCTTATTGTTGTTCAGCGCGTCGTAGGCGATTTTCTCCTCCTCCGAATACAGATACACGTCCTCCTTGCCCTTTACGCTCGCTTTATACAGCGGAGGCATGGCGGAATACACGTGCCCGTGCTCGATTAAGGGACGCATATAGCGGAAGAGGAAGGTTAACAGCAGAATACGGATATGCGCGCCGTCTACGTCGGCATCGGTCATGGAAATGATTCGGTCGTAACGGAGCTTGCTCTCGTCGAAGTCGTCCAAAATGCCGCAGCCGAACGCGGTGATCATCGCCTTGATCTCGTTGTTTTCGAGCACGCGGTTTAAGCGCACCTTTTCCACGTTGAGAATCTTTCCGCGCAGAGGCAGAATCGCCTGAAATCTTCTGTCCCGTCCCTGCTTCGCCGTTCCGCCTGCCGAGTCGCCCTCTACAATGTAAATTTCGCACAGCTCGGGGCGCTTGTCCGAACAGTCGGCGAGTTTTCCGGGAAGGGTGGTGCTTTCCAGCACGCCCTTACGGCGGGTAAGCTCGCGTGCGTTGCGCGCGGCGTCCCTCGCCTTTTGCGCCGTAATGCAGCGCAGCACCAGCTCGCGCGCCTCCGCGGGATGTTCCTCGATATACGTGCCGAACCGCTCGGCAACGCACTTGCTCACGAACGGGCGCACAAAGCTGTTGTTCAGCTTGTCCTTGGTCTGCGATTCGAACTGTGCGTTTTCCAGCTTAACCGAAACCACGGCGGTAATGCCCTCGCGCACGTCCTCGCCCGTGAGCCTGTCGCTCTCCTTTAATATATTCAGCTTTCTGCCTGCGTCGTTTATCACCTTGGTGAGCGCGAGCTTCAAGCCCTCGATATGCGTTCCGCCGTCGATGGTGTTTACGTTGTTGGCGTAAGAATAAATCACCTCGTTATAGCTCTCGTTGTATTGCAGCGCGATTTCGCAAACCGTGGTTCCCTCCTGCGCTTCGAAATAAAGCGGTTCGGGAAAGAGCACGCTGTTGGCGCGGTTGATCTCCTCGACCAGCTCGCGGATCCCGCCCTCGTAGCAGAAGCTGTCCGTTTTGGGCGTTTCGCCGCGGTTGTCAGTGAGCGTGATTTTTAATCCCTTGTTTAAAAAGGCGAGCTCCTTTAAGCGGACCTTCAACGTCTCGTATTTGAATACGATCGTTTCGAAAATTTCCGCGTCGGGGAAAAAGGTCACCTTCGTTCCCGTCTTTTGCGTGTCGCCGATAATTTGCAGGGGGCGCTGGGGCACGCCGCGGTTGTATACCTGCTTATAAACGTGACCGTTCTGGCAGACCTCCGCTTCCAGCCACTCTGAAAGCGCGTTCACCGCCTTCACGCCCACGCCGTGCAGACCACTGGAAACCTTGTAGCCCGAATCGCCGCCGAACTTGCCGCCCGCGTTCACCTTGGTAAAGACGACTTCCACGGTAGAGATCCCCTCCTTGGGGTGGATCGCCGTGGGGATCCCGCGCCCATTGTCCTCTACCGTGCAGGAGCCGTCGCGATTCACGGTGACGTTTACGCAGTCGCAATAGCCCGCCAGCGCCTCGTCGATCGAGTTGTCGACTACTTCGCTTACCAGATGGTGCAAGCCCCGCTCGTCCGTAGAACTGATGTACATTCCCGGGCGCTTGCGGATATGCTCCAATCCGTCGAGAACCTGTATTTGTTCCGCGCCGTAAACGCCTTCTACTTTTTCCGCCATATTAACCTCGCCGTTTCGTTTTATTTCTCTTTTCGTTTGCAGGTTGCTGCGTTCCGCCCTCTGCTCCGTTTCTTACCCATCTTTGTTCCTTTATTATAGCATATCCGCAAAAAAATGTACAGTATTTTTGTTGAATTTCGGTCGAATTTTGCCGCACGAAACGCAAAAAAGGCGCGTAAATCGCCTTACACGCCTTGTTTTACCGTTTGCGGTGGGGGGATATTACAAATTGCACTTTCGCGTTAGGGCGAAAGCCCGCGCCCCTTTCCTTAAAATTATTCCGCCATCAGCTCCCGCACGGAGGCTTTTCGCGCCGAAAGCGTAAAAATAAGCAGCGTCAGCTCGAACAGCACGGCGAACGCGGCGAGCACCGCGCCGAACACGGCGAAGTCGAACGCATACTCGGGCATCTCCTCCACGCCCGAAAACACCAGCCCCGTCATCAGCTTTAACAGCCCGTACTGATAGAGCGTGCCTGCCGCGAATCCGATATAGGCGGGAATGCGGTAGCCGCCGAGCACCGCCGCCCAGTAATCCTTCAAGGCGTAGCCGCAGGCGCGCATCACGGCGATCGTCTCGACGTTGCCCCGCACGAGCGCCGTCATGGCGAGCAGCAGCGAGCACGCCGCCAGCACCACCCCCATGACCCCCATCATGATCCCCATCGTTTCGCTTGCCAGCTCGGTCATGGCAAAGCACATTTGCAGCATGGCGGAAAAGCAGAAGCATGCGAACGCCACGAAAAACGCAAGCGCGGGACGGCTGCCCAACGTCTGCGAAAACAATTCGCGCAAAAAGGGACGTTCCCGTTTCGGGGCACGTTTTAGGGTTATTTTTTGCTCTTTCCCGCGCAGCAACGCGGACACGGGGGCGCGCAATTTGAAAAACGCATACAAAACCGCGTACGCCGAAAAGCACGCAAAGGGCAGGATCACCAGACAAAACAGCAGCTCGGCATGAAAGCGCAAAGGCACTGCGGGAAGCCCCCCTCCGCCCATCTGCTCGTAAATGACGGGCGCGAACGCATACCCGCCCGCAAATCCCGCGGCGCAGCCGACAAGCACGCTGAGCCCGAACACCCAAAAGCCGAACGCGATTTTAAAATCGGGCAAGCCGAGCGCCTTTAATATCCCGATCTGTTTCGCGTGAAAATCCAGATAGATCTTTACGTAAAAGGCAACCAGCACCGCCGCCACAAGCAGCAGACACAGCCCCGAGATCAGACATGTCAGCTTTGCGGAGAGCAGTTGAGCCTCGTAAAGAGGAAGCGCTTCCGGAGCCACCGCGCCGCGCACGGCGAGCGCGTCGAGATAATAGTTTAAAAAGAAGGTACACACGAACACCGCGCAGCACGCGACCACCGCAATGCCAAACAACTTAAATCCGTCCTTGATGCTTACCGTCATATCACCACCCGATCTCGAACGCAGATTTTTTGGTTTCGTTTTTGCGTTCGGATCCGATCCTTCCGCTGTTCATCACGATGACGCGATCCGCCATTTCCGCTATGGACGGATTGTGCGTTACCGTCACCGCGGTAAAGCCCAGTTCCTGCTGCGCCCTGCTCAGCAAATCGAGCACGCTCCGCCCCGTCTCCTCGTCGAGCGCGCCCGTCGGTTCGTCCATAAATAAAATCTTCGGTTTTTTGGCGAGAGCGCGGGCAATGCTTACCCGCTGCTGCTCCCCGCCCGAAAGCTCCTTAGGGCGGCGCGAACGCTTTTCCCACAGCCCCACGGCGCGGATAATTTCGCCGTAGTCCTTATTCTTAACCAGATCGGCGCAGAGGCGCACGTTGCCCTCCACCGTAAGGTGCGGAAGCAGGAAATATTGCTGAAACACAAACCCCACCTCCCGCCTGCGGAATTCGGCGAGCTGCTTTTCGTTCATGGCGGTAAGCTCCTCGCCGCCGCAGACCACTTTACCCCCGTCGGGACGCTCCAAGCCGGAGAGCACGGACAACAGCGTGGATTTGCCCGAGCCCGACTGCCCCAGCACGACCGCGAACTCCCCCGCGCCGATTTCGAGCGAAACGCCCTTCAGCGCCGCGCAAGCCGCCTCGCCCCTGCCGTAATTCTTTACGATATTTTCCGCAGCGATCATTTTTGTCCTCCTTTCGCCTTCATTAAAAATCCGATAAACGCCTCCGTCAGCATTTCGTCCGTTTCCTCTTCCGTAAACGCGCACGTGCGCGAAGCGATCAGCGACGCGATGCCCTGCGTGTATATCCACAAATGGAAATAGAGCCGCTCCGCGCTCTTTGTATCCAAGCCGTAGCCATCCGTGACCGATTGCAGAATCACGGCGAAATTGTCGTCGATTTCGCGGAGCAGATCCGCGCGCAGCCCCTGCGCCTCGCGCATGAACAGATATTGATAGAGCTTTGGCTCCTCCCGCGCAAACCGCAGATAGCTCCGCCCCACCCCCTTAAAGGGCAGCTTCTCCTTCAGCCCCGCGGAAACGTATTCGCCGTACACCCTGCGCGCGGCTTGCTCCGTTTCCTTTAAAATTTCGTCCATTCCCGAAAACAGCGTAAAAATCGGGCGGGCGGAGCTGTTCAGCCGTTCGCCCAGCGCCCTCGCGGTGAGCGCGCTCCGTCCCTTGGCGCGCAAAATCGAGAGTGCGGCTTCGATCACCTCTTCTCTGGTAAATTTCGCTTTCGGCGGCATGATTCCCTCCTTGTTTGAAAACGGTTGTTTTAAAACGCTTGTTTTATTATAGAACAAAAAAAAGCGCCCGTCAAGTATTTGCGGGCGGAAAATTTTGTCTTTTTTACGTCATTCTGTTTTTCCACGTCATTCTGAACGATAGTGAAGAATCCCCTAAAATTTAAGAACGATTTTTAAAAATCTCTTCGGCGAGAGCAAGCACCTCGTCCGAGGTCTGCGCGGCAAACAGCCTGCGCCGGTATTCCGCGCAGTCGCGCCTGCCCTTTATGTAGAACGCCGCCATCTTGCGCATAAACACGCAGGCGAACCGCTCGCCGTACAGCGCGCGCGTTTGTTTTAACTGAACGGGAAACAGCTCCGCCATGGGAACGGGCTTCGTTCCCGTCACGTCGCAGAACACCTGCGGACGGTAGAGCGCGGCGCGGGCGATCATCACCCCGTCCGCCCCCGTGCGGTTAAGCGTGTTTACGGCGTCCTCGTCCGACCAAATCCCGCCGTTCGCGATGACGGGGATTTTAACGGCGCGCTTGGCGGCGGCGATCTCCTCATAGTCGGGTGCGCCCGCATACACCTGCTCGCGCGTTCTGCCGTGCACCGTGATCATGCACGCCCCCGCACCCGCGCACAGGCGGGCGAACTCGGCGGCGAATTTCTTGCCGTTTACGCCGATACGAAATTTTACCGAGATCCGCTTTCCGCTCTTTGCGCACTCCGCGATCACCTTTTCGGCGAGCGGAAGATTTTCGAGCAGCGCGCTCCCCTCGCCGTTGCGCACGATCTTCGGCATGGGACAGCCCATGTTGATATCCACAAGATCGAAGGGCGCCAGCTTCTCCCCCTCGCACGCGGCGCGCATGATTGCGGGGTCGCACCCGAATATCTGCGCCGCCTTGGGGCGCTCGTCTCCGCAATAGAGCAGCTTTTCCGTTTCCTCGCTGCCGTATAAAAGCCCCTTGCAGCTCACCATTTCCGTAAAGGTAAGCCCCGCCCCCAAGCGCTCGCACATACGGCGGAAGGGATAGTTTGTATACCCCGCAAGGGGCGCCAAAAAAACGTTGTTCGCGGTACCCATGCCCGCGATATTCAGTTTATGTAAAAAATCGTATTCCATAAGCCCGTTTTCGTTTATCCCCCGCCCATGTCCGCATTGTACCGTAACATACGGTTTATTCTCTTTCGCACGCACCTACCATGTCCGCGATCGGTACGCGCTTACGCCTTTACCGCCGCTTTGGCTTTCCGATAGTAGAACAGCCACTCTTCATCTGAAAGATCGTGCACGTCCTTTCCGTCCGCAAGCACCAGCTTCTCCCATTCGTTATAGCGCGCGGCAACCTTTTTCACCGTGTCCAAAAGCGCCTGCTCCGAATCCGTTCCCAGCCCGTGCGCCACGTGCGCGAGCGTCATGTAAATGTCGCCCAGCTCCGCCGCGACAGCCGATTTGTTCCCCGACTTTTCCGCCTCTTTCAGCTCGTCGATTTCCTCGTAAAGCTTGTCCAGATTCTTTTCGAACGAGGTAAAATTCCAGCCGCCCTTGCAGACCCGCTTGGCAATTTTCTGCGCGCGCAGCAAGGCGGGGAAGCATTCGGGCACGTCGTTCACCGCGTCCGAGTACGTCTTTTGTCCCTTTTCCGCCATCTTGTTTTTGTCCCATACCGAAAGCGCGCCGTCCGCCCCCGAAGCCTTGTCCTGCCCGAACACGTGCGTGTGGCGGGTGATGAGCTTTTCGCACAGCTCGCTTAAAACGTCCGTTACGGTAAACGCGCCCCGCTCCTCCTCGATCAGCGTATGGAAGAGCGCCTGCATCAGCACGTCGCCCGCCTCCTCGCGCATACGGTCGGGGTCGCCTCGGTCGATCGCGTCGACCAGCTCGTACGCCTCCTCCAACGCGTTGATGCGGATGCTCGCGTGCGTCTGCGCCCTGTCCCACGGACACCCGTCGGGCGCACGCAGGCGGCGCAATATTTCCACGACGTCCGAAAAGCCGAACCGCTTCTTTTGCAAAAGCGGCATATCGAACACGACGAGCGCCGTCTCCGCCCCGTACGCCTCCTGCCTGTCCGCCTCGAACAAGGGGATCTCCTTTTGCCCGTCGCCGTGCAGATAGAGCGCGGGCGCCTCGTCGCCAAACCGCTCGGCAAGCAGCAGCTTGATATCCCCCGCGATCTCGCGGCTCGCCACGTCGTAAACGACGAGGGGAAGCGCAAGCTCCCTCCCGCTCAGCTCGAACGCGGAAACGGACTGATACGCGCCCGTAAGGCGCGCCCGCGCCGCCGCCCGTTCGCCTTTGCTTACGCCGTCGATCGCTTTCACATCCTTTCTGTTTAACAGCAGCCGCGCCGCTCTGTCCTCGGAAACGCCGCCGTCCACGCAATAGCACAGCTCGCAGCCCTCGCTTTGCCGCACGACCTCAGCCGCAAGATTCTTTGCGAGCGTATCGTAATTCCTGCTCTTTTCGTACACCGCGTCCAGCGTGTCAAACGCGATCCCCGCTTCTTTTAAGCTTTCCGCACAGGGGAACTGCGTGCGGAGCAGAACCTTGTCCGCCCTCTGCAACGCCTTCCACGCTTTCATCGTGAAGCCGTCCTTCTCCGTCCCCAAGCCGATTACCGTAATCATGTTTCTTTTTCCTTCCAACCGATTTTTTTACAGTATAAACCAAATCGAGGAAAAAAGCAACCAGATAGCAGACGTTTGCCGCGATCGCCGCTCCGCCCACCGAGAGCGAGGGCACCAGCAATAGCTGCAACGCGAACTTTACCGCGACGGCGCAAGCCATCGCCCCCGCCGCATACTTCGCCCTACCCATTCCCGTAAGGCAGGCGGAGAGCGTATCGACCGCGGCGAGCGTCACCGCCGAAACGGAAGTCAGCCGCAGAACGGAGACCAGCAGCTCCGCGTCCGCCGCCGAAAGGGAGGAGTACAGCAGGCTCACGATGGGACGGGCGAACAGGAACAACCCCGCGGCGCAGGGCGCGGCAAGCCCCACGGTAAGCGCCAGGGCGTAAAGCGCGCGCCGCCGCCCCTCTTCCTCTTCGCCCCGCGCAAAGCAGGAGGAAACGGCGGGTACGACCGCCACGGCAAGCCCGTAGCACACGGAGGCGGGCAGATTGATGAGGGAGAGCGCCCCGCCCGAAAACAGCCCGTACAGCGTGACCGCGCGCGACGTGCGGCGGGCGAGCAGGCGCACGATCAAAATACTGTCCACCGTCTGCGAAAGGGGCAGCAGCGCGCTGGCGGTCATTACGGGGAACGCCGCCCCGAAGATGTCCGAGCCCGAAACTTTTTTCACCGCAAGCGAACGGGGGCGCCGCTCCTGCCGATAGCGCAAAAGCAGATAACCGAGCGCAGCGACCTCCGAAAGCGTGACCGCAAGCAGCGTATACGCGACGGCGCGGGCGGGATCATGCGAAAACCGAAGCGCCAGAACGGTGCCCGCGCCCGCCTTTACGATTTGCTCCAACAGCTCGGAAAAGACGGTGGGCTTCATGTCGTTCTTGCCCTGAAAGTACCCGCGCAGCACGGCGATGAGCGCCACGAGGAATACCGAGGGCGCCAGCGCGAAATAACAGCGGAGCAGGTTGTTATCCCCCTGCAAGCCGCACATAAAGGGCGCAAACAGACACATGAGCGCCGTGCCCGCCAGCCCCAGCAGCGCAAACAGCTTTAACGCCACCCTTACGGTGCCGCCGTTCTCCCGCCCCAGCGCGGTTTCGCGGGCGATCATGCGCGAAAAGGCGTTCGGGATCCCCGCCGACGAAAAGGTTAGCAGCACGCAAAAAAACGGGTACGCCATTTGATATAACCCCGCGCCGTACCCGCCCAAAAGATTGGTAAGCGGAATACGGTAGAGCGCGCCCAGCCCCTTGGCGAGAAAGCTCCCCGCCGTTAAAAGCGCCATATTCCGAATAAACCGTTTGTGTTTCATTATGTAACCGACGGCTTTCGCCGTACGGTGGAACGCCGTTACTCGAACTGATTGGCGATGATGTCCGCCGTAAGACGGGCAAGCTTGACCGCCGCGGGATCCATAAGCGCGCCCTCTTCGAACGAAAGCAGCACCACCGCGCCCAGACAGTCGCCGTTCGACACGATGGGCACCACGAATTCCGCCGTGATCTCCGCGCCGCTCTCCGCGTCGACGGGAAACACGTCGCCTCCCTCCGCCTTATTGGCAAGGTAGCACCTGCGCGAGTTCATCACCTCGGTCATTTTATCCGAAACGCGCTTGCCCGTAAACAGCTTTTTATTGGTACCGAACGCCGCGAGCACACCGTCCGTATCGCAAATTGCGGCAAGATATCCGCTCTGCTCGTTCAGCGACTTGGCGGTCGCTTCCGCAAACCGCTCGATCGACGCAATGGGCGAATACTTTTTTAACATCAGCTCGTCGCGGTCGGTAAACAGCTCTAACGGGTCTCCTTCCCGAATCCGAAGCGTTCTTCTTATCTCTTTGGGAATGACCACCCTGCCGAGCTCGTCAATCCGTCTTACAATTCCCGTAGCCTTCATATAAAAATTTCCTCCGTATATTGTCATTATGCGGAGGAAAAATTTTTCTATTCGTAATTTGGAAATTTCGGAAAAAAACGGAGAACGCGCCCGCACGCCCCCTCTAATTTTCCAACCCGAGTAAGAAATCGCTTGTCACAAGAAAATATTTGCACAGCAAAATAATATCGCTCGTAATTCGTATCTTTCCGTTTCGGATTGTAAAGGCGCAACCGCCTTGCCCCCCCCGCACGCAATCGGCGTGCGGGGGTTTTATTTTTTTTACGAATTTATTTTACGAGCCCGTATTCCTCTGCCAACGCGCGGAATGCGGGAAGGCTCCGCTCGATCATCTCACGCTTTACGCAATAGGAAATACGCGCGTACCCCTCCACCCCGAAGGAGTCGGACGGGACGAAAAACAGACCGTACTTTTTCGCCCGCGCGCAGAACGCCGCCGCGGAGGGCTCGGGCGATTTTACGAACAAATAAAACGCACCCTCGGGCTTGTTGCACGCATACCCCATGTCCGCAAGCGCGCCGTATAAAAGCGTGCGGTTGCCGCCGTATACGCTTAACTCGCCCGTCTTGCCCAGGCTGTGCGCGCAAACCCGCTGGAAGAGCGTGGGCGCGCACACGTAGCCCGCCGCCCGCGCCGCGCCCGAAATGGCGGCAAACACGTCCTTTGCCCCCTCCATGTCCGCGTTGACCGCCGCAAACCCGATTCTTTCGCCCGCCAACGAGAGGGACTTGGAAAAGGAATAGCACACCACCGTGTCCGCGTAGAAGTTCATGAGATAGGGCACGTCCGCGCCGTAGGTCAGCTCGCGGTAAGGTTCGTCCGCGATCAGAAAAATGCGCGCGCCGTACTCCGCGCTCTTGCGCGAAAGCACTTTGCAAAGCGCTTGCAGCTCCGCCGCCCCGTACACCGCGCCCGAAGGGTTGTTGGGCGAGTTCACCACGATCGCCCGCGTTTTTGGGGTGATCGCCGCCTCGACCGCCTGCGCGTCGATATGAAAATTTTCGTCCGTGCGCACGGGCTTCATCAACCCGCCCGCCTGCGAGATAAACACCCGATATTCGGGAAAGTAGGGCGCGAGGACAAGCACCTCCTCTCCCCTGTTTAAAATGCCGCCGAACGTTGCCGTCAGCGACGAGGAGGCGCCGCAGGTCATATAGATAAGCTCTGCTCTCGCGTTCGCGCCGAACGTGCCCCGCAAGTAATCAGCCACGCGTTCGCGCACCTCGGGCAGCCCCGCCGCCGAGGAATAGCCGTGGAGCCGCTCGGGCGGCATTTCGCTCACCAGTCGTTTCAGCTCCTCTTGTACGCAATCGGGCGCGGGCACGTTGGGATTTCCGAGCGAGAAGTCGAACACGTTCTCTCTGCCGATTTGCAGGGCGCGCGCGTTCGCCTGCTCGAATATTTCCCGTATCGCGGAATGCTCCGCGCCTAATTTTTGCATTTCTACGTTCACTTATTTTCCTTCGCGCAACGCGCTTATAAAATTTTTTTTAAGAACCGTCCCGTGTAACTGTTTTCCGCCCGCGCGATCTCTTCGGGCGTGCCCGTGCAAAGGATCTCTCCGCCGCCGTCCCCGCCCTCGGGTCCGAGGTCGATGATATGATCGGCGACCTTTATTACGTCGAGGTTGTGCTCGATGACAAGCACGGTGTTTCCGCTCTCGCGCAGGCGCAGCAGAATGTGCACGAGCTTATCCACGTCGAAGCTCGAAAGCCCCGTAGTCGGTTCGTCCAAAATATAAATCGTTTTGCCCGTGGAGCGCTTGGCGAGCTCGGTGGCGAGCTTTACCCGCTGCGCCTCTCCGCCCGAAAGAGTGGTGGAGCTCTGCCCCAGCTTAATATATCCCAGCCCGACCTCGAACAGCGTGGAAATCTTGTTATAGACAGAAGGCAGGCTCTTAAAAAATCCGCACGCCTCCTCCACCGTCATGTCCAACACGTCGGCGATGGTCTTGCCCTTATATTTTACTTCGAGCGTTTCGCGGTTATACCGCTTGCCGCCGCAAACCTCGCAGGGCACGAACACGTCGGGCAAGAAGTGCATCTCGATTTTCATGATTCCGTCGCCCTGACAGTTTTCGCACCGTCCGCCCGCCACGTTAAAGGAAAACCGCCCCGCCTTAAAGCCCATGGTCTTGGCGTCCTGAGTTGCCGCGAACAGCTCGCGGATGGCGGAAAACACTCCCGTATAGGTGGCGGGGTTGGAGCGCGGCGTTCTGCCGATGGGCGACTGGTCGATCTGGATCACCTTATCGAAGTGCTCGAAGCCCGAAAAATCTCCGCTCTTGCCCAAGGGCAGGCGCGCGCCGTTCAGCGTGTTCGCCAGCGCGGGATAAATAATTTCGTTCACCAGCGAGGACTTGCCCGAGCCGCTCACGCCCGTAACGGCGGTGATGAGCCCCGCGGGAATTTTCGCCGTAATACCCTTTAAATTGTTCTGGCGGCAACCGGTCACGGTGAACCATCTGCCGTCCGGACTGCGCCTCTGCGCAGGCACCTCGATTTTTCTCCGCCCCGAAAGATAATCGCCCGTAACCGAGCGCGGCTCGTTCATAATATCCTGCTGCGTGCCGCACGCGACGATCTCGCCCCCGTGCACTCCCGCCAGAGGTCCCACGTCCACCAGATAGTCCGCGGCACGCATGGTGTCCTCGTCGTGCTCCACCACGATGAGCGTGTTCCCTAAATCGCGCAGCCCCTTTAACGAGTTGAGCAGCTTTTCGTTGTCGCGCTGGTGCAGCCCGATGCTCGGCTCGTCCAGAATATAAAGCACACCCGAAAGCGCGCTGCCGATTTGCGTGGCAAGGCGGATGCGCTGACTCTCCCCGCCCGAAAGCGTTGCGGCGCTGCGCGAAAGCGTAAGATATTCCAGCCCCACGTTTTGCAAGAACCCGAGGCGGCTTCTGATTTCCTTTAATATCACGTCCGCAACCGCGTGCTGGGTAGAGGTAAGCGACAGCCCGTCTAAAAAGGCGAAGATATCTCTTACGGACATATCGCACAAATCGGCGATATTTTTGCCCCCCACCGTGACCGCGAGCGCCTCCTTTTTCAGCCGCTTCCCGCGGCAAACGGGGCAGTCGCTCGTGCGCATATACCGCTCGATATCCCACTTTACGCTCACCGAGCCCGTTTGGGTATACCGCCGCTGCAAATTGTTCACGAAGCCCTCCCACGCGCTCTTATACGTGCTGTGGAATGATTTGGTCGAGTATTCCAGATCTATCTTTTCTCCGCCGTTGCCGTACATTAACAGGTTGAACACGTTCTCGGGCAGCTCCTTTACGGGGACGTCCAGCGAAAACCCGTAATGGCGGGACAGCGCGCCCAGATACATCTGCGTGACGGACGACGAATCGAGATTCCACCCGCTGATGCGGATCGCCCCCTCGCGCAGCGTCTTGGTGCGGTCGGGGCAGATGAGGTCGGCGTCCACCGACTGTTTAAAGCCCAGCCCCGAGCACTCGGGACAAGCCCCCCACGGCGTGTTGAAGGAGAACAGGCGCGGCTCGATCTCCTCGATGGAAATGCCGCAATCGGGACAGGCATAGCGGGAGGAAAACAGCGCTTCCTCGCCATTGCAGTCCACCGTGACCAAGCCGTCGGCAAGCTTTAACGCCGTTTCCACGCTCTCCGTCAGCCGCTTTAAAATGCCCTCTTTTACTACCAAACGGTCCACAACCACGGACACGGTATGCTTGTTGTTCTTTTCAAGCTTAATTTCTTCCTGCAAATCGTAAACGATCCCGTCGATCTTCACGCGGGCAAAGCCGCTCTTGCGGTAGCCCTGCAGCTCCTTTACGAACTCGCCCTTTCTGCCGCGTACGACGGGCGCGTTCACAAAAATCTTGCTCCCCTCGGGATATTCCATAATGCGGTCGGCGATCTCGTCCACCGTCTGGCGGCGGATCTCCCTGCCGCACTTCGGGCAGTGCGGGGTGCCCGCGCGCGCGTATAAAAGACGGAGATAATCATAAATCTCCGTCACCGTGCCCACCGTGGAGCGGGGGTTGTGCGAGGTCGTCTTTTGGTCGATGGAGACGGCGGGAGAAAGCCCGTCGATGCTCTCCACGTCCGGCTTTTCCATCATGCCGAGGAATTGCCGCGCGTACGAGGAGAGGCTCTCCATATATCTGCGCTGCCCCTCCGCGAAAATCGTATCGAACGCAAGCGTGCTCTTGCCGCTTCCCGAAACGCCCGTAAACACGGTAAGCGTTCCGCGCGGAATATGCACGTCCACGTTTTTTAAGTTGTTTTCCTTTGCACCTTTTACGTATATTTCTTCTTTCATAACGTTTCCTTGTATTGTGTGTTGAAATCCGCCGTCTCACTTTTTTGTCATTCTGAACGAGGGCGTAAGCCCGACGTGAAGAATCCCATGGTCGTTTGACTTACGTATTGTAGGATTCTTCGCCCCGCAAGGGGGCTCAGAATGACAGTGAGGACGCGGCGATAAACCGCACCGCTTCGTCGATCTGTTTCCAGTTGGAACCGCCGAAATTGATTTCCCGCGCGCGCGATATATTATGTTTTCCCACGGCGAGCACGGCGTATACCCCCAAATTCTGCGCGGACAGACAATTTTCCAGATTGTCGTCCACCAGCACCGAAATCCCGTGTTCCTTGCAGTACGTTCCCTTGTCCGCTATTTCCGCCACGATCGAATCGTAGGGGATCTTCCGCTTTTCCAACCAGTCGCGGGAGACGTTTACGGGATTCACGAACCAATCCTTTAACCGCGCGGTTAAAATGATCACTTCGTGCCCCGCTTCCCGCCAGCCCGCGAGCGCCTCCTTCGCGCCCTTACGCGCGGGCGCATCCGTAAACGCGGTAATCCCGCCGTCGCGCATAAACGCCAGCACGTCCTCTAACTTCCAATCGTACACCTTTACAAAGAAGTTGGAATCGGGCTCCTTTACGCGAAAGGGCAGACCCTTTTTCTCTATGTACGCGCCCGCCCTGCCCAGGCGGTCGACGATATTTAACGTATCGTCGATATCGACAGCGATTTTCATTTGCGTTTCCTCCTCTATCTGCGAAGCCGCTTTCTCAGCTCCGCAATCGCTTCCCGTATTTCGATCGCCCGCTCGAAGTCCAACTGCGCCGAAGCCACCTTCATCAGAGCTTTCAGCTTTTCGATCTCCTCGGGGATATCCTTCATTTTAATATCGTCCGTCTTTTTCGCCTTGCCCGTAATGGCAAGCGACGATTTCACCTCTTTTACGATGGTTCTGGGCACGATGCCGTGCGCTTTGTTGTATTCCTCCTGCACGGCACGGCGGCGGTTCGTCTCGCGAATCGCGCGCTCCATGCTGCCCGTCATCTCGTCGGCGTACATAATGACGCGCCCCTCGGCGTTACGGGCGGCGCGCCCGATGGTCTGCACCAGCGAGGTCTCGCTGCGCAAGAAGCCCTCCTTGTCCGCGTCGAGAATGGCGACCAGCTTTACCTCGGGCAAGTCCAGCCCCTCGCGCAGCAGGTTGATCCCGCACAGCACGTCGAACTCGCCCGACCGCAACCCGTTCACAATGTCGATGCGTTCCAGCGCGTCGATGTCCGAATGCATATAGCGCACCTTGACCGAATTTTCCTTTAAATAATCGGTCAGGCTCTCCGCCATGCGCTTTGTAAGGGTGGTAACGAGGACACGCCCCCCTCCTTTCACCGTTTCGCGCACTTCGGAGAGCAGATCGTCGATCTGTCCCTTCGTGGGCTTTACGGTTACGGGAGGGTCCAAAAGTCCCGTGGGGCGGATGAGCTGCTCCACCACCTGCCCCGCCTCTCCCAGCTCGTAGGGGGCGGGCGTCGCCGAAACGCAGATGAGCTGCGGCACGCGCGCATCGAACTCCTCGAAGGTAAGAGGGCGGTTATCGAACGCCGATTTCAGGCGGAAGCCGTATTCGACCAGATTGGTCTTGCGCGACAAGTCGCCGTGATACATGGCGCGGATCTGAGGAATGGTCATGTGGCTCTCGTCGATAAATACCAGAAAATTTTTGGGGAAATAGTCGAGCAGGGTAAACGACGGCTCGCCCGGATTTCTGCCGTCGAAGTAACGGGAATAGTTTTCCACGCCCGAGCAATAGCCGATCTCGCGCATCATTTCCAAATCGTGTTCGGTTCGCTGGGACAGCCTCTGCGCTTCGAGCAGCTTGCCCGCTTCCTCGAACGCCTTCACCTCGCCCTGCATATCCTGCTCGATAAATGCCAGCGCGCTTTGCAGCCGCTCGCTTCCCACTGCGTAATGGCTGGCGGGAAATACGACCGCGTGTTTGAGCTGAGAAACGATTTTTCCCGTCACCACGTCGATTTCGCCCAGCGCCTCTATCTCGTCGCCGAAAAACTCCGCGCGGATCGCCACCTCCGAATTAGAGGCGGGAAAGATTTCCACCACGTCGCCGCGCACGCGGAAGGTGGAGCGTTTAAAGTCGGTATCATTGCGGGAATACTGAATTTCGACGAGCCTGCGCAGCAGCTCGTCCCGCGCGAGCGCCTGACCGGGACGGAGCGAAATGCCCAGGCGGAAAAACTCCTCGGGCGCGCCCAAGCCGTAAATGCAGGACACGGACGAAACCACGATCACGTCGTCCCGCTCGCCCAGCGAGCAGGTGGCGGCGTTGCGCAGCTTGTCAATCTCGTCGTTCATCGAGAGGTCTTTCTCGATATAAGTATCGGTGGAGGGGATATAGCTTTCGGGCTGATAATAGTCGTAATAGGACACGAAGTATTCCACGCGGTTTTCGGGGAAGAATTCCCGAAACTCGTTGCACAGCTGCGCGGCAAGCGTCTTGTTGTGCGCAATGACGAGCGCGGGTCGCCCCGCATTTTTTATCACGTTCGCCATCGTGAACGTTTTTCCGCTCCCCGTCACCCCCACGAGCACCTGCGTGCGGATCCCGTCCTCGACCCCCTCCGAAAGCTTTTTGATCGCCTGCGGCTGATCGCCCGTAGGAGAAAAGGGCGCGTGCAGTTTAAATTCGTAATGTTCCACGGCTTTTCCCTCCCGTAAAAAAACAGACACAAACAAACGTTTGTATCTATTATAGAGCAATTTCCTGAAATTGTCAAACGTTTATGAGAATATTTTTTTTAGGATCACGCCCACGAGAAAGGACAGCACGCCGCACAGCACGGTTACCGCAAGGCGGAACATCAAGCTCCGCTTGCGTTTTGCGTCGCTGCGGCGGTAGGAGCGCCCCGCCTCCTTCATGTGCACCACGTACACGCGCTCGCCCTTCCGCTCTGAGGAGATCAGCTCGAAATAGCCGTCCAGCTCCAACGCGTGCAGAATCCGTTCGAGCTTCTCTTCGTCGTAATCCGCCTTGGGCGGCAGCATGGAGATAATTTCGTAGGGCGCGGCAAGAAAGCGTTCTTTCCCGTCCGCAAGCGCGAACATCGCGCCCATCACTTCGTTTTCCCTTCGGTTGAGCTGATCGCTTATCATAATCCCTCACAGCGCGAAAGAGACCGCCAGCACGACCGCCGCACCCAAAAGCGCGCCCAAAAATCCCCCGACCGCCGAAAAAAGCAGCCCCGTGCGGCGGCTGCGCGTTTCCGCTCTGCGGCTCTCGCGGACGTCCTCTTCGTACCGCCGCGCTTCGGGCAGGGTGCGCACGCAATAAACGCCCTCTTCCGCGTACTGCAAATCGACAAACCCGCCCGTCCGAAGATATTCGAGCATGGCGCGTACGTCCTCGCCGTCCGCGCCGTTTTTCCCCGTAAAGTAGGATCTGAGCTCGTCCTCTTCCACGATGCGGAAGCCGCCGCCCGCGCAAAGCTCGTTCAGTTTATGAAGAAGGATCCCCGTGCGTTCGTCTAACATTCTCTTTCTCCGTCGTTCTTATTGTTCGCAATTTTTATAAGAACATACGGAAAACCGCTCCGAAAGCGCGTGCTCAGCCGAGCAGCAGCCGCAAAGGATTGTATTCGTAAAAAATTCGGCTCAGCGGCGAGGAGGTAAACATTTCGCCCAAGCGCACGAAATATTCCGAAAGCTGTTCGCCGAGTCCGTTGGGAAGCGACAAGCCGCCCTGCGCCAACGTATAAACACCGTAGTGCGCCCCGCTTATCATAAGCACGGTAACGGCAAACAAGATCACCGCCAGGACGATCCCGTCCACCGCGTTAAACAGCTTGTGGCGGTTCAGCCGCTTTACCGCCCAGTTGACGAGCGAGAACACAAGAGCCAGCACCGAAAAGAGTACGACGAAGCAAATCAGCGTTACGATGAGCGTGCCCGCAATCGCCGCGACGCCCTCGCCCACGCCCTTTAACGCGCCCGCGACGGTGCCCGAAAAGTTCGCCAAAAATCCGACCTTCGTCGCCATGAGAAACGCCCCGACGAACACTCCGCCCGTTGCTGCGATCCCCACGACCGTCCATATCGCCTTTAACAGCCCCAGACGGAAGCCGCCCTTATACGCGCCGAGCAAAAGCGCGACGAGCGTCAGATCCAGAATATGCTTTGCCAGAAAGTCCTGCCAGATCGGCATTTGAAACAGCGCGATTTCCATGCCGACGCAATCGCTCAGTACGCAGAGCGCAAACCCGCCGACGGCAAGCACGAACACCGCCAACCCGACAAGCGCCGTTACCGCACCGAAAACCCGATCGAGCATACGCACGCCCGAAGACGCGCTCTCCCGCAGCTTGCCCTTTAAAAAGGATTCCAGCGAGTGGAGCAGCAGCGTTACGGCAAAGAATCCGCCTGCGGCGCACAAAAAGACAAGCCATCCGCTTCCGCGCACCGCATCAAGAACGAAGCTGAGCGCAAACAGCACGAGAATTTCCCAGCACGTCCAGCTCATTTCCGAACTCTTTTTAAAGATGCCGTATATCAGCGACAATGCCGCGAGCGCGCAGCCCGCGCCGATCGCGATTGGCATAACGTCCGTCAGTAACAATCCCGTCACGGCTCCCTCCTTATTTTGACTCCCTGAGATTATTTGTTAAAATTATCCTTTAACGAGACGATTTCCGAAAGACAGAGATTCTCCCCCTCCCGACACGTCTTGTAATAGCCCGTTCTCATCAGCTGAAACGCGGTGTCCTCCGCCGCCTGCAACAAATACGGCTCGGCTTTCACCTCGAACACGCGTTCACTGTTCTCGTTCATGCGCTCGGAAAAATCCTGCCCCGCGTACTCGGCGTCCTTTAACAGATGCGAATACTGTTTGAGCACCGCGCTTACGCACGTTTCCGCGTTCACCCAGTGCAGCACGCCCTTTGCCTTGATCCCGCTCGTGTCCGCGCCGCTGCGCGACTCGGGGAAGTACGTGCACTTGATTTCCGTCACCTCGCCGTTCTCGGTTACCGCCTCGTCGCAGCGCACGATATAGGCGTTTTTCAGCCGCGCGTAGCCACCGATTTTCAGACGGTGATACTTGGGCGGCGGATCGAGTGAAAAGTCGCTGCGTTCGATATAGAGCGTTTTTCCGAAGGAAATTTTGCGCGTTCCCGCGTTTTCGTCCGTCTGATTGATTTCGAAGTCAATTTCTTCACTGCCCTCGTAGTTGGTGATCGTAAGCTTTAACGGCTCGGTCACCGCCATGGCGCGGGGCGCGTTCTTGTTGAGGTAGTCGCGGATCACCGCCTCGAAGTAGCCGATCTCGCACTCCGAATTCGCCTTCGCCACGCCCGCGCGGGCGCAGAAGTCGCGGATCGCCTCGGCAGGCACGCCGCGGTTTCTCAGCCCCGTAAGCGTGGGCATGCGCGGATCGTCCCACCCGTGCACATAGCCGTCCTCAACCAGCTTCTTTAAATAGCGTTTGCTCATGACAAGATTGGTCACGTTCAACCGCGCAAACTCGATTTGTCGGGGCTTGGGTGCAAAGCCTAAGTTGATTCCCACCCAGTCGTAAAGCGGGCGGTGATCCTCGAATTCGAGGGTGCACAGCGAGTGCGTCACGCCCTGCAAATAATCGCAAATCGGGTGTGCAAAGTCGTACATGGGGTACACGCACCACTTATTTCCCGTTCTGTGGTGCTCGGCGCGCAATATCCTGTAAATAACGGGATCGCGCAGATTGAGATTGGGCGACGCCATGTCGATTTTGGCGCGCAGACACTTTTCTCCGTCCCGATATTTCCCCGCGCGCATTTCGCGGAATAGCTTTAAATTCTCCTCTACGGAGCGGGTTTTGTACGGGCTGTCCTCGCCCGCCTCGGTAAGCGTGCCGCGCGTGTTCTTTATCTCCTCCGCGGACAAATCGCACACGAACGCCTTTCCCTCTGCGATCAGCTGCTCTGCATAGCCGTAAATTTTCTCGAAAAAGTCGGAGGCGTAAACCTCTTTTTCCCAACGGTAACCCAGCCACGAAATGTCGCGCCTGATCGCTTCCACAAACTCCGTCTTTTCCTTGGAGGGGTTGGTGTCGTCGAAAAACAGATTACACTTTCCGCCGTATTTTTCCGCCGTGCCGAAATTCACGAACATACTTTTCGCGTGTCCGATATGCAAATAGCCGTTGGGCTCGGGCGGGAAGCGGGTTTGCACCGCCGTCACGTTGCCCGCCGCCAAATCGGCGTCGATGATCTGTTCGATAAAATTTGCAGCTTCCGCCATACGCATTCCTCCGCAAAGACGGCGCGCCGTCCCCGCTTTTGTTAATTCCGTTTTATTATAGCATAATTTCCAAAGAAAAGATACTTTTTCGCATGAAATTTTTTAAAATAGTCGGCGGGGGAAAACTTACCCTCCGCGAAACGCTTGACGGAATTTTTACGGAGTGATAAGATATTGATAAGATATTGCGAACATTTTTAATGAGGCGGATATGGAACGGAAAACGGTAACGATGGAAAAGCTGGTGGCGCTGTGCAAGGCGCGCGGCATCATCTTTGCGGGCAGCGAAATTTACGGCGGCATGGGCAACACGTGGGATTACGGTCCCGTCGGCGTGGAAATTAAAAACAACGTAAAGCGCGCCTGGTGGAAGCGGTTCGTGCAGGAGAGCGACAACTCTTACGGAGTGGACGCGGCGATTTTAATGAATTCGCGCGTGTGGGAAGCAAGCGGGCACACCACCTCCTTTTCGGACCCGAAAATGGACTGCAAGGAATGCAAGAGCCGCCACCGCGCGGACACGCTGATCGAGGCGCACAGCAAGGGCAAGGTGAATCCCGACGCGATGTCCAACGCGGAAATGGAAGCGTATATTCAGGAGCACCGCGTAAACTGTCCCGTTTGCGGAAAATTCAACTGGACGAATATCCGTACCTTTAATTTGATGTTCGAAACCTCGCGCGGGGTGACGGACGAGAGCCAGAACAAAATATATCTTCGCCCCGAAACGGCGCAGGGCGAATTCGTAAACTTTTTAAACGTGCAGCGCACGACCCGTGCAAAGATCCCCTTCGGGATCGCGCAGATCGGAAAGGCGTTCCGCAACGAGATCACCCCCGGCAACTTCATCTTCCGCACCATCGAGTTCGAGCAGATGGAGCACCAGTGGTTCTGCAAGGAAGGCACGGACGAGGAATATTACCGCGCGTTTAAACAGCGCGCGTGGCAGTTTTTGCTCGACCTCGGCTTTAACAAGGAGCACCTGCGCTTTAAAGACCACGACAAGCTCGCCCACTACGCCAAGGAGGCGTGCGACATTCAGTACGACTTCCCCATGGGCTGGAGCGAGCTGAACGGCATTCACAACCGCACCGATTACGACCTTTCGCGCCATCAGGAATATTCGGGCAAGTCGCTCACGTACGTAGACCCCGTGAGCGGCGAACGCTATATTCCGTACGTGGTGGAGTATTCCATCGGCGCCGATCGGCTGATGCTGGCGGTGCTCTCCGAAGCGTACGACGAAGAGACGCTCGAAAACGGCGAAGTGCGCAACGTGATGCATTTCCACCCCGCAATCGCGGCATACAAGGCGGCGATCCTGCCCCTGCAAAAGAATCTCGCCCCGCAGGCGCGCGAGCTTTGGGAACGGCTGAGAAAGCTCTTTCCCGTCACCTACGACGAGGCAGGCTCCATCGGCAAGCGCTACCGCAGGCAGGACGAAATCGGTACCCCCTTCTGCCTTACCGTCGATTTCGACTCCTTACAGGACGGCACGGTAACGCTGCGCGACAGAGACACCATGCAGCAGCAACGCCTTTCGCCCGAAGGCGTCATCGCATACATTACCGAAAAAATCGCGTTTTAAACGCGTTGTTATCAGGAGGTAAAATATGAAAAAATTTGCAACGCTTTGTGCCGTCGGACTTCTCGCGGCGACCCTCGCCTTTGCGTTTACGGGGTGCGACACGAACACCCCCGGCAAACCCGTCGTCACGCTCGACTTGCAGGACGGCTCGGCGCCCAAACAGGTAGAGCCGCCCTTCGGAAACTATATCTCGGGCAAAGACTCGTTTGAAGCCCCCACGCGGGACGATTGGTTTTTTAACGGCTGGTTTCTCGACAAGGCATGCACGGTTTCCGCTCACGACACGCGCGTTACCGAGGATATCACCGTTTACGCGGGCTGGACGGATACGATCACGGTTGCCATGAATCAGACCGCAGACTCCGTCCCCTATACCGAGCTGTTCGATATTTCGATTACGGCAAGCGCCGCTTCTTCCCACACAAACTTGTTCGTCACGGTAACCCCGAAAAAGGACTTTACGGGAGCAGCCTCCACCGAAAAATTCGAAATTCAGGTGTCGCTCCGTTGGCTCTCCGACGAAAAGTTTATGGGCGAATACGTTTCCGACGAAGTTGTGGCGCACGCTTCGGCGAGAGAAATTTATCTGGAAAAGAGCAACGGCTATACGCTTACGAATTTTAAAACCGCCGCCGAACCGGTTCCCGCGTACGTGTTCAACAATCAGCGCACGGTGGCGGTTATCAACTACGTTTTCGACGAACCCACCCTGCAATGCAAGCACAAATAAAAGTACATTCCATTATAACGGAAACGCCCTCTCTTAAAAGGAGAGGGCGTTTTTCATGATTATTCCGAATCGTTTTCGTCTTTTTTCGAGGAGTTATCTTTCTCCTCTCTGTCGCGCTTGAGTGTTCCCGCGGGCTTGAATTTCTTTTCTCCGCCCTCGCCGCTCACCGTCCCCACGTAATGCCCGCCGACGTCGTAAGCCTCTTTCCCGCCCTTGTCGGTATAAATCGTCTGCGTGTAGCCGTGGCTGTCGGTATAGGTATATTCGTCCTGCCTGTAATACTCGTCCGTGGGGCTGCTTTCCTCCTCTTCCTTGTTCGGAGAAGCGCTCTTCGTGTTTGCAAGCGCTTCGTCGATAAAGTCGTTAAAGCTGAAGCTCCCGTAATACTTACCGACCGCGCTTAAATTCCCCGCTTCGAATCCCCGGGGCAGAGAAATAAGCACTCCGTTTTTGGAAATTACAAAGTTGGGAGCGATTAGCCCGATCGCCAGCATTAACGCCTGATAGGGAATCGTTAAGTAGAAAATGGGCAGCTTGATCATTACGTCCAACACCTTTAACCAGATATTGCTGTGATAAAAGCCGTCTACGTAAGCTTTGTTTTCTTTGCTCAGCTTGCGGTATGCCTGACCGTACGTATCCTCGTATCTGATCGACTTTGTGGCAAGGAAGGCAAATACGGGATAGGCGATCAGCGAATAACCACCCGTCGGGAAGAGGAGCAGAACAGAAAGGAGAATTCCCAGCGCACAGATAATATTTAAAATTCTGCTGTGCACGACGCGGTATTTCGCACCGATCGCGATGACGGCGAGCTCGTCCTGCGGCGCCGTCTTTTTGTAATCCTTCCACGTTTTTTCATCCACGGTGGTGTCGTACAGATCGAGCCTGAACTCGGAACGGGTGATTTGCTTCTTTTCATACTGCACGTCGTTTTCCGCAGCCTGATACTGTTCGTAAAGCGCGTTGTAAATCTCTTCGTCGTTATCCATTACAAGCTTATCCTGCTCGTAATCGACGCGGAACAACACCGTGCCGCCGCCCTCTTCCTCGCTCATATCCGCCGTTTCCGCCACGAAATACAGCTCGTCGCGGTAGATACCGACGTATATCTGACGGAATTCCGCGGACTCGCCGTCCTCGTTTTGCAGGACGATATTGTTCGAATTTTCATAATCGAGCACCTGAGAAACGGTCGGCTTGTTTTCGTAGTCGACGGGATAATTCGCAAGCGTTTTGCCGTTCGGATCCTCTTTGGCGGGGTTTGGCTCGGCGCGCTCGTCGGGCGCGTCGTCCGCCTCCTCGCGCTTGCCCTTTGTCTGCTGCCCGAAGCCTTTCACGCCGCCCGCCAGCGCAAACATTCCGATAATCGTGAAAAAGGTGATTGTGCCTATCACCATGCTGAGCACGTTGCCCCACTTGTGTTTTCTGCCCGCAACCGCTCCGGCAAATTGCAAAGCCGCCAACAGGGCGGTAATTGCCGCGCAGACCGCCAGGATAGGAAATATCACATATCCGCCGCCGTGCAGCCAGCCGTTATACTCCTGAAATTGTTTGTAGTTCTGCCAGTTTTCGTAAGAGATCGACAACCGAAGCCCTTCCTCGCCGACAAAGGTTAACGTTGTTTCCTCCGTGTTATCAGACGATAAATAGTACGTATCTTTATAGTAAAGTTTTTCCCCTTCGCCATACTCCTCTTCCGTTTCTTCCAAAACGTAATATCGCACGGTGGCGTAAATCGGCTTTTCTTTTTCCCCGTAATAGGAAGAGAAAACTTCAATCAGTTCCACATTCTCGTATTCCTTGTCCGTCGTCAATCGTTCGATATTATAACAATTGATATATTCGTGCTTTTTTGCCTTGTCGAACCAGCCCGTAAACGTACTGCAATAATTTGTGCTGTAATTATATACCGTGCTCGCCGCCATGGCGATTGCAATCAGTAAAAACAGGATCGCAGCCGTCAGCCGCAGCCCGAAGCCCTTTGCCTTTTGCTTTGTCTGCCCTTCGGCAGCCCCTTTCTTTCGTGTCCCCATACAATATACCTCCGTAAATTAAAAAATGCGCCAACCGAAGTCAGCGCACGAAAAACGCAACCCCCGATTGTCGCCAAACAAACTCAAATGCAACACAGATATTCTGCACACACTCTACTGGGGATTTGCATTTTTACCAAATCCGTAAGTAGAGTATGGGCAAAAAAAGGGCATAATAAAAGAATATCCCGTGATTGCATGAAATGAAGTTTGTTTGGCATAATAAGTATATCACAAACCATATAAAAAATCAATGCTTTTAGAAAAAAATTTAGCGATTCGTTTCAAACAACAAACCGCGCCCCCGTTTTGCAAAACGGGGACGCGGTTTTTTTCATTATGAAATACTTTTTTCGTTCAAATTCGATACTCAGCCGCAGCTTTCCGAAGGCACGGTATACAAATCGAACTCGCCGTCCAGATCGAAATTTTCTCCGTCCTCGAACGCCGCAAGCTTGCTTACCGAAACCTCGTAGGCGGTCATGGTGACCACGTCCGTTTCCGAAAGCCGTTTTTGATATTCTCTGCTCTGAATTCTTCCCGAAAGCGCGACCCTGTCGCCCACCTTTAAGTTCTGCACGAAACGGGCGTTTCTGCCCCAGGCGATACAGGGAATATAGTCGGACTTGTTATAGGCGCGGTTTACCGCCACCAGCAAATCGGCTATTTCGCGGTTAAAGGGCGTCGTGCGGTACACGGGTGGCTTGCAGATATACCCCGAAAGCACGATGCTGTTGGGATTTTTTGCGGGGGCGACGTCCATAATTTCACGCACGAACACCGTAAGCATCAAGCGAGAGCGGTTGCCCTCCAGCTTGTTATAGCTGCGGAATTGCCCGAGCGCGCAGATGGTGCTGCCCATCTTTAAATCGTTGCCCTGAATCAGCCGTTCGGAAATGGTCACAGGCAAGACGTCCGCCTGACCCGAAAGCCGCATCACCTTCACAAAAAATTCGTAAAAGCCCTCTCCGTACACCTCGTGTGAAAACGTCGCTTCCGACACGATTTCTCCCATGAAGTAAACTCTGTTGTTTTTCTCCGCATTGTAATCCATAGAACCGTACCTCCGAATTCCTTTTCGTTTTTGTTCATGAGCGATCCGTTTACGCCGCGGCGTTCGGGATCTGTTTGCCCGTGGCGTCGATCTTGTAATTTTCTCTGTAAATCAGCTCGCCGATGGGCACAAACTCGAAGCCCTTGGCGCGCAGCGTATCAATTAAAATGGGGAGCGCCTCCGCCGTGTGCAGTCCGTTGTTGTGGCAAAGAATAATAGAACCGCTCTTTACCCGCTCGACGATGCGCGCGGCAATGTCCGCGGCGGAAAGGTCTTTCCAGTCGAGCGAATCGACGTCCCACTGAATGGGATAAATGCCCATCGCGTTCGCCGTGTTAATAAGGTTGTCGTTATAGTCGCCGTAGGGCGGACGGAACAGCTCTACTTTTTTTCCCGTAACGGCGGTGATCGCCTCCGAAGAGGAGGTAAGCTCCGCTTCGATCTCCGTTTTGCTCTGCTTGGACATATAGGAATGCGTCTTGCTGTGCGTGCCGATCTCGTGTCCCGCCTCGTCGATTTTTTTCACGTAGTCGGGGTATTTCTCCGTCCAGAACTGCACCATGAACCAGGTGGCACGCACCTTCCCGTCCGCAAGGTTTTTCAAAATCGCGTCCGTGTGCTCGGTCCCCCACGCGCAGTCGAAGGAAATGGCTATTTTGTTATCGTCCCTGCCCACGTTGTATATGGGCAGAGAGCGGGGCGCCGTTCCGCTCCAATACACCTCCGCCGCCCCCGCCGCGTTCGCGGAAAAGATCCCCGCCGTAAGCGAAATTAAGATGGCGACCACGATCGCCGCATGACGAAACCGAAAGGTAAAAAACCGCATGAAGATACCTATATGATAATATATTTTCGGGCGTGGATTTTGCGATATTTTAGCGAAACTTGCCGCTTTCGGTCGTTTCTTTCCCGCCGCTACTTTAATATATTGCGGACGAGCCGCATTTATGACGGCGAATAAGGACAACTCCGTACAAAAGAAAAAATCCGACGCAAGCGGATATCGTAAAAGCCCGTCGAACCCGTCTGTTTTTACGGGATTGTTATTATTTTTGATTGCTTTTTACAACGTTTTGCTGTAAAATAAAAACAGTGATTATGACGGATTTTGCAAAGCGGTTGCGCGAATTGCGGCAGGAAAAGGGCATGACGCAGCAGCAGATCGCCGCACTTTTAAATTTAAAACAGCAATCGTATCTCCGATACGAAAACGGCACGGGCGAACCGAGTTTTAATACGCTGATTCGTTTGACGCAAATTTTCGGCGTGTCCTCCGATTATCTGTTGGGAATTTCGAACGATTATTAAAAAACTTTCGGACAAAACGACGATTACGGGAGCGGCATTATATGAGATTAGTAGACGCAGTTTACGCGAGAATTACGGAACTTATGAAAGAACGGCAAATTACCGTAAACGCTTTGGCAAATTTAAGCGGCGTTCCCCGCACCACCGTTGTTACAATGACGAGAAGCGCCACCGTGAAGCTTTCCACCGTTTACGGCATCTGCGACGGGCTGGGAATCACTTTGCAGGAATTTTTCAGTTCTCCGTTGTTCTCTCCCGAAAATATCATTGATTAACGACAAAAAACGACCTTTGCGCAAGGTCGTTTTTTTGAATCCGTTTATGCCCTTTGTTTGTTCTCCTCCTCGGGCGGAATCCCGAAAGGATTCTTTTTTTGCACGCTTGTCAGCGTAAGCAAAAATACCGTTTTTGCGCCCGCGCGCTTGAACGCGTCGGCAAGGGCGGAGGCGGTCGCGCCCGTAGTGAGCGTGTCGTCGATAATTAAAATGCTTTTGTCCTTAACTCCCTTGCGGTCGGTAATATGAAAGCAGCCTTCCAGATTCTTTTCCCGCTCCTTCCGCCCGAGCGACTTCTGCGGAGAGGTCTGTTTTCGCTTGATCGCCGCGTTTAACAGCGGAAGCCCGCTTTGCTCGCTCAGCCGTTCGGCAAGCAGGCGCGACTGATTGTAGCCCCTCTTCTTTTCGTCCTTTTTCGTCATGGGTACGAACGCGATCGTATCCGCCTGCGAAAATTCCCGCCCGATCAGCGGGAGGAGCAGCTCCGCCGCCGTCCGAAACAGATACTTTCCGCCGTTTTTAAAGCGCAGCACCAGCCGGGCAGCCTCGCCCTCGTGCGTAAATACAGACCGCGCTTTTTCGACGGCAAGCGGTTTTTCCTTGCAGTCCAGACACGCGCCCGGCTCCCCCGTCCTTCTTCCGCAAAACGGACACATGGCGCCGTTGTTCCACGGCAGCGCGCCGTTACAGGGCGCGCAAACGCGCTCTCCGCCGAACACCTCCCGCCCGCAGATATCGCACGTGAAATTATGCGTATCGTCGTAACGCGAAACCGCCCTCTTCCACCCCTTCCAAACCGCTCCGAGTTTTTCCCACGCTCTCATCTTCTCCCCCGCGCATCCAAAAGAATAAGCGGCGCACACTCCGTGTCCGCCGCCCGTCTTATCTTAAAAATCGTCCCCTTCGCCTTCGTCGTCCTCGTCGTCATCGTCGTCGGTCAGTGTGTAAATCTCGTCGCCGGTCACGTACTCGAGGTCCTCTTCTTCCTCTTCGGCATACTCCTCTTCTTCGGGCTCCTCCTCTTCGAACTCGCCCTCGAACGATTCGTCGATTTCCCCGATCTCCGCATCCAGCTCGTCGTCGGCGTCCTCGAGATAGTTGCGCCACTCGTCGTCCTCGTCGTTTTCGGGGTCGGGCTCCTCCGCTTCGTAATCCGCCTTTCTGCGGCACTCGTCGCACATCTTCTCGCCCGCGCGCATCATATTCTCCCCGCAGATCGGGCAAAGCTCGGTTGCAATCTCCTCCGCCTCTTCCAACTCGTCCGCCTCGGACGGGATTCCTTTCATTTCTTTTAAACAAACGTCGCAGTAGTCCTGCTTCTCCGCGTCGATATAATTCAACTCGCAACGCGGACATTTCATGTAACGAACCATGGTATCCTCCGGCTTGTTTCCCGCTTACCGAAAAACAAGGCTAATAAATTATATTAGTTATTATTTTTTTTGTAAACTGTTTTTTTATGCGTTTTGCAAAAAAATAGGATTTTTTCTTAAAAAATTTACGTACTTTTCGGCATATGCTTAAAATCAGCCTTCCAAAAGGGGCAACAGCTCCGCAATCTTGTGTATTTCCGCCGTTACGCTAACGCCGCGGGGCAGGGCGCTGCGGCTGCGGTTAAACCACACGCGGTCCATTCCCGCGGCGTTCGCGCCCGCCATATCGCTTGAAAGGGAATCCCCGATCATCAGACATTCCTGCGCTTTTGCGCCGAGCGCCTTTAACAAATAATCGAAATATTCCCCGCTCGGCTTTATGGCGTTCATCTCTTCGGAGACGAACACGCGATACAGATAGGGTGCAAACGGTTCCAGCCGCCCGTATTGCATGTCGGTAAGCCCGTTCGTCGCAACGCAGATCCGATACTTTTTAGAAAGCTTCTCCACCGTCTCCCGCGCCCCTTCGATAAAATGCGCGGGCGCGCAAAATTCGCGATTGAATGTCTCTTCCGTTTGCCTTGCCTGCGACAAAAATCCGTGAACGGCGCCCGCATGCTCGAAAATCGCACGCACGTGCGCGCGGTACAGTTCGTGAAAGCGCGCCTGAACCTCGGGCGAATGCACGTCCGAAAGCCCTATCCTGTCCCAGTTTCCGTTATCGAAGTCTACGCAGGTGCGCAGAACGGCGGGCTCGTCCCGCCCGATTGCGGCAAGCGCCTTATGAAACGCCCGTTCCACGCCCGCGTCGAAGTCGATCAGCGTATGGTCCGCGTCGAAAATCAAATATTTGTAGTCCTTCCGCATCGTTACCAATCCTGTTTTTTTAACGACTTATCCTTTACGTCGTCGTAAAATTCGAAATATTTCGCCTTCCACTCGGCGGGGGAAAGCGGCTGCTCCTCGCCCTTTGCGTACGCAAGATACTCTTCCAGCTCGTCGGGCGTAAAGTCGCTTTCGTTCACCTCGCCGTCGTACCGCGAAAACAGCTTCATTAAATCGTATTGAGACATTCCTTCCTCCGCACGTTATCCACATATCCACATTTTGCCTGTGGATAACTTAAATTCACAAAAATCGGTTCTGTTCTTCGCTGTAATTATAGCCCAGCGCGGCAAGTCTTTGCTCGGTTTGCTCGCGCGAAAGGTCATTGTCCCTGCAAAGCTCGTCGAGCGAAGCGTATTCGTCGCGCAGCTTGGTGTTGAGAAAACTCAGCAAAATAAGATCGTCCGAAAAATTCATGCACACAGTATAACATAACGGACTGCAAAAAACAAATAAAAGAGCCCCGAAAGGCTCTTTTATTTTTTCTGCAATGATCTATTACATGGCGGGTCCGGTAGCCGACGGCACGTACACGCGCGCAAGCAGCTCCTGATTGAGCGCATACAAGCCCTTTGCGTCGTATCCGTACAGCTCGAACTTTTTAATCATGTCCTCGGCATTCTTTTCCTCTTCGCCCTGTTCCTTGATAAACCAATCTAAAAACTGCATGGTTTTAAAATCTTTCAGCGCGAACGCTTCGGCGTAAATGTTGTTGATGAGCGAGGTTACGTACTGCTCGTGCTCGTAGCCCGCCTTTAAGGGCGCGGAAAGCTCCGTAAGCGCTTTGTCGGGCTGCGCGATTTCGCCGAACGTAACGCGGATCCCGTTGTCGATCAGATACCTGCGCATCATCATGGCGTGGTCGCGCTCTTCCTGCGCCTGCACCTGATACCAATGCGCGAAGCCGTCCAGCCCCTCCTGCTCGTAATAGTTGGCAAAATCGAGATAGAGATATGCCGAATACAGCTCTTTGTTTACCTGCTCGTTGATAAGCTTAGCAATTTTATCGTTTAACATGTTGGTTCCTCCGTTTATTAATTATTTATACCCGTTTCCGCACAATTCGAAACCGTTTTTTAAAACATTAAAAAAGTTCTTTCTTCCATTCGATAGCGTCTTGTTCGGTGATTGCGCGTATTACGCGGCAAGGATTTCCCGCAGCAAAGCTGTTTGCTGGAATATCGCGCGTTACCACGCTCCCTGCGCCGATCACGCAGCCATCGCCTATGGTCACTCCGCCGCAAACGGTTACGTTCGTCGCCAACCAACAGTTGTTGCCAATGGTAATCGGCTTCGCGTATTCGTAGTCAAACGCGGAACCGTCCGCTTTAAGACGCATGTTCCTGTCCTGATAGCGCAGCGGATGCACGGGCGTTACAATCGAACAGTTCGGGCCCATCATAACGTCGTTCCCGATGGTTACGGGACAGCAGTCAAGCACCGTTAAATTAAAGTTGGCGTAGAAATTCTTTCCCGTTCGTGTAAATTTCCCGTAATCGAAATAAACGGGGCCCTGTAAAAAATTATTCTCCCCCCGTTTGGGAAGCAGCTCGTCTAAAATTTCCGTGCGCTTTTCCGATTCCGTCTCTTCGGTGTCGTTGTAGCGCTTACTCAGAACGTGCGCCCGCGTACGGATTTCGGCAAGCTCTTTGTCGCTCGGATCGTAAATTTTCCCCGCCAGCATTTTTTCGGTTTCCGTCATAGTTTCACCTTTTTTTACATAGAGTATAACACGGCACGAAAAAGATTGCAAGCGGATTTTGTGCGGAGTTTCTCATAAATATTGCGTACTTTTAAAAATGATTTTTAAAGAAAAACCCACTTAGTTTACGCTAAGTGGGTTTTGTGTGAAAGGCGGCAACTACCTATCCTCCCGAGCCTTGGTGGGCTAAGTACTTTGGGCGTAAGAGAGCTTAACTTCTGTGTTCGGA
>CAJUOP010000008.1:53974-80272 GCA_910588465.1 uncultured Christensenellaceae bacterium | reverse complement strand
GTTACCTTTACCGTGTGAGCTCCCACGTCCGTAAAATTGCCGTCTACTTCCGTTACCGCCATTACAGCCGGATCATACCAACTCACAAGCGTATCTATCGTCTGTTTCTGCCCGTTATACTCTGTATTGACATCGTCCGCAGAAATGGAATTAAATGCAGCTGACAGATTTAAATGTAAAGCAGGACGGTAACTAAGTTTTTCATTTGCAGGAACGTTACTTCCACCAAGTTTTGTTAAATTCGATGCGCTATTATATTCTCCTGTTCTTGTCCAAGTTACTACACTATTTGCCCTATTATTATATGGAATTTTCCATACCCCGTTCGTATCGTTACCATGTCCAGTTTCACCTAAACTTGGAATCCAAATCAAATCGTTAGCCCAATCGTTATAATTCTGTTTATTCACCAGTTTATTTGCATTTGATGGTGTATGCCATGCACCTTTTGTTGGTGTACCATATGCCTCATTAAAATAATAATAAGGCAAAGTCGTATAATTAGGTGTCGATTCAACTTCTTGCCATTTCATTTGTGCAGGTTTAGCGATATAATTTATTAACTTATTCTCTTCTCCTCCAATTGTAGACATAGTAAATTTAGCAAAACGATTGCTTTCGTTCTGCCCCAAATTTGTTAATTTAGTAGCGGTACTCGATTCAGAATATCCACACGAATCATTTACATTCAAAACGACATTACGAATATAACTCGTACTGTACATCGTACTAGGATAATTTCTATCAAAATTATTTTCTGCCCATTTGTTCCACTGCACGGTTTCAGTGTTATAGGCAAGCATAATTGTTAAAATTGCGTCACCCTTTTTTGTAGGAGAACCATTTATGAGATTATCTGTTCCACAAGCCTTTCCATTTGTATCAAAGTTATTATCCGCCGCAGAAAGATAAACAGCTTGCCAATATTCTCCGCCAAATTTAAATGTAACTTCCTTGGCGGCACTTTTGCCCCCTGCCGTACTATTATGCATAATATCTGCTGTAATCTTGTTTGCCGCATAATTTTTTAAACTTGATTCATTAACGTTATTATCATTAGTAACTTGCTTTATTATTTTTTCAAGTATTGCACTGTCAATATGCCCATCTTTCCATAAATCGCCACCGCTTACGGTTGCGGTAGAATCCGTTATAGGAGTACTTGTAGCACTTACATTTTTATTACTAAGAGGAAATACAAAAAAGGCACCGCCGATTATCGCCGTGCAAAGAAAAAGGATAGAAAATAACTTTATAAAGAAAGTACTTTTATTGTACCCCCCCCGCGTTTCTTTTTTCATTCCCTTTTGCATATCTATTTTCCTCTTTTCGCTGTATTTTTTTATTAGATTCTTTCGCTACGCTCTGAATGACAAGAGAACGCCCCATCTGTCATTCTGAGGCACGGCACAGCCGTGCCGTGAGAATCTCCGCTTTCACGCAATAAGATTCTTTCGGTCGCTCCGCTCCCTCTGAATGACAAGAGTGTGGCTCGACTCCGCTTAGAATGACAAGGGAACGCCCCATCTGTCATTCTGAGGCACGGCACAGCCGTGCCGTGAGAATCTCTGCACTGCCAGTATATACTTACACCGATACAGTAATACTGTAACACAATCTTAAATTTTTTTCAACATTTTTTGTCGATTTTCTTTTAATTCCCTTTGCCTAACCTCTTATATACAATATATTGTGTGTTTTTATTTTTTATTATGTTCTTCTTTCCCCCCGTGGGATTCTTTCGCTTCGCTTAGAATGACAAAAGCAGATCCTTTCGGTCGCTCCGCTCTCTCAGAATGACAAGGCTTTAAAAACTTTTTTAAAAAAATTTTGTATTCCTTGCAAAGAAAGTGTTGACAAGACAAAAAAATTAAGTTATGATAATAAAGCTGATTTACGGGGGCGTAGCTCAGTTGGTTAGAGCGTTTGCTTGACATGCAAAAGGTCACAGATTCGAGTTCTGTCGTCCCCACCATAAAACCCTATATATTGTGCCGTCTGTTACGACATTTGTGCGCCAATATGTGGGGTTTTGTTTTTACTTTTGCAGACGCGGCTAAACGGCAGACGCTCGTCGCGGCAAACTCCGTTTTGCACCGCTCGCTTACGCAAGCGGAAAGCACTACTGCGTTGCCGCTCCTCTTCCCAAAAAACACTTCGTCTTTTTTCGGGAGCCCTATAAAAGTCCAACGCGCAGCGCCATTCCGGACTTTTTAACTTGATATCCCTTGCGGACGTGGCGGAATGGCAGACGCGTTGGACTTAGAATCCAATGGGCAACCGTGCAAGTTCAAATCTTGTCGTCCGCACCAAAAAAACGAACGGGAACAACCGTTCGTTTTTTATTTTATTAAAACTAACTTTCAACAATCTCGTCGTAAGGCAAATTATGCGTATAGTGTGCAACGGTTAAAAGGTTCCCGTCTCTATCCTTCGCCGTTTGCATTTTAAACCAGTCGGGATGACGCAAAACCTTTACGGCGATATCGTCCCAGATATAGCACCCCTTTTCGCCCGAGCGAAACGTTAATTCTCTCGAGCGGTTTACGATTGTTCGTATCAGTCCGCCGTCCTTCACACCGCGCTTTTGCACGTTAAACAGCTTATTTCTGCAAGTATCCATTGTAACGGCAACGTGCGGGTATTTTTTTACCGTTTCGGCAAAGGCTCGGCGATCGAGCGCGTGGTTGAATTCGTATCCGTTAAAATTGGGGATCTCCGCAATATTCCCGCCCATAAACACAAATTTTTTACAGTCGCCGCAAGCCAGAATACGGGGCACGAGCGTCATGGGACCGAGGCTCAACAGCGTGTACTCGCCCGAAAACGTATTCAGCCATTGGTCAAACGCGACCGCGGACACGGCGGACGCGGGAGCCTCCGCAAAGAGATCCCCCATGCCGTCCTCTCCGTGAATCAGATTTAAATAATCGCTCGGCTGCGCTTCCGCCGTCGTATCGACAACCGTCGCCGACGGATAGGAAAACGGCAGCGCAGCAAGCAGCTTTTTCGCATTCCGAAGCGAAACTTCGGCGGGAACGTTTCCGCCGACGGCGACAAGCACGACTTCCGAATATCCGTCCTCTTCGGCATGGGCGAGCGCGTCCACCGTCGCCGCAGCGTCGTCCAAGCCGTAATCGCAGCATAAAATCAGCTTCATTTTATCCCCGTTTCCTTGATTTCGCAGGCAAGCTCATTCGATTTCCGCGCGGGTGCGGCGGGAGAACAGGCTCCCGATCGCCTCTTTGCAGCGCCGTTCGTCGTCGCCCTCGCCGTAGCAGACCTCGTACACCGCCTGCGTAATGGGCAGCTCTACCCGATATTTCTGCCCCAGCAGGAACATCGCCTTAGATGTGGCGACGCCCTCCGCCAGACGGTCGAAGCGCTGCCCCTTGGCGAGCGATTCGCCGAACTGCCGATTATGCGAATAGGGCGAAAACAGCGTGGTTTCGTAATCGCCGAGGTGCGCCAGCCCGTAAGCGGAAAGCTCGTTCCCGCCCATCGCCTTAATGAGGCGCGCCACCTCTCGCGCGCCGCGCGACATGAGCGGTCCCTTTAAGGGCGGGCAGACGACGTCGAGCACGCCCGCAGCGATGCCCATTACGTTTTTAGCCGCCGCGCCGATCTCGGTGCCGAGCAAATCATTTCCGTAATAAAACCGTATCAGGTCGCTTTTAAAGCGTTCCACCAGTTCGATTTTCAGCGCCTCGTTTTCCGAGTCGATTACCATGCAGTTGGGAATACATTGCACAAAGCTCTGAATGTGCCCGGGTCCCACCCAGACGGCGATATTGCGGGGAGAGATCCCGCTTTCCGTAAGTACTTCGGAAAGGCGCTTGCCCGTTTCCACCTCGATCCCCTTCATGCAGAGCACGAACGTTTTCTCCGCGACGGGATAGCGTACGATTTTTTCCATAAATCCGCGCAAACCCTGCGCGCTGATCGAAATTACGATGAGCTCCGCGCCCGTCACCGCCTGCTCCAAATCGCAGGTGAGCGTAATTTTTTTATCGAGCTCGACGTATTCGTTTCTGCCCGTCTGTTTTAATATCTGGTAAGAATAGCTCTCGCCCGGTCCCCAGGAGGTCACCTCGTTTCCCTGACGGGACAAATACCAGGCGATAAACGAACCCCATCTGCCGCAGCCGAGTACGGATATTTTCATAATAACCTCGCTTTTTAAATTTCTTTCCGTTCGATGAACGCGCGAGACAGCGTGACCTCGTCCGTATATTCCAGCTCCGAGCCGATGGGGATCCCGCGGGATAGGCGAGTAACGGTGATCCCGAGCGGCTTTAACAACTTTGCGATATACATGGCGGTCGCCTCCCCCTCCACGTCCGGATTGGTCGCCATGATCACCTCTTTCACGTTGCCCTCGCCCACGCGCGCAAGGAGCTCTTTCACCTTAATGTCGTTGGGAGATATGCCATTCATGGGGTCTATCACCCCGTGCAGCACGTGATAAACGCCCTTGAATTCGTGCAGCTTTTCCAGCGCGATAACGTCTTTGGGCTCTTTCACCACGCAAATGACGGCGGGATCGCGGGTTTTGCAGATGCCGCACACCTCGCTTTCGGTAAAATTCCCGCATACCTTGCAAAAGCGCACGCGCTTTTTTACCCCGACGAGCGCGGCGGCGAACGCGTTCACCTCCTCGTCCGTCATGGAGATCACGCGGTAGGCGTATCTTTGCGCCGTCTTTTTGCCCACGCCGGGAAGCTTGGAAAATTCGTTGATCAGCTTTCCGATCGGTTCGATAAAGATCTCCACTTACAGCAGCCCTCCCCCGAGACCGCCCATGCCGCCGAACTTGCCCATCTTTTCTTTATAAACCTCGTCCGCCTTCTTGTAGCCGTCGAGCACCGCAGCCATAATCAGATCCTCGAGCATCTCCTCGTCGTCGGGGTCGATCACCGATTTGTCGATCTCGATCCCGTCGATGATTTTTTTCGCGTTCATGTATACGACGACGGCTTCCCCGCCCGCGGTGCCCACGATCTCCCACTCGTCGAGCAGCTTTTCCGTCTCCTGCATCTCTTCCTGCATCTTCTGCGCCTGCTTCATGAGGTTCTGCATACCCGCTCCGCCCATGCCGCCTTTGTTGAATCCTGCCATATTCTTACTCCTTATTCAGCGTTTATTTCACTTCGACGGGATATCCCGAAAAATCGCGTTTCAGCTGCTCGATCCCGTCCCGCTCTTTGGGCGCGTCCGCTCCCTTTTTGCGCACCTCGAACTCGGCGACGCCCGCCAGAGCAAACGCGCTTTGCATGATCGCGCGGTGATCCTCGCGCGAGAGCGAGCGGAATATCGTCTCGCTCTCCGTTTCGAGCACCAGCTTTTCCCCCTCGTAGGAGGCGACAAGGTCGGCGCACATGGTAAAGAGCACGCCGTTACGGCTCGTCTTGCGGAGCGCTTTGATAAACCTGCCGAACGCGACCTCCGCCGACTCCTTTCCGCCCGAAGCCGCAACGGGCGCGGTTTGATTCGCCGAGAACGGGTCGGGCTCGGAAATCGGCGCCGCCTTTAACGCGGGCGCGGGACGGGGAACGGACTTTTCCCGCCGCACGGGCTCCTCCTGCGGAGGGTAAGGCTCGTCGAAATAGACGGGCTCGGCGGGCGGGAACGCAAACGCGTCGTCCTCTTCGGGCGGGGGCGGCAATTCCCTTTCGGGCGCTCGGCTCGGCTTGCTCTCCTTTTTCGGCGCGGGCGCGGAAAGCAAAGCGCCCGCCCCTGCGGCGGCAAGCTTTTTTTCCAGCTCGCTCACGCGGACGAGCAGCGCGTCCATGCTCAGCTCCGCCGCGGGCGTCGCGGTGCGCAGCACCGCCGTTTCCAGACAGATCCTCGGGGAAGTGGCGTACCGCAGCTCGGGCTCGAGCCTGGCGAAAATCTCCGTCGCGCGCAAGATCGCCGCACCCTCGCTCTGTTCTGCCACCGAAGAGACGGCGCGGAACAGATCCTTGGGCAAAAACAACAGCTTTTCGGCATTTTTGCACGTTTTGGCAACGGCGACCTGATTTAAAAAGCGCAGGATATCCTTACAGAGCACGCCGACGGACTTTCCCTCGGCAAGAATTTTTTCGGTAAGCGAGAGCGCCTCTCCGCCGTCTGCGTTCAGCAGCGCGGAGACGAGCGCGCCCGTCTCGCGGAAGTCCGCCGCCCCGAGCACCTCGTTCACGCTCGCGTAGGTCAGCTTCTCCGAGTAGGCGATGCACATTTCGGCAATGGAGAGCATATCCCGATCGCTCCCCGCGCCCGCGCGGGCGATCGCGGCGACCGCCGCTTCCTCGTACGGCTTGCCGATTTCGTCCAGAATCCGCTTTAAATGCGCTTCGAGATCCTCTTCGGGAATGAGCTTAAAGTCCAGCCGCATGCAGCGGGAAAGAATGGTTGCGGGAATTTTCTGCGGCTCGGTGGTGGCGAGCACGAAAACGGCGTGCGCGGGCGGCTCCTCCAACGTTTTTAACAGGGCGTTGAACGCGCTGTCCGTAAGCATATGCACCTCGTCGATGATATACACCTTGTATCTTCCCGAAACGGGCGGATACTGCACTTTTTCGCGCAGCTCGCGCATTTCGTTCACGCCGTTGTTGGAGGCGGCGTCGATCTCGGTCACGTCGAGCGAGCCCTCCGCTAAGGCGCGGCAGGTGCCGCAAACGCCGCAGGGCGAGCCCTCTCGAGGCTGCTCGCAGTTTACGGCGCGGGCGAAAATGCGGGCGATGCTCGTCTTGCCCGTTCCGCGGGGACCGCAGAAGAGATAGGCGTGCCCTACGGACCCGCCCGTGATCTGATTTTTTAAAATGCGTACCACGTGCTCCTGCCGTACCATCTTGTCGAAGGTGTCGGGGCGGAATTTGCGGTAAAGCGATAAATGCGGCATACCGTCTCCTTATTGGTTTTCTTTGGTTCGCTGCAAGGCTTTCAGCTTGCGCTTGGAACGCGCCAGCGCGTTGTCCACGCTCTTTACGTCTCTTCCCGTCGCCTCGCAGATCTCCGCGTAGCTCATGCCGTCCAGATACATGATCACGACGCGGAACTCGAAGTCCGAAAGCTCCCTTGCGAGCCCTCTGCGGAATTCCGCGTTCTGCTCGGTCACAAGCAGCGACTCCTCGGGCGTGGCGCTCCCGTCGATAAAGTCCGTCTCCGAAGGGTCGAACAGCAGCACGTTCCCGGGCGGCGGCGCGCTCTTTTTGGAGGTGGCGCGCACCGCGTCGTATATCCGCCGTTTCACCAGCAGGCGGAAAAAGTTTTTAAAGCTTACGCCCGACGCGGGATTGTAGCCGTCTATGGCGAAGAACAGCCCAATCATGCCCTCCTGCACCAGATCCTCCGTTTCGCCCCCCGCCAAAAAATAACGGCGGGCAAGCGCGCGCACCTCGCTCTTATGGCGGAGCAGCAGCTCGTCCGTGGCGGTTCCGTCTCCGCCCTGCGCCCGCTCTACCAGCGATTCGTCGCTTTCACGCGCCCGTTCGTGCACGAACGACCTCGTATACCGCAATGCCGAGCGCGACGGAAGCGTTCAGCGAATTCACTTTTCCGAACAGCGGAATGGAGAGCGTTTTGTCGCACTTTTCGCGCGTGAGCCGTTTTACGCCGCTGTCCTCTCCCCCCACTACAAGAACGATTTTGCCCGTAAGGCGTTCGGAGTAAATGAGCTCTCCCCCCGCTTCCAAGGCGTATACCCAATAGCCCAGCTTTTTCAGCTCGTCGATCGCATGGTTCAGCGAGGGGACCTTGGCAACCTTGATATGCTCCGCCGCCCCCGCCGAAATGCGGACGACCGCCTCGGTCACGCTCGCGCCCTTGGCATTGGGGATTACCACGCCGTCCGCGCCCGCGCACTCCGCCACGCGGAGAATACTGCCTAAATTGTGCACGTCCTCGATCCCGTCGCAAAGCACGATCAGGCTTTCGTCACCGCCCGTCAGCTCGTACAAGTCGGAATACACAAAATCGGTGGTAAAAGCGATCACGCCCTGGTGGCGCTTTTGCGGGCTTTCCCGATCGAGCGCGGCGCGCTCGACGAACTGCACGCGGATATTTTTTTTGCGGGCTTCTGCGAAAATTTTCCCCAGCACGCCCTGCGCGCCCCGTTCCAGCAAAATTTTATCCACCGTCTTGTCCGTTTTCAAAAGCTCTAAAACGGCGTTGCGTCCCTCGGTTTTCATTCGCCCCTCTCCTCTTCGGGAAAGAACAGCTCCTGCAAGCGTTCCGTCCGTCCCGTTAAATACAAATATCCCGCCACCGCCTCGAACCCCGTGGAGCGCGCGTAGTCGCACACCGAAGCGTTTTTGCTTTTGGATGGCTTTTTTGCGTTGCGCCCGCGGCGGTAAATTTCCGCCTCCTCTTCGGTAAGGAGAGGCAACAGGCGCTCCACGTCGCCGCTCTGCCCGTGCGCGGACACAACCGCGCTTGTAAGCTTGTTCAGCTCCGCGGGCTTGCACGTCCCCGAAAGTACAAGGCGCTCCCGTACGTACAGCGAATACACGGCGTCGCCCACAAACGCGAGCACGACGGGATTTAATTGTTTTGCCCGTTCCGCGGAAACGGGCGCCGTTTGAGATTTCATTTTCCGATATTATACCATAATCGTTTTTAAAATACAAGCATTCGCGGGCGAACGGAAAAAATTTCTCATAAAATGTAACGGAACAATATCTGCAAAACACGGCGCAAAACAGTTGCTTTCTCCGAAAAAAAGACTATAATTATGTAAGATCGTACTTCCATCCCCCGTAATTCGGGCGGACGGATAAAAGAAGGATAAAATATGGAACCTTTCGAATTGCTGCTGCCCCTCGCCCTTATCTTGCTGCTTTCCAAGCTGATGGGACTGGGCGCGCACAAATGCGGAATGCCCGCCGTTATCGGAATGCTGATCGCGGGCGTTTTGATCGGGCTGCTGAAATTTATTCCGTGGGCGCCGCTGCAGCACGCCTTTTTCTCCGAGGACGTAAACTTCGTCCTTTCGGTCATGAGCAAAATCGGCGTGGTGCTCATCATGTTTTCCGCAGGGCTGGGAACGGATCTGAAAAAGCTGAAACAGACGGGAGTCGCCTCCGTTGTGATCACCGCGTTCGGCGTCGCCGTCCCCATGCTGCTGGGCTGGCTGGTCGCCTCGCTCTTTTTCGGCTTTGCGAACGTGCTTTCCAATCTGTTTTACGGCGCGATCTTAACGGCGACCTCCGTCTCCGTTACGGTGGCGGTGTTAAAGGAGCTGGGCAGGCTCGACTCCAAGGTGGGCGCCTCTATCATCTCCGCCGCCATTATCGACGACGTGATCGGCATCGTGATTCTTTCCGTGCTCACGGGCTTTTCCTCGGGCGGCGCGGAGGAGGTCGGCTGGAAATGGTTTTCACCCAATGCGGGAATGGTCGTCATTAAAATCGTCGTGTTCTTCGTCGCGGCGATCGCCCTCGGCGTGGGACTGCGCAAGCTCTTCGACTTAATGGAACGCCGCGCGCCCCATAACCGCCGCGTGCCCATCATTTCGCTTGCCGCGTGCTTCGTTTACGCGTACGCCGCGGAAGAGCTCTTCGGCGTGGCGGACATCACGGGCGCGTATCTCGCGGGGATCCTGCTCGGCGGAACGCTTTCAGAAACGCCTTACGTGGAATCGAAGGTCGATACGATGGGCTATCTGTTCTTCTCTCCCATTTTCTTTGCGAATATCGGCATTGCGAATATCGAATACTTTTCGCAAATCAGCGTGCAGATTTTAGCGTTCGGAATCGTATTCGTCATCGCCGCGCTTCTCGGAAAACTGCTTGGCTGCGGGACGGGCGCAAAGCTGTGCAAATACTCCTGGCGCGATTCTTTCCGCGTGGGGCTGGGCATGATGGTGCGCGCGGAGGTCGTGCTCATCTGCACCGAAAAGGGCGTGCAGAACGGACTGGTCAATCCCGCGGTTTTCCCCTTTGTGATTCTGATCATTTTGATCTCGTCCATCGCAACGCCCGTCTGTCTGAAATGGTCTTATAAGCGCGAAGCAAAATCGGCGGAGGTCCTCCCGCCCCCCGAATGGCACGAAAATTAAAGCATTTGCAAACCCCGCGGCTGTTATCGCAGCCGCGGGGTTTTTCTTATGAGATTCTTTCGGGGCTCCGCCCCTCAGAATGACAAGAAAAAACCGCCTCTCACTGTCATTCAGAGGGAGCGCAGCGACCGCGGGAATCTCATGCCCCCTGTCATTCCGAGCCCCTTCACGGGGCGAAGAATCCCACCCTACGCAGTCCGCCCTACCCGTCATTCTGAGGCGCGGTTACACCGCGCCGTGAGAATCCCCCGACGCGCAGTCCGCCTCGTGCAAAGCGGTCTCCATTTTTATCAACGCACGCTCGCAGGCGGCGGCGTTTTCCCCCTCCACTAGCACCCGCACAAGCGGCTCGGTCCCCGAAGCGCGAAGCAATATCCTTCCGCCGCCCAGCCGCTCTTCCTCGCGCCTGACCGCCGCGCGCACGGACTCGTCGGCGACGATCGCCCTTTTATCCTTTACGCGCACGTTTAACAGCCTTTGCGGAAACACGGTAAATCCCTCCGTCAGACAGGACAGCGGGCACTTGCTTTCCAGCATGATCTCCGTCATTTTCAAGGCGGTCACGATCCCGTCGCCCGTCGCCTCGTATTTGCTGAAAATCACGTGTCCGGACTGCTCGCCACCCAACACGTAACCGCTTTTCAGCATTTCGGCGTAAACGAATCTGTCGCCCACGTCGGTGAGCGTACAGTCGATCCCCGCGCGGGAAAGCGAACGGGAAAGCCCCAGATTGCTCATGACGGTTGCCACGACGCCGTTGCCGTCCAGTTCCCCCCGCGCCTTTAAATAGCGGGCGCACACGTAAAGCACCGCGTCTCCGTCCACCGTCTCGCCCCTCTCGTCCACGCAGATGCAGCGGTCGGCGTCGCCGTCGAAGGCAAATCCCACGTCCAGCGATTTTTCCTTTACAAGCTCCTTTAAGCGGTTGATATGCGTGGACCCGCACGAAAGGTTGATGTTAGTGCCGTTCGGCTCGGCGGAAACGGCGAACACCTGCGCGCCGAGCGCGTCGAACACGGCTTTGGAAATCGCCCACGCGCTGCCGTTGGCGCAGTCCAGCCCAACGCGCAGCCCGCGGAAGGAGCAGCGCGGAAGCGAGAGCAAATAGGCAAGATAGCGGTTTCTGCCCGCCACAAAGTCGACCGTCCGTCCGATGCGCTCCCCCGTTGCAAAGGGCAGCTCTCCGCCGTCGAGATATTCTTCTAAAAGCGCCGTCACCCCGTCGTCCATCTTTTCGCCGCCGGCACCGAGCAGCTTGATCCCGTTGTCCGTATAGGGGTTGTGGCTCGCCGAGATCATCACCCCGCAATCGAACGCCTCCGTCCTCGTCACGTAGGAGACGGAGGGCGTGGTGGTAACGTGCAGCAAATACACGTCCGCGCCCGAAGCGGTCGCCCCCGCCGCCAGCGCGTATTCGAACATATACGAGGAAAGGCGGGTATCCTTGCCTACCACGATCCGCGGGCGGGTCTCTTTGCCCTTGGAAAAGTAATAACCCAAAAATCTGCCCACGCGGAAAGCGTGGACTGCGGTCAGCGACTCGTTCGCCACTCCCCGAAAACCATCCGTCCCGAAATATTTACCCATATCGACCTCCTTTTTTTCGCTTTTTATATTATGCACCGCTCCACGATCATGACACTTCGCGGCATTTTCTCCTTTTCGAGCACAAAAAAAGCGCGGCTCACGTCGCGCTTTTACACAAATTTAACTCTGTCCCGTAGAAACGATTTCGTCCTCTTTGCCCGCTTTTTCCGCGTCGGGCAAAATCATGCAATAGGATGGATTGTGCGCATAGTCGGTATCCGAGCGTTTGCCGTCCTTCTTTTTCTTTTCTTCCTGCTTTACTTTTTTACTCACGGTTTACGCCTCCGCAATCTGTTTTTTTACCTTGGAAAAGGCGTCCTTTTTCTTTTCGATCATCTGTTTTTCGGCGGGGAACACGTCGTAATAGCCGCGGGAGAGCATCTGCTCGAACACGTTAAACTGCGTTTCCGCGCTCTGCGTATAATTCTTGAAAATCTCCTTGCGGAAGGGCTTGCAGCTGCCTTCCACCACCGCGTCGTGATAGTAAGCAAGCAGCTGTTTTTCCGCTTCGAGCAAATCCTGCAAAGCGTCTTTTTCGTTCAGCGTTACGTCTTGTTTTCTCTGTTTCATGCTTTCCCTCCGTTCAACATGGTAAACAGCGCGTTAAAGCGCTCGGCGTGCGCGCAGGCGATCTTATCCATTTCCTGCGCCAGGGCTGCGTCCGTCAGCGTGTTGGCGTAAATGCGCGCCTTTTTACACGCCATTTCCTCTCCCGTAAGAATGTGCGAAAGAACGTCTAAGTCCTTTGCCGTAAAATTGGTCATATAAAAACCTCCTTGCCCTTTTATGGGCGAAGGAGGTCGGTTTTATACTCTGTTTTTATAATCGGCGCAAAATTCTTTTAAGGTGCAGCCCGCGCAGTCGGGCTTTTGCGAGTGGCAAACTCTTCTGCCGTGCCAGATGAGGTAGTGGTGCGCAATGCTCCACAGCTCCTTGGGAATGGCTTTCTGCAAGCCCTCCTCCACCTTTTGCGGCGTATTTCCCGAAGCCAGCCCCAAACGGTTGGAAACGCGGAACACGTGCGTATCCACGGCGATGGCGTCTCCGCCGAACGCCACGGCGTACACCACGTTCGCCGTCTTTCTGCCCACGCCCGCAAGCGTTTGCAGTTCTTCGAGCGTTTCGGGGACTTGTCCGCCGAACTTTTCGAGAATATCCCGCGAGGCGGATAGGATATGCTTCGCCTTATTGTGGTAAAAACCGCAGGAAAAGATGTATTTTTCCAGCTCCTCCTGGGACAGCGCGATCATCTTTTCGGGCGTGTCGTAATGCTCGAAAAGCACCTTCGTCACCTTGTTTACGCGCTCGTCCGTGCACTGCGCCGAGAGCACCACGGCAACGAGCAGCTCGTAAGGCGAACGGAAATGCAGCGCGGGTTTTGCGTCGGGATAGAGTTTTTCGAGTTCCTTTAAAATTTCTTCGGACGTGTTCATATGCACATTATAACACGTTCCGAAAAATTTAGCAACGTTTTTAACAGTAAACGAATCCGCCGCCCCCCGTCCGCCGCATAAAGCCGGAAAAGGAGGAATAGCTCCTCTTGCCCATAAAAAAGCGGACGCGCGTTAAAAAGCTCTCGTCGAAGCGCGCCGAAAGCCCGCACCCTACGCCCGCCTCCTGCGGCGTGGAAACGGTCTGAACGGGGATCCCCGCCCCTTTCAGATACGCCACGCAGTCGATCGCCTGCGCCCGCGAACGGAATACCGCCAACATTGTCATGATTGTTTCCCTGCCTTCGTATAATAAAGTATCTTTTTATCGGAGTTATAGTATATGATTTATCTTGATAACGCCGCCACAGGCGGCTTTAAGCCCATTTCCGTTCAGAACGCGCTCGCCGCCGCGGTAAAGACCTGCGCCAACCCCGGTCGCAGCGGACACAGCCTTTCCGTCGCGCTGGCGGAACACGTTTACGATTGCCGCAAGCTGCTTTCGGAGCTGTTCGACGGCTACGGCTTCGAGCGGGTCGTCTTTACCAAAAGCTGCACGGAAGCGCTCAACCTCGCGCTGTTCGGCACGCTCAATGTGGGCGACCACGTAATTACCACCTGCCTCGAACACAATTCCGTGCTCCGTCCGCTCGAAGAGCTGAAAACGCGCGGAATCGTCGACTATTCGGTGGCGCCCCTCGATGAAAACGGCAACGTCTCGCCCGAGGCGATCGCCGCGCTCGTGCGCGAAAATACGACCGTTTGCGCCGTTACCGCGGCTTCCAACGTAACGGGCGTCTGTCCCGACCTTGCCGCCGTAAGAAAGGCGCTGCCCGAACGCGTGCTGCTGTTTGCGGACGGCGCGCAGGGAGCGGGTCACGTGCGCATTAAAATGCGCGAAACGGGGATCGACGCGCTTGCGATCGCGGGGCACAAGGGCATGAACGCAATTCAGGGCGCGGGCGCCCTTATATTTTCCGACCGCGTGAATCCCCGCCCCCTCCTGTTCGGCGGCACGGGCAGCGAAAGCCACCTGCTCTCCATGCCCGAATTTTATCCCGACCGACTGGAAAGCGGAACGCTCTCCTATCCCGCCGTTTGCACGCTGTTCGAGGGAGCGCTCTGTGTAAAAGCCCGACTGGAAACGAGCGCGCAGACGCTGTTAAAGCTCACCGCAAACCTGCTTTCCGCGCTCTCCGCGATGCCGAAATACCGCGCGTATTCCAAGCCGAACCCCTGCGGGATCGTCTCGTTCGCGCACTGCGGGCTGCCCTCGGAGGAGGTCGCGGAAACGCTTTCGGAGCGCTTTCACATCGCCGTGCGCGGCGGGCTGCACTGCGCGCCCCTCGCCCACAAAGCGCTTGGCACCTTCCCTTCGGGGCTGGTGCGGGCGTCCTTCGCGCCCTGCCAAAGTATGCGCGAAGTGAACGCGCTGGTCGGCGCACTGAAACAGCTTTAACTTACATACTTTTCAGCTGATTCACCAGCTTTTGCAGCCGTTTGCGCTTGCCCGCGTCGAGCATGGGCGCAAACTGGGCAAAAAAGTAATCTATCTGCTCGTTAGTAAGCGTGCCGTTTTTCTTGCCCTCCGCCGCCCGCGCGTAAATCTCGCGCACCATGTCGTTCTCGTTGCGCCCGTTATAGCCGGCGGCATAACTTTTTGCCTCCTTCACCCATTCTTCCGCGCCCGCGTTTTCCTTTTCGGGTCCCTGATAACTTGCAAAATCTTTCATAACCGCCTCTCCTTTGCGCCGCACGCAACCGTGCGGCGCTCTATTTATCCTATGAAGCACACACGTTTTTTGCGCACTGCATACCATGAAAATATGGAAACGGTATTATTGCTGTTTTTACTGATGAACATGGGCAAGAACGGAGAATGGAAAAACTCGCTCGACCGATTTTTAAAGTTCTACCGCGAAAACCGCGAGCTGATCGCGATGGTCGCGGGCGGCATGGGAGCAAAACAGCCCGCGCAAGCCGCGGCAGGCTTTTCGGGCGGCGCGCCGCAGCCCCCGCCCGCGCAAGCGCAGACAAAAAACCGTCCTCCCGAGGAGAACGGCGATTTGAACGTTTTGGAAGAATTTTTAAAGGCGCGCGCCGTTTAATCGGCAAGCGACTGCACGACGGTTTGCAGCAAGATATCCCGCTCGCCCGGGATAAAGGGCGCGGCGACCGATTTCGCCCCGTCCGCTTCGGTAACGCCCTTGCCGTGAATACTCTTTCCGTTTGGCCAGAAAATTTCGGCAACGGTAAGCTTTAACACGTTGCCCCTGCCGTCCCGGAAGTGCGACTGCATGATCCCCTTTCCGTAGCTGCGGGCAACGCCGCTCGCCTCGTCCTTGCGGAGCACGACGTCGTCAAAGCCGACCGTGCCGTAATCGACCAGCGCGCCAATCAGACATTCGGATGCGGACGCGGTGTATTCGTCCGCCAGTACGGTAACGCGGGAATCGGACGTAAAATACGAGCCGTAGTCGTTATTCGCGGACGAATAATTAAATACGCTGCCGTTTTTAAACTTTGCCGAGGCGACGAGCGCGCGGGAAGCCGGCGCGTCTTTCATCATGTGCGAGGCGATCTCGATTAAAATATCCATATATCCGCCGCCGTTGGTACGCAGGTCGAGAATCAGATTTTTCTTGTTTCTCTCCCGCATTTTTGCAAGGCAGCACTTCATTTCCGCCGCCGCGTTGCCGTTAAACTCGTCCAGACGGACATACGCCGTGTCGGCGGGAAGTCCCGCGAGCGGCTCTTCCGTTTCGGTAAACGCGCCGACGGCTTCCGCCTCCGCCTTCGCAGCGCTCCCGTCGAAGGAAACGTTCGCCTTGTAACGGAACGAAAAGGAGGTCTCCCCGTCGCGGTAAGCGCAATAGGCGGGCGTGTACGCGCTTGCCGTCAGCCGCAGCGTGCGCGCGTCGCTTCCGTCAATATGAAAGCCGCATTTTATGACGAACGAGCCGTTCGCGCCGTCCACGAAGTCCATAAATTCCTGCGTGCTCCCTTGGGACAGACTGTCCTCGTCCTGTCCGTAGCCGAGCACGTACATTCCCTTTTGTATTCCCGCTATGCGGGCGGGAGAATTTTCCGCCACCCGCATAAAGCGCGGCGCGCCCTCGCCCTCGAAGGCGCTCATCGCAATGCCGTAGCCCGCGCTGTTGCCGTTGCGCTCGTCCTCCACCGCGCCGTATTCGTCCGCGGTGTAATAGCAGGAATAAGGGTCGAGCTCGAACGCGGCGAAAATCCTGTCGTACAGCTCGTCTTCGTCGAAGTCCTTATAATAGTTGTCCTTTGCCGTGTCCAGCGCCCAAAGGAGGGAACGGGCGCGGGGATCGAGCGAAGCGAACCGCCCGAACCAGCCCGCGCAAAAAAACGCCGCGGCAAGCACGAGGGCGAGCAAAACGGTTAAAATGCTCCGCTCTATCTTTTTTTCGCGCTGCCATTTTTGGCGAACCTCTTCGCCGATCTCGTCGCTCGTCTTTCTTTCCGTACTATCCTCTTCCGTAAAGGGTTGCTTGTTCTCTTCCATGATATCCTCTTATAATTTTAAAAGCTTATACAGAATCGTGATCACGCGGAAAGTGACCGCGTCCGAAAATTTACGGATATTCAGTCCCGTAATGCGCTCTATCTTGTCCAGCCGATACATCAGGGTATTGCGGTGCATATAGAGATTGCGCGAGGTTTCCGAAACGTTCAAACTGTTTTCCAAAAACACTTCCGCCGTGCCCGCCATATCCTCGTCCTCGAACAGCTCCGCCGCCGAGTCTACCTGAAACTGCCGGGTATATTCCTTTAATTTGGCGGAGGGCACGTCCTCCAGCATCCGCACCAAAAGATATTCGCGGTAGGAATGTACCTCTCCCTTCGCGTGGAACATCTCGCTCATGCGCACCGCCGTCACCGCCTGCGAATAGGAGGCGGCGATCCCCGTAAACGACTTCGCCTCGCAGCCGATGCCCACGCTCGCCTTAACGCCCAGCTCTTCGTAAACGGACAGCGCCAAAAACTCGCCGAACTCCGCGGGCGACTGCCCCTCCTCGCAAAATTTCACGACGGCGATCCGTGCTTCGTCCATTTTCACGGTAAGGTCCGCCGTGTCGGCAAGGCAGCGCTCGACGTGCGCGGCGACCTCGTCCAGTCCCCGTTCGGGCAGAATATCGAGCGCGAAACACTCGCCCGCGGGCAGACCGTATTTTGTCATAAAGCGGAACAGGCTCCACTCGTTCCCCTCGCCCAACAGAATTTCCCTCAAATGCTCTTTTTTTTCGGGAAAGCGTTGGTTTTCTCCCGCTTTTTCCACCAGATAGGTTATGAGCTTGCCCGTGCGTTCGGTCTCCGCGCCCGTGCCCTGCAAATACGCGGCGATCTTCTCCCCGCAAAATTCCAGCACGAGCCCCGTCTCCGCGCCCCCCTTGGAGGAAAGGCGGACCTGCGCGCCCGTCTTTTCGTATACGTCTTTTAATATGCGTTTTAATTCCGCCAACTTTTCGCCGCTCACGCCGCCCTCCGCAATGTACTTTGTTCCCGAACAGTATAACATACTTTGCGCGAAATGACAAGGGGTTTTTCCGTTCGGATTTCGTATTTTCCGCAAACGCGGCGCAATTAAAAGAGTGTTTTTTGCACAAAATAGCGGAGGAAGCGCCCGAAATGAAAAATTTTACATAATTTAGTGTTGACACTTCGCCCGAATGATGTTATAATAGTGTATCATAATACGGATAAAATCGGGCGTTTTTCACACATCGGGAAGGTTTTTATGAAAAAGAAGGGAACCAAACAATTCAACGGCAATCTTGCCCCCATGCACACGTTGGGCGACGCAAACGGCGCTTACGTGTCCGTTTTCCCTGCGGTGCAGACCGAAGAAGCGATTCCCGCCGAGAAAACCGAAAAGAAAAAACCCGTAGCGGTGGGATACAGGATCCTTTCCGCCGTTTTACTGCTGTTTGCCGTCGGCGGACTGTTTTTAGGGCTTTTGTGCAACGCGGTCGCCGCGCTCGCCCCCTTCTCCGTTTACCGCGCCGTTCTCACCGAAGGCGCGTTCGGCGCTTCGGCGGTAGGAATGTTCGTAGAAATTTTCCGTAATTTTGCCGTTTACTCGCAGGGAGTCGGAAACAAGATCCGCCTTGCGGTTCTGTTCTTTTTCGCGCTCTGCGTGCTTGTTTCCGTCGTCTGTTCGCTCGTCGCGTTCGTTTCGGGAAAGAAAGCGAAGCTTTGCGCGCACGTCAACGCCACCGCACTTTTACTCGGCTACGGCTCGCTGTTCGTTATGAACTTCGCGCAGCTTAACGCGACTTTTTCCTCCCCCGAGCTCGGCTTTGCCAAGCAGATGTTCGACCTGCCTACCGCGATCGTTGCGGCGGCGTCGCTGATCGTTTTGCTGGCGCTCGTCTTTTCGGACAAGCGCGCGGGCGGAAAGAGCGTCGGCGGAAATTTCTTCCGTCTGCTGCTTCTTGCGGGCACGCTGGGCGTGCTGTTCGCGTTCTTCTACCCCGGCACTGCGACCGCGGGTTATATGACGTTATTCCAAACGGGACTGTTCACCGCAAAGGGCGCGGCTTGCGGCGCGGCGGTGCTGATATTGACCGTGTTATTCGCGTTCAACTTTCTTACGGCAGTCGTTCGACTGAACTTTAAAAAGGGCTTTGCGTTCGACGCGGTGCGCTACGGCTTGCAGCTGTGCGCCCTCGTGTTCTTCTTCGTAATGGCGCGCGACCGCGCCGTATTCGGTCAAAAAACGGCTGTCGTCGTCTGCCTTACGGTCGCGTCGTTCCTGCTGTTCGCCCTTCCCCTCCTCGTCGCGCTGCTTTCCGAGCTGCACAAGCGCGAGGTAAAGGACGCGAAGTTTGCCGAGGAAGCCGAAACTTTGCAAGCGGAAGAACCGACGGTCGAAGAGCCTGCGTACGCCGAACCCGCTCCGCTCCGCTATGCGGAAGAAAATGTATATACGGAGGAGCCGCCCCTGCCCGAACCGGACGGCGTTGCGGCGGTTTTGGACGAAACGAACGCCGAGCCCGCTCCTAAGGAACAGTATATCGACGAATTTGCAGCGGAAATGATTCAAAGCGAAAAAGAGGAAACTACCATGATCGAACCTACGGACGAAACTTTCAACGACAGGCTGAACGACGATTTACAGGACGACGCGCTGGACGAATCTTACGAGAGCGCGCCCGCCCCCCGGCAACCCGTATACGCGGCGCCCGCCCCTCGGCACGAAGAGGATCGGGAAGAAATCATCGTGTTCACCGCGGACAACTTCGACCCCAACAACCCCATGCTCCTCCCCACCGCGGGCGAACCGAGCGAGGCGATCGGCTCCGGCGCAAGCCTTTGGGCGGGAATGCCTCCCGTACGCGAGCGCATTGTGGAAAAAATCGTCGAGGTCGAAAAGAAGAAACCCAAGGTAGAGCTTACCGAATTCGAAAAGCTGATGGCGGAACAGGCGAAAGAGCCCGTCGCCCCCGTAAACGAAGCGGCGTTCGACCCGCTCCCCTTTACGGACGGCGCAAGGCAGAACCAGCCCATTATCCAGCAGACGTTCATTACAAACCCCGCCGCACAGGCTCCCGCAGCGGCGCCCGCCCCTGCGGCGATCCCCGCGCCCACGGTGCCCGCAACGCCCGCTCCCGCGGTACCTGCGCCTGCGCCCGCCGTTCCCGTCCCCGATTTTACGGACAGGATCGAGCGCGACCGCCGCGACAGATACGACCCGCAGTACACCTACGATCCCTTTATCAACACGCTTACGCCCGAAGAGCGGAGCGAGTTCGGCGACGTGTTCATTTCGCACCGCCACGGGATACAGAACTATCTGCCCGCGTACGTAATCGGCGGAGACAACCGCAAGTTTTTCCGGTTGCTCTTCGTGCACCTCGGGCGCTACCGCGAATTCATTACGCAGAACTTAATGGATAAAATGTACGCGTTCGTCAGCAGCAAAAAATAACGGACAATAAGCAAAACGGCTTCGGAAGCTCCGAAGCCGTTTATTTTATTTCGATGACCACCGTGATGCCCTTCTCTTCGCTGTATCCGCGCTTGCCGAAGTGATCCACCAAAAATAACCCGCGCCCGCTTTCCGCGTCCGCGGGAGAGCACGCGCTCCGCTCGGGCGGGCGGAACGGGACGGTCCCCTTTACGCACAGCGTAATCCGTCCGTCGTCGCACTCCACCCGAAACGCCGCGCCTCCGCCCCCGTGGCGGATGGCGTTGGAAAGCAGCTCGTCGGCGATCAGCTTGCTGCGGAACACCGTTTCCTGCGGAACGGCTTCGCTTTCCAGCCGCGCGCACATCGTATTCAGCGCCGATTTCAGCGCGTTATAGTCGTAAATTTCAAACTCCATCAGTCTGCCATGCTGTTTTTCAGATTCTCTTTCAGTTTACTCAAAACCTTACGTTCCATCCGCGAAACGTACATTTGCGAAACCCCCATGCGCTTCGCCGTTTCCGTCTGCGAAAGCTCTTCGCCGAAACGGAAGCCCACCAGCGCGCGCTCCGTCTTATCCAGCGAGCGCAGCGCGGAGCTCACGGCGTCCTTCCGCTCGATCTGCTCGAAGGCGTCGTCCTCGGTCGGCAGCACGTCGTAAAGGCTCATCTCCTCGTCCTCGGCGGGCTTATCCAGCGATACCATGTTGCCCGCTTCCGCCGCCCGCACGATCTCTTCCTCCGCCGCGCCGATCTTCGCGGCAAGCTCGCGCACGGTCGGCTTTCTGCCCTCCTCGGACAAAAACTCCTCTTCCGCCCTGCGCACGGCGAGACGTAGCTCCGAAACCTTACGCGGAAGATGCACCATGCGCGAATGATCGCGGAAATAATTTTTGATCTCGCCCGTGATCGTGGGCGTGATAAACGTGGAAAACCGCAAGCCCTTCGAGGGGTCGAAGCGCTCCACCCCTTTCATCAGCGCAAGAGAGGCGACCTGATACAGATCGTCGTACTCCACGCCCCGCCCCACAAACTTTTTGGCGAGGACGGCGGCTATGTATAAATATTTTTCCACGATTTCGTTGCGCAGCGCAAGATCGCCCGTCTCGCGGTAACGCTCGAAAAGCTCTTTATCGTCCATTCCCGAAGCGGAAGCCGATCGTCCGCAGGCATCCGCCCTCCTTTTGCAGATTTACTCCTTCCGTAAGCGCGTTCAAAAGTGCGACGGAAATTTCATCCTCCGCGTATTCGCGCAAAGAGCGGCGAACGCCCTCGCCCGTCACCTCCACCGAAAGCCCGCCGTCCGTGCAAAAACGGACGCAGGCGGAGGGATACCCTCCGTGCATCAACAGCAACAGGCTTTCCGTCACGCAAACCTTGCAATCCTCGCTCCCGTCCAGCGAAAGCCCCGCCAGCGAGCATACCCCGCCCGTCGCCAGACGCACCGTCGTCATCAGTTCGTTTTTCAGCAACACGTTTAACGTAAGCAGCTCTTCCATCATGCGATCTCCATAATCGTATCGAGCGCGCAAATCACGAACAACTTTTTCAGGCGCGGCTGCAGGGCGGTCAGCTTTAACGCCTTGCCGTCCGTCTTTACTTTCTTTAAAATTTTCACGAACGTGCCCAGCGCGGTCGAGTCGATAAATTGCAGCGCCGCGCAATCGAACACGATATCGGCAGGCGAAGCGGCGTACGCCGCGGCGACTTCCCCGTAAAACTCCTCCGCATTTTCCGAGACGAGCTCTCCCGAAAGCGAAATTTCCAGCACGGGCTGCGTCTTGGTTACCGTTACTTCCTGCATAAAGCCTCCGCCGCTCCCATAAAGCGAAGCGTTTTTCTTTTATTGTAACACTTTTTACGCCCTTTTGAAACAGTTTTTTTAAAATTTTCGACGAAAGGCGCAAAAATTTTCGTCACCAGTCCATCAGCCCGAAGTCACGCACAATAGAACTGAGCCCGAACGAGAGCTCGGGCAGGCTTCTCAAAGCGGAAACGTCCGCCTTCTCGCGCGTGCCGCCCAGCGCAAGATACCTGCGGAGCCGTTCGTCTCTCCGCCCGCGCATCGCCGTTATTTCCGCCGTAAACGCCCCGCGCACCGTTTCGAGCGCCAGCGCACGGGAGGCGAACTCCGCCTCCGTAGGCACGCTCTGGCGGCGGTATTCCGCGCCCGCCGCGTCCGCCCGCGCCGAATAGTCGGGCAGAACGTACCGCCGCGGCTTTCCGTACGCAAAAAAACAGAAATAGAGCGCGGAGAGCTGCCAGAACGCGTTCCAATCGGGGTTGGGCTCGCCCGCGTGCCGCAGCCGCTCCGCAAGCAGAGCCCCCTCGCCCGTATGCGCCCCTTCGCGCTCGGCTTTGCGTGCTTCGGCGTTGCGCGTTGCGATCTGCCGCACGTCCGCGGAAAGCGGCGGATTTGCAAGAAAGGGAAACGCCCGTTCCTCCGCAGCCGCGTTCCCCGCAGAAAAACCGAACGCGCGCAAAACGCGCGCCTCGAACAGCGCCAGCCGACCGAGAAAGAGCCGAGCGTACCCCTCCGGAGCGCAATACAGCGCAGGATCGCAAAACACCTCGCACTCGGCAAGCGCGCCCTTTGCCCGCACGCCGCCGCACAGCAGCGCCGCTTGCGGATCATATGCCCCGTCTAGGGCGCCGCTTACGGGAAACGCCGCGCACGGAATCCCCCGCACCTCGGCAAAATAGCGCGCTGCGCGCAGGGTAGCGGGCTTGCCCGCCGCCAACACGCACGAAACCCCGTCCGGCATGGAAAACAGCGGCAGACAGTCCTCCGCGTCGATCACCAAAAACACGAAGCGCGGATTTTTAGGCAGCGCGGCAACGGTCCGATAGGTAGATTTATCCGAAACGATCAGCATTTTCGCCGCCAAATGCCGCCGCGCGAACGCGCTCACGCCCTCCGCGAGCGTACAAAAAAACGGCTCGCCTTTTCCGTCCTCTTCCGCCTGCGCGGAGTTCATCTTCGGTACGGAATATTCGGCGAGCCGCATAAGCTCCCTCCCGTAATTTAATGTAAAATGGGAATCAATAATTCGATAGCGTTGGCGATATAACCCGTTACCACGCCCGCCGCAAACAGCGCAAGCACCAAAAGCGCGCCGCTCTTCACGCTCTCTTTTTTGCGGAAAAACACCAGATAGGCGATCCCTGCGTTGCTCACCAGCCCGCCCAGCAGACTCGAAAAGGTAATCCCACCCAGGCAGAACGTTTCCGCCAACAGCACGGAAGCGGCGCAGTTGGGCACCAAGGCGATCAGGCAACACACCGCGGGCTGGATCCACCGCCCCGTCTGCAAAAACGAAATCACCCGATCCTCGCCCACAAGAAAAAACAGATATCCGAACGCCAGATTTACGATCAGCACGAACGCCGCAATTTCCAACGCGTGCAGCAGCGGAGAAAGCGCATACAGATGCCATTTGCTCTCGTGCTTGTGCTCGCACGCAGTAAACTGCTCATGTTCGCCGTGCTCATGTTCATGGTCATGATCGTGCTCTTCGTGACGTTCGGGCTCATGCTCATGGAAATGCTCCCCCTCCGGAAGCGCCTTAACCTCGCGCCGCGTGCGGAAGAGCCAATCGACCGCATACCCCGCCGCCACGCCGATAATAAACTTCGAGGCAAGCAGCAGCGGAACGGCGATCGCCTTCTGCGCCCAGCCGAGCGCGGGGGAAGCGAGCATAACGAGCAGCGCCTCGTCGCTCGAAGCCAACAGCACCGCAAACAACGTGCCCGGCGTAATGCGGCGGTGGCGGTAAAGCTTCGCCGCCATCACGGAAAAGCCGCACATAGGCACCAGCCCCGTTGCCGAGCCGAGCAGCGGCGCGCACCTTCCCGATAGCGCCCGATTTGGCTTACCCATCCGCGTGTTGTGCTCCGTCAGCTCGATAATAACGTACATCAGGAAAAGAAACGGAAACAAAATCGCCGTATCTTTCAGCGCGTCGAGAATGACTTCCCACCACATTTTCGTTTCCTCCCGTCCTGATGCTTTCAAAAAATAATCTTATTATATTTTCGCAAAAAAGTCAACCGTTTCAACCGCAAAACTTTAAAAAGAGCGTTCGCCCTTGGGCAAACGCTCTTTGGTAACTCAATCCTTACTTCTTGTTGTTGGTAGGCTTCTTCGCGGGCTGCTTGGCAGCGGGTTTTGCAGCGGGTTTTGCAGCGGGTTTTGCAGCGGGTTTTGCAGCGGGTTTTGCGGCAGACTTGGCAGCGGGCTTTGCCGCAGGCTTTTCTTCCGCCTTCTCCTCCGCTTTTACTTCCGTCTTTTCTACCGCGGGCTTCTCTTCCGCTTTCACCTCGGGCTCTGCGGGCGTTTCCACGACCTCCGCAGCGGGCTCTTCGGTCAGCACAACGGGAGGAACGACGGGCGCCGTAGGCTCTGCAGAAGCGACTGCGGGCGTCTCGTCAAGCACGGGCTCTGCGGGAACAACCGTTTCCGCCGTCTCGCCCAACGCGGCAGCCTTCTTCGCCGCCATTCTCGCGTCGCGCTTCGCCTGCTTCTTCATCTCTTTGGTAACGACGCGGGCTGCGTCGATCTGTGCCTTCATTTCCTGAGGCGTAGGAGGCACAAAAGCCGCGCCCTCCGCATTTTCGGGGATCACGTCGTAGTGCTCGTCGCGCTCCAGCATGGTAGCTTCGGTCACGCCGTCGAACAGGTGAATGTGCTTGGCGTCGAACGCAAGCTCCACGATTTCGCCGAGGTTCACCAGCGCACGCGAGGAAATCTTCGCGATCATCTGCGCCGCGTTGTCTACGACCGAGTTCTTATCGCTCTGGAAATCGAGGTCGCAGTAAATCTGCGTTTCCGCGCCGAGCTTTTCGATAACGTCGATGCGGGCTTTTACCAGCGTTTCGGGCGAGTTGGAAATAAACAGGTCGTCCTCGTGAATATCCTCGGGACGAACGCCGAGCGTTACGGATTTGCCCGTGTTCACGTAATCTTCGAGATTTTTAATCTTGGAAACCATCGTCTTGGGCAGCACGATCTTGTTTCCGCCGATAAAGTTGATATAGTGTTTTCCGCCCTCCTGCGTAATGGTGGAATCCTTAAAGAAGTTCATCTGAGGAGTTCCGATGAATCCCGCAACGAAGAGGTTGATGGGATAATCGTAAAGGTTCTGGGGCGTATCCACCTGCTGCATAAAGCCGTCCTTCATAACGACGATACGGGTACCCATCGTCATTGCCTCGATCTGGTCGTGGGTAACGTATATAAAGGTCGTCGCAAGGCGCACGTGAAGTTTGGAAATTTCCGTTCTCATCTGCGCGCGTAGCTTCGCGTCGAGGTTGGACAAAGGCTCGTCGAGCAGGAATACCTTGGGCTCGCGGACGATGGTACGACCGAGCGCGACGCGCTGGCGCTGACCGCCGGAAAGCGCCTTGGGCTTACGGGAAAGGTAATCGGTAATGCCGAGAATCTCCGCAGCGGCTTTCACCTTTTCGTCGATCACCTCTTTGGGTACTTTTCTCAGCTTTAAGCCGAACGCCATATTGTCGTAAACGGACATATGGGGATAGAGCGCGTAGTTCTGGAACACCATGGCGATATCTCTGTCCTTGGGAACGACGTCGTTTACCAGCTTGCCGTCGATATACAGCTCGCCCGAAGTGATCTCTTCGAGACCTGCGATCATACGCAGCGTGGTCGATTTTCCGCAGCCCGAAGGACCGACGAAAACGATAAACTCTTTATCCCGAATGTCAAGGCAGAAATTGAACACCGCCTGGTTTCCGCCGGGATACACCTTGTTAATGTCTTTTAACAAAAGACCTGACATAATTTCCTCCTGAATAATATTTATAAAGTTACTGTTATTATTTTAAATCAAAACAGGAAAAATATCAATAGACAAAACTAACAAATATCACCCGAGTTTTTGTATATTCTGCACATAGCGTCATTCTAAGGGAGCAAGTTATGCGCCCCCTGTCATTCAGAGGGAGCGCAGCGACCGCGGGAATCTTTACCCGCTTGTCATTCTGAGCCCCTTTACGGGGCGAAGAATCCCACCTTACGCAGTCCGTCCTACAAGATTCTTTCGGGGCTCCGCCCCTCAGAATGACAGAAACGGCGGGACAGTATGACAGGTTCGAGCCATCCCGCGCCCGCCGTACGGCAGCGCAGCACACACACTGTCATTCAGAGGAAGCGCAGCGACCGCGGGAATCTTTGCCCGCTTGTCATTCTGAGCCCCTGTACAGGGCGAAGAATCCCACCTTACGCAGTCCGCCCTACAAGATTCTTTCGGGGCTCCGCCCCTCAGAATGACAGAAACGGCGGGACAG
>CAJUOP010000008.1:49344-53874 GCA_910588465.1 uncultured Christensenellaceae bacterium | reverse complement strand
TATGACAGGTTCGAGCCATCCCGCGCCCGCCGTACGGCAGCGCAGCACACTCACTGTCATTCAGAGGAAGCGCAACGACCGCGGGAATCTCACCCCCGCATCGGGCGCATGGCGGCAAACAAAAAAACGGCTTTCGCCGTTTTTTTGTTATTTTAATCAGGTCGTTTCGGGGGGAGTATAATCCGTCGTCGCCCCTTTCAGGATAGTAACGCCCGTAACGGTAACCTTTTGCGCGCTGCCCGTTCCTTCTATCTTCACGGTAAGCTTCAGGGTGTATTCCGTCTGCAAGGTCTGCTCCTCGTTCACGGCGATAAGCGTGTAAACGCCGTCCGCCGTCTCGCTGCGCTTCAAGTCTATCAGCGTCAGCGTCTTACCCTCTTCGCCCTTTAACGTGATCACCGCATGGATCAGTTCCCCGAGCGCGGGCTCTCCTTCTTCGCCGGCGCCGAACATATTGCTATCGTAATAGGTATAAACGGTAATATCGTAAACATCGTCTCCGTCCTGCACGTTCTCGAACGAGAACGACTGCGACCGCATATACGTATAGGTATATACGTATTCCTTCGAGCCCGCGCCGGCGTCGCTAAGATCCATCTCCCGAGCCACAAGCTGAATGGAATACAGATATCCGTCGCCCTCGTAATCCTTGTCGTAACCGTCCTCCTTTTTATAACCGTCGTAAACGAATTCGATGCTGAAAAACATATTTCCTTTCGAATCGCTTCCCATGGGAACGATCATTTCGTCGTCCAACACCAGCGGCTTGCCGTTTGCGTCGCTCAGCGTGCGGAGCATACCGCGCGCTAAATAGCCTTGACCTTCCGCAAAGACGTCGTAATACTTTTGCACGAAATACAATTGGTCGTACAGATTCGTTTGCTGCATTAAATATTTGTAGCTGTAAAACGGAGTCAGCAATTCCTGGAACTGCGCCGTGAACGTATTTTGTTCCGTATCATTGCCCGACCAGTACCAGCTCTCCACTTTAAAGGCGTAAGAACCCTTTACGAACCCGATGGTCACCTTTTCTTCGCCGCCGTAAACGACGATCAGCGTAAAGCTTTCCGTTTTCGGTTTTTTCCCGTCCACCGCATCATCGTCCGCGCTGGCGGCAAGGTACGTATACGACGCATTCAAAATAAACTGACCATCGTCGAAATACGTCTGCCCGTCCTCCGCGGGAAGCGTAAATTCAAGCGTTTCGTTTGTCTCTTCCGAAACAAAGGTATATTTCTTGCCCGCCTCCAACCTCCAGAATCTTTCCGTCACACCATCGGTAACGTATTCGATCGAATTCACCGTTCCGTCGCTTTCCGTGTTAAACGTAATATTATCTAAAACGCGATAGTTGTTTTCCGCCGTTTCATCGAACAGATAAACGGCAGGCTTTCCGTCTTCGAACAGGATCAACGCGGGAACGCCCTTCACGTAGGTCAATCCCTCACTCAGCTGAATGGATTCAAATCCGCTCGTAAAGTACGCGCCGTAATATTTTCCGAGCGCCGCCGTCTCTTCTTTCGAATAGGTAAAGCGAAGATAGGTGACGTAATTTTCCCAGCCCTCGCCCTTCCAGAACTCCAACAGCTTCGCCGAGGACTCGACGCGCATCGAAACGTTGCTTCTTCCCGAAACCAACGAGGCGGTCCCCGCGATATCGACGATCTTGGGAATATTCGTCCCCGTCGCAAATTCGATTACAAACGATTGCGCAACGCTGTCGTCGCCGGCGATAAACGCCCCGATGCCCAACTCTGCGATGCTCGCCCCGAGCGTCACTTTTTCCAGATAATTCGCACCCGAGAACGCCATGGCTCCGATTTTTTGGATTGCGGGCAATTGAATCGTTTTCAGCGCCGTGCAGGCGGAAAACGCGCCCGTCTCGATTTCGGTTACTTTATTATCGAAATTAACGCTTACCAAATTCACGCAACCCATAAACGCATACGTGCCGATCCTCGTCACCTGATTCAAATCGAGATATTCGATTTTGGTGCCCGAGAAGGCATAAGCCGCAATATGCGTGATCTCGTCCGGGATTTTCAAAGGAGCGGTGCTCGTACCGACGCCCGTACCGTTGTAATAAATGAGCGAATTGCCTTCCGTCAGCCAATCGCCGCGCACCTGCATTTTTTCGAACCGATCGCCCGTTATTTTAAAGTAATATCTTACCGCAGCAGTATCTTTATTTTCCAAAAAGAAAACCACGTTATCCGTCGCATACGTAAAGATCCCGTCGAGGGTGATTCCCTGTTCGTTCGTATAAGCGGCGTTGCCCGTCGAAACCAGCTCGAGCTTTTCCTTTCCGTCTGCAGTTTCGAAGAAATTGCGTTCGATCTGCAGGTAACACATATAAACGTTTCCGTTCCCCGGTTGCAGCGCGGTAAGAACAAAGTTAAATTCCTGCGGCAAACCTTCTATCTCGCTTTGGAGCGCGACGTGCCATTCGCCGTTAGGATCCTCAAAATATTCGCCGTTCGCTCTGTAAGTTCCCGCGCCCGCGACCTCGAGCGCCGTTTTGTCCGCATTTATCTTGTATACGGTAACGTTTCCGAAGCCGTCCAGCGCGATCGAAAGGTTAAATAAATATCCGTCGTACCCGGGGTTGCCGTTCCCGTCCGCAATAATGTATTTGTTTTCCTGCGCGTCCAGCCCTTCCGCACGGTATTCCGGACCTTGCACCATGTACGAGCCCTGCACCTTCACGCCGTCCACCGTCTGCCCTTTCATCGTAACCCAGTCGATCTTCATTCCTAACTGCCGAAGCGCCATCGGCTGCGAGCCCAGCGGTCTGCCGAGCAGCATGTTCACGTTAATGCCCGAGCATTCTATGTGATCGCCGTTTACCGTAATCGTCACGATAAACGAAGCCCCGTCATATTCGAGCGCGGCGTCATAAGCCTCGATGTTATTGCCGGCAACCATGGAGCGATAACCGGAAATGTATAATCCGGCGCCCTTTATCCTGTCTTTTACGTCCGCGACCGTCCAATCCTCAAAGGCGTAATAACCTTCCTTGTCCTCGTTCCTCAGCTCGAACTTTGCGCCGTCCGTATCCGAGTCGGACACTCTGCCGACGATCTCTTTGTTCGAGCCCGCGGGCGTTACGAAAAATTCCCAATCGAGCATAGGGCTTAATTTGAGTTTTCCGGGCGTTTCGTTGCCGTCTTTGTCCACATATTTTGCGGAGCCCAGTTCGTAATAATCGGAATCGGTTTCCTTTGCCGACGTATCGGAGACGTAAATCACATAGTCGCAATCGTCGTTGGTGAACTTCTGTTCCCAGTGCGCGTATAAAATAATGTTGCTCTCCTGAGTGATCGTAATTTTATCGCCGGGAGCGTACTGTCCTTCCTTTTTCTCGCCTGCCAACGTCGAAACAGGACCGTCCTCGTTCACGGACCAGCCCACAAAGCGATAGCCTTCCACCCCGAACCCGTTTTCCTTTACGGTCACGGTATCGCCGAGGCGGCAATCGGTTTTGGTCACGTTGCCCGTGTGCTCCACTTCGGCAACGGGGTTCCCCTGCGAATCCGTTTTCCACAGATTCAAACGGTAACTCACGCTAAGCTGCTTGGTAAACTTGGCGTAATACGTTCTGTTCGTCGCGGGCATTCTGCTCGGGATCTCTTCGGGGTTTCCCGAAAAATTCTCGTTCAGATACCAACCGTCGAAGGTATAACCGCCCTTTTTGGGATTTTCGGGCACGGCGATCGTGTCGCCCTCGCGCCCCGTAATGGGACTTACGGGCGTGCCGCCGTACGTCTCGAACGTGAGCTTAAACACGTTCGCGTATTTCGCGTAATAAGTAACGTTATTATTAGGCATTACCTCCGGAATTTGCACGGGATCGCCCGAAAAATCGGATTTGAGATACCAGCCGTCGAACGCGTATCCATCCTTTACGGGATCTGCGGGCACGGTGATCGTCTCCCCCGCGGCAGCCGTGATCGACTCGATCGCGGTGCCCCCGTTCGTTTCGAATTTTAATGTATAGGATTTCGAGTCGCACGCAACGGCGAACAAGGCAACGGCGACCGCAAACAGCGTAATTGCCGCCGCAAATAAAATCCTGCGCAATTTAACCATAATTGCCTCCAAAATGTATATTGTAAAAATTATATCACATTTATTCCGTTCAACGCAAATGTTTTACCCCCACATTTTGCATTTTTTTAAGTTTTATAAATTTTTTCTGCATAAATGCGGTTATTTTATGTATATATTAGCTTTTATTTCATTTTCGGCGCAGAGCCCTTTGTCATTCCGAGCCCCTTTCCCAGGCAAAGAATCCCATGGTCGTTCCCCCTGTCATTCAGAGGGAGCAACGCGACCGTGAGAATCTCTGTTCCGTCCTTTCACCTATGGGATTCTTTCGGGGCTCCGCCCCTCAGAATGACATAATAAACCCGCCTCTCACTGTCATTCAGAGGGAGCGCAGCGACCGTGAGAATCTCTGTTCCGTCCTTTCACCCATGGGATTCTTTCGGGGCTCCGCCCCTCAGAATGACATAATAAACCCGCCTCTCA
>CAJUOP010000008.1:41449-49244 GCA_910588465.1 uncultured Christensenellaceae bacterium | reverse complement strand
TCCGCCCCTCAGAATGACATAATAAACCCGCCTCTCACTGTCATTCAGAGGGAGCAACGCGACCGTAGGAATCTCTGTTCCGTCCTTTCACCCTATGGGATTCTTTCGGGGCTCCGCCCCTCAGAATGACATAATAAACCCGCCTCTCACTGTCATTCAGAGGGAGCGCAGCGACCGTGAGAATCTCTGTTCCGTCCTTTCACCCATGGGATTCTTTCGGGGCTCCGCCCCTCAGAATGACATAATAAACCCGCGTTCCCCCCGTCGTTCAGAGGGCGCGCAGCGACCGTGGGAATCCCCTTCCGCGCCGTCCGCAAAAAACAAAACCCCGCCCGAAGAAATCTTAGGGCGGGAATTTATTATATTATTTACGCCGACTTTTTATAAACCAGTTTGGGCTTGGCGCCCTTATCCACGCAATCCTTGGTTATGATCACTTCTTCCACGTTTTTCGAGGTGGGGATATCGTACATCACGTCGATCATAAGCCCCTCGATAATGGTGCGCAGTCCGCGCGCGCCCGTCTTTAACCGAATGGCGGTATTTGCGATCTCGCGCACTGCGCCTTCCTCGACGGTCAGCTTTACGCCGTCCAGCCCCACCAGCTTCTGATACTGTTTGATGATCGCGTTCCGCGGCTGGGTCAAAATATTCACCAGCGCGTCCTCGTCGAGCGCCTGCAACGAAACGACGATGGGAATTCTTCCCACGAATTCGGGAATGAGCCCGAACTTGGTCAAATCCTGCGGCTTTACGTCGTCGAGCAAGGTATAATCCACCTCGTTCGCGCCCAAACGCACCTTTCCGCCGAAGCCGAGCCCCGCGTCGTCCTTCCGCGCGCTCACGATTTTATCCAGTCCGACGAACGCGCCGCCGCAAATAAACAAAATGTTCGTGGTGTCGATGCGCATACAGTCCTGCTGAGGGTGCTTTCTGCCCCCCTGCGGAGGAACGTTCGCAACCGTGCTCTCGATAATTTTCAGCAACGCCTGCTGTACGCCCTCGCCCGAGACGTCGCGCGTGATCGAAACGTTTTCGCCCTTGCGCGAAATTTTGTCGATCTCGTCGATATAGATAATGCCGCGCTGCGCGCGCTCGATATCGTAATCGGCGTTCTGAATGAGTTTCAGCAAAATATTTTCCACGTCCTCGCCCACGTACCCCGCTTCGGTAAGCGTGGTTGCGTCGCTGGTGGCAAAGGGAACGTTCAAAATTTTCGCAAGCGTACGCGCAAGCAGCGTCTTTCCGCTTCCCGTGGGACCGAGCAACAGAATATTGCTCTTTTCGATTTCCACTTCGTCGTCGTCCTTTTTCCCCGACGCCATGGAATTTATCCGCTTGTAATGATTGTAAACCGCCACGGACAGCACGCGCTTGGCGCGGTCCTGCCCGACGATGTAGCGGTCGAGCTCCTCTTTGATCTCGGCGGGGCGTTTCAGCTCCACGGGCTCGGGCGAATTGGAAGGCGGAGCCTTCGCGATCATATCGTTACAGAGCGCCACGCACTCGTCGCAGATATAAATGCCGTCCGGTCCCGCGATCAGCTTTTTGGTTTTCGCCTTTTCTTTGCCGCAGAAAGAGCAGTGTTGTTCGTATTTTGCCATAAATTCTCCGTTTTAACGTTTTACGTACACTCTGTCGATCAACCCGTATTCGAGCGCCTCGTCCGCGGAAAGATAGTTGTCGCGGTCGGTGTCGCGCTCGATCGTCTCGTACGGTTTTCCCGTATTCTCCGAAAGGATCCGGGTCATCTTCTTTTTGGTGCGGAGAATATGCTCCGCCTGAATTTTAATGTCGCTCGCCTGTCCCTGCGCGCCGCCCAGAGGCTGATGGATCATAATTTCGCTGTTCTTTAACGCGAAGCGCTTTCCCTTCGCGCCCGCCGCCAACAAAAACGCGCCCATCGACGCCGCAAGCCCGATGCAAATGGTCGAAACGTCGCACTTGATATAGTTCATCGTATCGTAAATAGCCATGCCCGCCGAAACCGAGCCGCCGGGGCTGTTGATATACAGGCTGATATCTTTTGCGGGATCCTTCCCTTCGAGGTAGATAAGCTGCGCGACGACGGTGTTCGCCACTGCGTCGTCGATTTCGCCGCTTAAAAATATGATTCTGTCCTCCAAAAGACGGGAATAAAGATCGTAGCTTCTCTCCCCGCCCGAGGTGCGCTCTACTACGTAAGGGATCAATACGTTCTTTTCCATTGTCGCCGTTCTCCTTTATTCGGATTTCGCCGCGGATTTCTTCGCCGCAGGCTTTTTCGCGCTTTCCGCGCCCGTCTCCGCCTTCGCGGAAGCCGTTTTCTTCGCGGCGGGCTTCTTTTCCGCCCCGCCTTCGGTAATCATATCGTTGTTTTTCATCAAAAAGTCGAACAGCTTGGTCACGACGATATCGTTCTCGATATATTCGAGCTGACGCGCGTCCATCGTCTTTTTGTATTCCTCCGCGCTCTTGCCCACGCTCGCAGCCTGCTCCGCAACCTTGGCTTCCACTTCCTTTTCGTCCGCCTTGATGTTTTCCTGCTTGATAATCTTTTCGATGATCAGCTGGTGCAGCACGTTGCGGCGCGCCTCCGTTTCGAAATTCTTTTTATACTGGTCGCGCGTAGAGCCCACGTATTTCAGATAATCGTCCATCGAAATTCCCTGATACATTAAATTATATTCCATTCTCTGCATCAGCGAATCTTCCTGCCGCTCGATCATCGCCTCGGGGATCTCCGCCTTCGCGCCCTTGGCGATCTCGGTGAGGATGGCGTCCTCCGTCTCGTTCAAAGAACGGGAAGCCGCGTTGCGCTCCAACCGCTCGCGCACCGTCGCGCGGTACTTCTCGACCGACTCGCTGCCCATTTTCTTGGCGAACTCGTCGTTGAGCTCGGGAAGCTTCTTACCCGAAATTTTATGCACGGTCACCGTGAACACGGCGGGCTTACCCTTTAACTCCTCCGCCTGATAATCTTCGGGGAAGGTCACGTTCAAGTCCTTTGTCTCGCCGAGCTTCATGCCCACGACGCCGTCCTCGAAGCCGGGGATAAACTGTCCCGAACCGAGCGTCAAATCGTAGCCCTCCGCCGTGCCGCCCTCGAACGCCTTGCCGTCCGCTTTTCCCGCAAAGTCAATCTTCACGGTGTCGCCGTTCTGCGCGGCTCTGTCGGTTACCTCCACGGTCTCGGCGACGCGGGTGCGCACATTCTCGATTTCCTTATCCACGTCGGCGTCCGTAACAGTATACTCTGCTTTCTTGATTTTTATACCCTTGTAGGTCTCGATTTCCACATCGGGTTTTACGGGCACGACCGCCGTAAGCACCACTTTTTCCTCGGACAGATCGTCCACGGAGAGCGCAGGCTCGCCCACCGCGGTGAATTTTTCACGTTCGGCTTCCAGAATCTTGCCGTAATGCTCCGCATAGAGCAGATTGAGCGCGTCCTCGTAAAAGAGTCCCTTTCCGTAATACATTTCCAGCACGTGCTTGGGCGCCTTGCCCTTACGGAAGCCGTTCACGGAATATTTTCCGCGCGTCTGCACGTAAGCCTTGGTGTTCGCCTCCGCCCACTCTTCGGAAGAAAAGGTGATCGCGATCTTCACGGTGCTATTTTCTGCGGGTGTAACTTCGTATTTCATAAAACATCTCCTGATTGTTTGTTTTTTCTACCATATTTTAGCACATCGCCGCCCAAAAGGAAAGCGTTTTCATTTACAAAATTTCTTTTTTCGGTTATAATCGAAGGGAAAACCCGCCCGCAAACCCGAGGGGCGGGAAATTAAGGAGGAGATATGCCGCAGGACGCCTTTACCCTCCGTCTCAGCGCGCGCGAGCTAAACGACGCGCTCCGCGGCGGAAAGATCAATAAAATCAACCAGCCGCTCCCCGAGGAGATCTCTTTCCTTATATACACGGGAACGCGGACGGTTAAACTCGTTTTAAACGTAAACGCGTCCGATTGCGGCGTTTATTTTTACGAGGCGGAGCAAGAAAACCCGCTCGTCGCGCCCAATTTCTGTATGCTGCTGCGCAAGCACCTTCAAAACGCCGAGATTCTGGAAATTTCCACCGTCGGCTTCGAGCGGATCGTCGCCCTGCGATTAAAGTGCGTTTCGGACTTTTCCGTCGCCGAACGGATCCTGTACGCCGAAATCATGGGCAAGTATTCCAATCTTATCTTAACGGAAAACGGCGTGATTCTCGGCGCGCTGAAAACCACTTCGCTGGACGACAACTGCAAGCGCACCATCTTCGGCGGCGTGAAATACGTGCTTCCCGCCCCGCAGGACAAGATAAACCCCGCCGACCTTACCGCCCTTTCCGCGCTGTTTGCGCAGCCGCGCGAGGGCTTGGCGCGCTTTCTGTTTTTAAACGTGGCGGGGCTCGCCCCCTGCACGGCGGAGCAGATCGTCGCAAGCTATCGCGGCGGAGATTTCGCCAAACACGTGCACGACTATATTTTTTCGGACGAGACTTCCCCCTGCGTGCTCGAACAAGGCGGAACGCCGACCGACTTTTACGCCCGCAGCGTGCAGGGCGGACTCCCCTTTTCTTCCCTTTCCCGGGCGCAGTTATACTTCTATTCGCACAGACGGGCAAAAAAGTCGAAGGACGCGCTCGCGCAAAAGCTGTCGTCCGCGATCAACGCGGCGAAAAAAAAGCAAGAAAAGCGCCTGTTGCAGATCTCCGAAAAAAAACGGGACTGCGCCGACGCGGAGGAAAACCGCATAAAGGGCGAGCTGCTCACCGCCAATCTGTACGCGCTGCGCAAGGGGATGCGGGAATGCGAGCTGTACAACTATTATTCGGAGACGGGCGAAACGCTTAAAATTTCGCTCGACGAAACGCTTTCGCCCGCGCAAAACGCGCAGAATTATTTCAAGCGGTATCGCAAGCAAAAACGCACGCTCGAATCTCTTCTGCCGCAGGAGGAGGAAGCGAACGCCGAGCTGGACTATCTCGAATCGCTTTCCGCCGCCGTCGGCTACGCCGCGGACGAAACGGATTTAAAATCGGTCGAGGAGGAATGTTTTGCTGCAAAGCTTCTCAGACAGCCGACGACCAACCGCAAGAAAAAGCAGGAGATCCCCTTCCGCCTGTTCGAAAAAGACGGCTTCCGCATCGAGGCGGGCAGAAACAATCTGCAAAACGACAGGCTGGTAAAGAGCGCGCAGCCTTACGATATCTGGCTGCACGCGCAAAAATTCCGCTCCTGTCACGTGCTCGTCCGAACCGAACGCAAGGCGGTGCCAAACGAGGTGCTGCTGTTCGCCGCAGAAATCTGCGCCGCGTTTTCGAACGGCAAGGGCGGAAAATTCCCCGTCGACTACTGCGAAGCGAAATACGTAAAAAAACCTCCCCGCGCCCGCGCGGGTACGGTCACCTATTCCAATCAAAAGACGATTTTAGTCGATATCACGACAAAGGAGAAATAAACGATGAAAAAGACGCTTACCGTCAAACGGGAAAACTGCCCCCAGAACCATCCGTGCCCTTCGGTGAAGATCTGCCCCATGGGCGCACTGACCCAAACGGGCTTCAACGCCCCCGAAATCGATTACGGCAAATGCATCGCCTGCGGAAAATGCTCGGATTTCTGCCCCAAAAAAGCGCTGATATTAAGCTGAACTCATAGGTAGAGACAAAACATGGAATATACCTTGGAAAACAAATATGACCTGATTCGGAAATACGTACCGTACGGCGCCGAATTTTATACCAAGTTTTATACCAAATCAGCAAACATAATCAAAGAAAAACGAAAAAACCGCAATTTCTTGCGGTTTTTTTGGTGTTCCCGGCGGGAATCGAACCCACAACGGCCCCTTAGGAGGGGGCTGTTATATCCATTTAACTACGGAAACGTATTCATTCATTGATACGGCGGAAATGTTTCGCGCCGAAAAGCGGAAAATTGCAACCGCACGTTTGCTTTGCCCGTCTATTGTACCCTACTTTTAAAAATTTTGCAAGCGTTTTCACCCCCTTTCCGCCTTTCCTTCCCGCCGATATCAAAGTTTATCCGCCCGTCATATCCTAACAATAAAACGGGTGGTAAAAGGCTTGATAAAAATTTCCCTCTGCATGATCGTTAAGGACGAAGAAGCGGTATTAAAGCGCTGTTTAAAAAGCGCGAAAAAGGTTGCGGACGAAATCGTGATCGTCGATACGGACTCTTCGGACAATACGATAAACATTGCAAAACAGTTTACGGAGCACGTCTATTCCTATCTCTGGCAAGACGACTTTGCCGCCGCGCGCAATTTTGCTTTTTCCAAAGGAACGGGCGATTATCTGCTGTGGCTGGACGCGGACGACGTAATTTACGAAAGCGAGCTTGCCAAGCTGACCGCTTTAAAGAGCGTACTGGAAAACGAACGTCCGGACGTCGTGTTCTGCCCCTATTCCACGGGCGGAAACGCCGTGTTCACGCGCGAGCGCTTCCTGCGAAAAGAAGCGGACTTTCAATGGCAGGGCAGAGTGCACGAGTGCGTCGCTCCCCGCGGAAAGATCGTGCACTCGGACTTTACCGTAACGCACCTCGGCAGCGACAAGCCGCGCGGTGCGCGAAATTTGCATATCTATCAAAAATGGGCGGCGCAGGAACAACTTTCGGGCAGAGACCTCTTTTATTACGGGCGCGAGCTCTATTATAACAGGCTCTTTCCCGAAGCGGAGGCGATTTTAGAACGTATGCTGGCGGGCGACGGGTGGTATGTGAATAAAATCGAAGCCTGCAAAACGCTTGCGCTCTGCCGCATGGAAACGGGAGATCGGGAGCAAGCCCTGCGCGATCTGTTCCGCAGCTTTCTGTATGGCGAGCCGCGCGCTTCCGTGCTGTGCAAGATCGCGGAAATTCTGCGCGCACGCGAGCAGCTGCGCGAGGCGGCGTTCTGGTACGAAGCCGCGCTCTCCTGCAAGGATTTCAGCGCGGAGGGCGACTTCGAAGAGCCCCTCTGCCGCTCGCTGATCCCGCTGACCGAGCTCACCTGCTGCTATTATTCCCTGGGAGACACAAAGCAGGCGATCGAACGACACAAACGCGCGGAAGAGCTCTTTCCCGAGCACCCGTCCGTAATTTTTAACCGTAAATTTTTCCAATCGCAAAACTTACTTTAAACAAAGAAATATTTCTCAATTAAATTTTCCGAAACTGTTGATTCTTTCACGTTTATCCTTTATAATGAAAGAGAACAAAACTTTCGGAGGGGCTGCAAGATGAGTTATTTATCGTTAAAGAACGTCGGCAAAGACTATAAAACGGATGCAGGCGTATTCGCGGCACTCTCCGAGGTCAATTTCGAATTGGAACGGGGCGAATTTGTCATTATTTTAGGACCGAGCGGCGCGGGAAAAACCACCCTGTTAAACCTTTTGGGCGGCATGGACGACGCAACGCGCGGCACGATCGAGCTGGACGGCAGCATGATTACCGCGCTTTCCAAAAAGAAGCTGACGGGCTACCGCCGCAACGACGTGGGCTTCGTGTTTCAGTTTTACAACTTAATGCCCAACCTAACCGCGCTCGAAAACGTGGAGCTCGCCACGGAAATCTGCAAGGACGCGCTCGACCCCGCCGAGGTGCTCTCCGAAGTGGGATTAAGCGAAAAGCTGCGCAACTTCCCCGCCCAGCTTTCGGGCGGAGAGCAACAGCGCGTGAGCATCGCCCGCGCCATTGCGAAAAATCCGAAGCTGCTCCTTTGCGACGAGCCGACGGGCGCGCTCGACTATATCACGGGCAAACTGATTTTGCGGCTTTTGTACGACGTGTCCAAAAACGCGCAAAAGCTCGTCGTCGTGGTAACGC
>CAJUOP010000008.1:0-41439 GCA_910588465.1 uncultured Christensenellaceae bacterium | reverse complement strand
CTGAAAGATATGGCGGATAAGGTCGTGTTCATCAAAAACGGCAGAGTGGAGAAAATTCAAACGAACGCCGCCCCGAAACCCATCGAGGAGATCGAATGGTAATGAAAAACGCTTTTGTAAAATCGCTGTTCCGCCTCTTCCGTTCCCACTTCGTCCGCCTGCTCTCCATCGCGGCGATCGTAACGGTCAGCGTGGCGCTCATGTCGGGGCTGGGCGAAGTCGAAGGGCGCATCGAGTTGGCGGAAAACAGCTATTATGTCACACATAATACTTCGGATATCTATTTAAAAAGCACAAATGAGGGCGATTTTACCTCTTTTCCGTTTCAATTGCCCGGCTTTTCCGCGGACGAGCTGGAACAATTAGAAGCCCGCTTCGGGAAAGAAAACGTAAGCGGAAGCTTTTATTACGAGGATAAAATCGGCGAAGACATCGTGCGGGCGATCTCTTACGACTTTGAAAACGCCAAAGTAAATAAGCTCGAATTGCTCGAAGGCTCGCTTCCCTCTTCGCCCGACGAGCTCCTCGTCGGCGCGGAAACGGTCGCCATGAAAAGCTACGCCGCGGGCGAAAAAGTGACGCTGCTCGGCAAGGAATTTACGGTAAGCGGGATCGCTCTGCACCCCCTCTATTTAAATAAAATCGAGGAACCGAGCTTCCGCTTCGAGGACGAATCGCTCGACTATATTCTGTTTATCCGTCCCGACGCAGTACCCGAGCTTGTCCGTTTTCTAATCGTGAACGACGTATACATATCCTTGACCGACCGCGCGCTGTTCGACGGATTTTCCAAAGAATACAAGGCGAAAATCGACGGGCTGAAAACGGAGCTGAAAGCCGACTTCCCCGAGGCGGAGGTGCTCAGCCTATACGAAAACTTCGGAATGTATTCCATGATCGAATACGCGCAGAAGGTAGGCTATATCGCGATCATCTTCGTGGTATTCTTCCTGCTCGTCACCATTCTTGTGGTATACTCGAATATTTCGCGGCTGTTAGAGGAGGACCGCGGACAAATCGCCTGCTTAAAGACGCTCGGGCGAAGCAACTTTGCCATTATCCTGCGCTATCTGTTCTTTGTGCTGTGCGGAACGGTTTTGGGTGCGCTCGTCGCCCTTCCCGTCGGTATGTGGCTCACGAGACTTATTTATTTCGCGTTCGACACGCAATACTTCATGCCCGCGTGGAAATCCGCCGTACGGCTGGGATATTACTTTTTGACCTCGGGCATTATCCTGATCTCCATGCTGCTGCTCACTGTGTTCACGGGGCTGAAAACGGTGGGAAGCAAGCCCGTTGCGCTGCTTTCCCACAAGGCGCCCAAAGCGGGCAGAAAGGTCTTTCTCGAACGGATCGGATTTATCTGGAAGCGGCTCAGCTTCAAATATAAATCCACGCTGAGAAACGTGCTCCTCTTCCGCAGCCGATTTTACATGACGGTGATTTCCGTGATCGGCTCCACGGTGCTCGTACTTGCGGGCTTCGGGCTGATGGACTGCGCGTTAAAAAGGGCGAATTCCGCTTCCATTCTTGCGATCGCCGTTGCGCTTATCGTGTTTTCGGGGCTGCTCTGCGGACTGGTGGTGTACAACCTTACCAACATCAACGTGAGCGAACGGCGCAGAGAGATCGCCACGCTCATGGTCTTGGGATATCAGGACGGAGAGGTTACGGGATATATCTTCCGCGAAATTTACATTATGTGCGCGATCGGCGCGGTCGTCGGCGTACCGCTCGGCGTGGGATTTCTATACTTCGTATTTAATCTGGTTGATTTCGGCGCGCTTGCCGACCTCAACTGGTGGACGTACCTCATCGCGCCCGCCGTCACCATGCTGTTTGCGTTCCTCTCCACCCTGCTGCTGCGCAGAAATATTATAAAGACGGATATGAACGCCTCGCTGAAAACGCTGGAATAACCGAAGAAAAAACGAAAGCGCCGCGCGGAGGTTTTCCGCGCGGCGCTTGATTTTATGATTATCTTAAAGGGATACTCGCCTGCGCATTCAGCGACAGCGAGGAGAAATTCCCCGCCCGATACTGCACCAAACCCTCCGCCGCGATCATGGCGGCGTTGTCGGTACAGTGCCGCCGTTCGGGCAGCACAAGCTTCAAGCCCGCTTCCTGACAGGCAAACGTCAGCTTTTCCCGCAAATAGCCGTTGGCGACCACTCCGCCCCCCGCCGTCACGGTATTCACGCTCTTTTCCTTCGCGCCCTCCACCGTCTTTTGCACTAAAATATCGAGCGCGGCGCTCTGGAAGGAAGCCGCAACGTCCGCCTTGCTCCACTGCGTTCCTCGCTGCTCTTTCCTGTGGCAATAGTTGATGACCGCCGTCTTTAAGCCGCTGTAAGAAAAATTGTAGCCGCCCGCGCCCTTCAACATTTTGGGCAGCTCGACGCACGCATTCCCTTCCCGCGCAAGCGCCTCCACGTGCGGACCGCCGGGGTACGGCAGCCCCAGCACGCGCGCCACCTTATCGAACGCTTCGCCCGCCGCATCGTCCAGCGTGCCGCCCAGCATCTCGAACTCCGTTTCCGTCTTTGTAAAAATTACCGCCGTATGCCCTCCGCTCGCCAACAGCGTCATAAAGGGCGGCTTCAGCGTTTCCTCCTCCAAGTACGAAGCCGCGAGATGTCCGCGGATATGATTCACCCCGATTAGCGGAATATTCAGCCCGTAAGCAAAGCCTTTGGCAAACGACAGCCCCACCAAAAGCGCGCCCAAAAGCCCCGCGCCGTAAGTAACGGCAACCGCGTCTAACGCTTCCTTCGTCACGCCCGCCCGTTCCAGCGCGCGCGAAACGACCAGATCGATCGCTTCGGTATGCTCGCGGGAGGCAATTTCGGGCACGACGCCGCCGAATTTCGCCTGTAAAGATGCAGAAGAGACGATCTCGTCCGAAAGGATCCGCCGCCCGCGTATTACGGCGGCTGCGGTCTCGTCGCAGGAGGATTCTATCCCTAAGATCAGCGGCTCGCTTTTTAAGTTTTTCGGTACGATCGGTTCCATAGTAAAATTATTTTCTCGTTTCTTTCCTGTCCGTGAGATTCCCGCGGTCGCTTCGCTCCCTCTGAATGACGGGTAGGCAATAAGCCCGCCCCTCTCTGTCATTCAGAGGCGCGGCAAAGCCGCGCCGTAGGAATCCCTTCTCACACTTAAGACTTTTTCAGATAGTCGATAATAAATCCCTGAATCTCTCCGTCCATTACCGCCTGCACGTCGCCCATTTCGTAGCCCGTGCGGTGGTCCTTTACCAGCGTGTACGGACAGAACACGTAAGAACGTATCTGCGAGCCCCATTCGATCTTTTTGGTTTCGCCCTTTAAGGCGGCTTCTTCCGCAAGGCGCTGCTCGATCTGTTTTTCGATGAGCTTGGAGCGCAGATATTTAAACGCCATTTCCTTATTTTGCAGCTGGCTGCGTTCGTTCTGGCAGGTTACCACGATCCCCGTGGGGAAGTGCGTAATGCGGATCGCCGTTTCCGTCTTGTTTACCTTTTGTCCGCCCGCGCCCGAAGAGCGGTATACGTCGATGCGGATATCCTCGTCCTTTATCTCGATTTCGTTATCGTCGTCCACCTCGGGCATCACCTCGAGGGAAGCAAACGAGGTCTGCCTGCGCTTGTTCGCGTCGAAGGGCGAAATGCGCACCAGACGGTGCACGCCGATTTCCGCCTTTAAGTAGCCGTAGGCGTTCTCCCCCTCTATTTTGAAATCCACCGACTTCAAGCCCGCGCCGTCGCCCGCCAGACGGTCGATTTCCGTCACCTTAAAGCCGTTTTTCTCGGCATAGCGGCAATACATGCGGTAGAGCATGGAGCACCAGTCGCACGCCTCCGTGCCGCCCGCGCCCGCGTGCAGCGCCAGCAGAGCATTCGAAACGTCGTACTTGCCCCGAAGCAATGCACGGATGCGCATTTCCTCGATGTCCCTTTCCGCCGCGCTCATCATCTGGTCGAGCTCGGAAATCAGCTCTTCCTCTTCCGTCTCCTCAATAAGGTCGATAATTTCGTTCGCGTCGTCGAGCGCCTTTCTCCCCGCCTCGTAGGCGGCGATTTTCCCCTCGTTGGAAGAAATTTCCCGTCCGATCTTCGCCGAACGCTCCAAATCCTGCCACACCTCGGGTTTTTCCTGCTCCGCGCGCAGCTCCTTTAATTTTTCGTAGCGGTTGTCGATGTCGAGCGCATACTTCGCTTCGGCAAGCGTCTCTTCCATCGCCTTTATTTTCATTCTGTAATCGTCTGCTTTAAACATAACTCGCATTCCTTTTTTATTCCGCAAAAAACTCCGAGCGCGTTACCGCTCGGAGAAATTTGAAATTGTTACACTTTGCCGTGGCACTTTTTGTACTTTAATCCGCTTCCGCAGGGACAGGGCTCGTTCGGTCCCGGTTTTTTGTCCTTTTTCATGGACGAGGGATTAAACTTGTCCGAGCCGTTCGTCTTTAACGCGTCCACGTTCACGGCGGCGGGAAGCTCGTTCGGAGAAGGCAGCTCCGCCTTTTGCGCGGGCACGTTCTGCTCCTTCTCGGGCTCCTCCCGTTCGGGCGCCTCTGCAACGGGCGCGGAGGGCATCACGCGCTGAATGGGGCGTTCCTGCACCTGCAGCTGCACCTTTAACAGCATGGCGATGGTGCGCTCCTGAATGCGCTCCACCATCTCGTCGAACATGGCGAAGCCTTCCTGCTTGTAAGAAATAACGGGGTCGGTCTGTCCGTAAGCGCGCAACCCGATCCCCTTGCGGAGCTGATCCATCGCGTCGATATGGTCGATCCAGTTGGAGTCTACCACGCGGAGCAGGAAGCGGCGTTCCACGTCCGAAAAGTCGATGGGCGCCTGCGCCTGAATGTTGGCGATCTTCTCCTCGTAGCACTTCTCCGTCTTTTGCGAAATTTTTTGAATCGCCGTTTCGTAGTCCCACTTTTCCAGCTTTTCGCGGGTAACGAAATTTGATCCCTCGGGGATGAGTCTGCGTTCGAGCGCGGCGTTCAAATCGTCCTCGTTCCATTTTTCGGGCATCTGATCCACGTTCACCGCGCCGCGAACCACGCTCGCCACATAGTCGGGAATATATTTCATCACCTGCTCGTGCACGCTCTCTCCCTTAATTACTTTCATGCGTTCGGCGTACATGATCTTGCGCTGGTTGTTCATTACGTCGTCGTACTGCAACACGTTTTTACGGATGCCGAAGTTTCTGCCCTCGATCTGCCGCTGCGCATACTCGATCAGGCGGGAAAGCAGCTTCGCTTCGAGGCACTCGTCCTCCTCCATCTTGGCGCGCTCGTAAATGCCCTTCATGCGCTCGCCGCCGAAGCGCTTCATCAGATCGTCCTCCAAGGAGAGGAAGAACACCGAAGCGCCCACGTCTCCCTGACGACCCGAACGCCCGCGGAGCTGATTGTCGATACGGCGGCTCTCGTGCCGCTCGGTGCCGATAATGCACAGCCCGCCCGCTTCAATCACCTTTTCCTTTTCTTCGTCCGTTTTCTTTTTAAAGGAAGCATAGAGCGACTGATAGCGTTCGCGCACCTTCTGCGTTTCCTCGTCCACCTCGGCAAAGCTCGTGGCGCGCTCGATCACGTCGTGCTCCACATTCTCCTCGCGTAGCTGTTTCTTGGCGAGATACTCGGGGTTCCCGCCCAAAAGAATATCCGTTCCGCGCCCCGCCATGTTGGTGGCAATGGTCACCGCGCCGAATCTGCCCGCCTGCGCCACGATTTCCGCCTCGCGCGCGTGGTTCTTCGCGTTCAAAATATTGTGCTGCACGCCGTTTCTGCGCAGCAGACGGGAAATCTCCTCCGATTTTTCCACCGAAACGGTACCTACGAGAATGGGCTGCCCCTTCTCGTGCCGCTCCACGATCTCGCGGACGATCGCCTTTTTCTTTCCCTCCACGGTGGAGAAAATCTTGTCGTGCTCGTCCTTTCTCTGCACGGGCTTGTTGGTGGGAATCTCCACGACGTCGAGCGAGTATATGGTGCGGAACTCGCCCTCCTCCGTCTTGGCGGTACCCGTCATGCCCGAAAGCTTTTTATACAGACGGAAGTAATTCTGGAAGGTAATGGTCGCGTAGGTCTTATTCTCCTCGCGCACCTTTACGCCCTCTTTCGCCTCGATTGCCTGGTGCAGACCGTCGGAGTATCTCCGCCCGATCATAAGCCGCCCCGTAAATTCGTCTACGATGACGATTTCGCCGTCGTTAATGATATATTCCTCGTTGAGATGGAACAGATGGTGCGCCTTTAACGCCTGCTGAATGTGGTGGTTCAACGTCTGGTGCGCAACGTCGGCAATGTTCTCCACGCCGAAGAATCTTTCCGCCTTCTCCGCGCCGAACTCGGTGAGCTGGACCTGCTTGTCCTTGCGCTCGATCACGTAATCCCAGTTGCGCTCCTCCGCCTGCGCCAGCTTGCGCTCGCCCGATTCCCTGCTCTTTTTGCGGCGCGATTCCTCGGCTTCCGCCTCCTTTAAATCGTCGTCGAATCCGCCCGTGAGCGTGCGGACGAATTTATCCACCTGCTCGTACAGCGCGGACGACTGTTCGCCCTTGCCCGAAATGATGAGCGGCGTTCTCGCCTCGTCGATCAAAATGGAGTCCACCTCGTCCACGATGGCAAAATTCAAATCGCGCTGCACCATCAGCTTTAAGTCGGATTTAAGGTTGTCGCGCAGATAGTCGAAGCCGAATTCGTTGTTCGTTCCGTAGGTAATGTCGCAATTATAGGCGGCGCGCTTGTCCTCGTCGTCCATGCCGGGCACGACGACGCCCACCGTAAGCCCCATAAACTTGTGCACCTTGCCCATCCATTCCGCGTCGCGGCGGGCAAGGTAGTCGTTAACCGTTACGATGTGCACGCCCTTTCCCGCAAGCGCTTCGAGGTAGGCGGGAAGAGTGGAAACCAGCGTCTTGCCTTCGCCGGTTTTCATCTCGGCGATACGCCCCTGGAACAGACAGATGCCGCCCATGATCTGCACGTGGAAATGGCGCATCCCCAGCACCCGTCCGCTTGCCTCTCTCAACGCGGCGAACGCGTCGTATAAAATATCGTCCAACGACTCGCCCTTTTGCAGGCGCTCCTTTAATACGGCGGTCTGGCTTTTCAGCTCCTCGTCGCTCATCGCCCTGTATTTGGGTTCGAGCTCCTCCACCTTTAACGCCATTTTATTCAATTTTTTCAAGCTGCGGCGGCTGTCTCCGCCCATTAAAAATTTAATCAATCCCATGGTACCCTTCCGTTCCGTTTATTCGCCCTTTTTAAGCGATATGCTCACTTGAATATTTTACAATATTTTCCTGAAAAATGAAAGCATTTTTAACCCTTTTTCTACAATTAAATAGAAACGGGCGGACTTTTTCGCATTTTGTCCGCCCGCTGTTCGTTGTTTTTCGACTTTTTTTACAAAATTACGCTTTTCCGCCTGCCGCCGCAGTTTGGGGAAGGGGAAGCTCAGTCCTGTTTTTTCGGGCTCTCCGCCTCGATCGCAGCCCCCGCAGGCGCGGGAACGGAAGCGACCGCTCCGCCCTCCTTTGCGGCAAAATACAACTCCTCGGCGATTTTTTCCGCCTGAGCGGTGACGGCGCCCGATGCGCCCGCCTTCAACAACAGCCGCAGCTGTTCGGCGTTTTCCACGTGCGAAACGCACACCGAAAGTCTGCCCGCCGCGGTCTTTACCGCGCGCATGAGCGCGGGCAGCTCGCCCCGCACGCAAACGCCGTCCGCCTTTGCCTCGCACGCCGTGCGCACTCCGCGGGCGATCTCCTCGCCGTCCAGCACGGGATCGTCGAGCATGATCACCAGCGCGCACTTTTTCACCGCCTTTTTCACCCGCTTGAACTCGCGCTTTAAATACGCGACGTTTCCGCCGACGAGCGCCGAATAGCAGGGGGCAAGGCGGATCTCCGCCGCGCCCTGCTTCATCGCCTTTTTCGCCTCCGTCTTTTTTACCGAAATCAGGCTTTCGCCCGTTCCGCCCGCTAAACAAGCAAGACAGGTTTCGCTCCCGAACAGCAGCCTGTTCGCCGCCGCGGCGTTCACGGGCGAGGTAAGCACGGACGTCGCGCCCAGCTTTACCGCGCTTTCGCACAGCGATTTCAGCTTGGATTTATCCGTTTCCCGCCGCGAGGCGTCCACCGTCAGCTTTTTTAAAGTCAGCATCACTTCCGCCTCTCTGCGGGAACGCTTGAACTCTCCGTATTCGAGCGCTTCCGCCGCGGATAACACCGTAGTTTCCATATCCCTATGTTTCCCGAAAAGTTGGGATATTATTCCAAATTTCTCCATTTTATGACAGTACGCAAACGGTATAATGTCCGCATGAATCTTCTTTCCGTTCAGGGAACGGGCGCGGCGCTTACGATTGCGCTGTTTCTGTTCTGCCTTTTTATCGTACACGCGATAAAGCTTGCGAAGATCGGCTGGCGCACCCTCTTTAAAAAACTCCCCCCGCAGGAACCGAAAAAGCCCGAGCCGAAGCCCGAGCCCGTCTACTTTATTGTAGAGCGCAAGAAAAAGAAAGCCAAAACCGACTATTCCGAACCCAAACGGATCCAGTTCAAATAACCGCTCAGTCGGTGTAACGTTCCGCGTTCCTGCCCGAATCCCACAGCCGTTCGAGATAGTAGAACAGGCGGGATTCCTCGTTGAACACGTGAACGATCACGTCGCCGTAATCGAGCACGCCCCAACGCCCTTCGCGCATTCCCTCCTTCCGCGCGGGGGTAATTCCGTTTTGCTTTTTTAACGTCTCCTCCACATGATCGCCCAGCGCGCGCACCTGCGTGGTGCTCTTGCCGCTTGCGATCACAAAATAGCTGCACATTACCGTCTGGTCGCTCACGTTCAGCAATACGATATCCTCCGCCTTTTTGTCCGAAAGAGCCTTCGCGCACGCCTTCGCAAGTTCGTAACCTTCCATAATTCGTCTCCTTTTTGTTTATTTTTCCCGATTATGCGTGACATAGTACTACGAAATTCACGAATTATCGGCGTTTACCACCCTTTTTATCCAAAAATACGCCTCTTGCGTGAGCGGATACACAGGTTTGCCCTGCGCGGCAAGATATTCCGTCTGCCGCTTTAACGCGGCGTAAAGGCACGCGTTCAGGTCGGTAAAAAACAGTTTTCTCAGCGATCCGACCCCCTCGAAGGAGCGTCCCTCCTCGAGCATATCGGCAAGATAAATCAGCTTTTCCAGCTCCGTCATGCCAGCCCGACCGCTGGTATGAAAGCGGATCGCGTTTAAAATTTCTCCGTCCGAAACGCCGAATTCATGCTCCGCGAGATACGCCCCCGTATACTGGTGCTGCACGGGAACCGGCACGTTTTCGGGCGGGACGAATCCCTTTAACAGCGGAGAATCGGCGGGCACGTATTTTCCGCAATCGTGCAGCGCCGCGGCAAGCAGACACTTCCGTTCGGGCACGCCCGCGCTCCTCGCCCGCGCCGCCGCAAGCAGCGCCGCGCGATAGCTGTGTTCCCTCCGCTCGGGTTTTTCCAACGCGAGCGCGGGAGCGATAGGAGCGAATTCGTACAGTCCCCGCGCGCGGAGATAGCGTAGCACCTCGCCGTCCAGCTCCCTCGGATTTTTTCCGAACGCCAGCGCGCACCGCAGCGCAGTGGAGGAAACAACTTCGCCTTCGAAGCCGACTTCGAGATAATCGCGCCCGAACCGCGCACGGAACGCCGCGTGCAAATCGGGACAGGCGCCCCCTCTGCCGCACGCCGCCACCATTACCAGCGAGACGATCTCCTCGGGATTTTTCCACCCGAAAAAGTCCTCGAGCATATCCGCGCCCAACAGCAAAAACAGCTCCGCCTCGGGGAAGCGCTCCTTAAAATATCGGCAGGTAAGATAGGTGTAGCTGGTGCCCCCTTGCTCCAACTCGAACGCGCTGACCTCCGCCGCGGGCTCTGCCCGAAAGGCGATCTTACACATTTGCAGCCGTTCCTCTCCCGAACACGCCGCGCCGTATTCCTTGTGCGGCGCCGCATAGGAGGGAATCACGTACACTTTATCCAATTTCAGCGCGCTTACCGCCGTCCGCACCAGCCGCACGTGCTCGGAATGAACGGGGTCGAACGACCCGCCGAATAACGCAATTTTCATACGCCCCTATTATACCACGTTCCCCCCCGTTTTGCAAGTTTAATTTTTAAAATATTCGTCAAAAATAAACGCATGAAAAAATTCGATTTTCCGCTCGTCGCCGACGTTCTTTTTTACGGCGTTTCCGCCTTCTTTTTATCGCTCGGATTTTTGCGCTACGCCCGCCTCCCCTTGGTGCTCGCCGTAACGCTCGCCCTCCTCTTCGGGCTGGGCGCGGCGCTCGCCGCCTTTCTTTTCATCTCCCACAGGCACCGCAAGCGCTACCTTTCCAAAAAGGAACGGGAGCGGCGGGAAGCGCTGCTGTTACATCTTGCGCTCGAACGTGAGGAGCGGGTGCGCGCGCTGCTGCTTACCGCCCTTTGCGCCGACGGAAAAGAGGCGCACTGCGAAGGCGACGAGCTCAGCCTCGACGGCGAACGGCTCGTTCCCCGCTTTACCATGCAGCCCGTCTCCGCGGACGAAGTCGCGGCGCTGCTCCGCACCCACGGAGAAGCGCCGTTTACGCTCGTTTGCAACGCCCTCTCCCCCGAGGCGGAAAAGCTGCTCGCCTCCTTCGGACGGAAAGCGCTGCGCGGCGACGACGTTTTCGAGCTTTTCGAGCGCACGCAAACCGCGCCCGAAAAGCTGATCTGCGGCGAGATCCCCCGCCGCACCGCAAAACAAAAATGGCGTTCAAGCTTTTCCAAAAAGAACGCACGCCCCTTTTTTGCGAGCGCGCTGTTGCTGCTGGTCATGAGCCTTTTTACTTTTTTCCCCGTTTACTATTTAATTTCGGGCTCGCTCCTTTTGGCGTGCGCGATTGCCGTAAGAATCTTCGGTTACGCCTGAAAATAAGCCGTTTATGTGTGACATAGTACTATTTTTAAGCAATAAACGCCCCGAATGCAGGGCGTTTATTATAATTTATTGAAAATATTACTCGGCAATGCGCTTTAACGCGGCGGGCAGATAAGCGATGACGTCGGTTGCGTCGGGGGCGTATTCGCCCATTTCCTCCGCCGCGATTTCGCCCGCAAGCCCCGCCGCATAGGCTGCGACGCAAGCCGCCTCGTAGGGCGGGATCCCCCGCGCGCAGGTGCCCGCCAAAAAGCCGGAAAGTAAATCTCCGCTCCCCCCTTTAGCAAGCGCGGGCGAGCCCGTCGTATTGATCGCGGTGCGCCGCCCGTCCGAAATGACCGAGCGGTTGTTTTTCAGAACAAGGATCACGCCGTACTTTCTCGCAAACTCCTGCGCGGACAGAACGGGATTTTCCAAAACGTCCTTCGCGTTTTTGCCGACGAGGCGGGCAAACTCCTTGGGGTGAGGCGTCAGTATTACGTCGCAGGACTTTTTCTTTAAAGCGTCCGTGCCGAACGCAGCGAGCGTATTCAGCGCGTCGGCGTCCAGCACCAGCGTGCCCGTAAACGACGAAAGCAGCTCCCTGATCAGAGCATACAGCTCCTCGCTCACGCCCGCGCCCATGCCCAGCGCGATCGAATCGCAGCCGAGCAGTGCTTCCGTATCCATCGTCTTTACCACGCACGCGGGGTATTTGCACGCCGCAAACGGCGCGCACTCCTCTCTTACGGAAAGGAACGTGTAGCCCGCGCCTGACTTTAAGCAGGCGCCCGCAGCCAGATAGCCCGCGCCCGAAAGCGCGCCCTGCGCCCATATCGCGGCTTTGCCGAACATCCCTTTGTTTACGTTGCTGTGCTTTTTGGGAAAGAACGCCTTAACGTCCGCCCGCTCCCAAATCTCCGCGCCCGACTCCATGGAGGAAACGCCGATTTGCGCCACCTCCACTTCCCCCGCCGTATCCGCGCCGTCCGCAAGCACGAGCGCGTTTTTCATCAGCCCCATGCAAAGCGTTTCGTCCGCGTGCACGCAGGGAGAGAGCGCAACTCCGTTTTCTGAGAGTCCGCTGGGGATATCCGCGCTGATCACGTAAGCGCCGCTGCCGTTGATAAATCGGACGAGCGTCGCGGCGTTGCCCTCGGGCGCACGGGAAAGCCCCGTGCCCAGCACGCAGTCCACGATCAGGGCGTATCTTCTGCGGGGGATCCTGCCCAGCACCTCGCCCTTATAGCGGTATTTCGCGCGCGAGCAGTCCGCCGAAAACTTCTCATCCGGACAGAGCACGGAAACCTCCTTGCCCTTTTCCGCCAGCAGGCGCGCCGCCACGAAGCCGTCGCCGCCGTTGTTTCCGCCGCCGCAGACGAAGAGCACGTCGTCGATCCCCAGCCGCTCCATTGCCGCCGCCGTCTTTTCGGCGAGCTTTTCCCCCGCACGCTCCATCAGCACGTGCACGGGCGTTCCCGCCGTCTGAATTTTCCGTTCCGCGTCGCGCACCTGCGCGTTGGTATAAGAACGCTTCATAAAATCTCCTTCGGGATCAGTCCCCTTCCCGTAATTTCAGTTTGATTTCCGCCGCCGAAAGCGCGCGGAGATTCCCCCGCTCCTCCACTTCCAGCCGCCCGTCCTCCAAAATCCGACGGGCGACGGCGCGATAGCTCCGCTCCCCCTCGACGATCGTCACCTCCGTGCCTAAAAAGGAAACGAAGGAAAGATAGTCGTCAAACGAGTCGCTCTTTTGCAGATTTGCGATCAGCTCTTCCCGCACGGCGTCCTCGCTCAGCGTGCGCCCCGCCGCCTGCGAAAGCCCGATTGCGATATTTTCCAACCCGTCAAGCGGATTGTTTACGTTTACGCCGATTCCCGTAATGCTCCAAAGCACCTTGCCGCCGCCGAAGCCGTTTTCGATTAAAATCCCGCAAAGCTTTTTGCCGTTTACGTATACGTCGTTCGCCCACTTGATCTGCGGCGAAACGCCGAATGCGCACGCCGTACGGCACACCGCCACGGCGGAATGCGTCATGATACGAAAAGCGTGCTCCGCGGGAAAATCGCGGTAAAAGTTCAGCACCGAAAGATATACGCCCCCCTCGCACGAGGAAAAGCTTCTGCCCTTGGTGCCCTTGCCGCCCGTCTGCCGCCGCGCGCAGACGATGACGTCCTCTCCGCCGCCGAGATAGCGCTTTACGTATTCGTTCGTGGAATCGGTTACGGAAATTTGCTCAATCCTCATCGCGCAGCTCCGAAAGCGCGGCTTTCGCCGTATCGTAATCGTATCCTCTGGACAGCAGATGCGCGTACGCCTTTTGCAGCGTTTTGGCGTCGCGCTCCTTTCCGCGCAGATATTTTTCCAGCACCCTCTTCGCGCTCTCCGATTCGTTTTCCAGACAGTCGAGCGCCGCCTCCGTCTCCTCGTCCGAAACTCCCTTTTGCTTTAACTTTAACGCGATGAGCAGCCGCCCCTTGTCCTTGCAGGCGCTCTTTACATAAGCCCTGGCGTATTCTCCGTCGTCCAGAAAGCCGTATTCTTTCATTTTGTCGACCACGTAGTCGCACACGTCGCCCAGATAGCCCTTTTTTTGCAGAAACAGGCGCACCTCCCGCTCGGTCTTGGCGGTCGCGGTGATGTGCGTGAGCGCTTTATCGAACGCGGTCGTCTTTTCGCTTTCCTGCTGCATCCGCGAAAGCTCGTCCGCGCAAACCGTCTGCCCCGCCTTTAAACGGTTTTTCATTACCGTTTCGAGCTTCATGCCGCAATAAAATCTGCCGTCCACCTCGATATTGCAGCGCGTCCTGTCCTTTTTCTGCGGCGTGATCGCCGTAATTTCCGCCACCGCTACACCCCGTTCCACGTACGGTTTTTTATAAACCATTCCGTGTCCTTTAAAACGGCGGAGTTGTTGCTTCCCGTTACGGTAAACGCAATGCCGTCCGATTTTACGACGATATTCCCGTTCATGGAAGTAAACTCCCAAGATTCGGATTTTTCGGAAATCACGACGTTCGTCGCAAGCGAAGTGACGTAAATTTTATCGGTATATTTCCCCACGCGGTCGATCATCTCCTGCGTGGGAAACATGTTATTCGGATTTGTCGTATATTCGGGCGCGCCCGCGCAGCAGCATACGCAAACCGTCTCGGGACGGATCACCGACAGCAGCTTTTCCGTGCTCGAGGTTCGGCTGCCGTGGTGCCCGCCCTTAAAGAGCTTGCACTCGGGAAGAGAATTGTACTGCACCAGATATTCCTCCCCCTCCTTTTCCAGATCGCCCGTAAACAGGTAATTGTACGTCCCTTGCGTGAACAGCGTGCACACCGAATAGTTGTTCTCGTCCGACGAACGGTGTTCGTAATAATAGTTGTATAAAATGTTCATGCTCACACCCTCGGAGAGCGCATAGCTCCTTTGGGCGCCGTCCGTCCCGTTCCAGCATTGCAACGCGGTATAATGCACCGCGCCCGCCGCCACCTCCGCGTCGCGCTTTTCGCAGTAAGAGCGGTAAATCTGCGTCGTCTTATCCGTAAGCGGAAAGTCGATGATCGTTTTACACTCGAAGCTTTCGAACACGCCGGGGGCGTCCTTCGTCCCCACGAACGCCGCGATATGGTCCTGATCGGCATGGGTCGCGATGACGTATTCCAAAACCCCGTCCGTACAGTATTGCCGCAAATAGGGCACGATCGTCGCCGCGGAGCCCTGCCGCGAGCCCGCGTCTATCAAAACTTCGGTATCGCCCACTTTAATCAGCGTGCAGTCACCCGCATATTTGTTCCCGAGTTCCAGAAAGTGAATGGAGAGTTCTCCCGTCTGAACAGGCTTCGCCTTGCGCTTATAAATGAAAAAATACCAGCACGCGCCCGCGATGAGCAGCGCGACCAGCAAAAACGCCACAACCGCAAAAAAGACCTTCGGATTCTTTTTCGCCGCCTGCTCCGCCTCGTGCGCGGCGCGCTTCGCCGCCTTCCGATAACCGTTTTTTCTTGCCATAATCCGTATTCTTCCGTATCGTTTAAATCAATTCCATCGCCCTGGCGATCCCCACGACCGCCGTATCGATATTATGCAGCAGTCTGTTCAGCGATTTTTGCGTGCACGCGTCGATTTCGCCGCTGTCTACCGTACGCAGCACCGCCACAATCATATCGAAATTGCGATAAATTACCGCGCACTCCGAATCGACCGCGCGCAGCACGGGATTTTCGTTTGCGTGCTGAATTCGATACAGCTCCGCGATCTCTCTGTTCAGCTCGGAAAACAGCTCGATATTCCCCGTGCGAAACAGCTCCGCCATCGTTTTATTGATCTGCGCCAGCCCCTCGGCAAATTTGCCGATCTCCCCGATCGCCTCTTTCATTACAATTCCACTCCGTTGCGTTTTAACAGCTCCCGCGCGCTCTCCGCGCTGTCCGTGCCCGTTCTGTTCTTGACGGGGGCGAATTCCCGCTCGCGCTCCACCTCGAAGGGCAAACAGCTCCCCGCCAGCCGCACCATATCCAGAATGAGCGTTTCCGACTTGTAGGCGTTTTCCTTATCGGGAATCACCGTTTCGCCGTCCTCGCCCAGATAGGGCACGCGCTTTTTCGCCTTATGCAGCGGAAACTCGCACGAGAGCATTTCTCCGAGCGAATCCGCCCGAAACAGGTAGTTTAAAATGACCCCGTACGGATAGAGCAGCCCGCCCCGCCCGTCCTTTAACGCCGCGGTCGCGGGGTCGATTTCGTAATACTCCACCACGTCTGGCTTGCCCCCGCGCAGACAGAGCACGCCCACGCGCTCTTCGGGACAGGTCTTTCTTACCACCTTCGCCCCGCACCTTCTTCCGCTCGATATCGTCGCACCCAAAAAGACGGGGTCCGCGATGCGTTGCAGCACGTTGTCCACCGCAAACACGTTAAACCACTCCGCCGCCGAAAGCAGTTCGTCGCGCAGCAATTCCGCCCGAACGAGCGAGGAATACCACCCGCCGTTCCCGTTGGGCGAAAGCGCGAGCTTACCCCGCGCCTCTAAGATGATTTTTCCCTCCAAATCGGTACAGGGCGCCATATCCTGCACGAAAAAGCGCACGTAGCGTTCGGGATAGCCGAAAAATGCGTGTCCGTGCAAAAACGCCCGCGTCTCTTCGTCGTTCTCCGTGCTCGTCATAATGCACAGCGGCACGAAGCAGCCGCACGCCGAGCAAGTCTCGAGCAGGTTTGCAATCTGCCGTTCGAAGATATACACGGGACGGGTAATCCCCAAATCGTACGCGCCCTTGGGCGACGACGAGCCGAGACGGGTGCCCTGACCGCCCGCCAGCATGACGCATGCGAGCTTTCCGCCCCGCAGCGCCTCTTTGCCGATTTTAAAATATTCTTCCCTGCGTGCTTCCGCGTCCGCCCGCGCGCAGCCCTCGATGGGCGAGATCTCCCCGCTCCGCGGCGGCTCTTTGCCCGAACGGGCGAACGTTTGCCAGTCTATCTGCGCAAGCTGAGCCGAAAAAGCTTCTTTCTCCCGCGCGGAAAGCGACAGATAATGCTCCCACAGATGACCCTGTCCGTTTTCTTTTAACAGTCTTTCGTATTCCACAATTTCCCTCTATCTATTATTATAGGAAATCCGCAAAGTTTTGTCAACCCCCGAATGCGCCGCAAACGATTTTTTAAAGCAAAAAACCGCCCCGAAGGGCGGTTTTTACATTGTTTAAAAAATACGTTTGCTCTCCGCGTCGTCAAAAACCAGCGAAATAAACCTTTCCTTTTCCATTTCGCCCACGTCGCCCTCGCCGCGGCGGCGGACGGAAACCGTGCCGTTTTCCATCTCCTTATCGCCGACGATCAGCTTATAGGGCACCTTCTCCAACTCGGCGTCGAGAATCTTTCTGCCGATTTTTTCTTTGCGCAGATCCGCCGAAGCGCGCAGCCCCTTCGCGCTCATTTCCGCAACCAGCTTTCCGGCGTATTCCGCCGCGCGGTCGGTCACGGGAAGCACCTTTACCTGCTCGGGCGCGAGCCACACGGGGAACTTGCCCGCGAAGTGCTCGATTAAAATGCCGATAAACCGCTCGATTGAGCCGAACGCCACGCGGTGGATCATGATCGGGCGGTGCTTCTGTCCGTCCTCGCCCACGTATTCGATATCGAAGCGCTGGGGCAGCTGGAAGTCAAGCTGGATGGTGCCGCACTGCCACGTTCTGCCGATGCTGTCCTGCAAATGAAAGTCGATTTTCGGTCCGTAAAACGCGCCGTCGCCCTCGTTCACCTCGTAGTTAAGGTGCATTTTGTCGAGCGCATTTTTCAGCGCGGCAGTGGCGTTTTCCCAGTCCTCGTCGCTGCCCATGCTGTTTTCGGGGCGGGTGGAAAGCTCTACGCGGTATTTAAAGCCGAAGAGCGTGTACACCTCGTCGATCAGGCGGACGACGTTTTCGATTTCGCCCTCGATCTGCTCGGGCGTCATAAAGATGTGCGCGTCGTCCTGCGTGAAGCAGCGCACGCGCATGAGTCCGTGCAGCTGTCCGCTCTTTTCGTGGCGGTGCACCAGCCCAAGCTCGCCCATGCGGATGGGCAGATCCTTATAGCTGTGCGGCGAGGTCTTATAAACGAGCAGACTTCCGGGGCAGTTCATGGGCTTTACCGCGCAGTCCTCTTCGTCGATTTTAAGCGTATACATATTCTCTTTGTAATGGTCCCAGTGCCCCGAGGTTTCCCAGAGAGAACGGTTTAAAATAATCGGCGACTGAATTTCCACGTAGCCTTCGCGACGGTGAATCTGCCGCCAATAGTCTACCAGCGCGTTTTTCAGCACCATGCCGTTGGGCAGAAAGAAGGGAAAGCCCTTGCCCTCGTTCAGCAGCGTAAAGAGCTTTAACTCCCTGCCGAGCTTTACGTGGTCGCGCTTTTTCGCCTCTTCGAGCATGGTGAAATATTCGTCCATCTCCTCTTTTTTGGCGAACGCCGTGCCGTAAATACGGGTGAGCATCTTCTTCTTTTCGTCCCCGCGCCAATACGCGCCCGCAATGGAAACCAGCTTGAACGCCTTGATTTTTCCCGTGGAGGGAAGGTGCGGTCCGCGGCACAGATCGGTGAACGCGCCCTGGCGGTAAAAGGAAATCTCCTCTCCCTCGGGCAGATCCTGAATCAGCTCCACCTTGTAATTTTCGTGGAATTTGCTCATGAGCGCGATCGCCTCGTCGCGCGGGAGCGTAAACCGCTCGATGGGAAGATTGCTCTTTATGATTTTTTTCATCTCCGCCTCCACCTTGGCGAAGTCCTCCATGGTGATGGGCGTTTTAAAGTCGACGTCGTAATAATAGCCGTTGTCGATGACGGGACCGATGGCAAGCTTACAGGTGGGATAAACAGTTTTCAGCGCCTGCGCCAGCACGTGCGCGCAAGTATGGCGGTAAACCTGAAGCCCCTCGGGATCCTTCGCCGTTACGATTTCGAGTGCGTCGCCCTCCGTTAAGGGCGCACTTAAATCGCAAAGCCGTCCGTTTACCTTTGCGGCGACCGCCGCGCGCGCAAGCCCCTCCGAGATCGCCTGCGCCGCCTCGAACGCGGTGGCGTTCGCTTTCAGCTCCAATCCGTCCCCGTTTTTTAATACAATTTTCATAAACTCCTCCTTAAAAAAGGTATTTTTAGGGGTATTATGCCACGCATAATACCTCATATTTGCCGTAAAACATAAAAATAACGCCCTTAAACGCCCGAATTTCGGGAAAGTTTAAGGACGCAATGGCTTGCGCGGTTCCACCTTAATTGTCGTTTCCGACCGCTTTCATTTCAGTTAAACAGAACGCGAAAGCGGTTTCGCCGAGCGCCTCTCACGCGGTTTTTTCAGCCGAGGAAACCGCTCTCTGGGGAAAGATGACGAACGCTACTTGTCTTTCGTAACTGCATTATAATTCTTTTTTATATCTTTGTCAAGAAAAAATCGCGCGCTCGGCGTAATATTTTTGCAAAAAATCCCCCACCGAATCTTCCACGTCGCCGAGGCAATACACGAAGCCCGCGTCCGAAAGCAGGATCTCCGTTTCGAGGTCCTCCTCGCCCGTAAGGCGGCTGCGGCGCAGGGGCAGAAAGTTTTCGCCGAACACCGTATTGCCCTTTAAATAAATTTTGCTCTTGCTCTCCCCCACCAAAAATTCGCAGAACTTTTTTAAGTCCTCCGAGGCGAAGCCGTCCGGAATATATTCCGCGATCCGCTCCCACTTTTCCCGCAAGGAGCCGAAGCGGAACGCATAAAAGCCGTCGATGGCGTATTCGTCGGACTTTCCCACCTTGCGGCGGATAAACGTTTTGTCTCCGTCGTAATCGGCGGCAATGAGCGCGGCGCAGAGCAGCTTTTTCTCCCGCGAGGAGAGACACACCTGCAAGCGCTTGTTTAAAAATTCGTATTTGTAGCCGATGCCGATGATCTCCGCGATCCGCTCGCGCGCTTCCGCAAACAGCGCCGCGCTCTCCTTGGCGTGCAGGCGCAGCGCCACGCGCTCTTCCCCAAATATCAGCTCGCCCGTTCCCCCCGCGCGAACAAGCGCCCCGCCGATCGCATTATATAAATAAGTAATGTAGGAGCTGTGCTCCCTGCTATCCGATACAATCATTTCTTCCACACCACTTATTGTATGCCACATTCGGCGATTTATTTATCGGGGCGAAAAATTCACCCCCGCCCCTTTGCTTGACATCGGCGGAAAAAAGTTGTAAAATATTCCAAACAAATGCAAGAGGTCTCTTTTATGGATATGAAATCCGTGGAACAAAAGTGGCAGAAGCGTTGGGCGGAGAGCGGTTTTAACGCCTTCGACCCCGCCGACAAGAGCCGCCCCAAGTTCTACTGTCTGGAAATGTTCTCCTATCCCTCGGGCGCAAAGCTGCACGTGGGACATTGGTACAATTACGGTCCGACCGACTCGTTCGCGCGGTACAAGCGCATGAAGGGCTTTCACGTGTTCCAGCCCATGGGTTTCGACGCGTTCGGGCTGCCCGCCGAGAACTTCGCCATTAAAACGGGCGTGCACCCCAAGGACTCCACCGAAAAGAACATCGCAACCATGGAAAAGCAGTTGCAGGCGATGGGCGCCATGTTCGACTGGTCGGCGGAAATCAAGACGTGCGGCGAGGACTATTACAAGTGGACGCAATGGCTGTTTTTGCAGCTGTATAAAAACGGGCTCGCCTACCGCAAGGAGGCGCCCGTAAACTGGTGCTCCTCGTGCAATACGGTGCTGGCGAACGAACAGGTGACGGACGGCAAGTGCGAGCGCTGCGGCACCGAAATCGTACGCAAAAATTTAACGCAATGGTTCTTTAAAATCACTCAATACGCCGAAGAGCTGCTTAGCGGGCTGGACAAGGTGGACTGGCCCGAAAAGACGAAGGCGATGCAGCGTAACTGGATCGGAAAATCGGAGGGCTGCGAAATCGTATTCGACTGCGAGAACGGCGAAAAAATCCGCGTGTTCACCACGCGGTGCGACACGGTGTGCGGCGTAAGTTACGTGGTGCTCGCGCCCGAACACCCCCTTGCGCTAAAGCTCACCGCAAAGAAGCAGCTTCCCGCCGTGCGCGCCTACATCGAGCAGGCGGCGAAGTCAAACGAGATCGACCGCCTTTCCTCCGCGCGCGAAAAAACGGGCGTGTTTACGGGCGCGTACTGCACCAACCCCGTAACGGGCGAGAAGGTGCCCGTGTACCTTGCCGACTACGTGCTTGCAAGCTACGGCACGGGCGCGGTGATGGCGGTGCCCGCGCACGACGAGCGCGACTTTGCGTTCGCGAATAAATACGATCTGCCCGTAAAGCGCGTGGTGGGCGGCGAGGAGAACGCGCTCCCCTATTGCGAGGACGGCTGCCTTACAGGCTCGAAACAGTTCGACGGGCTATGCGGTAAACAGGCGCGCGATAAAATTTCCGACTATATCGCTTCGATCGGCAAGGGCGGAAAACGCATTAATTACCGCCTGCGCGACTGGCTGGTTTCCCGCCAGCGCTATTGGGGCGCGCCCATCCCCGTAATCCACTGCCCCGACTGCGGCGCGGTGCCCGTTCCCGAGAGCGAGCTCCCCGTCCGTCTGCCGTACGACGTGGAATTCCGCCCCGACGGAAAATCTCCGCTTGCAAAATGCGAAAAATTCATGAACGTTGTCTGCCCCGTATGCGGCAAGGCGGCGCGGCGCGACCCCGATACCCTGGACACCTTCGTGTGCTCGAGCTGGTACTATCTGCGCTATGCCGACGCGCACAACGCAGAACGGGCGTTCGATAAGGATAAGGTGAACGCACTGCTGCCCGTCGATACGTACGTGGGCGGCGCGGAGCACTCCTGTATGCACCTGCTGTACGCGCGTTTCTTTACCAAGGTGCTGCGCGATCTGGGCTATTTAAGCTTCGACGAGCCCTTCCGACGCCTCGTGCACCAAGGGGTGATTTTAGGACCCGACGGAAACCGCATGAGCAAATCGCACGGGAACGTGGTCTCGCCCGACGACTACGTGAACGCCTACGGCTCGGACGCGTTCCGCCTGTATTTAATGTTCGGCTTTTCTTACACCGAAGGCGGTCCCTGGAGCGACGACGGCATTAAGGCGATTGCAAAATTCCTCGACCGTGCCGAAAAAATCGTGTTAAAGGCGTTTTCCTGCCCGAGAACGGAGCTGCCCGCAAGGGGCGCGGAGGAAAAAGCGCTCGATTACGCGCGCAACAACGCCATTTTACGGGTCAATAAGGACATGGAGACCTTCTCCTTTAACACCGCCGTGGCGCGGCTGATGGAGCTTTCTAACGCCCTTTACAAGTACGACGGGCTCGCGCAAAAGGACGGCGCGCTCTTTCAGGACGCGGCAAAGGACTTTGTGCTGCTGCTCGCGCCCTGCGCCCCCCACTTTGCCGAGGAGCTGTGGGAGCAAATCGGCGGAACGGGCTCGGTGTTCTCGCAAGCCTTCCCCACCGAAGATCCCGCCGCACTGCAACTCGACGAAAAGGAATACGCCGTACAGGTGAACAGCCGCATCGTCTGCCGCACGATGGTGGCAAACGGCATGACTAACGCGGAAATCGAAGCGCTTGCCGCCGCCCTCCCCGAAGTGCAGGAACGCACCGCGGGAAAGCCGGTCAAAAAATGCATCGTCGTTCCCGACAGATTGGTGAATTTGATCGTATAAGCTACGAATCATATTTAAGCCGCCCGAGGCAATGCCTCGGGCGGCTTGTTCGTTTTTTACGCAAAGATTCTCGCGGTCGCTCCGCTCCCTCAGAATGACAGAAGCCCCCGTGGAATGAGAGCCGCCGCTCTCTTGTCATTCTGCCCCGCCGTTCTGTCATTCAGAGCGAAGCGAAGAATCCCATACAACGCAGTCCGCTCCCCCTTGTCATTCAGAGGCGCGGCAACGCCGCGCCGTAGGAATCCCGCGCGCCGCTTCGGCACGACAAACAATCCCTGCTTACGCGTGATTGAATTCCATGACCCCCACCAGCTTGTGGGGAACGTAGGGTTCTTCCAGATAGGCGGTCTCTTCCGGCGAGAGCGAAACGCCCACCGCGCTAACCGCCTCTTCGATATGCCGAAGCTTGGTCGCCCCGACGACGGGCGCCGCCGTTTTGGAAAGCAGCCAACCCAGCGCCACCTGCGTGCGGGTGAGCCCCCGCCGCTGCGCCAGCTCCGCAACGCGGTCGATGATCACGTCGTCCTGCGCCGCGCTCGCCCCGTATTTTCGCTGCGCGAACGTATCCGATTGCAAGCGCTTGCTCGTCTCCGTTTTGGGCTTTACCAGCCTGCCCGAAGCGAGCGGACTGTACGGCGTAAGCGCGATCCCCTCTTCCGCGCAGCAGGGATTCATTTCCCGCTCCTCTTCGCGGAAAATAAGGTTGTAATGCCCCTGTACCGCAACGAACTTCGCCCAGCCGTTCCGCTCTGCGACGGCGTTCGCCTTCATCAGCTGCCAGGCATAGCAGTTAGAAACGCCGATCGCCCGCGCCTTGCCCTGCCGCAGCGCCTCCGCCAGCCCCTCCATAAGCTCTTCGACGGGCGTGCGGTAATCCCACATATGCAAAATAAACAAGTCGACGTATTCGGTATCCAGCCGCTTTAAACTGCCTTCGAGACAGTTTAAAACGTGCGCCCTGCCGCCGATCCCTTCGGCGATCTCCTGCTCCGAACGGGGCAAGAACTTGGTGGCGATCACCGTTTCTTCCCGCCTCGTCAGCTTTTTCAGCGCTTTGCCGAGGAAGCTCTCGCTCGCGCCCTCCGCATAGCTCATCGCCGTATCGAAAAAGTTGACGCCCAGCTCCGCAGCCCGCGAAAGGATCCGTTCCGATTCCTCTTCGCCCAGCGCCCACGGATGGCGCGCCGTAGGCTTACCGAAGCCCAGACACCCCAGACAGACGCGCGAAACTTTCAGTCCGCTCTTGCCCAATTCCGTATATTCCATTCCGTTTCCCCCCTTAATCGCAGCGGTACAGCCGCGCAAGTCCGCCCGCGCTCGTTTCGCGGTAACGCTCGCTAATGTCCTTCCCGGTGGCGTACATGGTTTCCACCACCAGATCGAAGGAGATTTTCCGCGAGCCCTTGAGCACCCGTGCCAGCTCCGCGCAGGAGAGCGCGCGCAGCGCGGCAACCGCGTTCCGCTCGATGCAGGGGATCTGCACGTAGCCGTGCACGGGATCGCACGTGAGCCCCAGCTGGTGCTCGAGCGCGATTTCGGCGGCGTATTCCGTCTCTTCGATCGAAGCGCCGGACAGGCTGCACACGGCTGCCGCCGCCATGGAGGTCGCCGTGCCGATCTCCGCCTGACAGCCCGCCTCCGCGCCGCTCACGGAAGCGTTCTGCTTGACAGTTACCCCCACCATTCCCGCCGCCGCCAGCGCGGCAACGATCTCTTTTTCCGAAAACCCGTGCTTGTTGCGCAGATAATAGAGCACCGCGGGCAGCACGCCGCTTGCCCCGCAGGTGGGCGCGGTAACCACCGTTCCCCCGCTCGCATTCTCCTCCGCCGCAGCAAACGCATAGCTGCAAACGACGCGCTTTTCCTCCGCCTCGGGCGTTTCGGTTCCGTTCGCTTCGCGCAGCGTTTTCGCCTTGCGCGTCACCTTTAAATCCCCGGGCAGCAGCCCTTCCGCCGATAAGCCGCGCTCCACCGTTTCGCACATCGCCCGCCAAACGTTGCGCAGATAGTCCCCTGCGTCTTCGAAGTCGAACGCGACCTCGCCGAGCGTTTTGCCCTTCTTTTTGCAATAGTCCATAATTTCGGCAAAATTGCGAAAAGGGTATACCTCCTCCGCACGCGGCGCGGGCTCGCCCTCGACGGCGATTGTGCCCCCGCCTACCGAAATATAGCTTGTCTTTAACAGCAGATCATCCGCCCCGTCGTATGCGCACATTTCCATGTAGTTGGGGTGGGGCAAATCGGTGCGGGTAACGTTAAACTCCACCTCCGCCCTGCGGGGCGCAAGCGCGGAAAGCACCGCCTCGTCGCTGAGGTGCCCTTTTCCCGTTAAAGCGAGCGAGCCGTACAGCACGGCGCGATAACGGGCGGCGTTCGGACATTTTTTTAAAAAGTCGAGCGCGGCGCGCGCAACCCCCATGGTGTGAGAGCTCGAAGGTCCTTTCCCTATTTTATAAAGTTCTTTCAGCGACTGCATAATTTTGTTCCCCTTTTGCAAACTATCGGTATGACGTTTTTGTATTTACTGTTGACGGTCTATATTCTGAGCGTAAACTTCTGCGCCGCAATGCTGGTAAAGCGCCAGTACAACGCATGGGAAGCGGGCGATACCGCCGTCGGCAAAACGGACGGAAAAGTGATTTTAGCCGCCTTGCTGGGCGGAGCGGTCGCCGTATTCGTCACCATGTTCATTTTGCGCTATCGGCTGAGCAATCTGCTGTTTATGATCGCGATGCCCGTGCTCTCCGTCGTCAATCTTTACTGCTTCTATTTGGGATTCAGAGGTATCTATCTCTTTTTATAAGCCCGTTTTATAAGCCGAAACCGGCGTTGCTTTCCAGCCACTTCGCCACGCCGTCCTCTTCGCAATAGCCGATCACCGCCGTCGCTTTGGCTTTCAGCCAATCGTCGGCGTTTTTTACGGCGTATTTCTCGTCGCACACGTCGAACATATCCGAATCGTTGGACGAATCTCCGAAGCACGTTACCCTGCCGCACCCCAGCCGTTCCTTTAAAAAGGCGACTGCGCTCGCCTTGTTCGACTCGCGCGGAGAGATTTCTATCCAATAATCATTCTGATAAGTTTCTTTATGATAGAGACAGATCAGACGGGAATCGAATTTCAGCACGTTCCATGCCTTTTCGAGCTGTTCGGCGGGTCCCACGCACTTGAAATTGAATACAAACCCGTTCAAAAGCTCCCCGCCGCCGTCGAGCGGATAAAGGCGGCTGTCGCCGCAACGCTGCGAAAGATAGCGCTGCATCCCCGTCGTTTCCGCCTGTCGGTTCCACACCACAAGCTCGCGCGTGCCCTCCGCGCTCGCTCCGTAAACGAACGGCTGAATCCCGTAGGTCAATAAGACGGAAAGAACATACTCCTTTACCTCTTTTTCGAAGAGGACGGCGCGCAGCGTCTCGTGCGAGGCATAGTCGTAAATGAGACCGCCTCCGTACAAAATGGCGGGCGTGCGCAGACAAAGCCCTTCTACCGCCGCACGGGCGCTCTGCGCCGTGCGCGCGGTCGCAAACGTAAACGTCATACCCGCTTCAATCATGCGATTCAGTCGTTCGATACTGTATGCGGGGATGCGCGCTTCCCGCGACAATAACGTTCCGTCCAAATCGGATACATACAAAGTTTTCATGCCCTTCACCGTTTAAATAACAGTATTTCAACTATTATTATAGCACATTCCGCTTTATTTTTTACAATTCGAAACGCAAATTTACGCTTGATTTAAAAATGTGATTTTTCAACAGAAAAAGTTTGGAATAAAAAATTACAAAAATCGAATAAAATCGTTTGACTTATTTTTAAAACTTTGATAGAATGTACAAGCGCAAACAAATGCGGGTGTAGTTCAATGGTAGAATCCCAGCCTTCCAAGCTGGTCGCGTGGGTCCGATTCCCATCACCCGCTCCACTCTTTTTCGTTTGTGTTTCGCCGAGAGATCGGTTTTACTCCGACGAAAAGCGCAGTCAAGAAATGCGCCTGTAGCTCAGTAGGATAGAGCAACGGCCTTCTAAGCCGTGTGTCAGGAGTTCGAATCTCTTCAGGCGCACCAAAAAAATGGCGGGTGTAGCTCAGTTGGTTAGAGCGCCAGATTGTGGCCCTGGAGGTCGTGAGTTCGATTCTCGTCGCCCGCCCCACTCTTAATGGGGTGTCGCCAAGAGGTTAAGGCACCGGATTTTGATTCCGGCATTCGTTGGTTCAAATCCAGCCACCCCAGCCAGACGGCCCATTAGCTCAGTTGGCAGAGCACTTGACTTTTAATCAAGGTGTCCCGAGTTCGAATCTCGGATGGACCACCATGCCGCTCGTTTGCGGCGCAATGCACCTTTAGCTCAGTTGGTAGAGCAACTGACTCTTAATCAGTGGGCCCAGAGTTCGAGTCTCTGAAGGTGCACCAACAAAAAGAGGCAAAAACAGCTGTTTTTTGCCTCTTTTTTATAATTTTTTGCAACTTTTCACCATTTGACTTGCAACCGTACAATTTATTTTTCCCCAAATTTCCCCAAAAACAAAAATACCGTTTTCTGCCTTATTTTACGTTCTTGCTTCATTTTCGGAACACCCCCACGCGCGGCATAAAGCCTTGTACGCGTGGGGGTGTTTGTTTGTCCGTTTGTTTCGCTCTCGCCCCCTTGATCCTCTTCTCTTATCACCTTGCAGGAGCAAGACCACTGCGTGGAGCAGCACCCCTTTCAGGGGATTTTTTCCTTTTAACGGAAGTGCTTTTTTTAAGCACCTCCGTCCGTTCCCGAGGTTCAGACGTCTGAACCTCGATTTTTTACGTTAGATCCGACCGATTTTTCAGAGGTCTACGCGCGTAGACCTCTTCACACCGGCCTTCTTCCTTTCGTTCGCTGCGTCGCGCACGCCGCACATAAATCCCTTGCCGTATTTATCGCCCTGCTTCGCCAGCTCCCGCGCGTCCGTGATCGTCTCCTTCACGAGCCGCTTGGACTCTTTATCCAGCTTTGAATATTCGGAGTACAACGTCACCCCCGTCGTGTACCCCACTCCGAAGGAGCTCCTCCGCCGCTTGTTATATTCGAGCTTTTCCATTAATGTTCTCACGCACTTACTCCTTTCAAATTTTTTCCGAAAAACAGTTGACTTTTACAAGCATTTGACATATACTATTTTTAAAGAGTTGATTTAACCTCATATCTATGAGGCAGGCTACAATCAAGTAGCGGGCATAGAAATATGCTGTCAGTCGAAAGGACGGAATTTCAACTCTTTTTTTGTTACTCTTTTTTATGATTATTTTTCTCATATCGTTGCCGCAATTCTTCGGGCATTGACCATTCCTCATTCATGGGGTTAAACAATCTTTGTGGCGTTTTTGTAGGACGTTTCAAAAACATGGGACGATCATCATTCGGATCGGGATTCGGATTGACTTCTTCATAATCGGATTTTTTTGTATGTATTACCTCTCGGTGAACAAACCCCTCTTCCATTTTCTTCTTTTTCGTATTTTTGGCAAGAGCCTCATCAATTACAAGTGTTGGTCTATTTTTACTGATTTTCAATCTTGCCCAAAAGGGAAATTCTTCGGGGAATTGCTTTTTTGAATCCGTCGCCTTGATAGGTGGCGAATTCTTTTTTTGCGCCGCTTTTTGCGCGTAATTGCGCCGAATGATTGCCAACTGCTGCTGTGTGTACTTCTTTTTCTTTCCCATGAACATCTCCTAATTTTCATCGTTACCGTTTTTCTTTGTGTTCTGCGGCTTCGTCAGCGGATGCAGCTCGCAATATTCCCGCACCGCGTCCATGGAATAACTCTCGATCGGATGCGACAAATACTCATACCCGACCTTTTCAATCCCCCGCAAAAAATACATCACGCCCGAGAACGAATTATAACGCTCGAATACGTTTCCGAAATATCGGAATCGCCCGCGTTCCACCACCGACAGATCCACGTGCACCCCGATGGACGCAAGATCCTTCAATACTTCGTTCAACTGATTTCGGATATAAATAAACCGCCACGTCTGCGGCTTCCAAAACAAGAAAAACCGTTTACGGTACGTGCACTCGATATGGTAAATCCCCACCGCCAGCCGACGAACCGCTTTATCCAACGCGCCGTCCGTCTGACAATCGAAGATTACCGTAACAAGATTGTGCCGCACAAATTTCAAAAGAGCGATCAGATACGAGTTTAAATCCTTGTAATCCCGACAGAACAGCTGCAAGTCCGCTTCTTGAACAAAGACCACAGAGCCGCGCGGCAGATACTGCACGGCATAACTATTATTCGGCAAACCCAGCCGCTGCACGTCTACGTAATGCGTATACAGCCGCCTGCGCTTATCCAATAATATTTTGATATTCGAGAAATACAACCGATCGGAAACACGCAAGCGCACGCCGCTATCCCTATATACAGCCCGCGCCAGCGACCGTCCCTGCTCTGCACGCCATTTTTTATGCCGTTTATAATCTGCGCTCAGTAACGCCGCCACAAACGACGTCTTTCCCACGCCCTGCTCGCCCCGAACAACGTACACCCCGCTTTGCAGCGGGGCTTTCCGTATTGCCTGTGTTAAGTTCATCATGGATTAAACACGTCCATTTCCCGCTCCTCACGGTCGGCGAGACGTTCTTCTCTTTGCAATCGCTTCTGAAACGCCTTATACTCCTCCTCGCATACGGCAAGAGCACACTCAACACCCGCACTGAATCCTTTCAGCAGTTTATCGTCCACCGTTACAACCGGCTTACGCTCCGCACGTCTCCGAGCCCGCAGCTGCCGCTTCCGACGAACCTTCATGCTCCAACGCTCGATCGCGCCGAGCTTCTTCCATTCCTCGCCCTTCGGCAGCTCGTCCACCTCAGGCAACGGACGTTCCTGCGGTACGCGCTTTTGCTGCTTTAAATACTCCGTATGCCGTCTCCGTATTTCCGACTCCATTTTTTCGTAAAACAATTCCAGCTCGATCATACCTCGCCTCTCACACTGCATATCTGCTCGGCACGTACGTCGGATCATACTCGCCCTCGTAAACGAATATCCGCAGGGCGATCAACCTTTTTATTCCCTTCATTTTCTGATCTCCTTTACGATCCTTACTACAATCAATATCCCGAGCAGTACTCCGAATACGATGCACACACCCGTAAGCCACGGCAGCGACGGCGCAAGCACGCTGTAACGCCCCGACAGATACCCGAACGTGATCCGCACCGCTACGCTTATGATCAAACATATTAACGTTACTATCATCTTACTCTTCCTCGCTCTTTGCTTTTATTGCTATCTTGTAGATCACCAAGGTCACAACCAAAGCACCTACCACTCCGCACATGATCCACACGAACGTCCAAAAATCCTTATTCGCAAGTCCCGCAGGCGGAGTGATCGCGGGGTACATATCAATGGGATCGCTTACCACGGGAATGATCGTCACATCCTCGCCCTTCACAAATCCCAAATGAATTATATCGAAGTCGAGATACACGGTATCGAGCGCATAATATACTCGCTTGCTCGACGTCCCGAAAATCGAATCGTCGTCATCGTGATACTCCAACTCCGTCGCCGTATAGTCCGACGTCGAGAACCGAAACAAAACGACGTCATTCCCCTTGCTCTGCTCTGCTTTATAATAGCTTTTGAACTCTTCCACGCGGGAGGGAGCGATAAACAACCGCTCTGATATTTCCGCGACTGCTCCCGTCATCTGTTCCTGCGTCACCGTTACGATCGGCTTAATATCCTTCGCCTCGATCAATTCGTAATACTGATTTGTTGGACGGAAAATATTTAAAAACTGCTGCCATACGCTCGTACTATTTCCGGTCGCCAAATCGATCCACTGCGATTCGTCCCGCGCGTCGAACTCCTTCACGTTATACCCGAGCGTGTGCCCCTCGTCTACGCTTTGGCGAAACAATGAGGCGTTGAGCTCTTTCCCTCCGATTTTTAACTTCGCATCGTTCGTCAGCCCTTCGTATGCGTTGGCGTAATCCCGTACCGTTTCGGGACTAATCTCCACCGTAAAATCCTTTACCTTAAAAAGCCAATCGAAGCGCGGAATCCGTAAGTTTGATTTCCCGTGATAGTTATAGCTCACACCCTGCATTCCCGAATCACTCGAACCCAAGTACTGATATATTTCAAACGGGATTTTTTCTTCATAGTTCCCCTGCACCGTATATCCGAGATATGGCTTCATTGCCTCCATTACGTCGTCCTGCTTGACAACGAACATGGGCGCAGTGTGATACTCCCACCATTCCGCTTTAATAATTTGCAGCTTCCCGTATGCATCCATGTATTTCTTCGGAATAGAGAAATACACGCTCGTCAGAGTTGTCGCTTTCGTCATTTTGTTATCGCCCGTTTTTGAATCGGCGCGATAATATGTATGATGAACGTCCAGCTTTACCGTATCGAGCTTCTCGCTGCGGATCGCAAGCGTGCTCTCCTCACCCGCACCGCAGCCCGCCGCATAGCCCGTGCAATAGTATGTAAACGACACGCCCTCACGATCCTCGTCCGTCGCCGCCCCCGGGCGACTGTCCGCCGCGTTCTGATAACCCTCAAACCACACCTGCACGCCCGCTATATCGTATCTGCGCTCCCCCCCGTGCGCAGCTGCGTATTCCCGCTCCCGCTGTAAAATATATTTTGCATTCGACGCTTTCAGCTTGTAAAAGCGGTGATCGTCCGTATGATCCAATACCGTAAGCGCAACATTCTCGTACTTCGTAGGCTCTCCCGCCGCATCGTACTCCACCGCCATATTCACGACGTTCGCACGTGCGTTCGTCCAGATCGCCTGCTCAGTGGGATTGTACAGATAGAAATACAGTCCGTAATACTTCTCGGAAACTTTCGCGTCGCTCGAATAACCGTACTCCATGAACCCCGCGCCGTCGATCAGGCAATGCCTCGCCCCCGCGTCCTTCTTGTAGCCCGAAAGATCGACCTCCTTTAAATCGTCCTCGATCGCCGTCTGATCGTATGCGTTCAACGCCGCGGCATACGTTACCGCTGCGGGTGAAGCGGCAGAAATCAAAAACATACCTGCCGCCGCTACCGCCGCACTGATTCCCGCTATCCTCTTATACATTTTAGCTCGCATTTTTCCTTCCGTCCTTCCATGCTTTTACTCTGTTGCTGTCTTTTTTAATCGAACATTGATGACTTCGCTGATTCCCGTTCCCGTCTCCGTAACCTTTATTTCCAAATATGGAATATGGTCTGCAAACCTATAACGGGAAAAAGTCAATTTTTCCGATTGAAGAGCATCGCTGGATAGAGCATAAGATTCAAAGAAATCTTCAATCGCATACTCATTAGTTTTTATATTTATTGCAGCGCCTTCAAGATTTACAGAATACAATGTCTTCGCAGGATTAAAAACTATCTTACGTTGTAAACCCCCCGTACCGGTATAATTTTTTCCCGAGATGTTATTGGTCGTATAGCTACAAGTTTTAGAGCCGTAATTTGACTTCACTGTTCTGCCTTGGTATAATTTATGATCCGCATAAAACTCGCCGATGCCCGTAAGCTCGATTTCAAAATGAGGCGTTATCGACGAATCGACGGAATTATAAACGTTCCCCAACGACAATCCAAGCGAATATTCCGATTCCGTATTAATCTTATAGATTGTTTGTTCCCAAACAGTGTCCGTCTCCGAAGCCGAAAGCGACGACGTGTCGATTTTTATAAATTGCGGCTTCCCTTTAAACGTAATGTTACAAGTCGCAAAAAATCCGCCGTCCCGCGTCGTTACTTTTAACGTCGCCGTTCCTTCAAACGCCTTTAAACACGTTACTTCCGCCGTCAACGCTCCGTCCTGCTCCGTCGTTACCGTTAAACACTCGCCGACTTCCCCTACGAAGCCCTCGCCCGCTTCCAACGTCCAATCTACCGCCTTATTAGTCGCGTTCTCCGGAATTACCGTCGCCGTGATAAAATACGATGCAAAGCCTTCTTCTGTCGCCATCGTCGTCCTTGCCGACGTCAACATAATCCCTTTATCTTTGAATTTTTCAAAAGCTAACTCCGAATCTTGGTCGTTCGGCGTTTCGCCTTCGCCCGTCTTAACGGGGGACTTCGCTTCGTCCGGTGCCTCGGAAAATTTTTCCTTCCCGTACTGCGTCGTGAGCTCGCCAGTTCGAAACCATTTCCCCTCTTCGTTTCGTATTACGAATCCCATACAGCACACGCCCGCCGCAAGAATCCCCGCCACGCCTACCGTAACAAGCCCTTTTATTCGACCGTTTGCTTTCCTCATCTTTCGCCCCTTCAATCAAAAAATTATTTCCGAATCCGATAGATCTACGTCCGTTATCGCGCTGCCGATACGTATATTTAACAACTCGCTGAATCCCGTTACCGTTTCCGTTATCTTAATTTCCAAATACGGGATTCTGTTCGCTTCCGCATAGTGGTCGAACTTTAACTCCTCGTAAGCCGTTCTGCTCGCATTTAAATAATTTTTTACGGAAAAGCTCTCTACCGTTTTATGCAATGTTTGCAGCTTTAACACATTGTTTTCAAGCGTTATCGTATACAAATTCGAAGTAATCCAAAATTTAAAAGCACCGGTCGGTCCCTCATTGTGCCCGTCAACATATACCGTAGTATAATTACAATTTACAATTCCATAATCTTCGTGACCACCGGTTCCCTCATAATAATGTTTTAAGCAAAACTCACCGACGCCCGTAAGCTCGATTTCGAAATTGGGCATTATCGATGAATCGACGGAATCGTATGCGTTCCCCAACGACAATCCAAGTGAATATGTCGTACTGGTATTTACTTCGTAAATCGTTTGTCCCCAATTGTTATCCATTCCCGGAGCCGAAAGCGATGACGTGTCGATTTTTATAAACTGCGGCTTCCCCTTAAAAATAACTTTACAGGTCGCAAAAAATCCGCCGTCCCGCGTCGTTACTTTTAACGTAGCCGTTCCTTCAAACGCCTTTAAACACGTTACTTCCGCCGTCAACGCTCCGTCCTGCTCCGTCGTTACCGTTAAACACTCGCCGACTTCGCCTACAAATCCTTCCCCCGCTTCCAACGTCCAATCTACCGCCTTATTGGTCGCGGTCTCTGGGATTATCGTCGCCGTTATTAAATACGAAACCAATCCGTTCTCTGTCGTCAACGGCATTTTTGCCGACGTCAGCATAATCCCTTTGCTTTCCGAATTCATAAAATCCAAATCCGAAGTTTGATCGTTCGGCTTCTCTCCGTCGTCCGGATTATTCGGATCCTCCGGTTCCTCCGGTTCCTCCGGCTCCTCCGGATGCGCAGGCGTCTTATCCTTCCAATGCCACGTCGTCAAATCGCCGTTTTTAAACCACTTCCCGTCCTCGTCCCGCGACGCGAACCCCGCGCAGCATACCCCGCCCGCAAGTATCCCCGCCATTACGATCGCCGTGATTCCTTTGATCAGTCCGTTTCCTCTACTCATTTCTCACTCCTCCCCGATTAAAATCCGCCCTTATCGGACTTCGTTCTGCCGCTCTTCTTTCCGCCGTGCGTCGACTTGTACGCCGCCGCGGCATCCTTCTGTGCCTGCAAATATCCGCCGCGCCACGCTGCTTGCGTGTCTGTCAAACGCTGTACTTTTCCGCCCTTATCCACCTTCAAATCGCCCGTGTTCGTCACGTGCGCCTTTTGCGAAAGCTCTGCAGCGTACTTCCTGCCCTTTCCCGACGGGTTTAAAAGCGTTTCGCAGCGTCCGTCCGCATACTGCACCTTCGTCCCGTTCTTCGCCTTGGTACCGTCCGCTTTCTTTACCTTCCCGCTGTACACGGGCTTCGTCGCCACCACTGCATAAGTCTTGTTTTGTTTCTTTGCCATTTTCTTTGCACCTCACTTTTTTTATTTTCGTAACGCTTGGCTTGCGTTTACGCCGTTTTCAAAGTGCACTCACTCTTTCCTCTTTTCCATTTCCTTCGACAGCTCTTTTAAATACCTGACCTTCTCCTCCTCCGTCAGCGTTTTAAAATGCCGCACGAATACTGCCTTCGAGATATACTTCTCCTCCGTCCCTCGATTATATGCATTGATTATGTCCCCCAATATCTCCTCGATCCGCTTCGGCAGCTCCCGCAGCTTCAAGCTCGCAATGAACCGATCGAACGCTTCGTCCGGCGTCGTCAACCCCAAATCCCCGTCCACGTCGTTAAAATCGTATCTGCGCAGCACTCCGAACGTTTCGTACGCCCTGCGCCCGAACAATGCGTCGTACAGCGTCCTGAACGTCTCGTATTTGAACAGCGTCTCTTCCTCGAACGTTCCCTTGATCACGTACTTGAAGATTTCATGATAGTCCCCGTTCGCCTTCTCCGCATAACAGCTGAATCCGTCGGGATAGTCACAAACCTCCTCAATGTGCTCGATATTATACTTCGTCGCGTCCTTTTTCAGGATCAACAGACACCATAACCGTTGCAGGATCATCTCAAACTCACTGAACAGTCGCGTCTCCTTTCGCCCGCTCCGATCCTCCGAAAATCTGTTCCAATACACGGGCGACAGATCCAAATCCTTTTTTAAAATAAAGATGCAGTGCAGATGCGGGTGATAGCTGCCGTTCTTTTTAGATACCGTTATCTCCAACGATCGCACCGCCCCGATATATCCGTACTTTTTTAAGTCTAAATTCCGAATCCCTTTCCGCCCGTCGAAAAATCTCAGCATATACGAAAACCGATCCAAAATCAGCGTGACCGTATTCCTAAGCCATTCCTCGCTCACGTTCGGCACGGTCAACACGACATGATACAGATCATACTCGAACAAAAACCCGTCCAACACCTTTGCATACTGCGCATACCGCTGATCTGCCTCCAACGCCATACAGTTCAAACAGAACCTGTCTCGGCAGCGATTGACCCGTATCAGATTTTTATACTTCGACGTCTCGTAATGATCGAACTGCCAATGCTTCCCGCATTCACGCATCCCCCGCGCTCGGTCTAAAAACTTCTCGTCCTTCCCGTATACGATCTCTCCGTCCCGCAGCTCGATCGGCATCTTTTGCTCTTCCGCAAACCGATCGTAATACTCCGCGATAAATCGGTTATAGTGCACCCGCCGTGACGTGGCAAGAAAATCTTCGTGCGTTATTACGTTTTCGCTTCCTATTTCCTTTACCATAATCACACCGGGACTTTGTGTTTCAAGTTTTTTTGGGACGAGTTATTTCTATAAATATCAAGGGGTACTTTCCATAGACCGTCCCTTGCCTATGGAAAGTACCGATCGACACCTCCTTTTAGTCGAAATCCGACAACTGATACGGCGAAGGCTTCGCCACTTCCAGCGCGGTTAAATCCTCACGCTGCGTGTAATGATCGTACACAAACGTCGGCACGACGATCGATCCGACCGCGATCCCGTTCCCCAAAGTGCTGTCCAACGGCGTAAACACCGACTGCACCCCGCCGTACGTGTAACCGTTCGCCCCCTTAAAGGGCAGCGTGTACAAATCGAGCTTACGATAGTCTTGGTTCTTCTTGTTGCTGTGAATCTTCTGTACACCCAAAAAAATTGCCTTCTTCATGCCTACTCTCCTTTGCCTACCCCGCTCGACGGCTCGGATAGGACTTTAACTTTTATTACAAAAAACCGTTTCCCGGTCCTCTGCCATTTTTACCGCGCTCAGATCTCCGTCCTGTGCGCCTTCATATACTCCAACACCGCCGTTACTGATATTCCGTTACAGTCGAATTCCGGATGCTCCTTCGTCATCAGATGCAAACTGTCGTATTCGTACGCACGGTTTCGATCTGCAGCGTAATTCGGATAACACTTCCCGAACTGCGCCACCAAAGAATCACCGTTAGCAAATTCTATTTTATACATTCGCACTCCGACGTCCGGAATCTCGATCCATAGCGGCCACGTCTTGCGCTTCTCGATTTTCAAAAATTCCTTTCGGGCATCATCGTTCTTAAAGTTAATTTTCTCCGCACGGTCTACCCGGAAGCTCTTCTTTTTTATTCCTTCACCGAGTTTCTTCTGCAAGTCTAAGTTCTCGAGCTGCAGCTTCGTGATCTCCCGCCGTTTCTCCCGCATTTCGTCCATGGAATGCACTGTCTTAGGAATTCCATGCTCCAATGCAAACGATACCGTCTCCGCAAACTTCTCCCACTTATCGCCGTTGCAGCTCTTCAATAGCTCCAACTGCCGCAACAGCCCCTTTACGACCGCATCTTCCGAGACCTTCATGCCCACGTCAGGCGTCGATATTTCCCGCTCGTCTTGCTCTTCTTCCTGAGTGCCAGCCGGCTGGCACTCTGTTTTTACGTCAGACCCGACCGATTTTTTTGCAGGAATAAACGTGATCGCGTTCTTCGCCGCGTTTGCCTCCGCCTTTTTCTTTTCGTTCCGCTTCTTCCATTCCGCCAGATCCTCCTCCACGGGCGTTCCCGGCTTCGGGACGTATTCCTCGTACAGCTCCCGCAAATGCTGTATGTCCCGCCTTGAACAGTTCACCGTCACCCGCTCCGCATATTTCTGCATCCGAGAAAGCTCCACGAGCTGCGAATACGAAAAATTAAAATATTCTGCCCGTATCAGCCCCTGCTCCGTTGAAAATTTCCGATACACAGCCAATATGTTTTGCACCGTCGTCCTCTTAAAACCAAAAACCGCCTGACAGAATTTGTAAAAATTGCTATAACCGTCGATCGCCGTGCCTTGACAAACGCACGTATACAGCTTGTCCCGCTCGATCTCCGCAAGGCACGCGCCTACAATCAGATACCGCCCGCGCACCTCCTGCTGCTGAGCTCGCACTTCGCCGTGCAGATACGTAAGACGCCCGTACATCTTGTCCCGCGTTTCGTTATCGATCCACACGAAATTACCCGTCGCTTCGTCGCTGTAACAGCTCGCTGGGCGCAGCTCCCGCCGCACCAAATCCAACATCTCGTCCATTTTTACACTCCTCTTTCCGCTTATCTGCACTCGTCTCTCCCGTAACCGCCCGCAGCTGTTCCGCCGCGGACGGCATGGAAAGAGTGTAGTGCGCCCCCTGTTCCGGGGACTGGTACGGGTCTTACAGCGCCCGTGATACTGTCTTAGTTGATTGCGCGGTACACGCAAAGCAAGCAATACGCCAAACCCTCCGTGGTCATACGCTCTCTGAACTTCTTACGCGCCCGAGATATATTCGCCGCCTCGACCTTTACGAAGCGCGTCTCGTCGCCGTTCTCCGTCTCCACCGACACCTCAAACAGATACTCTGTCATTTGCCGCTTTTCCTCCCCTTCGGCGTGCTCTTGTACAGCAGCGCGTACTCATACTTCTGATGCACCTGCATCGCCTTTTTTAATGCTTTCTCGTCCCCGGATCGCGCAGCTCGCTGCAACGCCCGTTCCGTCGCCTCGTACCCTTCGACAAGCTGTTGACCCGTTAGCTCCTGCGCCAACTTCTTGGGCTTCCTGCTAAAAAATCCCATGACCATTCCCTCCGTTCTTTACTCCTCTTCTTTTCCGCACTCTGCGATCCGCCTCAGCGTTATCTTCAAAAGCCGAGACGCACGCAACGTGATAAAATAGTATTGCCGATACGCTTCTTCCACATTATCCGTCACACATAAGCGATTTCTATTCCCTTCCAGTAGCCTACATTCTTCATCAACGTCTTGCTGATACCCTGCAACCTTTTTCCAATACTCCCGACGATCCTCGTTCATTGCGTCACCTCACTCCTTCGGAAAACGTTCTTTTAAGTAACGCCCAACAATATTTAAAATTGCCGCGACGTCGCCTACAACTCCGTAATTTTGAAAGCATCCTCTTGCAAAGCCATTCGCAAAAAGTTCTTCCACTGTTTTGCCCCACAACTCCGCACCCTCGGCGTCGTAGTCGCTCAGCCTCTTTGCTATCTCTTCCAACATCATTCCTACACTCTCCTTTTTTCTCCGCTCTTCGCGGTTATTTACTTGCTTCCAACAACATCGCCTTTACTTCGTCGTAGCTTTCCTTGACTAAAATCCCCCACGAAATTTTTCCGCTTTTTGTGGGCAGGGCGTATTCAATAAACGTCCCACAATCAACACCGTTACTTCCCACGGTAACTACCTTGTCTACCGCGACCAAGCACTTCTCTCCGCTTTTTCCTGTCAGTTCAATAAATTTTGCCATAATACTACTCTCTCCTTTATTCCGCTTTCGCGGTTATTTTTTATCAACTTGCTCCAATTTCTTCATGACTTCAATAAAACTCTCTTCAATCGGAACACCGACCCGAATCCGTCCGTTTTTATCACGCTCCATTTCAACCGTCACTTCGTTCCCGATCTCCGAAACCGAAATTATATCTTTTACGTTGATGATCCGACGAACACTCTCTCCGCCTTTTACACTCTTTTGCGTTACTAAAATAAATTCGCTCACTGCACTCCCCTTTTTTCTCCGCTCTTCGCGGTTATTACCCTTCGTGTAATACCTCTAATTTCGATTCTAACGGCTTTCTGCTGCCGCTCGATAGATTGGACAGAGCAACTTTTTGTTATTAACTATGGTTAATTATTTGTTATCTTATCATTAACTTTAAGAAATGTCAAGCACGGAATTAAAAAAAGTTAGTAGAATAAGAAAAAAAATATTGAGAGTATCGGATAAATGGATATTTTTAAAAGTAGAATTCGAGAACTCAGAGAAGAAAATCGCCTATCATTGAAAGAGTTAGGGGATAAGATTGGTTCAAGTGACGCTGCAATTTGCAAATGGGAAAACGGTATAACGGAGCCAAAGTCCGCTTATATTTTAAAACTCGCAAACTTTTTCAATGTATCTACGGATTACCTGCTCGGCAGAACAGACGAGCTCGGCGGGCAAACGATTCTCCCCTCTGCTGCCCCCGCGCTTTCGCAGGACGAACAGCAGCTCCTCGCGCTGTTCCGAAAAATGTCGCACCCGCAAAAAATCCGTGTGATCGCCTATTCCGAAGGACTGCTGAGCACGCATACGGGCGTGCAAACTCCCAAAAATTTGGCATAATAGTATTTCAATCCGCACGCCGCCGTGATATAATAACCCTCCCTCGCTTGGGGAAGGGAGAAATTTTTCATGTTGGTAGAGATTGACGAAAGACGAATGTGTTCCATGCTCGAAGCGGCGGACACGATTTATGCGCTGTTTGCGTTTGCGCAAGGGCAAGAGGACTCACACGAAGCGCATCGTGAAGAATGGGGACAGGTTGTACAATTCCCGCAAATTAAAACGCCCGACGCGGAACCCGCGCCGAGCACAACGGCAGAAACGGTATTTTTGGAATTCACTAAAAAGGAGTTATCAAAAATGCCGAAATTTTTCAGAACTATTTACAAACTAAAAGGAGGTAAAGCCGCACATATCAGACAAAAGCCCAACGGCACGTACGAAATCCGCTACCGTAGGGACGGGATCAACATTTCCATGAGCTCGAAGAACTTGGAAGAAGCAAAGGAACGTTTTATTCAAGCTCTCTGTGAAACAAAAACGCAAACTTTGAACGGTAAGACGTTCTTTGGGCAATATGTAATGCAGTGGCTTGAAGTAGTAAAAAAACCGCAGGTAAAAGAGAACACTTTTCATAACTACGTTTTAGCCCTCAAAGCGTACGTGTTCCCCCGCTTCGGGAAAATGCGACTACGTGACATTAAGCCCTTCGACGTGCAGAAGCTGCTCAACGATCTCGAAAATCGTGGGCGCAGCCAAGAATTAGTGTACGTTTTACTAAAAGCCGTTTTTGATTTCGCTGTCGCGGAGGATCTGCTTGTAAAATCCCCCATGGCATTGATCCGAAAGCCCCGTCACGAAACGAAACACGGCGAAGCACTTACAGTGGAAGAAGAACAAAAATTTATAAACGAATGCATTTCGAGCAACCGCCCCGAAAGATATGCATATATTTTATTACTCTTTACGGGGATAAGACGTTCGGAGCTCGCCAGTGCAACCGTATCGCCGCAATGGATCACTGTCATCACGTCAAAAACGCGTAAAGGCATGGCACAAAAAATTCGAAAAATTCCCGTCTCCCCTATGCTCAAACCGTTTCTTCCGTTCATGACAGCTGATAATTTAAATTTTGCGCCCAATACTCTTACACATGGATTTTCTAAGATGAATCCGGGACGGCACCTCCACGAGCTTCGCCATACGTTTATTACTCGCTGTCAGGAATGCGGAATCAGTCGAGAGCTCACGTCTCTTTGGGTTGGTCACAGTGCAGATAACACTATGACAAGTACAGTGTATACCCACTTTTCCGAAGAGTTTCAACTTGGGGAAATTCAAAAATTGCGATATTAAAAAAATATTCGTCCCCGAAATTTCCCCAAAAATGAAATATTGTGCTGCATAAACAGTGCATATTTAGATCCGTTAAATTTGTTTTATGCGCATATCTCTTAATTTGTTGCATAAACAGCAAATGTAACCGCCTCTTAATTTGTTGCATAAACAGCAAATGTAACCGCCTCTTAATTTGTTGCATAAACAGTAAATGGAACCGCCTCTTAATTTGTTGCATAAACAGTAAATGGAACCGCCTCTTAATCAGTGGGCCCAGAGTTCGAGTCTCTGAAGGTGCACCACTACGGGCGTATAAGAACACCCAGACAGAGAAACCGAGTTTTCGGTTTCTTTTTCTTTTGCGCCGATTTCGTCCTCGTCGCCGCTCCCGTCGGGGTAATCGGGGAAAATCAAATTCAAAAGCAATTCGTTTTTCTGCCCGCTTTTCAGATTGAAAAGCACTTTCATTTTATCGTCGTACAGCACAACGCGATAAATAAACGTGTCAATCAATGCCTTGCGGTTTTTCGACTTGGTATAGTCCAACGTGCGAAAATGCTGTAACCACTTGAAAATATCGTCGTATGTATAGTCGATTTGCAACGCCTTTTCGCTTTCAATCGTCGCGTTCAGTTCGGCGTTCTCGTTCTCTAACTTTTCAATTTGTGCTAAAATCGTATCAGCAATCTTGCCGCGCATTAGCGCTTGCATAAGGTTGTTGATTGCGTTTTGATTATCTGCAATAACGCCCTCAATGCGTTTTATCTCGCTGTTGTTCCGCTCGGCTTGTATCAGTAGATAAGTTTCGGCGGCAACCATATCTATAAATTCGTCGGTCAAAACGCCGTTCGCGCCCACTATGGCGTTTATAACCTCGTCCTTGATAAATTGTTTGCGGACGGCTTTTTTATTGCATTTGCCTTTAACGTGTCCGTTGCAAGCATAATAAAAATACATCTCTTTGTTTTTGCTTTTACCGCTTACGCCCGTCATTTTGTTGCCGCATTTGCCGCATATCAATTTACTAATATGCGCAAATGGACAATGTAGTTATTTTGGTTAGGTATCTTTGCCC
>CAJUOP010000007.1 GCA_910588465.1 uncultured Christensenellaceae bacterium | reverse complement strand
ACGCTCTGAATGCCTGCGCATAATCCGCATTGTCGCACTTAATGTTGTTGCCGGCAACGAGCATTATTACGAACAGGGGTGGGTGAGCGACGAAACGTCGCATTGGCATGCCGCGGCTTGCGGACACGACGTAAGGGGCGACGAAGCGGAGCATGATTTCGTTGACGGGAAGTGCAATGTATGCGGTTACGAAAAGAGTGCGACTGTGCCCGAACCAGGCGATAAGGACGATGATCCTCAAAAAGAGAACAAGGCGTGGATCGGCTGGACGGTCGGCGGCTGCGCCGCTGTTCTGGTCGCAGCGGGCGTCGTTACGTTCGTGCTTGTGAAAAAGAAGAAAAAGTAATTTTTGAAAAGAATTGATACGCGGCAATTTAGTGCGGCAAACAATCGGAAAATAAAAAATCGGAGGACATATATGAAAGGGAAAAAGGCGACGGTTGCTCTTGCGGCAATCATGGGGTTCGGTGCGGTTGCGCCGTTAAGCGCGTGCGGCGGAGCAGGCGGATCGGGCGAAATCGATTTTTGGTATTCGGCTTCCGTTGCCGACGGCAGAATTATCAGCGAGATGATAGAAGCCTATAACAACGGACAGGGAATCGAGGACGGCGTAAGGGTTACGGGCGATAACCGCGGACAGATCGACAGAACGGATTTTATGGTGGATTCTCCCAACGTGGTTATGCTAAGCGATGAAAAATTCAAACAGTTTGCGGTGGAGGATTACTATCTCGATCTGACGGAATATTACGCGGAAATGCCGGGGAATTATAACGAAGCGGAAATTCCGACTGCCTTTACGCGCGCGTTTCGGATCGACACGGAGGACAATGCCAACGGCAAGCGCATGGCGGGGGAGGGCGCGGCGATCCAGGGGATTCCGTTCGGCGTCGACCCCATGGTGCATTATTACAGTAAAAAAGCGTTCGAGGATGCGGGAATCAAAATCATTTCCTGCGAAGAAAAAGACCTTGCAACCAAGCACCCCGGATTACAGCCGCACGGCTATGCGGAATACACTGCGGAAAACGGCGCAAAGCCTCCCGTAGAGGGCGCTGCGGTAAGCGAAAATCTTACGGGAGAGCTCGTTTATAAAGTATTTAATAACTTGATTCCCATGAATTGGGAGGAATACCGCTATCTGAGCAAATGCTTCACCGAGGCGTATAACGAAACTTCTCCCACCGCTTACGGGAGCGCAATGCACCACTGGTTCTCCATCGGCTGGTCGGTCGGCGGCGATTGCGTGGGGTACGACGGCGAGAAATACACGTTCACGGCGCTTGACGATTCCGCCAACTATCTCGTAACCGCAAAGGACGGCGTTACGGTTAACGGCAGGCGTTATGCGGCGGGCGAGGTCGTGCGGTATGAGGATAAAGTAAAACAATCGGATATTGCAACCATGTCGGGCTTGCACGTTCTGCCTTCGCAGGAAACCGCTATGAATGAATTTATCAGTCTGACCGTCCCGCAGGAAAAGACGGGCGGAATGGTTGCAACGGGTTACGGCGTATCGACGGGACTCAACGAAGGGGTGGACGCTCTGTATAGCGCGTCGAACAGGGTCGCTATGGTATCGGGCAGAGTCGAACAGACGACGACGCTCGAAGTCGCCTACAAGGGACAATATGATATCACCGTGCCCGCACAGTGGCGGAAGTATAAGGGCGGCAGCGTTTACTATAAAGGCGAAGAAACGTTTGCAAACGAATATCTCAAGGTCATCGGCAAACAATACGGCGGAACGGTTTACACGGGCGAACTCGATAAAGACGCCGAAAGCGGCGTTCCGTTCGTCGGGCGTCAAACGGGATACGGATCGTTTTCCGCACTCATGATTCCCGTAAATTCCGATTCTTCGAATTACGAGGCGGCTTGGAAGTTCATTCGTTGGGCGGCAAGCGAAGAAGGACAGAAAATTTACATGAAAACGGGCAACGTTCCCAACCAAAGCGCGCTTGCGTTGAGCGACGAATACGCGGCGCTCGGCGGCGAACGCAATTACCGTGCGGCGGCAGTTGCGGCGCAGGGGGCGGAAATCGGCGACTGGGCTTATTTCAACAACGGCGCCTGGGTAGATAAGTGGGCGGGCAACTTCAATCAGGCGCTGCGGCTCGGCTATACCACGCCCGAAAAGTTTATGCAGGATTTTGCGGGGATAGCAAACAGCGATATCGGGAAAGTTTCCATCGTTATGAACGGGAGGTGGTAAACATGGAAGAAAAGACTGCCGTTTTGCAAACGGATCAATCGAGTTCTTCCGTAGCCTCGCCGCCCGAAAAGAAAAAGAGGAAATTCCGTAAAAGCTGGATCATGTGTTGGATCGGCGTGGCGATCCCGCTTGTCGGGTTCCTCGTATTCAACGGTTATCCGATCATCGTATCGTTGCAGGCGATGTTTTCGTCGATGAAATTCGGCAAGCTGGATACCATGAAATGGAACAACTTTGCCAATTTCAAGATGATGGTCGGCGACGCTAAATTGCTTGCATCCGTCAAAGTTACCTTAATTTTGGCTTGTGCACAGTTTGTTTCGCTCGGAATCGCTTTGGTAATGGCTGCATTTTTGAGCCAGAACGTAAAGGGGACAAGGATTTTCCAAACGCTGTACTTTGTGCCTTATATCTGTTCTACGGTTGCGATTTCGATTATGTGGGGCAACATCTTCGATTTGAACGGCGTTTTGAACGCGATTCTGGGAACACATATCAAGTGGCTGAACAATCTGGAAAATCCTTCCACGCTTACCTGGGCGATTTTTATTTCGATCGTTTGGCAGGCGCCGGGATACGGCATCGTCATGTACTGTTCGGCGTTTAAGTCGATCAGCCCGTCGCTTTACGAGGCGGCGGACCTCGACGGTGCGAACGCCTGGCACAAATTCCGCCATATCACGCTTCCAGGGATTTCGTCCATAACGTTCTTCCTGATTTTGGCGGGAATCACGGCGGGGCTTACCACGTTCGATGCGGCTAAGGTTCTTGCTCCCATGAGTTGGGATAATTTTGCGGGTCCCGAGGACTCGGGGCTAACCATTATGTATTATATCTATAATACGGGCGTGAAAAATGCGGAGATGGGCTACGCTTCGATTTTGAGTTGGATGCTTTTTATCGTGATGATGATCCCTTCCGTGTTCCTCGTCAAGAAAAGAATTTTGTCGATGGAGGATAATTGAGTATGGAAAATACCGATATTTCCGCTGCGGCAAAACTGAGAAAAATACCCGTCGGAAAAATTGTAACCTACGCCGTACTTGTTTTATATACCGTATTTTTGTTTTTGCCCTTTCTGATAGTTCTATGTACGGCGTTCAAAACGGACGCGGAGATCGTGGAAATGGGGAAGATGAACGGCTACACCCTGTTTCCGAAAAAATGGAGCATGGAAGGGTTTTCCATGGCGCTATCGACGAGTGCGGAATACAACGCGGTTAACGGCGTTCCGTCGCTGATCATCGGCTTTTTCAACAGCCTTTGGCAGACGTTGATCCCTTTAATCGGCGGACTATTAGTCTCGGCTTTTGCGGCGTTTATGTATTCGAAATACCGTTTTCCGGGGCGCAAGACGCTGTTTATGATCGCGGTGCTTACGATGATGCTGCCGCTCGGCGCGTTCGGGTTCGTCAGTTATCTCTTTTATGCAAGCATCGGCTGGGTGGGAAGCAAGGGCGTGCTCGCCATTCTCATTCCGGGGTTGTTCGGCGGCGCGGGTACGGTGTTCTTTTTGCGGGCGTACTTCGACAGTGCGATTTCAAACGAGATTTTGGAGGCGGCGAAAATCGACGGCGCAAACGATTTCAAAATCTTTTTGATGATGATATTGCCGCTTGCAAAGCCCGCGATCATCTCGCAATTTTTGTTCGGATTCGTCGGCGGCTACAACAACTATGCTTCGGCGCTGATGTATTTGTACCGCGATAAGAGTATGTGGAGCTTGCAGCTCGCGGTGTCCGAATTGGTGACGATCGGTTCGCAATCGGAAGGCGGATATGTAAATATGCAATGCGCGGCGTCGATCGCGGCGCTGCTTCCGCTGTTGGCGCTATACGTCGGAGTACAAAAGTACTTTATCGAAGGCATCACGATCGGCGGCGGAAAGGAATAAGAGGAGGAAAAAAATGAAAAAAATAAAAATTGCGGCGTTGGCAGTCGTCGCGCTCATGTCGGCGGGAATGCTTTGCGCCTGCGGGGAAGAAACGGTAAAAAAGGTCGGGTACGAGTTGCCGCATTACGACGGTACGGCGCGCAGAGATTTCGACAGCGAGGATAAACCCTATTATAACAGCGAGCTTTGGCGCAGAAATTCGAGTTTGAACGAAGGTGCGGACTTTCAGGTCTTGGACGACACGGAGAGAACGGGCTATTATTACGCCTATTCTACGGGGTTTAATTATTTTTACTCCAAGGACCTCGAAAATTGGCATTACGGGGCGAGCTTCTTTTCCCCGGAAGGATTAGCGGGCTGCGACAGATTGTGGGCGCCCGAAGTAATTTACAGCGAAGAGGACGAAACGTATTATGCGTTTTTGGCGGTACAGCCCACGCCCGATAAAAAGGTCGAGGCGTTTACTGCGCCCGAGCATATGCCTATCGTTGCAACATCGAACGACCCGCGCGGACCCTTTAAGCCGCTTGTCTTCGAGGACAGAAACACCGCTTATCCGCAGTGGTATGCGAAATACTGTTTCCTCGATATGGCGCAGTACAAAGCGGCGTACGACAGTTTAAATCTTCCCGTAAGCGATACTTCCGCATGGGAAAAGATTTATACGCTGGACGGCGGAATCGTCGATGCGGGCTGGATGCGTGCGTTCGATTTCAGCCCGTTTGTCGATCCCGATACGGGCAAGAAGTATCTGTATTGGAGCCAGTCGCCCGGCGGCACGGCGGCGGTGGAGATGACCGACTGGACAACGCCCGACTGGAGTACGTTCAAGGTGGTTGCGGCGGCGCTCTATTACACCGTGGACGACTACGTAAAAGCGACGAACGGGGATACCTCGGTTGAAAAGGTCTATTACGAAACGCTGGGCGCCTATTGCAACGAAGGACCGTTCGTCTATAAGCATAACGGGAAATATTATCTTACGTTCTCGATCGGATCGGGCGAAACGGGCAATTACAGCGTGATGCAGGCAATCGGCGACAGCCCGTTGGGACCGTTCCGCAAGCTCACGGACGAGGAAAACGGATTTATCGTGAGTAGCGACCTTGGCTCGAATCGCGGGGTCAGCGGTCCCGGTCACCATTCCTTTATCCGCACGAAGGACGGCAAGGGCGATGAAAAGCTACTAATGTGCTATCACGCGCAAAAGAGCGTGTATTCGGAGAGCTGGGGAAGATGTATGCGCCTCGACGAAATCAAATGGGTAGAGACGGAGGGGAAGGACGGCACAACGTTCGACGTGATGCACCTGAACGGTCCTTCGATCACCGTACAGCCCACCTTCGGCGTGGGTAGAGAGGTGGGCGATATCACCTCGCGCGTGAAGAGCGCAACGCTCGTACGCGGAACGGTAAAGGAGGGCAGTGCCGATAACCTTATCGACGGGCTCATTCCCACTTTCGTGAAAATGAATCAGGCGTTCGAGAATAAGTACGTTAAGGAAACGGAAATTTCCGTAACCTCCACGTTCGAGTTGGAATTCGAAAGCGAGCAGGAGCTCCGCGCGCTCATGATCTACAATTCCAAAAACACCGAAAAGGCGTTTGCGAAAATTAAGGATATCGCGTTTATTACGGAAAACAACGGCGCGGAACGGATCAATTATATCAAGGAGCTCGAAGTCGACAAAGCGGCAAGTTATTTCTTCGACGTTCGCAATAACCGTTACGACGGGATTCAACGTTGCAGTAACGTCTATGCGGAGTTCGACGCGATCAAGGTAAAGAAGATTCGCTTTACGGTGGAATTGCCCGAAGGGCAGGAACGTGCGGCTGTCGGCGAAGTCGTCGTCCTCGGGAAATATTAAGGAGGGAAGAAGATGAAGAAAATTACGGCAATCGCGCTCGGCGCGGTCTTGACCTGTTCGGCGGTCGCTCTTGCAGGCTGCGGAGGATTGCAGGCAAACGGACCGCAGTACGAGTACACGGCGATCAAATCGGATAAAACGTACGGTTTCGGAAAGGAGAATCCCGTTATCGACGGCAACGTGAAGATCGACGGAAAGTTCGACGAGAGCTTTTACAACGGGTCGCGCAAGTGGTTCAAGGGGCATAAGGTCTCGAATAACGAGGACGGAACGCTGGACGTAACGACCTATTTTTCCAAAACGGGCATCGTGGTGGCAGCAAAATTCCGCGACAGCCTTCCCGTCGTTTACAGCGAGCACGTCGCTACCGGCAACAGCAGCTGCTTTAACTGTTATTTTTCGGTCGATTCGAAGAGCAATCCCAATTACAGCGTATACGAAATAGAGTGTTCGGCGGGAAACGAGTTTAATTTCAGTTTAATGACGTCGTTGGGAATCCGCAATATCGACACATCGGGATACGATATCTATTCTGCCGTCGTACGGCACGGGAGCATTGCCGCGGGTGAGTGCTACGGCTTCGACGCGGAGTATTTCATGCCCTGGTCGCTGTTCGGATTAGAGACGCGCCCCGAGCTCGTTTACCTTAATCCCACTATGATTTCGGCGCAGTTCAACGAGGAAAATATGCTCGAAAGCGGGACTTTCAGAACGTGGTATAACTTCGGGGCAAGACAATCGCCCGAAATTTCCGCATGGGGAGCATACAATCAAGGCTATGTGTTCGATAAAGACGGTTTTATCAGCAATAAAATTACGATTCAAGCCTCGGGCGGACAGGTAACCGAGGAATGGGGTTACGACTGGTGCCTTACGGGAGATACCGTGAATTTTAACGTAAAGCCCGACGCAGGAAAAGAACTGACTTCGATCGTAGTCAACGGAATCGAAAGAAAAAGCGAAGTGAAAAGAGGCGTGCTCTCCGTCCGTTGCAGCGGCGATATCGAAATTTCGGCGACGTTTGCCGAAAAACAGGCTCAGTGAAACGCTTGCGTTTCTAAAAAATATTTTAAGGAGTAGGAAAATGAGTAAAAGGAACAAAGGATTATTGGCAGTCAGCGTGATGTTCACGTTATCGTTCGGCGCCGCGCTTGCGGGCTGCGGCGGTGGCGGGCACAATCCGACGCTTGTCGAGAGAAAGGACCCGACGTGTACGGAGGCGGGCTACGAACAGTATTATCTGTGCTCGCATTGTGATAAGCTGTATTCCGACGAAGAGGCGAAAAACGAGATTTCCGCGCCCGTCGCAATCGCTGCGCTCGGGCACGACATGACCAAGCACGACGAGGACGAGGCAACCTGCACGCACCCCGGAAACGTGGAGTATTACACCTGTTCGCGGGAGCCGGGCGTATATTACGCCGACGAAGCGGGCTCGCAGACGCTTGCCGAGATCGGCGTGACGGTCGATCACGATTTCTCGGGCGAAACGAACGGTGTTCCCAACACGCGCCCCGCCGTGGATCCCACCAAAGACGAATACGGCAGAAAACCCTCCTGGACGTGCAACTCCTGCCATACGATGTACGGCGACGCTTACGGCGACAAGACCGTTACGGAAGAGGATTTGAAAATCGACAAGATTCAGGAGACGATCGACGGCGAGCTGACGGAAGCGTTCTACCATAACGAGAACGCATTCGTGATCGGTGCAAGCAACGTGCGCGACGGCGGCTTGGGCATGGTATTAAACGCAACGTTCGCAAAGGACGGCGTTTATTTCCACTTGGTAACCAACCATAATACGCCCGCGGCAGAGCAAAGCAAATGGGGGAACGTTAAAATTTATATCAACGCCCGCAATACCGAGGATAAACACTTGCCGGGGAACGCGGCGGTCAGTGAAGCGCAGACGATCTGTATGAACCTCGGTCTTAACGGCAATATCAGCACGCACGACGCGCATACCGTGAAGTCGTATCAAACCGTAACGAACGAGGATGGCGCGCCTACGAAGTTTACGACCGTTTGGGAAGTTTATTGTTCCTTTGAACAGCTTGCCGAAACCAACAAATCCGTTCTTGCCTACGCCTTTGAAAAGCAGGACGGCAAAACCGTACTTAAAAACGGTTATAATATTTTGGTGACGACGGTCGGGTGCATGTACAACACAGGCGGAGTCGAAGAAAAAGACGGAGCCGAAATGTTCGAGGACAACGGAACGAGCCTTTGTTCGCCGATCGGCGACGGCGACGTGAAGAAGGCATGGTATCTTTGGGAAAAAACGGGCTATTCCGACAGAGGCGCGGATCATAAATATATGATCGTCACGCACGAGGGATTCTCGGAAGATTTCCAAACCGTGGCAACGCAGTACAAGGTGACCACCGCCACGGATGAAAATGCAACGATCAGCGGCTTGTCCGAAAAGGTTGCGGCAAACGGAACGCTCGAAGGAACGGTTACCGTAAAGGAAGGCTACGTGTTCCGCGGGTTGAATATCAACGGCAAAACCGTTCAGGCAAATGCGGGTGCGTTCAGCGTTTCGCTTGCCGATTTGAACCTTCCTTGGAATACGGCGGATATTACCGTAACCCCCGTTGTTATAAAAAACGAAACGCAGTCGGTTACGCTTACGCTCAAGGATAAGGCGAAAGAGGGGCTTACCCCGCTTGCAAATACGAACGTTTCCTTAACGGACGGCTTCGGCGATCCGATTACGGCAACGACGGATGCAAGCGGCGTTGTAACCTTTAACGATCTTCTGTGCACGACCTACACGCTTACGGTGGAAGGATATCCGCAAAAGACGGTTGTCGTAACCAAAGGCACGGGCACGGCAGAATCAGAGCTTATCAAAATTTTTGCGACTGCAAGCAACGATAACGTCATCGTGAGCGATCTCGAAAAGACCGTTTCGATCGTGGAAGCGTTGAATCCCGATAAAACGTATACGGGAACGGCGGAAGTCGTAACGGATAGCACGCTGAAATCTGCAAAAATTCTGTTGGAAACGACGGTGAGAGCGGATAATTTTGCCGACGGCTGGACTTATAAAACAACCATGCAGCGCTTTATGATACAAATGACGGAGAGCGGCAAGGGTCTCTTCTTCTGGGTATTCAACAACGGCGGTTATAAAGCGAATATCAAAGCAATCAACAGCTTGACGAATTACGAGACAGAGGGCGGCACGGAGCTTGACATTAACGATTGGACGGAGGACGAAAGAGGCTGGATCGTTCCGTTCATTAGAAGCGACGACGGCTTAAAACTGCGCGTGATAAGAGACGGCGGAACGATTGCACTGTACGCTTACGATAATGCGGATTGGGTTTACTTCGGCAGCGTGGAATGCGAAGCAAACGACCAAACGAAGATCGTCTTCTATGGCACGGGCTGCGGCTGGGAATTCTCGCAAAATGCGCTGACTGACCTCGGTACTTTTGTGGAAGAAAAACTTCCCGTAGTCGGAACGCCCGGACATATCGCGCACTACGTAAACGGAAACAAATATTATCTGCCCGACGGCACGCCCACCACTGCGGAAGAAGTAAAGACGGAATTGATTGTTTCCCAAGCGACAGTGACGCTTGTGTTGAAGGGTTTGGACGGAAATAACATAACCGTTGCCAACGGCACGAAAGTGACGGTAAAATCTCAGTTCCATAACGGGGAACTCACGGCGGACTCAAACGGCGTATTAAGCGGCACGCTGTACGCGGGTGAATACACGGCGAGCCTCTACGGCTACAAAGACGCAAAGCTTACGGTAACGGAAAGCGGTGAAGTCACGCTCACCTTAAACGCGACGATCGCGCATGCAAGCAACCAAAACGTTGACGTAAACGATACGGATAAAACCGTAACGATTTACGAGGGGTTGCCCGGAGACAAATCGTATACCGGCAATGCGGAATACGTGACCGACGCTGCGCTGAAATCGGCTAACGTCTTGTTTGAAACGACAGTAAAAGCGGAGAACTTCGAGGACGGCTGGACCTATAAAACAACCATGCAGCGTTTCATGATTCAAATGACGGAAAGCGGCAAAGGGTTCTTCTTCTGGGTATTCAGCAGCGGTGGCGATAAGGCGAACGTCAAAGCGATCAACAGCTTGACGAACCGCGAAACGGAAGGCGGCGCGGAACTCGATATTAACGATTGGGGTGAGCTCGGAAGAGGCTGGATCGTTCCGCTTATCAAGAGCGAAGACGGCTTGAAATTGCGCGTCGTGAGAAAAGGCGGTTCGCTCGCGCTGTATGCGCACAACGGAACGGAATGGGTTTATTTCGGCAGCGTGGAATGCGAAGTAAACGATCAAACGAAGATCGTTCTGTACGGCACGGGCTGCGGTTGGGAATTCTCTGAAATGAACGCGACCGATCTCGGCACGCACGTAAACGAGCAGCTTTTCGAAGCGGGTACGCCGGGGCATGTCGAGCACTTTGTAAACGGAAGCAAATATTATCTTGCCGACGGCACGCCTACGACGGCGGAGGATATCGTACTCGATTTTGAGGTTTCCTCGGCGACGGTAACGCTCGTGTTAAAGGATTTAGAAGGCAACAATTTAACGGTAGCGGGAACGGAAATCACGATCGATTCGCGTTACCATAAGGGCGTGCTCACGGCAGGCGCAAACGGCGTGCTGAGCGGAACGCTTTGCGCAGGGGTGGAATATACGGTAAGTCTGTACGGTTATAACGATGCAACGTTTACGGTAGAGGCGAGCGGAGCGGCTACGCTTACCATGAACGCCACGCTTGGCTATGCGAGCAACGATAACGTGATTGTGAACGATAAAAATCAGACAATTACGATCGTCGAGGCGATGCCGGACGACAAATCCTATGCGGGAAACGCGGAAGTTGTAGTTGACGGCTCGCTGAAAAATGCGGACGTCATTTTGGAAACGACGGTGAAAGCGATCAATTTCGAAGACGGCTGGACTTATAAAACAACCATGCAGCGCTTTATGATTCAAATGACGGAAAGCGGCAAAGGGATTTTCTTCTGGACGTTCAACAACGAAGGAAATAAGGCGAATATCCAAGAAATCTCGAGCTTCACCAACCGAGAGGAAAACAAGGGGAAGGATCTGAACGGGTTAACGGAAAAGGAAAGGGGGTGGATCGTCCCGCTCATTAAGAGCGCAGATGGCTTGAAACTGCGTATTGTCCGCAACGGGGATACCATTGCTTTGTTTGCTTATAACGGTACGGATTGGGTAGGGATCGGCAACATGAAGTGCGAAGCAAACGACAACTTGAAGGTCGTGCTTTACGGCACGGGCTGCGGTTGGGAGTTTTCGGAAATGTCCGTCAGTGCGGCGGATAATACCGAATATGTTCTCAATGCAACCGTTACGGGCACCAAGGCGGGCGTTACGACCAATCTTGACGAGGGCGCAACGGTGCGCTTCACGAATCTACTCGGATACGACAAAACGTTTACGGTAAGCGCCGACGGAACGATCGGCAGTGAGAGCGAAAAATTGCCGGAGGGCGAATATACCGTTACGGTTTCGGGAAATTCGTATGCCGTGTTCCAAAAGAAGATATATATTTCAGCGGACGTTACTACGCTTGCTTTCGATTACGAGAAATTCACGATCGTTGCGAACAGCGGAAGCTATGACCGTTACGACTTCTCGCACGTCGAGGGCGATAATTCCACGATTGCGGTAAACGATGCGGTCGAACGGTTCAACGTGCTTTCTACGGACACGTACGACAACGTTTCGGTTACGCTCGGCGGCAAGTTCAATAACAGCACGGCGGGTAACCGTTCGCAGGGTATCTTCATTAAATTCGAAGACGGAAAGTATATGTTCCTTCGTTTCGATTTCTTCAACGGAAGCTATAAAATCGCTTGGATGGGCGGCGATACCTGGAATTTACCCCTCGTGCAGGATTGGGGCTGGGACGACATTCATTTGATGGATGAAACCCAAACGCAAAAGTGGACTTCCGGTCAGGAGATGAAGCTGCAGCTTGTTCGGGAAGGGAAAACGCTGAAGGTGTATTTAGACGGCGTGCTTTACCGCACAAACGAATTGAACGAAGAATATGCCGACGACAAAGTGCAGGTCGGGTTCTTTGCGTGGGACGCTGCGGAGGACGCAAGCTGGAACTTCGAGATTTCGGAAGAACTTCCCGAAGCCTGAAACTGAGTTTTTGTTAGAAAGACTACGAAGGGGGTGGTGGCGACTGCCGCCGCCCCCAAAATTTTAAGTGCGGAGTAAATATGAAAATAAACCAATTAACGGTTGAAGAAAAACTGCGGTTGCTCTGCGGCAAAGACGCATGGCAGACTTGCGATTTTAACGGCAAACTTCCGTTTGTGAAAGTGACGGACGCGAGCATGGGCGTGAGGACGGCTAAGGACGACGGGAGCGGGGATAAGCCTTCCGTTTCCTACCCATCCGCGCAAATGCTGGCGAACACGTGGAATTTACAAACGGTGCGCGCTTACGCCGAATGCGTGGCGGACGACTGTCTCGATTACGGCGCGGATATTTTGCTCGGACCGGGCGTGAATATCAAGCGCAATCCGCTGTGCGGCAGAAACTTCGAATATTATTCGGAAGACCCGTATCTTGCGGGCACGATCGCACGCGAATATATTGCCGCCATGCAGCAAGAGGGTGCGGGCGCATGCTTAAAGCATTTTTGTTGTAACAATCTCGAATACAACCGAAAATTGCAGTCGAGCGAGGTAGACGAGCGCACGCTTCGGGAAATCTACTATAAGCCGTTCGAGATTGCGTGCGAGGCGAAGCCCGTTTCTCTCATGTGCTCGTATAACAAAATCAACGGCGTGCAGGGCTCGGAATATAAGAAAGGCTTTACCGTATTGCGCGAAGAATACGGTTTCGACGGCGCAGTCATTTCCGATTGGGACGCGGTGTACGATCGCGCGAAAGCCGCGAAAGCGGGCTTGGATCTCGAAATGCCCTTTTCGCAGAGCAATTACGACAAATTGCTCGAAGATTACAAGGCGGGCAAAATTACGGAAGCAGAGATCGACGCTTGCGCGCATCGCGTGTTGGATATGGTTGCCCGTTGCAAAGAATTGCAAAAAGGAAAAACGAGAAAACGCATCCGGGAGGATCGCATAAATGTATCGCGGGAAGCGGCGGAAGAGGGCATCGTGCTGTTAAAAAACGAGGGCGTGTTGCCGCTCAAAAAGGGGCAATCGCTTTCGGCATGCGGAATATACGGCGCGCCGTACAGCGCAAACAGCGATTATTCGCGTTATCTTTCGGGCGGCGGTTCGAGCAGGGTTGTCCGCCTGACAAAGGAATTCGATATCCCGGAAGCGCTGCGCAAGCAGGGCTTTACAGTGCTTTTTAACGGCGGGTTTGACGATAACGGGATCAACAACTGGGTTGGAATGAATCCGCGCGAGGCAATCGGGAACGCGGCGGAAAGCGACGTGAATATCGTGTTTGCGGGCACGGGCGGCGAGATCGAACACGAGGGAAACGACCGCAAACACATGAGACTTTCCGACGTTCAGGAACGTGCAATATTAGATACCGCGGCGGTCAATCCCAATACGGTAGTGGTGCTGTTCGCAGGCGCACCCATCGACATGAGTGCGTGGATCAACGAAGTTGCGGCAGTCGTCTGGGCGGGCTTCCCCGGCGAAAGGGGCGATGAAGCGGTTGCGAACGTTTTAACGGGAAAGGTAAATCCGAGCGGAAAGCTCACGGAAACGTTCCCGCTGTGCTATGAAGATTCGCCTGTGGCAAACGGCTATTTGGACGGCGCGGTGACGCGGTACGAAGAGGGGCTCGACGTAGGCTATCGCTACTACGATACCTACAACGTTCCCGTGTTATTCCCCTTCGGGCACGGGTTGAGTTATTCAACGTTCGAATATAAAAATTTGGTTTTGAAAACGGCGGACGATAAACTCGAAGTAAACTTCGAAATCGAAAACGTTTCGGCAATCGACGGAAAGGAAGTGTCGCAAATTTACGTTCGCGCCGTGAGCTCTTACGTCTACCGTCCGTATAAGGAATTAAAGAGCTTTGCAAAGACGCTTGTTAAGGCAGGCAAGAAGGAAAAGGTGACGGCGAAGCTCAATTTGCGCGCGTTCGAATATTGGTCGGTCGGGCACGATCGTTGGGAAGTGGAGGACGGCATTTACGAAATCGTCGTAGCCGCGTCCGTTGCAGACGAAAAACTCAAAATAAAGATTAAAATCAAAGACGGCAAAATAACTGTTTTGTAAACAAGGAAAGCTATGATGGAAAGAAAAGAATATCCGCGCCCGCAATTTCGGCGGGAGAGCTGGCAAAATTTGAATGGCAAGTGGGAGTTTGCATTCGACGATAACAACGAGGGTAAGGCGCAAGGTTGGTGGAAGGGCGATAAAAAGTTTGATCAAAAAATCATTGTGCCGTTTTCCTATCAGTATCCCGCAAGCGGGATAAACGACAAAGCGATTCACGACATCACGTGGTACCGCCGCACGTTCTTGATCGCAAAAGAGAACGCGGGGAAACGAGCTTTGTTGTGCTTCAACGCTTCGGATTACGAAACGGACGTATGGGTGAACGGGATTCACGCAATCAACCACAAGGGCGGGTTTGCGCCGTTCTCGGTGGATATCACCGACTATTTGAACGGCGGAGAAAACGTAATTGTCGTGCGCTGTTTCGATAGTTTGGAAACGGCTGTCCCGCGGGGAAAGCAGCACTGGGAAGGTATTACATACGGTTGTTTCTATTATCCGAACTCGGGCATCTGGCAGAGTGTTTGGTTGGACTTTTTCGGGGTAGATTGCATCGAAAGCTATTCGCTCAGAGCAGATATTGATAACCGCGCCGTTAAGGGCGAGATCCATACCATGTACGCGTTGGCGGACGAGGCGGAGATTATTTTGTCGTTTCAAGGGAAAGTTTTGCAAAAGCAGCGGTTCATGCTTCCGCACAAGCGCACGCGTTTTACGGTGGATTTGTCGGACAACGCGTTTGATTTCAACGGCTTGCTTTGGTCGGTAGAAAATCCGAATCTGATTTCAGTCGATTTCACATTATATGCAAAGAGCATGGCGGTCGACGTTGCGCATACGCGGTTGGGGATGAAAAAAATCCATATCGACGAACACGGACAAATCTGCTTGAATAATAAGCCGTTGTATCAGCGGTTGATTTTGGATCAGGGCTATTGGGAAGAGAGCGGACTCACGCCGCCGAGCACGGAGGCGTTGAAACAAGATATCGAGCTTGCAAAAGCTATGGGCTTTAACGGCGCAAGGAAACACCAAAAGTTTGAAGACCCTTACTTTTATTACTATGCGGAGGAACTTGGGTATTTAACTTGGTGCGAAATGCCGAGCGCACTCACGTTCTGCGAAAAGGAAGTGGCGGCGATCACGCGCGAATGGCAGGAAATTCTTTCCGTCGCCAAAAACTTTACGAGCATTCTCTGTTACGTTCCCTTTAACGAGAGCTGGGGCGTGCGGGAAGTCGGCACAAGCCAAGAACAGCAAAATTTTGCACGTAGTTTGTATTACATGACAAAAAGTATCGACGGCGATAAACTCATTTCGGCGAACGACGGATTTGAGAACGTAACGCCGACGGATATAATAGGCATTCACGATTACGATATTGCAAAAGCCGAGCAGTTTCCGAAAAAATATCAGGATGGCAAATACGACGGGCTCTATCCGCAGGGCTTTGCGTTGTTTGCCGAAGAGAACAAATACGAAGGGCAGCCCGTGCTGTTTACAGAGTTCGGCGGCATGGCACTCAAAGCCGAGCAGAAGAGCGACACCTGGGGTTATAACGAGGGCGAGGCGAGCGAGGATTCCTTTTATGCGCACCTTACGGAGCTGTTGCAGGGGATCGCGCAGACGGAGTTTCAGGGATATTGTTATACCCAGCTCACCGACGTACAGCAGGAAATCAACGGGCTGTTACGCGCCGATCATACGCCGAAGTTCGATGTGCATAAATTGAAATCTATTTTTGAATCAGGGAAAAGAAAATGTTAAAGGGCAAGTTTATTGGAGTCAAAGAAAAGGCGAACGTGTTCGCCGTTGAAAAGAAGTTTACGGCGCACGCGAATGAGAAAGCTGTTTTGAAAGCAACGGCGCTCGGTTTGTATTTTGCCGAACTCAACGGCGTACGCGTGGGCGATCGGTATTTAACGCCCGGCTGGACATCGTACAACAAAATGTTGCAGGTGCAGGAATACGACGTTTCATCAATGCTCAAAGAGGGTGAAAACGTTTTAACGCTCACCGTCGGCGAGGGTTGGTTTTGCGGCGGCGTTACCTGGGAGAAAAAGCGCGATTTGTATGGAGAACAGTCCGCAGTGTGCGCCGATTTGATTTTATCGGATAAAATTATTACTACGGACGAGAGCTGGACGGCACGCGAGAGCTATATCCGTGAGAGCGGCATTTACGACGGCGAAACGCAGGATTTTACGGCGGACTTGAAACCGCTCACTGTTTGTGAGGTTGTCTTTAACAAATACGTGCTTGTACCGCAAATCTGCGAACCCGTCCGCAATATCGAACGGCTTGCCGTGAAAGAGGTCATACATACGCCTAAGGGCGAATTGGTTTACGATTTCGGGCAGAACATGGCGGGCGTCGCGGAAGTGAAAACGCCCGAAACCTTTCATGGTACGATCACGTTGCAGTTTGCCGAAATTTTAGTGAACGGGAATTTTTATACCGATAATCTGCGCTCGGCAAAGGCGACGGACACGTTTACGGTGAAAGGAGCAAAAACGCTTTCTCCCGAGTTTACCTTTCACGGTTTCCGCTATATGAAGCTGACGGGCGCGGAATTGCCCAAAGACAATATCACTGCAATCGTGCGGCATACCGACATGAAGCGTGCGGGGCACGTACGTACGAATAACGCGCGTTTTAACCGTTTAATGGAAAACGTCGTTTGGGGACAGAAGAGCAATTTTGTGGACGTTCCCACCGATTGCCCGCAGCGCGACGAACGTTTGGGCTGGACGGGGGATATCAATGCGTTCTGCACCACGGCGGCATATAATTACGATATCCGCGCGTTCATGAAAAAATGGCTCGCGGACGTGCGCAACGACCAAGCGGAAAGCGGCGAAATTCCGCACGTGATCCCCGACTGTTTGCGTGGAGCGGGCGACAGGTCTACCGCCGCGCTGTGGAGCGACGCGATCGTAATGATTCCGTGGAAGCTCTATCAAATGTACGGCGATATCTCTTTCCTTTCGGACAATTACGCCGCCATGCAAAAGTATATGAATGCGTATGAGAAGAACGTGGACGACGGACTTGTGGTGCGCGGATTCAACTACGGTGATTGGCTCGCGCAGGACGGCGAAAAGTTCAAGCAGAGTATTAACGGCAGAACGGAAAGCGTGTTTCTTGCAAGCGCGTTTTATTTGGAATGTTTGCGGATTGTCTCCGAAACAGCGAAGCTGCTCGGCGATTCTGCGGAAAGCGTATACCGTGTAAAATATCAAAAATCGTTGGACAGAATCCGTGCGGAATATATCACGCCGAACGGCAGAGTGGCGGTCGACACGATGACGGCTCAGGCGTTGGCGCTGTGTTTCGGGATCGTGCCCGCGGAAAACGCGAAGAACGGCGCAAGGGTGTTGAGCGAGAACGCACGGGCGCACAGCTATAAAGTGACCACGGGCTTTGCGGGCACGCCTTATTTGTTGTTTGCATTGGCGGACAACGGATTTATCGACACGGCGTTCAAAATTTTGTTAAACAGCAGTTTCCCCGGTTGGCTCTACGAAGTGGACATGGGCGCAACGACGATGTGGGAGCGTTGGGACAGCCTGCTTCCCGACGGCACGCCAAATCCCGACGGCATGAACAGCTACAACCATTATGCCTACGGTTCCGTCATGGAATTCGTATACCGTAGAATCGCGGGAATCGAAGCAACGGAAGCGGGTTTTAACAAAATAAGAGTTGTGCCCAACCCGTGCTTGGCATTAAAGAATTTTCAAGGGGAGTATGACAGCGTCAAAGGCAAAATTGTTTCTAAGTATGAGCAGAAGAACGATAAAATTATATATGAAATCGAACTTCCCTCAGGCGCGGAAGCGGAGATCGTTTTGCCGAACGAGGCGCCCGTAAAGGTTTGCAGCGGCAAGCACGTGTTTGAACGAACTTGCAAAGATTTTCATTATACGCCCTTTACGCCTGATTGCTACGTCACGGAAGTGTTCGACAGCCCGAAAGCGGTAAAGGCGTTTAACGAGGTGTTTGGCGGAATCTTCACGGGGAGCGAAATTGCCTGGATGAAGGACGAGCCAAAGACACTCGGCTTTATGGCGTGGTTTCGCGATAAAGAGGGAAAGATGAAGCTTTCGGATTTTCCCGCAATGATGAAAAGGGCGAACGAACTCTTTATTGAAACGAACGATTGAACTTTGGAGGGAGAAATAAAATGATTTATGCGGACGGAAAGCAGTTTTTGCTCGAAGGCAAAAATTACGGCTATGCCATGTTCGTAAACGGCGACGGTTTTTTACAACAGCTCCATTACGGCGGAAAAATGAAACGAGAGGATGTTGCTTATCTTGCCGAAACCTATGCGTCGATCGTGCCCAATCATTGGATCAACAAGGACGAGGCGTTCGACTATCTGCCTTCCGAATACGGATTCTACGCCAAGGGCGATAATAAAGAACCTACCGCGATTTTCGAGCGGCAAGACGGCGCGAGCATGAGCAGACTGCGCTATGATTCCTATCGTGTTGAAAAAGACGCCCCTAAAATTGTCGGTATGCCGCATGTGCGAAGCGGCACGAAACGCTCGTCATCACGCTTAAAGACGACTTTTCGGATATCGAAGTCGATCTGTATTATACCGTCTGCGAAAATTCGAACGTGCTTGTAAGAAACGCTGTGATTCGAAACGTCGGCAAAAAGCCCGTCATGTTGAAAAGGGCGTATTCCTTCCGTGCGGAACTTGCAAACGGGGAATACAAACTGTTGCGCCTTGCAGGCAGATGGGGTCAGGAACGCATTCCCGAAATCGCGCCGATCGCGCACGGGGTAACGCGTATTCATTCGCTGCGCGGTTCGTCGTCGCACCAGACCAACCCGTTTATGGGGATATTAAGAGAGGATTGCGGGGAACAGAGCGGCGAGTGCTACGGCATACAGCTCGTGTACAGCGGCTCGTTCGCCTTGACGGCGGAGTGGAGCAAACACGGCGCGCTTACCTTGCAGGGCGGGATCAACGAAACGAGCTTTTGCTGGGAGCTTCGTGGCGGCGAAAGCTTTGTAACGCCGCAAGTGCTTTTGACCTATTCAAATGCGGGTATGGGCGGTATGTCGCGCTCCGTACACGACTTTTTGCGCGAGAGAATTATCAACCCTGCCTATGCGTTCAAACGCCGTCCCGTGGTGATCAATAATTGGGAGGCAACATATTTTGATTTCGATAACGAAAAACTCTGCGCGATCATTACCGCGGCGGCAAATCTCGGAATCGATACATTTGTCTTGGACGATGGTTGGTTCGGGAATCGTACGAACGATTTTGCGGGGCTCGGCGATTGGGTTGTCAACGAAGAAAAATTAAAGGGCGGGCTGAAAAAAGTTTCCGCATGTTGCAAAGAGCACGGTATGAAGTTCGGATTGTGGTTCGAGCCCGAAATGGTGAACGAGGACAGCGAACTTTTCCGCGCGCATCCCGACTGGGCGCTGTGCAAAGAGGGCGTGGAACCCATGCGCAGCCGTCAGCAATTGGTGTTGGACTTCACGCGCAAAGAAGTTGTGGACTATATCTTCGGCGCGGTAAGCAAGATTATAAAAGAAAACGATATATCTTATATTAAATGGGATATGAACCGATACGTAAGCGAATGCTACTCCGCTTCGTTGCCTTATCACCGACAGGGCGAGGTCATGCACCGCTATATCTTGGGCGTGTACGACTTGGCGCAGCGATTATTGGACGAATCTCCCGATTTGTTCATTGAGGGCTGTGCAGGCGGCGGTGGCAGGTTCGATGCGGGTATGCTGTACTACTTTCCGCAGATCTGGACAAGCGACGACAGCGACGGTTACGAGCGCACGAAAATACAGTGGGGCACGTCGCTCTGTTATCCGCTCTCTTCCATGAGCTGTCACGTTTCCGTTTGCCCTAACCATCAGACGGGCAGAACGGTGCCGTTCGATACGCGGGGGCGGATCGCTTCGCTCGGCGCGTTCGGGTACGAGCTCGACGTAACGAAGATGACGGACGAGGAAAAAGAGAGCGTAAAGGCGCAGATCGAAGCGTATAAGCGCACGGATCGTCTGATTTTAAGCGGGGAACTCTATCGTCTTTCCAATCCGTTGGAAAGTAATTATTTTTGTATGCTCGTTGTAAGCAAGGACAAGAGCGAAGCCTACGTTGTGGGAGAACGGGGTTTATGTATTCCCTATGCGAGCGATAAATTCTATCCGCGAATTCGTTTGCAAGGGCTCGACCATAACGCTTTCTATGAAATCGAAGAACTGAAAACGGTGTTAAGCGGTGGTGCTCTTCTGGGAGCGGGGCTTCCTCTGCCCCAAACGGGCGACTTCGGTAGCTGGGAATGGCATTTAAAAAAAGTAAAATGACGGGATTATGAACGGGATTATGAACGGGATTATGAACGGGATTGAAAAGAGCGAACAGAGAAGCTATTACTGCACTTGGCTTGCGCAGAATTTTATTGCGTCGGAAGCGGGTGAAAAGCGCGCCGCCGTGCGCCCCCAATTTACGGGCGATCAGGGCGCGAACTGTGTGCGCGACAAGGTGAACGAACATACTGTGTTCGGGAAAGGCGGCATGGCGGAAAACCCCGTAAAACAGCGTGGCGATCTCTATCTTATACTCGACGACGGCTGGGACGTGCCGTTCGATTTTGATCCTTATGTACATAAGGATTACTTTGGCTCGCTCGAAGTGAATGAGCAGCGTTTTCCCTGTGCAAAGGGTAGCCCCGCGGAAAGGCTGAAAATACTCAACGAGCGAGCAAAGGGCTTGGGTTGGAAAGGAATCGGTATCTGGGTAGCGGCGCAAAGGTGCGGGAAAGATTACAAGTTGCCGTTTTCCGAAGCGGACGAGGAATATTGGCGGGAGCGCATTCTTTGGTGTAAACAGGCGGGCGTAACGTATTGGAAGGTGGATTGGGGAACGTCGGAACACGATAATGCGTTCCGTAAGTTTTTAACCGACACTGTAGCGGATCTTTATCCCGAACTGACGGTAGAGCAAGCGATCTGTTGTCCGCCCGTCAACGGTGTGACCGAGCGGTTGCAGCGCGGAGAAGTAGGAAGATTTCAAGACGATGAAAAGATAAGCGGGCTTTCCAAGAAAGCCGTATCGTTCAGCGAAGTATTCCGCACGTACGACGTAACGCCGCCTTTTTCGGTTGCGAGTACGCTGGACAGAGCCGCATATTTATTGCCGTATGCGAAGGGCTATTTGAACGTGGAGGACGAGTTGTACCTTGCGGCAGCGCTCGGCTGTCAGATGGGCATTATGCGCTCGGTTTACGGAAAAGGACTGGACGACTGGGACGACAGCGACAGGTTAAAGGAAGCGGACGCCGCGCTGTTCTGGCAGAGGATCGCGCCGCCTTTTACGGGCGGAAACGTGGAAATCAGCAAAGAAATTCTTGCGGACGAGTGGACGTTCCAAGAAAACGAGTTTTGGTATCAACCGATAAACGGGCGGACGATCCATCAGGGCGCGCCCGCAGCCGTATCGCGCAACGCTTCGTTGCCCGAGGTTTCGGCAGGGCAAACGGGGGCAAAGCCGTTCGTCGTTTGTTCCCTTAATCAAAGCGGCGCTTATTCCGTCGCTGTTCTTCCGCGTACGTTAAACGGGAAGCGGGCTTACGTCGGGGGCAAGGTCGTCTGTACTCTGCAAAGAATGCCCGAACAAATTGCACTGTTTGGCTGTGCTGAAGGGTTTGAAATCAGTTGGAAAGAGGGAAAAGTGGAGAGCGTTACGGCTGTAAGCCTGCTCGGCGGGAACGAGATCGAAATACCGCTGTCGGGAACGGGCAACCGTCTGTATATCGGCGCGGAACAAATTAAAAAAATATGGAACGCCGACGATAAGTCCGCCCCCGCAGTGGTGATTCATGTGCATAAAAAATAAAGGATTATAAGAAAGAAAAATTTATAAGAATTAAACGGGTAAAAAGGCGTTTGTAAGTTACGGAAATCATCATGTTTACAAATGTTTTTTTGTTATTTGGAAAAGCTTAATATCAGAAAACGCGGCAGTCCGTCAGTTGGGCAAAAGCTTATTATAAACTCAATTCATAAAACAAACCCAACTGCGCCCGTTTACGGGTTCAGTTGGGTTTGATGTGGCGCGCCAATAAGGACGTAAGTTGAACACAAAGTTTAACTTACGTCCTTATATTTCGTCCGACAAGTTTCGTAAAAGTTCAAAAACGATTTTTCTTTTACGTGGCGGCACTTTTGCAAATAATTCCAATAAATGTATTTGCTCACCATCAAGATCGCCTTCGTCAATTCCGCTATAAAATTCAGATAATGTTATATCTAATGCGGCACATATCAATTCAATAGAATTTCTATCTGGCGTATAATGTTTTTCATTGTACCAATTATAAACAGTTGTTTTATGAATACCTGTTTTTTCGGATAATTGATATAACGACCAACCTTCTTTTTGGATAAGCTCTTGTATTCTACCGTGAATATTCATAACATTTCAAAATTTATTCTTGTTGTGCCATTGATTTTAGTATCTCAAAAATCAGTGCTTTTTTATTTTCTGGTATCTTTGAAAACAATTCTAATAGTGCTGTTTGGTCAGCATTTAATTTATTTTCATCTACTCGGCTATAAAATTCTGCTTGTGAAATCCCAAATGCTAAACATATCAATTCAATAGAATTTCTATCAGGTGTATAGTGCTTATCATTAAACCAATCATAAACAGTAGTGGGATAAAATCCTGCTTCTTTGGCAAGTTTATATTTAGACCATTTATTTTTTTCTAACAATTCTTCTATTCGTTCTTGAACCGTCATAAGCTTCCCCAATAATATGTGCTAACAATAATATTCTATAACGGTTGACATAAATTTTAATGCGTGCTACAATGTATGCAATAAGTAGCGTTACCGCGTAATTTTGCGATTGTAGAAAGAATTATTGTATCTTCTAACCTTGGAATGCGCCGTTCCGTGCCTCAACCAAACTTTGAAATGAGATAAAAAAGATATTGCGCGGTATCACCATATCCTAAAAAAGGCAGACAAAGTAACGCTCGTTTCCGAACGTTATACGCACGAATGTATGTTGAAACGCAACCGCTATATGGTAGATAAAGAAGAGTACCGGTATTGATATTAAACTTAAAAAATTAAAATACAGGAGATAAATTATGAAATATTTGACAAAAGAATTTTACACGTGTGAGCTTTTATCGTATGCAAATTCGCATGTACGGAAATCGAAGAAAGCCGAACAAAAAGACGAGACTTTTTATCGGCGTACCTATGAAAAAATTTACGCAATTTTCGAGGGATTCAGCAAATCATGCGATTGGTATCGCGACACAGAGGTAGAATTGAAAAAAATCGAGGTATACGTCAACGAACCGAATATTACCTTAGAAGAACGCAAGCGCAGGATAGAATTTAAGAAAATGCACGAAATTTTATACGATAACCGAAATAAAACGGTATATCACTTTGACGAAAAACTATGCGCGGAACAATTTGAAGAGCGTAACCGAGAATTGATTGCTATTTACAGTCAACTGCCGCAGGAGATATTGAGCAAAATTGCAGATATCCGCGTATTTGCATTGGGATATGCGAGTGCGGAAGTAAAAAAATTGCTGCGTCCGTATTGTGCGAAATTGCAGAAAACCGTTAAAAAAATAAAAGATAAAGCATATTCCGAAACGAACGATGCGGAAAGCAGCTTAACGCAAGAACTCGACTTAAACGAATATAATGAATATTTGCTCATGGGCATTGAAGAAAAAGGCGGCAATATTTATTTGAAAACTGAAAACAATGATTGTTTACTGATAAAAGACGGTGAAATTTTAGAGGGCAAAGATAAAGTAATATTTCCCTACGACAAAAGCAAACCGAATTGTCCGTGGAGTAGAATTATCTATGCCGAGCTACACCGAATAGACGGTAAATTTGAATTGCACTTTTTAGTAGAAAACAGTGATACAATCGGTAAAGCGGACTTATGGTATTTAACGATAAGCGGTACGGAAATTATAGATATAAATTAGTAAAGCGAATGCTTGGCACTGTGGCGGGTGCTTGAATAAACGAGCGCGGCGGCTTCGCCGCCGCGTTCAAGCCCCCGCCACAGCGGAAACAAAAGAACAAACACAACTAAACATAAAATATGCACGGCGAAACGAAACGCCGCGCGGAAAAGGGCGTTCGCCGCTAACCCGCTTGGCGAATCGCCCTTTTTGATCCGCGCGGCTGTTCCTGCGTTTCTACCCGTAAACTTGTATTTTGTACACTTTTAGTTCCCGTTTAGTTTCCTTTTAGTTCCTATTTTGTACCGCTTTTGTTCCCCTTTATTCCCGCGCAATTTGTTTACGGGCGGTGTATAATGGGATTTGCTTTTCAAGCAAATCCGAACGGGAGGTGAAAACGGTGTCCGCGAAAGAATTTGAAGTGATAACCATTGAAGAAGCCGATAATTTACTATCGGAAAACGAACGGAAGACATTCTTTGAAACGCTGTTACAGCGAATTAAAGAGTTAAAAGCACAAAAAGACTAAAAAGAAAAAACAACTGAATAACCAATCAAGGTAAATAGAAAGTAAGATTGTACCGCCCAACGGCAAGCCGAGATTTCCGCATAGGAACAGTGGTTGCGTTGAGAAAAGAGCAGAGTACGAAACATTTGTATTGTTTTGTATTCTGCTCTTTTTTTATTTACCGCAAAAAATCAAATCAAAAAAGGAGAAAAAATCATGTCATATCAAAAAGCAAAAGTCTATTACGACGGCAGTCATTTTATCGCCATGCCGCCCGAAAATTTCCCGCGCCGTAAGCGGAGATATAAGCCGAAGCCCAAGCGGGAAGTGTCCGACAGTCCGAAAGCCAAATTTGAAATGGCATATTCGGAAAGTCAGAGCTTACCGAAACGAGAACGAAAGAAATATATCAAAGAGAAATTGCAAGACACTTTTCTCACCGAAGAACGCGCAAAGGAATTTATCGAGAGCAATATCGAGCGCAAGAAAACCAATGCGGCGAAACGGCGCGTTCGGCTAATGCGAAAAGTGTATTTGCAGGAATGGAACTATTTTGTAACGTTCACGTTCAGCAATGAGCTTCACACGGAAAAAACGTTCAAAGAAAAGTTGCGAAATACCTTAAAACACATGGTGAGCCGTAAAGGTTGGAAGTATATCGGCGTATGGGAACGAAGCCCCGAAAAGAACCGACTACACTTTCACGGAATATTCTATATTCCCGAAATGATAGGCGAGCTTGTGGAAGTTAAAGATTACAGCACGAAAAGCCACCGTATGCAAACGACCTTTCAGAACACGCACTTTCAAAAGCATTTTGGACGAAACGATTTCAAGGAATTAGGCAGATTGGAAGATGTCATGCAGTCCGTGCGTTACCTGCTCAAATACATAGAGAAAAGCAACGAGCGGTTGATTTACGGCGGAAAACTTCCAACCTATTTCGTAAGCGACATTTTTGACGACGATATTATTTGCCCCTACGGGGTGGACGGCAGAAAAGCGATATTATTTGATAAATTCACTTGCATTGAGGACGGCTGCATTGTCGGGCAGGCAAGCGAAGAAGTGATAAAACAAATGCCCAAATGCAACTAACGTATTTGTCTTTCGACCGGCGGATCGTAAACGAAAACGCACTTTCCCGCAAGGGTAAAATGCACTACCTGCGGTAGCCCTTGCGGGAAAGGAATGAACGGCTAATAAGAAATAAGCCCATGCGTTTCCGTTTTGTCCGTCCTTGTCGAAAGACAAATAAAAAATCTAATTTATAAGGAGTTTTGAAATGAAAACAGCAGTCATCTATGCAAGGTATTCGTCGGACAGTCAGTCAGAGCAGTCTATTGAGGGGCAGTTGAGGGTGTGCGAAGAATATGCACAGAGGAATAATATTCTAATTCTCAATACCTACATCGACAGAGCTATGACGGGAACGAACGACAACCGCCCCGATTTTCAGCGCATGATAAAGGAAAGCGCACGGCGCGAATGGGATTTCGTTATCGTTTACAAGCTTGATAGATTTTCCCGTAACAAGTATGAAAGCACTATTCATAAAAAAACGCTTAAAAACAACGGCGTTACGCTTTTATCGGCTATGGAAAATATTCCCGACACGCCCGAAGGAATTATTTTGGAGAGCTTACTTGAAGGCATGAACCAATATTTCAGTGCCGAGCTTTCTCAAAAGGTGCGCAGAGGTATGAAAGAAACACGGTTAAAGGGAAATTTTACAGGCGGTTATTTGATTTACGGCTATAACGTGGAAAACAGGAAAGTAGTAATCAACAAAAACCAAGCCGAAGTAGTCCGCTTTATTTTTGAGCAATACTCTTTGGGCGTGTATGTGAAAGACATCATAAAATCGTTGACCGCAAAAGGAATTTATAATCACGGAAAACCGTTTGCGAGGAACACCGTTTATAACATCTTAAAGAGTGAAAAATATTCGGGTATTTACAGACACGACGGAGAAGTGTTCGAGAATATCTATCCGCAAATCGTTCCCACCGAAATATATGAACGGGTACGCTCTAAAATCGACGGGAATAAATACGGCAAGCGTAGCGTTGAAGTCGTCTATCTCTTACGGCAGAAAATGAAATGCGGGTATTGCGGTATGCCGATTAGCGCGGAAACGGGTACTTCCAAAAACGGACAGGTGAAACGCTATTACAAGTGTTCTGGAAGAAAGCGCGGTAGCGATTGTAATAAGTCTGTAATACGCAAAGATCTTTTAGAAAATTTAGTGATTGATACCACGCTTGAAGAATTGAGCAAACCGCAAGTTGTTAATGCACTTGTTAAAGGGATGCTCGATATACAGGAACAGCAAGCCAAAGGAACGCCCGTTTTGAATATGCTTACCAAAGAGAAACGGCAGACGGAAAACGCGATTAAGAATATCATGACGGCGATTGAAAAAGGCGTAATCACCAACACCACGACAAAGCGTTTGAAAGAGCTTGAAGAACAGCAAGAGAATTTAGAAAGGCAGATACTCATAGAGCGCAGTAAAACCGCCGTAAAGCTGTCTGAAAGCGACATGAAACAGTTTTACATACAAGCGTTGAAATTAGAGCCGCAAATGCTTATCAACTATCTGATTAAGGAAATCGTGCTATTTGACGATAAAATAGAAATTCACTATAACAGCCCGATAAGAATTAGTCCTGACGACAGTCAGGGCTTTTCTTTTTACTCTAAAACCATTCAGATAAACGCGGCGCAAAACGTTACCGTGATTTTAACGATATAACGCAACGGCTATTTATTCCACGTTCCGCTTGACATGAGCCTCGCAGGCGTGCGGTATTCAGGCAAAGAGCCAAACCCACCGCCCCTGCGGGGCTTATTGTTTGCCGTTGGCAAAATAGCCTACCGCACGCCTTTCTCATGTCAAGCGGCTTTCGCGGCATAAACCGCCATTTTTATGTTAACACGAAAAAAAGACAAACAAAAAAACCTAAATCAAACTACCCGTTATAGGGTGTTCAATTTAGGTTCTTACTGGCGCAGAGAAAGGGATTTGAACCCTTGGATACATTCCTGCATCACACGATTTCGAATCGTGCGCGTTCGACCGCTCCGCCATCTCTGCATGTAATTGTTAATAAGGTATGAGAGCGGGCGAACGCGCAGCGTTCGTCGTACCGAAGCACGAAGTGCTTACCGCTCCGCCATCTCTGCAAGCTGTTTTATTGTAGCTTGTTTTTCAAAAAAACGCAAGTTTTTTTGCACGGTTTTTATAAATTTCTTTTCAAATTCATAAATTTATGATATACTGAAAGTCCGAAATCCTTTTGTAAGGAATTACTGTTATGAGTTATTCGCTGGTTACGGGCGCTTGCGGCGGTTTGGGTGGCGCGTTTGTGCGCGAGATCGTCTCGCGCGGAGACAATTTGTTTTTAACGGGGCGGAGCGAAGAGCGTCTGCGCGCACTTGCGCAAGCGTTGTCCGCCGACTATCCCGAAGTTAAAATAAAATATCGCGCCTGCGATTTAACGGACGGACTTTCGCGAAAAGCCTTTTTCGAATTCGCCGATAGAGAGGGGGCTTGTTTCCATCGCCTTGTTTACGTTGCGGGGGTGGATACCCAAATGGCGTTCGAAGAATACACGGAGGAAAAGCTCGTTTTTCAGACGCGCGTCAATTTCGAGGGCGCGGTTTCCTTTATCCGTTCCTTTCTCTCCCGTGCCAACCTTAACGGGAAAGCGGAAATTCTTGCCGTGGGAAGTATGTCGGGCATTTGTCCCATGCCGTATTTTGCGATTTACAGCGCAACGAAGAGGGCGCTTTGTCAATTTTGCACCGCGCTCCGTACCGAGCTGAAAGGGAAGGCGAAGGTGACCTGTATTCTTCCGGGAGGGATCCCCACGCGGGAGGACATCAAAAAAGATATCGAAGGTCACGGGTTCTGGGGAAAGATTTCCCAAAAATCTCCCGAACAGGTGGCTGTCGCGGGGTTAAAGGCGGTAAAAAAGAACAAGCGCGCCAAGGTTGTGGGATTCTGGAATAAAATCATCAAATTTTTTACCGACCTTGCGCCGCTCTCCGTTCAGCTGCATTTTATAGCAAAGCGTTGGAAAAAGACGAAAAAAGACGCTTTTTAATTAAAAAAATGACTTGAAATTTTCAAGTCATTTTTTCTTGTTCTTTTTGCCTTGCTGTTCGTCCTCGTAGGTGGAGAAGTCGAATTCGATCCGTTCGTTCAGCGAGGTGAGCGTCTTAATAAAGTCGTCGTACCATTCCTCTTTCACAACCACGGTGGCGTATTTGGTTTTAAAATCGTCGAAGTAAAGGCACAGCTTTTTCGAGCCGTTCAAAAGACAGACCGAAAAAATCTTTTTCACGTCGTAGCGGGTCTTTAAAAAACCGAATTGCAGAATCAGCTCTTTTTCCGTAAGCACGTATTGCGAGCGAACGAGCATTGCGGTGATGAGCACGGCGAGGAACACGCTCACAAAGTAGAGGAGCGCGTATTTGACCCATTCGTAAAAAGAAGAAACGTCGCCCGTTAAAAATCCCGTAAACTGCCAGGTGGTGAGGGCAAAGCACGCCGCGCAAAGTACGAGCCCCGCGATCAGAACGGCGAGCATAACGGCGGAAAAACGAAACGCATATTTTTTGATGATCGGTTCTTTATCTTTCATGTTTGAAATTATAGCCCAAATTTCCGAAAAAAGCAAGGTATTTCTCCTTGCGGAAAAAATTTTATGCGAATTTCACTTATTTTGCGGGTTTAGCTTGAAATATTCGTCCGAACGCGATATAATAAATCGAACGGTATAAAAAAATTACGAGCGAGGGAATTATGGTTAAATTGATTCGTCAGGGCGTCTATTTTATGGATGGGCATCTCGTGAAAGAGGCGCAAGCGTTTATGACGTCCGACAAGCGGGAAAAGGCGGTAAAAAATACGGTTGCTCATGCCGTGCTTTCGGCGCATACGGTGGAAGAGGGCGGAAGCGTATTAAAGGCGGACGCGGTCGCTGTCGGCGGGCGCGACGGAGTATCTTTGATGCAGACGGTTCTGGCGCTGGGCGCCGAGACTTGCGCGTTGCCGCTCACCCTGGGCGGCGTGGAGGACTGCGGAGAGGGCAGCCTGCGCGCGGATGAAAACGAATTTTTATCGCGGTGCGCAAAGCGTTTCGGGGCGGACTTCGTGCCCGCGTCGCTCAGCTCCGATTTCGGATTTTTACGCGATTTAACGGCGAAGAGCGGGCAGGTTTACCTCGGCTTTCAAAGCGCGGGATTCGGCGCTCTGGGGGCGTTGGCGGTCGGTGCGGAGCGCGAAGAGCTGGCGTGCGCGCTTGCGGGCAAGCCTTTCGGGTTCGAGCCGCCGCAGACGGTCGCGGTTTATCTTCGGGGCAAGCCGCGCAAGGGGGTCGGTCCCGTCGATATCGCGCTCGCGCTGTTGCAGACGGTAAGACAGGGCAAATTTGCCGAGGGGAAGTTGTTCGAGTTTTTCGGCGCGGGGCTTTCCAATCTGTCGATGGATACGCGCAATACGGTCGATGCTTTCATGGCGGAGTCGGACTGCTTCGGCACCGTGTGGGAGACGGACGAGCGGACGGAAGAATTTTTCAAGGAACGGGGCAGGGCGAAGGCTTATAAGCATTTGGCGCCCAAACAGCCCGCCTATTACGATTGGGGCGTCATGGTGGACTTGACGCGTATCGAGCCCATGCTCGCATTTCCTCGTCTTGCGGAAATATGCACGGTGCGGGAGTTTGCGGAGCGTCCTTCGGAATTTCTGCTGCGCGCGGACCCGTCGGGAGCGCTTTCCCGCAACACGGCGCAGAAGAAGGCGTATCTGACGCAGGCAATCGTCGGAGGCTCTTACGAAGCGGCGGCGGAGTTTGCCGAGATCATGCGCGGCGGCGCGTGCGGGGCGGAAACGTTCGTGTCCGTCCGTTCGCAGGCGGAGCTGAGGGCGCTTGCCGAAAACGGCTATCTTGCCGATTTTGCTTTGCTCGGCGCGGAGGTACGGGGCGCGGGAAGCCGTATCCCCGCAACGGTGAGCGGCGGATTTTCCGTCGGCTGCTTCCCGGGCGAGGGGGCGTACTGTATGGATACGCGCTCGATCGCGTTCAGCTTGAAAAGCGGCGGCGCAGTGACGTCCGCGCTCGACGGCGAATATGCCAAACGGTTGAAAAAATACAAATTCGATCCCGCGGTTTATGCGGGCGCGTTCCGCAGCGCGGGCAAGGCGGACGGCAACACGGAGATTTCGTTTGCGACCGTGCCGTGCTATCCCGCATATTCCGCTCTGCCCAAGCACCTGCTGTTAAAGCTGACCGCATGCGGAAAGGGCGCGCTGAGCGAGACCGACCTGCTGTCGGACGCGGATTTTTTCGCACACCGTTCTCAGCCCATGAATGCGGCGGAAAAGATTTTGGCGGCGACCGACGCACAGTGTGCGGTTCGGGGCGCGGCGGTTCGCACAGAGCGCGAAAACAAGAGTTTTTCGGAGAGCGTGAAAAAAGACCTCGGCGGATTTACTCCCGTAAAGGGCTGCGAATACGGCGGGGCGATGGCGGCGGGCAAGCTGACCCTTTCCCGTCGGGGAGGGCTTACCGCGCTTTGCCTGCGCGCGTTCGGCTGTATGGTGTTCGTGTGTAAGGAATACGGCGAGGGGGCGCGCGCCGCGCTCGTCAATGCGGGGATCGTTCCTCTCGTGGCGGACAAAATCGAATGGAAGGCGGGAGACACGCTTCTGCTCGAGGGTTTGACGGACGCGTTAAAGCGCGGAGACAGGCGCATTCTGGTAAAGGTATTTTCCAAGGGGAAAACGCGGGACGCGGTGCTTTATACGGGCTCGCCGTCCGCGGAAGAAGTGCGGATATTGCTGGCAGGCGGGCAGATCAACGCGGATAAAGTTTCGGAGTAACCATGGGGCTTTCGTTCGAAGAGTGTCGAAAAATCCTTTCGCTTTCGCCCTATCCGCGTCCCGAGCCCTACCGTACGCAGGCGGAAAAAACGGAAGCCTGCGACGCGCTGTTAAAATTTTTGCTGCGCGAACGGGGCATGATCGCGGCGTTCAGCGCGCCGTACGAGAAAAAGCGGACGCTGGTGCGCAGATATATGAACTTGCGCGCTCCGCTGCCCGTTCCGGAAGAGATCGCGGCGGTGCAGGACCGTCTGTTCTGGACGGAGACGCTGGAACGCGGGATCGTAAAAACCGAAGAGCTTCCCGCAAACGAATACGGGATCTCGCTGTGGCAGGGAGATATCACCCGCCTGAACGCGGACGCGATCGTAAACGCCGCGAACCGCGCCATGCTCGGCTGTTTTTTGCCCGGACACAACTGCATCGACAACGCGATCCACTCCTATGCGGGAATGCAGCTGAGAGGAGATTGCTCTAAAATCATTTCCGCGCAGGGCTGCGAGGAGGAGTGCGGCGACGCAAAGCTTACTCTCGCTTACAATCTTCCCTGCAAATACGTGTTGCACACGGCGGGTCCTATGGTGGGGAGCGAAGTGAGTGAAAGGGACAGGGCGGCGCTCCGTTCCTGTTATACCTCCTGTCTGAACCTTGCCGAAGAGGCGGGGCTAAGGTCGGTGGCGTTTTGCTGCGTGTCTACGGGAGTGTTCAACTTTCCTCGGGCGGAGGCGGCGGAAATCGCCGTAGGCGCGGCGATGAACTGGCGGTTAAAGCACGGCAGCGGCAAAATGAAGATTATTTTCGATACATATTTAAACGAAGATACGGAAATTTACCGCAATATTTTAAAACTTATTTAAAATTTTTTCAGCGCAAGCGTTGATTTTACGGCGGTTGCATGATATAATAACATTACAAAATCTATTATACGGAGATAGAATATGTTCAACAATCTGTTACTGGGAACGGGGGCGATCGTCGGGATCGTTGCGGGAGCGGTCGCGCTGCTTCTGCTCATTGTGTTCATTTGGTACGTCGCCACGTTCAATAAGCTGAAACGGCTGAAAAATTTGGTGGACGAAGGCTGGGCTACCATCGACGTGCAGTTAAAAAAGCGTTACGATTTGATCCCCAATCTGGTCGAGACGGTAAAGGGCTACGCCAAGCACGAGAGCGGCACGCTCGAAGCGGTGATCAAGGCGCGCAGCGCGGCGATCAACGCCAAGGGAGACGATCGGATCGCGGCGGAAAACGCGCTTACGGGCACGCTGAAATCGCTGTTTAAGTTAAAGGAATCTTACCCCGAATTAAAGGCGAACGGCAATTTTATGAGTTTGCAGTCTCAGCTGAGCGAGGTGGAAACGGAGCTAGCTTCCGCCCGCCGTTACTATAACGGTACGGTAAAGGAATACAATACCTCCCTCGACTACTTCTTTACGGGCATGATCGCGCGTAAAATGAAGCTCGAGATCCGCGCTTATTTCGAAGTGGACGACGAAGAGGAGCGCAAAGCTCCCGCGGTGAGATTTTAAGGGAAATCCGTATGAGATCGTTAAAAAAAGCGAAAGCATTTCTGTTGCTGATAGCGGCAGTATTTCTTGCGCTGATGCTTTGGGCGGGGGTAACTCCGCCCGATTGCATTTCGGCGGAGGGATACTCATTCGGGGCGGCGGATTATACCGTAAAGCTGTTCGACGCGGAAATAACGGTGCACGAAAACCGCGAAATAGAAGTGGTAAACACGCTTACCGTGGAATTTCCGGACGGCAAGCACGGCATTATTTTCGATTTGCCCCTCGAGCGCGGCGTGCGTTACCGCAACTTCCGTTCATCGCTCAACGGCGGCGAAGTAAAGCAAAAAGTCAAATCCGAGCAGGCGGAGGACGGTTCTAATATTCTGTCCGTAGCTCTGGGTGATCGTAGTGTTCCGTTACAAGCGCACGTCCCGTACGAAATGATGCTCTCTTATGTTATGACGGTGCCCGCGCTGGAAGAGGAGGGGTATCTTCCGCTGGACGTCGTCGGATTCGGTTGGAACTGGGTGGAAAAGATCCACGCGAAAATCAATTTCCCGCAAGGACTGCAAAATCTGGCGTTTTATACGGGCAGGGCGCTGAGCAAGCAGGATTCGCTGGGCGTGGGCGAGGCGTGCAAGCGCACGGAAACCTCGCTCGAATTTGCGGTGGACGGCGGGGGCGGAATCGAGAACAGCGGCGTTACCGTCGATTTCGGGTTTGCGGCGGGGGTGCTTTCCGTCGCTCCCGATCTGACCGTGCTTTATGTCGTGCTCGTCGGGGCGGCGCTCGTTGCGCTTGCCGTTTTAACCAAGCTGTTTATTTGCCGTCAGCCTCAGCTGGTGAAGCCCGTCAATCTTACCGCGCCCGACGATATGGACCCGCTTTTGATGGGCAAACTGATCGACAACAAAATAGACGGCGAGGATTTCGGGTCGCTGGTATTTTATCTTGCCTCTAACGACTATTTGACCATCGATATGACGGAGGGCGAAAAGGATCCCGTATTGATCAAGACCGAAAAGAAGGCGGGGGACGATTTGCCCGAGCACTGTAAAATATTTTACGAGGGACTGTTTAAGGGCAGGAGCAGCGTGCGCGTTTCCGATTTGAATTGCAGTTTTTACAAAACGGCGGAGGCGGTGCGCGGCAATGCGGAGATGGCTGCGGGGAAATTTTACAGCGGAAAGGGCACGGCGTTTCTCGCTCTGTTCTTACTGCTCTCCGTGCTTTGTTTGGGCGGTTTTATCTTTTTGTATTCTTTTATTACGGTTTCCGCCGGATACTGCGATTTCGTAACCTGTATCGGCTGTCTGTTCGCTTACGTGTTTGCCGCGCTCGGCTCCGTGTTGGCGGCGCAGCGTTGGTACAAGTGGAAACGCACGGTCAGCGTGTTTGCCGCCTTGGGCTTGGCGCTTGTCGGAATTTTAATCGGGATGTTTCCTTGCATTTTTTCGAGCGCGCTGTTTAGTTTCGGAGGAAAATTAACGGCGGTATTATTTGCCGCGGCAACGGGCGTTATCGGCGGGCTCTTTCAGTGCCGTACGGAGGAGTATTCGCAAAAGCTTGGCATGGTTTTGGGCTTTAAACAGTTTATCCTGATGACCGAGAGGGATAAGGTGGAATTTATGCTGAAAGAAAATCCGCAGATTTACTACAAAGTGCTGCCGTATGCGCAGGTGTTGGGCGTGACGGACGCCTGGACGGAGAAGTTTAAGGGGCTGGATATGAAGCCGCCTTCCTACGCGCGTTACGACGCGGGCGACGTGCTGTTCAGCTGTATCCTGTGGAATTCGCTCAGCCGCTCCATGTGCTCGAATATGGGGCGCACCATGGTCTCCAAACCCTCGAAAAACAGCGGAGGACACGGCTTCGGCGGAGGGTTCGGCGGAGGTCATTCGGGAGGCTTCGGCGGCGGAGGCTTCGGCGGAGGCGGCGGAAGATCGTTTTAAAGGGGTGTTTATGAAGTACGTGATTGCGCTGGACGCGGGCACGACGAGCGTCCGCGCGTTCGTTTTCGATTTGCGGTCGGGGCGGTTTATCCGCGGCGCGCAGCAGGAGGTGGGGCAAAGCTATCCGCAGCCGGGCTGGGTGGAGCAGGACGCGAACGAAATTTATTTCAAGTCCGCCTACGTGCTGAACGACTGCGTGAATGCGGTCGGTGCGGAAAACGTGGCGGGGATCGGCATTACTAACCAGCGCGAAACGGCGGTCATGTGGAACAGGGAGACGGGGGAGCCCGTCTGTCCCGCGATCGTGTGGCAATGCCGCCGTACGGACGCCTTTTGCGCCGCGATCGACGGGGAAACGTGCAAGAGGATCAAGGAGCGCACGGGGCTGTTGCCCGACGCCTATTTTTCCGCAAGCAAAATAAAGTGGAATCTCGATCATATCCCCGCGGCGCGCCGACTGCAAGCGGCGGGAAAGCTGTGTGCGGGCACGGTCGACTCCTATCTGATTTATAAGCTGACGGGCGGAAAGGCGTTCGTGACCGATCACACGAACGCTTCGCGTACGATGCTGTTCGATATCCGTTCGCTCGATTACGACGCGGAATTGTTGCGTTATTTTTCGGTCTCGCGCGATATGCTGCCCGAGCCGCGCGCCTGCACCTCCCGCATGGGAGAAGCGGTGTTCGGCGGCGTAAAAATTCCGATCGCGGGCGTTGCGGGCGACCAACAGGCGGCGCTTTACGGACAGGCGTGCCTGAGCGAAGGCGACGCGAAAATCACCTACGGAACGGGTTTGTTTTTGCTCTTTTCCACGGGCGAAAAGTGCGTTTCTTCGGAAAACGGCTTGCTTACCACGATCGGCTATACCACCGCGGAGAAAACGGTTTACGCGCTGGAGGGGAGCGCGTTTCATGCAGGCTCTTCCGTGCAATGGCTGCGCGACGGCTTGGGACTTTTAGAGACGAGCGCGGAGAGCGAACAGCTTGCCCGTTCCGTTCCCGATACGGGCGGGGTCTGCTTTGTGCCCGCCTTTTCGGGCTTGGGCGCGCCCTACTGGAACGGGGAGGCGCGCGGGCTTTTATCGGGACTTACCCGCGGCACGAAAAAGGAGCATATCGTGCGGGCGGTGCTTGAAAGCATTGCCTACGGCGCACGCGATTTAGCCGACTGTATGCAGCGCGACAGTAAGATACGCCTGCGCGAAATTAAGTGCGACGGCGGAGCCTGCGCCAACGATTTTTTAATGCAGTTTCAGGCGGACGTGCTGGGGATCTCGGTAAACCGTCCGTGCGAGCGGGAGAGCACCGCTCTCGGTGCCGCATTGCTGTGCGCGGTTTCGCTGGGACTTACGGACGAAAAAGAAATCATAAATTTAAGAAAATCCGAAAAAATCTTTACGCCCGCGCAGGACCGTTCGCGCGTCGAGCAGGGTTACCGAGATTACCGTTTTGCCGTAGAACGCGCGCTTTTACGCAAATAAACGGCGATATTTCGACTGAAATATAGTATTATGTCACGCATAATATATCTTAAACCCGTTTTTTAACGGGTTTTTTTCTTGCCGCATAACATGAAAGCATGAAAATTTATTTGGTAAAGCGCAGTTTTTTTACGTTTCGCGGAAAAAAGAGTTACGAGTTGGAGTTGCTGGGAAAACCTGTGTTAGAGCTGATGCGCGAGCGGCTGAACGCGGAGGTATGCGCGGAGGACGAACTGCCCGAAGGCGATAAGGCGGTGTTCTTTCCCGTGTATCCGCTTTTAACGCGCGCGGCGTTCACGGAGCTTTTAAAGGAGCGTGCGGGGAGTTTCGCCTTTGCGGGCGGCTACGTGGACCGCGGCGGAAAGATGCGGCTGGGCTCGCAGAAGCTGGACGGCGGACTGTTCTCGCTTTCCGATCTTGCGGCGTTAAAGGAGCGGGCGATGCGGGAGAGCGCGCTGCGCTGCTGTAAAAAGGGTGCTTGGGTGGAAGCGGGCGCGGAGGTGGATTTTACGGCGGAGATCTGCGCGGGGGCGATTGTGCGCAGGGGCGCTCGTATCAAGGGAAACAGCGTGATCGGAGAGAATGCGGAGATCGGCGCGGGCAGCGAAATCACGGACAGCAGAGTGGGGGCAAACACCGTGATCCGCGCGAGCTTTTTGGATGGCGTGCAGGTGGGGAAAAACTGTACCGTCGGTCCGTGCGCGCTGCTGCGCGGCGGCAGCAGGGTGGGCGACGGTTGCCGCGTGGGCGACTTTGTAGAGCTGAAAAACGCCGTGCTCGGGGACGGCTGCAAGGCGGCGCACCTTGCATACGTGGGCGACGCGGAGCTGGGTGAGCGGGTGAACGTGGGCTGCGGAACGGTTTTTGCGAATTACAACGGCACGACCAAATCGAAAACTTTCGTCGGCAACGGATGTTTTTTGGGCAGCAACAGCAATCTGATCGCGCCCCTGCGGTTGGGAGACGGAGTTTATATCGCGGCGGGAACAACGGTAACGCAGAATCTCGAAACGGACGATTTCTGCATCGGGCGCTGTCGGGAGACGGTGAAGCCGCAGCGTGCCAAAAAATACCTCGATAAAAAGAAATAACAAAACTCCCGCGGGAATTCCGCGGGAGTTTTTATAACGGCTTTCGGGTGATATCTTTCGGTTTTGCGGCAAGCCTGCATAGGGGGAAGCATATCAAAAGCAGAACAGGGAAAGCGACGGCTGCCAAAATTCCGTAATGCAGATCTCCGCCCGCCGCGTCCGCCACCAGCCCCGCGAGGGCGGGACCCGACCAACAGCCCAGATCGCCGCCGAGGGCGAGCAACGCGAACATAGCGTTCCCTCCCAGCTTTAAGGATGCGGAAGCCTTGCTGTACAGCCCCGGCCACATGATCCCAACCGAGAAGCCGCACAGCGCGCAACCGATCAAGCCCGCCACGGGGTTGGGAACAAGCGCGGTAACAAGATAGCATGTCGAGCAGAGAATACACGAGAAGATCATGAATCGGTCGAGGTTGATTTTATCTCCCCATTTGCCGTAAATCAGGCGGGATACTCCCATTAAAAACGCGAACGCCATGGGACCCGCCAAATCGCCGATCGTTTTGCTTACCTGCAAGCCTTGTTCGGCAAACGCGGACGCCCATTGGCTTACCGCCTGTTCGCTCGCGCCCGCGCAGATCATCATAAGAAAGAACATCCAGAACAGCTTTTGACCGAGCAACTCTTTCAGCGTGTAGCCCCGTTCGCCTTCGGGAATGAGCGAGGCGATGGGGGCAAACGAAAACAGCACCAGGTTGACTGCCGGCACGACCGCCCAAACTCCTGCGAGGATCCGCCAGTTCGAAATGCCGAACGCGGTAAAAAACAGGGTGGAAAGCAGCACTACGCCCACGTGTCCCCAGCAGTAAAAGGAGTGCAGCAGACTCATGGTCTTTTCTTTGTTTTTCGAGGGGGTCGCTTCCACCACGGGACTGATGACGACTTCGATCAGCCCTCCGCCCGTGGCATAGACGCATACGCATATCAAAAATCCCGCGAACGCGGAGGGGAGCAGATCGGGCAGGAACGCGAGCCCGACAAGCCCGAGCGCGCAGCAAACGTGCGCAAAGAGCACGCACGGGCGCATCCCGATTTTATCGACAAGCTTGGTCGCAAGGAGGTCCACGATAAGTTGTATGGCGAAGTTGACGGAAATAAGCAGGGTAAGCTGCGATAGGGCGATGGAATAATCCGTTTGCAGCATAAAAAACAGCAGCGGCAAAAAGTTGTTTACGATCGCCTGCGTAATATAGCCGATAAAGCAAGCGGAAATAGTCGGTTTATAGTTCGGCACGGCTGGTTCTCCCAAAGTTCTACGGCGCATTATATCACAGTCCGCAAAGGATTGCAAGCGAATACTTTTCGTTTTTAATATTGCGGCATATGTTTTCCTATTCGTTGGAGGCTTCCCGTATAAAAAGGGGACGACAAAAAACAAGCCGTCCCGCAAGGGGGACGGCTTAAAGTCTATGGCGCGCCCGAAGAGGCTCGAACTCCTAGCCTTTGGTTCCGTAGACCAACGCTCTATCCAATTGAGCTACGGGCGCAGTAATCATTTTCGCAAGCCGTTTTCAGACTCGACATTTTGATATTATAGCCCTTTTTCCGTCGTTTGTCAACGGTTTTTCGGGATAAAAATAAATATCCACACAAAAATTTAAAATGTGGATAACTTTTTTTGATTTTATCCACAAGAACATTTGTTTTTTGTCGTTTTGTGGAGATTTTTGGCAAAAATGTGGATAACTTTTTAAAACTTGCGCAATCGACGCGCAAAATTTTTTTTCGAAATGCCAATTATTCCCGTTTATCGACACTTTTCCACCGTATATTTCTGCATTTTTTACAAAATTCATTTCAGGCGGAGCGGGCGAAGCTTTCGTGACGAAATCGGGAAAGTACAATGAACGAAATCTCGACTTTATTCGACGCGATATTTGTTTTTGCGCGCCGTCCGAATAGTTATAATACTCAATGAAACGAGGGGACTATGACGGTATATTGGGAATACGTGTTTGCGGAAAACTTTTTGCTCGATTTGCTGTTGGTGCTGCTCTCTCTCGCCTGCGCCCGCTCCAAGCCGCACGCGCCGCACGTGTGCGTCGCCGCCGCGGTCGGCGGGGCGGAAGCGGTGGCGTTTCCGCTGCTCGTTTTGCCGCTTTGGTGCGCGTATGCGGTAAAGATCGCGGGGGGTATTTTGATTGCGGTGCTTGCGGTCCGCAAGGGCACGTTTAAAACCTACCTGATCGCCGTTTGTTCCTTTTTCTTTTTTACGTTCGCGCTGGGCGGACTGCTTGTCGCGGCGTATTCCTTTTTCGGGATCGAGTACGCGGAGGGGCAGGGTTTTGCGGTGGAGCGTGCGCCCGTCGGATTGGTGCTTGCGGGGGCGGGGCTCTTTCTTTTTGGCGGGGTGCGTTTTTTAAAGTTTCTGTTTCGCCGCATGCGCGAACAGAACAACCTGTATCCTTGTTTCTTAACGAGCGGGGAGCGAAGCGTTCGCTGGACGGGATACTCGGACAGCGGAAATCTGCTTTCCTATTGCGGAAATCCCGTAAGCGTCATTTCACCCGCAGCTGTGTTCGCGCTCTTCGGCGCGCACCCGCGGGAGGCGGGGCGAATGACGGTAAACACGGTGAACGGCGGGAGGGATTCTCCCGTGTTCGTCTGCGAATCGCTGGAAATGAGCGGGGAGAAGGGGGCGTATCCCTTTCGGAACGTGTATTTAACGGTGGGCGACGTGCATTCGAAGGAATTTCAAATCATATTACATTCGGCATTGACGGAGGAATACAATGAACATTTTTACGGCGTTAAAAAACTGGCTCGGAAAGCTGCGGGGCGGCGAAGGAGTGGTAAATTATCTTTGCGGGAGCGAGGCGCTTCCGCTGCCGCTTTCGGGAGAGGAAGAGGCGGAGATGCTGAGAAAGCTGGAGGAGGGCGAGGAGACGGAGGAGGTAAAGGCGAAGCTGATCGAGCATAATCTGCGCCTTGTCGTCTATATTTCGCACAAGTTCGAAAATACGGGCGTAGAGCAGGACGATTTGATTTCCATCGGCACCATCGGGCTAATCAAGGCAATCAACTCCTTCCGCACGGATAAAAACATCAAGCTTGCGACGTACGCTTCCCGCTGCATCGAAAACGAAATTTTAATGTTTTTGCGGCGTACGGTGAAATTGAAGAGTGAAATTTCCTTCGACGAGCCGCTGAACACCGATTACGAGGGGAACGAGCTGCTCCTTTCGGATATTCTCGGCACGGACAGCGAGACGGTTTACGGCGGAATCGAATCGAACGTGGAAAAGGATCTGTTGAAGGAGGCGCTGCGGAAGCTTCCCGAGCGCGAGCGCAAAATCATGTTTATGCGCTTCGGACTGGGCGGAGAGGAGGAGATGACCCAAAAGGACGTCGCCGACCGTTTGGGGATATCGCAGAGCTACATATCCCGCCTCGAAAAAAAGATAATCGAACGGCTGAAAAAGGAAATTTCCAAATTGGTTTAGCGGGCGAACGCGCCCCCGCCGCAAGATGGCGGCGGGGGCGCGTTTTTCGTTTACGGAAAAGAAACTTGCGAAGTTGCAAAAAATCTCTTTACACGCGGGCGATTTTGGTATATAATACAATAAGGAGGGATCGCGCCATGCAAGTTATGTTCGGAAATTGGAAATATATTTTCAAGAACTTCTGGTATATCATGCCGTTTGCGGTTCTGCCCGCGCTGTTCTTGGCGCTTTCGCTCGATTACAGAGCGATTTCCGCTTTTATGCACACCCTTGTTTCGGGGGATCCCCGCGTTCGTTTCGATATGATGTTTCGCGCGCTGAGCCTGATCCGCATCGACTCGGTGCTCGGGGGGATATACAGCGGACTCGGGGTCGTGATCGTCGCGCTGTTTGCAACGTTTATCTTTGCGCTTGCCGAAAAACATATGCGCATCGGAAAGCGGACGCTGGGGGGCGTGTTCACGCAGTTCGGAAATCTGATCGGACCCGTGTTCTTTGTAACGCTGTTTTATCTGCTGATGTACGAGGTGTGGGCGGTTGTGCTGTCTGCGGTTTGTTTTTCCATTTCCGCGGTGAATTCCGCTACGCTTTGTTACTTGCTCGTTCTGCTGGCGTTCGTCGTGATTTCGGCGGTGCTGCTGTTTCTGGCGGCGACGTTTTATCTTTGGATCCCCTGTATGCAGATCACTTGCTTCAAACCCTATCATGCGTTCGTCTATTCCTACCGTTTGATGGCGGGGGTGCGCGGGAAGCTGATGGCGGCGTTCGCGCTTTCGTTTGCGGTGTTCTGCGCGGTGGTGGGGGCGAGCGTATTCCTTCCCGAATACGTGCTGCTGCCCGTGGCGTTTTTGCTGTTTTTGTTTTTGTTTCCCGGATTCTGCGTCCGCATGGAAACGGTGTATTTTAAAACGGACAAACTTGACAGAGAAGATCTGATTCGCAGTTACAGGGAGCTTTGATATGAGATTTCGAAACGCGGTGCACATTACGATCGATAATTTTACCAACGTGTTCAAGCTTTTGCTTTACTCGCTGGTCATCATGAGTCTGAGCGCCTGCTTTATTTACCTTATTTTAAAGCTCGGGTTAAGCAGTATTTTAAACAGCCCCGAATTGCAGGAGCTGAAAACGCTGCTCGTGGGATTTGTTCGCGCGCTCATTTCGGGAGACTCCGAATTTTTAAAGACCTTTTCGGAGAGCTTTTCGGAGGGGATAAAAGCGTTCGTGCTGCTGCTTGGCAACGAGAGCGGTTCGATCATCGGCGCGGTGATCGGGGTGTGCGTAATGTATCTTTTGGGGCGGTTCGCAATCGGGCTGGCGCAGTTTGCGTTTGCCGATAACATCAACGACCGTGCGCGCACGCTTTCGCGCACCAAATTTTACGTTTCCTTTACCAAAAACATCGGCAAAGCCGCGCTGTATCAGATTATTTACGTTCCGCTTTCGTTTGTGTACGACGTGGGAATGTTCGCGCTCAGTTGGTTCGTCTGTTTTTATCTGCCTACGATGATTTTTTCTCACGCGCTGCTCGCCGTGCTTATGTCGATAGCGCTGACAATCGCTTCCGTGCTCTGTTTGCAGGCGTTGAAGCTTGCCGTTATTTCGAATTGGATCCCTTCCGTTGTCTGCGGCAATCTTTCGGTGGCGGCGGGGTTCCGTTACAGCTTTAAGGCGAAAAATTTCTGGCGGCGTTTGGGAACGTTTGTCATTTCCATTTTCATTATATATACGGTAAACATGTTGTTCATTGTATTTACGTTCGGCAGCGCGTTTGTGCTTACGCTTCCCATGAGCATTTTGTTTGTGCTCTGCTTGCAGCTTACGTTCTATTACGAGGACAACGGAGTAAAATATTTTATTTCCACCGATAAAATCGCGGGAGAGGAACCGCCCGTGCTCGGGGAATGAGCTTGGTTTAAGGAGTGAATATGGGATATCAGGAAAATTACGAAGCATGGCTGAAAGACGGCAGACTTACGCAAGAGGAGCGCGCGCAGCTTGCCGCGATCGGCGGCGACGAAAAGCAGAAGGAATACCGCTTCGGCGGAGAGCTCGCCTTCGGCACGGCGGGAATGCGCGGCATTATCGGCTGCGGCATGAACATGATGAACGCCCGCACGGTGATGCGCGCCACGCAGGGGCTTGCAGAGTACATAAAGACGTTGGGCAAAGATGGCGCCGAGCGGGGCGTGGTGATTTCTTACGACACGCGGCGGGGCAGCGAGCTGTTTGCGCGCAAGGCGGCGGAGGTGCTTGCCGCGAACAAGATTAAGGCGTATCTGTTTTCGGACGTGCACCCCGTGCCCATGCTTTCGTACGCGGTGCGGAAGCTGCATACCGTCGCGGGGATTATGATAACCGCCTCGCACAATCCCAAGGAATACAACGGATATAAGGTATACGGCGAGGACGGCGCGCAAATGTCGCCCGAGGCGACTGCCGCCGTGGTGGAGTTCATCGGGAAAATTACCGATTATCTCTCCGTTTCGGGCGAGGAAAACAGCCCGTATATTTTGCCCGTCCCCCAAGGGGTAGACGAGGAATATTTTAAAGAGCTTGCCCGTTTAACGCTCTCGCAAGAGGCTGTCAAAAAATGCGGCAAGGATTTAAAGCTGGTTTATACTCCTGTGCACGGCTCGGGCTTTCTTCCCGTGACGCGCATTTTAAAAATGCTGGGGATCAACGTGACGGTGGTCGAGGAGCAGACGAAAAAGGATACCGAATTTTCGACGGTCGCCGTGCCCAACCCCGAATTTAAAGAAACACTCTCGATGGGCATCGCGCTGGCGAATCGGATCGACGCGGACGTCGTATTCGGCACCGATCCGGACGCGGACCGCCTCGGCGTTGCCGTGAGGGACGATAAGGGCGAGTTTATCGCGCTTTCGGGCAATCAGACGGGGATTTTATTGCTCGACTATATTTTAACGCGCTTAAAGGAAGAAAACGCGCTGCCTGCCAACGCGGCGGTGGTAAAATCGTTCGTGACGACGGGCATGGCGAAGGCTCTGTGCGACGGCGCGGGCGCGGAGTTGTTCGAAACGCCCGTCGGCTTTAAATTCATCGGCGAAAAAATTAAGGAATGGGAGGTGGACGGCTCGCATACGTTCGTATTCGGGTTCGAGGAATCGTGCGGATATCTGCGCGGAACGCACGCGCGGGACAAAGACGCGGTGGTAGCCTCCATGCTCTGCGCCGAAATGGTTTGTTACTATCGCTATCTGGGCAAGACCGTTTACGGGCGCTTGCAGGAAATTTATCAAAAGTACGGCTTCGTGCTCGATAAAAACGTTTCCATCGGCTATTCGGGGCTGAACGCCATGAAGGAGATGAACGCAGTGGTGGACGGATTAAAGAAAAAGCGCGTCGCCGCGATCGGTCCGTTTGCGGTGCAGGCGGTGCGCGATTATTCGGCGGGGATCCGCCGCGACGCCTGCGGTAAGGAGGAAAGCCTGAATATCCCCAAGTGCAATTGCGTGTATTACGAACTGGGCGGCGGTTCGTTCGTGTGCGTGCGCCCTTCGGGAACGGAGCCCAAGCTGAAAATTTATTATTCGATTCAGGCAAAGGACGAAGAGTCGGCGAACGGAATTTTAGCAAAAGTCCAAAAATCGGTTGCCGAGCTGTTAGGAAAAGAGAATTAAAAAAGACCGCCCGCCGAAATTCGGCGGGTGTTTTCGGGAGAAAAGATGATCGCGGGAATTTCTACGGCAACGCTGTTTAACCGACCGTATAACGAGGATGCGCTCGCGCTGTTCGCCGAATGGAAAATCGCGGCGGCGGAGGTATTTTATACTTCGTTCAGCGAGTACGAGCCGTCCTTTTCCGAAATGTTGAACGTGAAGCGGGGAGATTTGTTTGTAAACTCCTTTCACGTGTTAAACACGCAGTTCGAGCCCCAGTTGTACAATGCGCACCCGCGGGTGAAGGCGGACTCGTTTTCCCTGTTGGACAAGGTGCTGACCTCCTCGCGTATTCTGGGCGCGAAAAATTACACCTTTCACGGGCTTGCCCGTATTAAACGCACCTTTCGCGAGGACGTCCCTCGCACGGCGGAGCTCACGCGGGAGATCGCGGAGCATTGCGAACGCTTCGGCGTTTCGCTTTGTCTGGAAAACGTGGAGTGGGCGTTTTATAACCGACCAGGGCTCTTCCGCGAGATAAAGGCGCGCTGTCCGAAGTTAAAGGGCGTGCTCGATATCAAGCAGGCACGCATTTCGGGGTACGATTACAGGGAGTACCTGCGGGAGATGGGCGGCGCGATTTCGCACGTGCACGTGAGCGATATTACGACGGACGGAAAGCTTTGCCTTGCGGGGCGGGGCTCGTTTGACTTCGACGAGCTGTTCCGTATGCTGCGCGGCGAGGGATTTACGGGCGCGGCGATCATCGAAAATTACGCGGGGGATTACAAAGATTTAGGCGAGCTGAAATCTGCATACGATTTCCTTGCGGAAAAGTCGGAAAAGTATTCGTAAATGAGAAAGAGCAAATACAGCGCCCCGACGCATCGTGCGTCGGGGCGCGTTTTTGTAATGTTCCCGAAAAAACGAGTCTCGTTTTTTCGGGATATGATTACCGCCGAGGCGGAGAAAAGGGGGCGGGTGAAAAAATTCGGCGGGCGGAAATTATGCGCGGTAGTAGCCGTCGAAGCCGAGACTTATTAAAATGGCGCGGTTTACGCGCGACATGGTGGAAGGCGGAAGCTCGCCGATCCGCGACATCAGCCGTTTTTTGTCTATCGTGCGGATCTGCTCGAGCAGGATCACGCTGTCCTTGGCAAGCCCGAACGCGGAGGGCAGTTCGATATGCGTCGGCAGCTTTGCCTTGTGTATCCTGCTTGTGACCGCCGCCGCGATCACCGTGGGGGAATATTTGTTCCCCGTGTCGTTCTGCACCACAAGAACGGGGCGCACGCCGCCCTGCTCGCTCCCCACCACGGGAGAGAGGTCGGCATAGTAAAGTTCTCCTCGTTTAACGTTCATATTTCTCCTTTGTGAACAAACACCCTCCGCTATCATTTTATGTAACAACCGAAATATTTGCTCACATATTTTTTATCGCCCGAACTTGTTCCGATTATACCGCAAAAGAAATAATTTCCGTCAAACGTATGACAAAAATTTATTTATTGTGTATAATGTTGCATATGGAAAACTTGAATCGAAACGAATCGGCGCGCGGTAAGCGGGGAAGCTTGGTTTCGCTTGCGGGCATCGCACTCAATTTTTTGCTGGCGGTCGCAAAAATCGTGCTCGGCATCTTTACCTCGCTGGTCTCGCTCGTTGCGGACGGACTGAACAATTTGAGCGACTGCGGCAGCGGGGCGGTTTCGCTCGTTTCCTTCCGCATTTCGCAAAAGCCCGCGGATAAGGAGCACCCCTACGGACATCAGCGGGCGGAGTACGTCGCTTCGATGATCATTTCGTTTTTGATTTTACTGCTCGCAGCGGAGCTGTTGCGCGAGTCGATCGGGAAAATCGCGGACGGCGGACTTTCGCAGGGAAACGTGTTCGTGTACGTTCTTTTGGGTGTTTCGGTTGCGGTGAAGGCGGGAATGTTTTTTTTGTATTCCGTCACCGCGAAAAAAATCGGTTCGGACACCTTAAAGGCGGCGGCAACGGACAGCGCCTGCGACTGCCTTGCCACCTTTGCGGTGGGCGCCGGCTTGCTGCTTTCGCATTACGGGATCGCGGCGGACGGCTACGCGGGGCTGGTGGTGGCGCTGTTTATCGCGTGGGAGGGGATAAGCGTTTTGCGCGATGCGGGCACCAAGCTGCTGGGCGTTGCGCCCGACCCCGAAACGATCGAGAAAATCCGCGCGGTTATTTTAAACGGGGAGGGGATCATCGGCGTGCACGATCTGCGCGTGTACCGCTTCGGGCGCGACCGTTACTATGCCACCGCGCATATCGAGGCGGACGCTAACCTTCCCGCGGCAGTCACGCATTCCTATCTCGACCGCGTGGAGCGCGGCGTATTGGAGGAAACGGGCGTGGAGCTGACCGCGCACTTCGATCCCGTCGATTTAAACGATTCGGAAGCGTTGGAGCTGGAAACGCGCATCCGCGCCGCCGTCGAGGGAATGTTCGAGGAGATCGACCTGCACGATTTCCGCCTGGTGCGCGGGGCGCAGATCAAAGTGATTTTCGAGGCGGGGGTTCCCTATTCCTGCCCGCAAAAGGACGAGGAGATACAAAAGACGATCGAGCGCGCCGTGCGCGTGATGGGCGAATACGAGCCCGTGGTGCGCGTGGAGCGCGAATAAGAAGGTTTTTCGCGCGCGGGAAAGGCGCGAAATAAAAAAATTTTGCTTTCCGCCAACGAAAGAATTGTGTTTTTGCGGAAAAAATGGTATAATCGGTTTTGTACTGTCGTTTTCGTACAGGAGAAATTATGTTAAAAATTATCGTAGACGCCATGGGCGGAGACAACGCGCCCGCAGAAATCGTAAAGGGCGCGCTGCAAGCGCTGCGCGAGAGAAAGGATTTTAAGCTCGTCTTTACGGGAATGGAAAAGGCGGTTGCCGCCGAACTGAAAAAATACAAATACGACGCTTCGCGCGTGGAAGTGGTCGACTGCGCGGAAACGATCACCAACGACGACGTGCCCACCTCCGCCGTCCGCACGAAAAAGGACAGCTCGCTCGTGGTGGGGCTGAGGCTTTTAAAAGAGGACGAAGAAGCGGGCGGGTTTGTTTCCGCAGGGTCTACGGGCGCGGTGCTCACGGGCGGAGTTATGCTTGTGGGGCGCATTAAGGGCGTTCACCGTCCCGCGCTGTGCCCCGCGCTTCCCAACGTGCGCGGCACGCAAACCTTGCTTTGCGACTGCGGCGCGAATGCGGAGTGCAAGCCCGCGTATCTTTCGCAGTTCGCCCTCATGGCGAGCGTTTACGGCAAAACGGCGTTCGAGATGGAAAAGCCGCATGTGGGGTTGCTTTCCAACGGGACGGAGGAGCATAAGGGCGATCCTCTGCATCAGGAGGCTTACGCGCTGTTAAAGCAAACCGCGGGGATCGAATTCGCGGGCAACGTGGAGGGGCGCGATATCATGTACGGAGACGTGGACGTGGTGGTAAGCGACGGCTTTTCCGGCAACGTGGCGCTCAAATCCATAGAGGGCTGCGGAAAGATGGTCGCAACGGTGCTGCGCTCGTCTTTCGCCTCCTCGCTGGGCGGGAAGCTCGCGTATCTGCGCGCGCGCAAATATATCGGCAAGCTGACAACCGCGCTCGATTATTCGCGTTACGGCGGCTCGGTGTTTTTGGGGCTGAAAAAGGTGGTCGTCAAGTCGCACGGGTCGAGTAAGGCGAAGAGCATTTGTCCGTCCGTGATACAGGCTGTGGACGCTTGCCGCGGAAATCTGATCGGCGAAATATCCGCTCGGCTGGAAACGGAAATCGCCGCGGAGCAGGAATGAGAAGCGGAGAGGACTGGACCGCCGAGACGGCTGCAAAAGCCGAGCGGGCGATCGGATATACGTTTGAGGATAAGGAGCTGTTAAAGCGGTGCTTCACCCATTCGAGCTACGCGAACGGAAACAACGAAGCGAGCAACGAACGGCTGGAATTTTTGGGCGACGCGGTGCTCGGGCTTTGCGTTTCGGAAAATTTGTTTTTGAATTTCCGCTCCTTCGACGAGGGCGAGCTGACGGACGTGCGGCAGGAATACGTTTCTCAGACTGCGCTTACGCAAAGCGAAAAGCGGGCGGATCTCATGCGGTTTTTGCGCTTTTCGGGCGGCGAGGAGAACGTGCGCGGCAAGACGGCTTCGAGCTTGTTCGAGGCGGTCGCCGCGGGGATATATCTGGACGGCGGACTGAAAGCCGCAAGCGAATTTATCTTAACGTTCGCGGTGCGCGTAGAGGATAAAAATTACCGCTCGCTGTTGCAGGAGCTCGTGCAGAGTAAGATAAGGCAGGGCGGCGGCAAGGCGGTTTTATATACGGGACGCGAGGAAAACGGAGAATACGTCTGCACGGCAAGCGCGCTGGGCGTAAGCGCGACGGGGCGGGCGAAGTTTAAAAAAGCCGCGGAGAAAGCGGCGGCGAAAGCACTGTATCAACTTTTAGCGAGGGAATCGAATTGAATTTTAAAGAAATACAACTTGTGGGGTTTAAATCGTTTGCGGACAAAACCTCGGTAAAATTCGACGACGGGGTAACCTGTATCGTAGGACCCAACGGGTGCGGAAAGAGCAACGTTGCGGACGCCGTGCGCTGGGTGCTGGGCGAGCAGTCCGCAAAGACGCTGCGCGGAACGAGTATGCAGGACGTCATTTTTAACGGCACGGAATCGCGCCGCGCGCTCTCTTACTGCGAGGTGACGTTGGTGTTCGACAACAGCGCCCGCCTGTTCGATATCGACTACGAAGAGGTCGCCATGACGCGCCGCCTGTACCGTTCGGGCGAAAGCGAATATCTGCTCAACAAACAGGCGTGTCGCTTAAAGGATATCGTCGCGCTGCTGCACGGCGTGGGCATCGGAAAAGAGGGCTACTCTATTATCGGTCAGGGCAAGGTGGAACAGATCATGAACGCCAAGCCAGAGGATCGGCGCGCCATCTTCGAGGAAGCGACGGGCGTAATGAAGTTCAAGTCGCAAAAGGGTGAGATCGAGCGCAAGCTCGAAAACGCGAAGGACAATTTAACCGTGTTCGTGCAGAGAATGGACGAAGCGGAAAATCAGCTCCGCCCTCTGGAAAAGCAGGCGGAAACGGCGAAGAAATACCGCGAGTATTCGGGACGGCTGCAATACGAAGAGGTAAATACATATCTCGTTCGGTCGGAATCGTTCACCGCCGAAACGGACAAGCACCGCGAAAAGATCCGCCGCGCGGACGAGCGGTTGCAGGAGGTGGAGCTCCGCCTTACCGAGTTGGATATGGACGAGCGCAAGTCGCGCGAAACCGTGTTGGAAGCGGACGAGCGGTTGCGCGGCGTAAACGATAAGCTGCGCGTGTTTGAGGTGGGGCTGGAACGCAAGAGCGGCGAAGCGAAAGTCATCGACGAGCAGATACGCTCTTACCGCACCCAGCTCTCGCGCGCCTCGGACGACGTGGAATATTCTCTGCGCCGTTCGCTTGAAATCGACGATTCGGTCGCGGCGAGCGAAAAGAAAAAGGCGGAGGGTGTAAAGCGCGCCAAGGAGATCGAAAAGGAGGGCGCCCTGCTTTCCGGAAAGCTGCGCGAAGCGGACGCTCGGGTAGAAGCATACGAGCGGATCTCGCGCGAAAAGCGCGAAAGCGAGCTTTCGTCGGTGGAAAACCTTGCGGACGTGCGCGCGGCGGCGGGAAGCCTTTCGGCGAAAAAGGACGCCACGAGCGAGCGGATCCGCGAGGTGCGCGCGGCGATCGAAAAGGCGAAGCTGCGCGAGGCGGAGTTCTCGCGCGAGGCGGAGGAGTGCAAGGCGCAGAAAGCCGCCTGCGAAACGTTTTTGGACGAAGAGGGCGCAAGACAGGAGGAACTTTCCGAAACGGTTGCGGACCTCTCGCGCTCCCGCCAGAAGCTTACGGAGGATATCGTCTCCTGCAATACCTCCATTGCCAACCTTTCGCACAACCTCGAGCTGTACCGCGATTTGAAAAACCGCTTCGACGGCTACCGCGATTCGGTGCGGAAATTGCAGCTTACCGCAAAGGAGAAGCCCGAGCTCGGAGCTAAAATCAAGGGCGCGATCGCAGATATCGTGTCCACCGAAGCGAAATACGAAGCCGCCATCGAAACGGCGTTCGGCGGCGCGATGCAAAACCTTGTGACCGCCACGGCGAACGACGCACGCGATCTCATCGAATATTTAAAGCGGACGGGCGGGGGCATCGTCACCTTTCTGCCCGTGGAAACCATGCGCGCCCGCGGGGACAGCCGCGAGATATTAAACGCCTTAAAGGAAGAGGGCGCGCTGGGGCTTGCCAACGATTTGGTAAAGTACGACGGCTATTACGAGAACGTCATTAAAAATCTTTTGGGAAACACGCTCGTGTGCGATAATATCGCCAGCGCGACGCGCATTGCCAAAAAGTACGCCCGCGCGTTTAAAATCGTCACGCTCGACGGCGATACCATCGCGACCTCGGGCGCAATGACGGGCGGCTCGCACAGGCGCGACAGCGGCAACCTGCTTGCGGGCGAGCGCAGAATCAAGGAATGCGAGGGGCAGATCGCGCAAAAGCAGGCGCTTTTGTCCAAGCTGAAAGCCGCCCTCGAGGATTGCGAAAACGACCTGAACGCCGCGCGCGAAAATCAGGAAAAATTCCGCGTGGAGGTCCAGCGGCAAACGGCGAATTTTGCCGCGCTGGCGCAAAAGGAGAGCACGCTCGACACGCTCTTGCAGGAGGCTTCGCACGACGTTGCGGAATACACTTCCCTGTTGGAGCAGCTTTCGCAGCGGGCGGAAAGTCTGGAAAACGAGGTGCTGTCCTCGGCGGAAAGCGAGGATCTGCTCAACAAGATCCGTTCGGAAGCGGCGGCGGAAATTTCCGCTCGTCAGGCGGAGGCGGACAAGCTGCGCGCCGAGCGCGACGTGCTCTCGAAGCAGCTGCACGAATTGCAGGTGGAGAGCGCGGCGATCGCGTCCGCTTGCGAAGCGGAGGAGCAGAACGTATTCCGCTTGCAGCGCGAAAAGGAGCACATCCGCATAAAGGTGGAAGAAACGCGCAAGGCGATGGCGGTTGCCGAGCAGGAAGTGGAAAAGCTGAAAGTGCAGGAAGAGGAGATCGTACTCACCGAGGACGAAAAGCGCACCGTCGCCGCGCTCCGCGAGCAGGTGGAAAAGCTGCACGTGGACAAGCGCGCGGAAGCAGAACGGCAAATTAAAATCGACGAGGAAAAGCGCACGCTGCTTTCCTGCCAGTACACGCTGAGTGAGGAGAAGCACGCCAGCGAAATCGAAATTTCCAAGGCGGAAACCAACCTCGAAAATATGCGCCAGCGCATTTCGGAGGCGTACGGGCTTACCGAAGAGACGGCAAAGGAACTGCGCGACGAAAATTACGACGTGTCGCAGTCGACTTCCGCGATCAACAGCTTGAAGCATAAGATATCCGCGCTCGGCAATATCAACATGAACGCGGAGGAGGATTACGACCAGCTGCTTTCGCGCTATACCGAAATGCAGACGCAGAAAGAGGACCTGGACAAGGGAATCCTCGACCTTACCTCGGTGCTCGAACAGCTGAAAACGGAAATGCAGAAGCAGTTCGACGACGGGTTCAATTCGATCAACCAGAGCTTTACGCAGATTTTCAAAGAGCTGTTCGGCGGCGGAAAAGCCGAAATGCAGCTCGATTACGAAAATTGCGACGATCCGCTCAACGCGGGCGTGGAAATCGTGGCGTGCCCTCCCGGCAAAAAGCTGACAAAAATATCGCTGCTTTCGGGCGGAGAGCGGGCGTTTACGGCGATCGCCATTCTGTTCGCTATTTTAAAGACGCGCCCCATGCCCTTCTGTATTCTCGACGAAATCGAAGCCGCGCTCGACGAAGCGAACGTGGGTCGGTTTGCGAAATATTTAAAGAAGTTCTCGCAGGATACGCAGTTTATCGTGATCACGCACAGAAAGCCCACCATGAATCAGGCGGACACGCTTTTCGGCGTTACCATGGAGGAAAAGGGCGTTTCCAAAATCGTTTCGGTAAAGCTGTCCGAAGTGGAATCGCGTTTGGGTGGAGATACCGTCATATAATGCACGTAACGGCGCAATCGAATAAGAGGCAATTATGGGATTTTTCGGAAAAATCAGAGACGCTTTAAAAAAGACGAAAGAGGGCGTGTCGCACAAAATGCGGCAACTCTTTTTAAAGAATAAAATCGGCAACGAGTTTTACGACGAGCTGGAAGAGATCTTGATCTCGGCGGACGTTTCGGTTCGCACGGCGGAGGACGTCGTCGAGCAGGTGAAGGAAGAGGCGATCGGAAACAAGATAAAGGACGAGCAGTACGTAACCGATCTGTTAAAGGATATCCTCGAAGACACGTTGAACGAAGCGCCCGTTCCCGAAATCAAGTACCCCTGCGTTATGATGTTCGTCGGCGTGAACGGCGTGGGCAAGACCACCACCATCGGCAAGGTCGCCAACTATTTCGTAAAGAATAAAAAGAACGTCACGGTGGCGGCTGCGGATACCTTCCGCGCCGCGGCGAGCGATCAGCTGTCCGTCTGGGCGGAGCGCGCGAAGGTGCGCATCGTCAAGCACGAGGAGGGGAGCGACCCCGCCGCCGTCATTTACGACGCCGTATCCTCGGCAAAGGCGAAGGGGACGGACGTGGTGCTGGTCGATACCGCGGGCAGACTGCACGTAAAAGAAAATTTAATGAACGAGCTGAAAAAGATGGATCGGGTCGTTACCCGCGAATTTCCCGAAGCGGCGTTTTACAAGTTTTTGGTGCTGGATGCGACCACGGGGCAGAACGCGGTTTCGCAGGCGCGCGTGTTCGACGAGGCGGTGGAGCTGGACGGGATCGTCTTAACCAAATTGGACGGCACGGCAAAGGGCGGCTTCGTGTTTTCGCTCTGCGGCGAACTGGGCGTGCCCGTCGTGTTCGCGGGCGTCGGCGAAAAAATGGACGATTTGGAACTGTTCGACGCGGAAGAGTTTGTAGAGGGTTTCTTTTAAACCCGAGCGCAGCAGATAAAGTTTTGCTAAAAAAATCCGCCTGTCAAGTAAAAATGCTTGACAGGCGTTTTGTTTTTTGATATACTTGCTTAAAAAGGGGGGCGGAAATGGAAGATTTGCGTTTCATGCGGCTATGGGATTGCTACCAGCCCCTTTTAACCGAGCGCCAGCGCGAGATTACGAACCTTTATTTTAACTGCGATTTATCGCTTGCGGAAATCGCCGAGCAAAAGGGTTGTTCGCGCCAGAGCGTATCCGACTGTCTGAACAAATGCCGAAAGCAGCTGGAAGATTACGAAGAAAAACTGCGGTTTGCGCAAACGCTGGCAGAGGCTGCGCGCATTGCGGAGGAAATCGAAGGGGTAGCGACAAAGCTTCCCGCACCCTACCGCGAGCAGATCGAAACGGTTCTGCGCCGCGTCGGCGGCGAACGGGCGCACGGTGCGCCGAACGCTTAAAAGGAGAATTTCATGGCGTTGTTTTCTTCGCTCTCGGAGCGGTTAAACCACATATTCAGTAAGCTGACTAAGCGCGGAAAACTGACCGAGCTGGAAATTCGCACGGCGATGCGCGAGGTGCGAATCGCGCTTTTGGAGGCGGACGTCAACTTAAAAGTTGCCAAACAGTTTATTGCCGAGGTTTCGGAAAAGGCGGTGGGGCAGCAGGTACTGCAATCACTGAATCCCGCCCAGCAGGTAATTAAAATCGTAAACGAAGAGCTGATCGCGCTCATGGGCTCGGGCAACGCCAAAATGGAGGTCTCGCCCAAGCCGCCCACCGTCATTTTAATGTGCGGCTTGCAGGGCGCGGGCAAAACGACGCTGTGCGGAAAGCTCTCGCTGCAATTAAAAAAGCAGGGTAAAAAGCCGCTGCTCGTTGCGTGCGACATTTACCGCCCCGCCGCGATCGACCAGTTAAAGGTCGTGGGGGGAAAGGCGGAGACCGAGGTGTTCGAAAAGGGCACGCAGGCGCCCGCCAAAACGGCAAAGCAAGCGGTGGAGTACGCCAAAAAAATGGGGTACGATACGGTGATCGTAGACACCGCGGGTCGGCTTCATATCGACGACGCGCTCATGAAAGAGCTGGAAGAGATCAAGCGGGAAGTGGACGTGACCGAAATTCTGCTGACGGTAGACGCCATGACGGGGCAGGACGCCGTGAACGTCGCGCAGACGTTTAACGAGCGGCTGAGCATTACGGGCGTTATCTTGACCAAGCTCGACGGCGACACTCGCGGCGGCGCGTGTCTTTCCATCAAGGCGGTAACGGGCAAGCCCATCAAGTTTATCGGCGTGGGCGAAAAGCTGACCGATTTAGAGCCCTTCTATCCCGACCGTATGGCTTCGCGTATCTTAGGCATGGGCGACGTGCTCTCCTTGATCGAGAAGGCGCAGGAAGCCATTACCGAGCAGCAGGCAAAGGAGATGGAGCGCAAGATGCGCGACGCCTCTTTTACGCTGACGGACTATTTACAGCAGTTCGAATCGTTAAAGAAGATGGGCGGCGCGGGCGCGCTGATGAATATGCTCCCCACGGCGGGAAAAATGAAGCTCAGCGAAAAGGACGTCGACGAAAAGCAGCTCGAACGCACGAAGGCGATCATCCTTTCGATGACGCCCAAGGAGCGGGACAACCCGCAGATCATCAACTATTCGCGCAAAACGCGCATTGCGAACGGCTCGGGCACGAGTATTCAGGAAATCAACCGCGTGTTAAAGCAGTTCGAGCAGACGAAGCTGTTAATGAAGCAGTTAAAGGGCGGCAAACTCCGCGGGCGGATGCCTTTTTAAAGGTCGCTTTCGGAAGCAAATATAAAAAAATTATTTTTGGAGGATAAAAAAATGGTTAAAATGAGATTGGTGCGTATGGGCGACAAAAAGTCCCCCGTATACCGCATCGTAGTGGTGGACGCGCGCAAGGCGGCAACGGGCGAGTACGTCGACAAAGTCGGCTTTTACGATCCCAAGTCGCAGCCCGTTACGCTGAACGTAGACGTGGAGAAGGCGAAGGACTGGATTGCCAAGGGCGTTCAGCCGACCGAGACGGTAAAGTCTTTGCTTGTAAAGACGGGCGTTATCGAAAAATCCGAAAAGCTCAGCCCCGCAAAAACCAAAGGCAAGAAAAAGAAGTAATCGCTTTCGCCTGAAAGGAGACGGATATGTTAGATTTGATTCGGTACATCGTCGAGCATTTTGCAGACGACAAAGAACACATCGAATACCTCACGGAGGAGACGGAAAACGACATCACCGTTACCGTCGTGCTTTCGGCGTCGGACATGGGAAAGGTGATCGGCAAGCAGGGCAAGATTGCCAAGGCTTTGCGCACGATCGTGCGGAACGCCAGCCCCAGAGACGGCAAAAAGTATAACGTGGAAATTAAAGAACGCGAAGAATAATTCGTTCGCAGCAACAGCCGTTCCCGTAAGCGAACGGCTGTTGTCTATTGCGGGATCGTCATGAAGCAAAATATTTTTTTGTTTTTATTTTTCGGCGCGTTTATTCTCGTCGGATTGGGGCTTGTCGGATACGGTTTTGCAAGGCTCGCCATTTACCGCCTTGCCGAGCCGACGGAAGCGACCGTGCTTTCCGCCGAGTACGATGCAAAGGGTGCGATCGTTTCGTTTTCGATCGAACGGGACGGCAAAGAGGCGATCGTTCGCGCCCGCCTTACGGACAACATTTACGAACAGGGACGGGAAAGGTATTACGAGGGCAAGCAGGTCGTGATCCGCGTGGACGGACAAAACCGTTTGGGGCAGTTCGGAAAAACGGAAATCGCCGTGCTTGCGGGCGGCGGTGCGTTTACCGTTGCGGGAGCGCTGTTTTTATATTTTTTCGTAGGGAAGCGGCGCACGCTGCCGGATATCGCTTACGAATACGAAAGCGCGACGGTGCCGCCGCAGGAGGTTTCGGACGCAACGGCGCAAAACGAGGCGGTTGCAGACGAGCTTTCCAGGCTTCCGCAGCATTCGCTTGCACGAATGTCGGGCGAGGCGGGCGTTTGGCGCAGGCGGATCGCGGCGAGGTTCCGCACGTATTCCGTATGGGAAAACGTAATTTACGGTTCGCTGTTGGTTGTGCCGATCATTCTGCTTTCCGTCTACCCGCTGTTTTTCGGCAAAGCGGTCACTTTGGGGCGCGTGTTTTGGAGCGCGCTCGAATGGCTGTTCGCGTATTGCTTTTTGGGCGTGATTTTAAAAACGGTCGTTTCGGTCTATTTTAAGATCCTTGTAAAGTGCGGAAAATTTTGCGAGAAACGGGAAGCGAAGGTGTTGTGCGCGGCGTTCGAATCCTCCGGCGAGTATAGCTCGGGAGAGTTTTCGCGCACGCACACGGTGTTTAAAAAATTTCGCGTCGTAGCGCAAATCGACGGCAAGCGTTCGATAGGGTTCGTAAAGGGCAACCTTCCCCCTGCCGAGGGGACGGTGTTAAAGGTACTGATCCGCCCCAACCGTCCCAAGCGGTGGATCGTCGATGTTCAATAAACAGCAAGAGAGGAAATTTATATGAAAGTAAACGTAAAAAAACTGAGCGAAAGCGCTCGTTTGCCCGTGTACGGGTCGGAGTTTGCCGCGGGAGCGGATTTATATGCGAGCGAGGGGACGGAGATCCCTGCGGGAGAAACGCGCTTTGTGCACACGGGGATCGCAGTCGAGCTTCCCGCGGGCACGGTTGGGCTGGTGTACGCCCGCAGCGGGCTTGCTTGCAAACAGGATCTGGCGCCCGCGAATAAAGTCGGTGTCATCGACTGCGACTACCGCGGCGAAATTATGGTCGCGCTGCACAATCACGGAGCGCAGGCGCGCAAGGTGGAAGCGGGCGACCGTATCGCCCAGCTGGTGATAGCGCCCTATTACGCGGCGGAATTTGCGGAGGCGGAGTCGCTTTCGGAGACGGTGCGCGGCGCGGGCGGATTCGGCTCTACGGGGAAAAACTGATGAGAATGCGCCGTAAACGCAATTTAGAGCCGCGGATCGAGGCGTGCGGGGCGGTGCTGCTTGCGCGCGGTCGTCCCTGCCTCAATTTAAAGGAGGCGGCGGAAGGCTTCCGCGCCCTTGTCGATTTGCAAGCGGTTTTCGGCAACGGAAATCCCGTGCATCTCGACGTAGGCTGCGGCAACGGGAAGTTTGTTTCGGAAAAGGCGCTGCGCGAGCCGAACGTGAATTTTTTGGCGGCGGAGCTGTGCTCCAACGTCTGCCTGACCGCCATGGAGCACGTGCTGCGGGAGGGGATCCCTAACGTACGCTTTTTGAATATTCCCGCCGAAATTTTGCCGTGCTATCTTCCCGAGGGAAGCATCGAACGGATCTATCTGAATTTTTCCACGCCGCTGCCCGAAAAGAGCAGGGAAAAACAGCGGCTTACCGCGCCCCGATTTCTGGAAATTTACAGGCGGTTGCTCGTCGAGGGCGGGGAAATCGAGCAAAAGACGGACAGCGAACCGTTTTTCGATTATTCGTTAGAGCAGTTCGCGCAGAACGGCTTTACCGTAAAGGATATTACGCGCGATTTGCACAACAGCGATTTTGCGCAAGGGAATATCGTAACCGAATACGAAAAGAACTTTTCCGACCGCGGGCTTCCCATCTTTCGCGCGGTCGCCGTGAAAAACTGAGGAGGAGAGAGCATGGACGTGCAAATCGACGTGACGCATACCGTGATTGAGACGCCGCGCTTGCTCCTCCGCGGTTGGAAGGAAACGGATTTGGACGATTTATTCGAATATGCCTCGGTAGAGGGCGTGGGCGAGCTTGCCGGGTGGAAGCACCACGAATCGCGGGAGGAAACGGAGTTTGTGTTAAAAATGTTTCTTGCCGAAAAGAACGTGTTTGCCATAGAGGAGAAGGAAAGCGGAAAGGTGATCGGCTCGCTGGGCTTGCACGATTCCTGGGCGAATCGGGATCCCGCGTTCGAACGTTTCAAGGTGAAGGAAATCGGCTACGTGCTTTCGAAGGCGTATTGGGGGCGGGGAATCATGCCCGAAGCGGTAAACGCCGCTATGGGCTATTGCTTCGATACGCTTAAGTTAGACGCGCTTACGGCGGGACATTTTACCGACAACGCGCAATCGCGCCGCGTTATCGAAAAGTGCGGCTTTACGTTTGTAAAGGAGGGCGAGTATGTTGCAAAAGCTCTCTGTAAAACCTTCCCCGAACGCTTGTACGTTTTCATGAAACAGTAGAGAAATCCGCCCCGACATTTGTCGGGGCGGTTCGTTATATTTTGGGGAACAGCGTTTTTATCATTTGATAGACGTAAGAAACCGGGACCAGCTCGATTTTATCTTTGAATTTTTCGCAAGCCTTCATATTTTTTGCGGGAAGCAGCACGCGTTTAAAGCCCATTTTCAGGCATTCGTTTACTCGTTTTTCGGCAAAGTTGACGCCGCGCACCTCGCCCGTAAGTCCCACTTCCCCGAACACCGCCGTATATTTGTCTACGGGAATCATGCGTTCCGCGCTGGCAAGCGCGGCGCATACGGCAAGGTCCGCGCTCGGCTCGTTCAGTTTAATTCCGCCCATCGCGTTTAAATAGACGTCCTGCATTCCCATGGCGAGCGAGCAGCGCTTTTCGAGCACCGCGATCAGCACCACAAGGCGGTTAAAGTCTACGCCCAGCGCCATACGGCGGGGGAGTCCGTACGCAGTCTTGCACATCAGCGTTTGCAGCTCGACCATCATGCAGCGGTTGCCCGTTTCGCTGGGGGTGACCGCCGCGCCTGCCGCTTCTCCGCGGGTGTCCGAAAGAAAGAGCGCGGAATAGTCCGAAAGTCCGTAAATGCCTTCGCCCGTCATTTCGAACACGCCCACCTCCTGCACCGAACCGAAACGGTTTTTTACCGCGCGCAGGATTTTAAAGTTTTCCGTCCGCTCTCCCTCGAAGTAGAGCACGGTGTCCATAATATGTTCGAGCACCTTCGGACCCGCCAGCGTTCCCTCCTTGGTAACGTGTCCCACGATAAAAAAGGTAATGCCGCGGGCTTTGGCGATGCGCATGAGCTTGCTTGCGCATTCACGCACCTGTCCCACGCTGCCCGCCGCAGAGCTGAGCGCGTCGGTGTAAACCGCCTGAATAGAGTCGATAATCACGTACTCGGCTTCGAAAAAAGCTTCCTCCGCGCCGTCTAAGCAGGTTTCGTTTAATAGCAGCAGGTTGTCCGAATCCAGCCCCAGCCGTTCGCAGCGGAGCTTTACCTGCGAGCAGCTCTCCTCGGCGGAAAGATACAACACTTTATGCTGTTTGGCAAGGTGCGCCGCAACCTGCGTGAGCAGGGTAGATTTTCCCACGCCGGGATCGCCGCCCACCAGCACGAGCGAGCCGCGCACGATCCCTCCGCCGAGCACCACGTCCAGCTCGGAATTGCCCGAGGAAACGCGCTCGAACTTTTCGTATTTCACTTGCGAGAGGGGGAGGGGACGGGCGGAAGGAGCGCGGAACGCGCTCTTTTGTTTGGCGGGCGCCGCGGGTGCGACTGCCTCTTCCGCCAGGGTGTTGAATTTGCCGCAGTCGGGGCACCGCCCCAGCCATTTCGGCGAAGCGTATCCGCATTCCGCGCATACGAATTGAGTGGTTGCTTTTGCCATATAAAATCCTTGTTAAATCGCTTCCTTTGTTTGTTTTAACATTACCGTAGCGTAAACGGTAACTCCCTTGCCTTCGCCGACGTAGCCGAGCTTTTCGTTTGTTCCCGCCGCAATTCCGATAGCGGAAAGGGGCAGATTTAACGCCTTTGATAAATTTTCTTTCATATCTTCGATATGCGGAGAAAGGCGGGGTTTTTCGGCTAAAACGGCAATACTGACGTTTTTTGGGGCAAATCCACAGTACTCTATCTGACATAGTACTTCTTTTAACAGCTTCAAACTGTCCGCACCCGCATATTTTTCGTCCGTATCGGGGAAATAATAGCCGATATCGCGTAAGCCTGCCGCGGAGAGCAGCGCATCCATCAGCGCGTGAAGCAAAACGTCGCCGTCGCTGTGGGCGATTAAGGTATGCTCGGAGGGAATACGTACGCCGCCGAGGGTGATAAATGAAGGGAAGTCAAGAGAATCGGGGTCCCCAAAAAAAGGCGAAGCATTTTTTTGGGGCATAAAAGCGTGCGTATCTACGCCGAATCCTACCCGTTCCGCGGGGAGAAAATCCTCGGCATAGGTGAGTTTTTTATTGTTTCTGTCGCCCTCGCAAATGCGCGGCGGCTTGCAGTAATATGCGTAAATGCCGCTTTCGTCCGTGAACTCCGCTTCGCGGTGTTCTTCGAACATTTCGCGGTATGCGCCGAGCAGCTCGCCCGTGGAAAAGCCCTGCGGGGTTTGTGCGGCGTAAACGGTGCTACGCGGGGGCGTTTTTAAAATACAGCCGTTTTTGGCAAGCGCAACCGTGTCCACGGACGGAACGGCGCAAACGCCGCTCCCGAAATTTTTCACGCTTTCGATACAGGCGGAAATGATTTTTTGCGTAAGAAAAGGGCGCGCCGCGTCGTGCACGAGCACGATGTCGCCCGCCGCTTCTTTCAGCGCGGCATACACGCTGTGCGTGCGCAGCTCTCCGCCGATCACCGTGCGGGCGCGGGGATAAGGGGAGAGCAGGGGTCGGATCTTAACTTCGTCCTCTTTACGGCAGACCACGAGTATTTCGGTGATTTCCGCACACTGCGCGAAGGCGGAAAGCGAATAGCACAAAAGGGGCAAGCCGTTCCGCTCGCGCAGGACCTTATTTTCGGAAAAGCCCGCGCGTTCGCCCTTGCCCGCGGCGCATAGAACGGCGGTGATCATACGAGGACCTCGTAGAGCGATTGCGCCTCGTCCTTTTTTACAAACTCGCGGATCTCGAGGATCTTAAAACGGAGCGTGCCCGAAGCAAAGCTGAGCTCTACAATATCGCCTGCCTTTACGCGGGTAGAGGGTTTCGCCTCTCTTCCGTTTACGGTGATTTTTCCCGCGTTTGCTGCATCCTGCGCCACTGTTCTGCGCTTTAAAATGCGCGAAATTTTTAGAAATTTGTCTATTCTCATAAAAAAATCTCCGTTTTGCAAAAAAAGTTTGTCAACCGCCCCGAAAAGCGTTTGACATCTTTTTTGCGTTCCGTTATAATAACATACTGTATTATTATGTTTAAATTGAGGCAGTATGCGTTTCGGCAATTTCTCCGCCTCGTTTCAATTTCTTTCTTTCACCCTCTATTATAGCGCAACCGAGCGCAAAAGTAAAGAGGGGACGGACAATTTTTATCGACATTTTCGATTTTTTCCGATGAAAAGATATACTCGGTAAATCGCCAAATGATAACACTATTTTTTAAAGGAGTTATTTGACGGATGAACTTACCTATCCAAAAGTACGGGAAAACCGAGAGAAGAAAATTCGGTTCGATCAACGAAGTGATCGAGATTCCCGACCTCGTGGAAATTCAGAAGGAGAGCTACCGCTCGTTTATCGGCGAGGGGATCGGCGAAATTTTCGAGGACTATTCCCCGATCACCGACTTTTCCGACCACTTCGAACTGTATTTCCTCGAACACGAATTCGGAAAGAAACCCAAGTATGACGAAAAGGAGTGCCGCAACCGCGACGCTACCTATGCGCTTCCGTTGCGCGTGAAGGTCCGCCTTGTTAATAAGGTAAAGGACGAAATTTTGGAGCAGGACGTCTTTATGGGCGACTTCCCCAAAATGACCGAGAACGGCTCTTTCATCATTAACGGTGCGGAGCGCGTGATCGTATCGCAGCTCGTGCGTTCGCCCGGCGTGAACAACGTTGCCGAGACGGACAAGACGGGCAAGCAGATGTACGAAACGACGGTGATCCCCAACCGCGGCGCCTGGCTTGAATTCAAGCAGGACGCGCAGGGCGTGCTTTGGGTGAGCGTGGACAGAAAGCGCAAGCTCACCGCGACCGTGCTGCTCCGTGCGCTCGGCTTCGGCTCCGACCGCGCGCTCGAAGAGCTGTTCGGCGAAAACAAGATGATTGCCGCGACCATCGAAAAGGACGCCAAAGACGCCGTTCAGCCCATCCGCTCGGAATCGGACGGCTTGATCGCGTTGTACCGCCGTCTGCGTCCCGGCGAGGTTCCCACCGAGGAATCGGTGCGCCAGCACCTGTTTAACCTCTTCTTCGATCCGCGCCGTTACGACGTGGTAAAGGTGGGGCGTTATAAGTTCAATAAAAAGCTCAATCTTGCGTACAGACTTCCCGGATGCCGCGTGGCGGACGATATCTTCCACCCCGAAACGGGAGAGCTTTTGCTTGCGAAGGGGGAAGTCGCGACCGAGGAAAAAGCACGCGAGATTCAGAACGCGGGCATCGGCGAGGTGTTCGTGTTGGTAAACGATCCCGAAGCGGGCGAGATCCGCCATAAGATCATTTCCAACAACACCGTAGACTTCGACACGCTTTCGGACAAGAATCCCAAGGCGTTCGGTCTTTTGAAAACCGTTTACTATCCCAACTTCAAATTCAGTAAAAAAATCGCCGAGGAGTGCCGGACGCTCTCGGTGGAAGAAGTTGCCGAAAAGTATCTCGACGAGATCAACTCCGTTTACTTCACCCGCGAGACGGTGCAGGAGGTGGACGAAAAGCAGGAGGAGAAAAAGAACCGCGAGCGCCGCAAGGAAAACCGTTTAAAGTTCGTCGCCGCCTGCAAGCTCTTCCACGAGCTGCTCGCCCGCGAGGAGAACGCCGACCCTAACGCGCCCGTGGACCTGGAAGCGGAAACGCGCGTGCTCGGCGTAACGCCCGCGGAAAAGAAAATAATCAAACCGCTTGTGGAAAAGCTCAACCACAAGTGCATTACGGTAGACGATATCGTCGCAGCCGTTTCCACCAACCTCGACTTGCAGTACGGAATCGGCACCATCGACGAGATCGACCACTTGGGTAACCGCCGCGTGCGTTCGGTGGGCGAGCTGCTGCAAAACCAGCTCCGCATCGGTATGGCGCGTCTGGAACGCCTGATCAAAGAGAGAATGTCTACGGCGGACGTGCAGGAGGTTACCCCCTCGGGACTGATCAACGTTCGTCCCATTTCCGCGGTCATCCGCGAATTCTTCGGTTCCTCGCAGCTGTCGCAGTTCATGGACCAGACCAACCCGATTGCCGAGCTTACGCACAAGCGCAAGCTTTCCGCGCTCGGTCCCGGCGGTCTGAACAGAGACAGAGCCACCTTCGAGGTCCGCGACGTTCACCACTCGCACTACGGGCGTATGTGCCCTATAGAGACCCCCGAAGGTCAGAACATCGGACTTATTTCTTCACTTGCCACGTTCTCCAAGGTAAACGAATTCGGCTTTATCATGTCGCCCTATCGCAAGGTGGACAAGGAATCGGGGATCGTGACCGATCACGTGGACTACCTTACGGCGGACGAAGAGGACCGCTACGTAGTGGCGCAGGCGAACGAGCCGTTGGACGAGGACGGACATTTCGTAAACGAACGCGTCGGCTGCCGTTACAGAGAATTGATTACCGAAATGTCGAGAGACAGGATCGACTATATGGACGTGAGCCCCAAACAGCTCGTTTCCGTGGCGACGGCGCTCATTCCCTTCCTGGAAAACGACGATACCAACCGTGCGCTCATGGGCTCGAACATGCAGCGGCAGGCGGTGCCTCTGTTAAAGACGGAGCCCTCCATTGTCGCAACGGGCATCGAAGCGGCGATCGCGCGCGACTCGGGCGTGATCGTGCGGGCGAAGGAGGCAGGCATTGCCGTCTCGGTTTCGTCCGATAAGATCGTGGTAAAAGAGGACAGCGGTTTCGAGACGGAATATCCGTTAAAGAAATTCGAGCGCTCCAACCAGGGCACCTGTCTGAACCAGCGCCCCATTATCTCCACGGGCGACAGAGTGGAGAAGGGCGAGGTGATCGCGGACGGTCCTTCCACCAACAACGGCGAGCTTGCGCTGGGCAAGAACATCCTCGTCGGCTTTATGGAGTGGGAAGGCTATAACTACGAGGACGCGATCCTCATTTCCGAAAAGCTCGTGCAGGACGACGTGTTCACGTCCATCCATATCGAGGAGCACGAAACCGAATCGCGCGATACCAAGCTGGGCGAAGAGGAGATCACGCGCGACATTCCCAACGTAGGCGACGACGCGCTGAAGGATCTTGACGAGGACGGCATCGTGCGCATCGGCGCGGAAGTGCAAAGCGGCGATATCCTTGTCGGTAAGGTGACCCCCAAGGGCGAAACCGAGCTTACCCCCGAAGAGAGACTGCTCCGCGCGATCTTCGGCGAGAAATCGAGAGAGGTGCGCGACACCTCGTTGCGCGTGCCGCACGGAGAGGGCGGTATCGTCGTAGACGTGAAGATTTTCACGCGGGAGAATAAGGACGAGCTTTCCCCCGGCGTCAATAAATTGGTGCGCGTATACGTGGCGCAGAAGCGTAAAATCCAGGTCGGCGACAAGATGGCGGGTCGTCACGGAAACAAGGGCGTTATTTCGCGCGTGCTTCCGCAGAGCGATATGCCTTTCCTGCCCGACGGTACCCCCTTGCAGATTTTGTTGAACCCGTTGGGCGTTCCCTCGCGTATGAATATCGGACAGGTTCTCGAAGTGCACCTGGGCTACGTGTGCCGCCAGCTTGGCTGGAAAATCGCCACGCCCGTATTCGACGGCGCGACCGAAAAGGACATCGAAAAGCTGTTCGAGGAAAACAACCTGTTCAACCCCGAAGGCAAGGTAGACGGTAAATTCCAGGTGTTCGACGGCAGAACGGGCGAGCCGTTCGAGAACCGCGTGACGATCGGTATCATGTATATGATTAAGCTGATCCACCTGGTAGACGACAAGATCCACGCGCGTTCGATCGGACCTTACTCCATGGTAACGCAGCAGCCCCTCGGCGGAAAAGCGCAGTTCGGCGGTCAGCGTTTCGGAGAAATGGAAGTTTGGGCGCTGGAAGCTTACGGCGCGGCGCACATTCTGCAAGAGATTCTCACCGTGAAATCGGACGATATCGTAGGGCGCGTAAAGACGTACGAGAGCATTGTAAAGGGCAACAACATTTCCGAACCGGGAATTCCCGAGGCGTTTAAGGTGCTGCTAAAAGAGCTGCAATCGCTCGCGCTCGACGTAAAAGTGCTTACCGAGAACAACGAAGAGCTGATTATCCGCGAATTCGAGGACGAGACGGAGCCCGACACCCGCCGCGACGAACCCGTGGCGGAGCAGGATTTCAACTTCGACATCGACGAGGACGACGAGGACGACGAGATCGGCTCCATCTTCGACGAAGCGGGCGAGGACGACGACTTTATTTCCGACGACCTGTTCGGCGAAGAGGACGACGACGCGATGGACGACATCGACGAGGACGGCTCTCTGGGAGATCTGTTCGGCGATGAGGACGAGGAGTAAAGGGAGGCAAATATGTACGAATTAAACGATTTTAACTCTATTCAGATAGGTGTGGCATCTCCCGAAAAAATCAGGGAATGGTCTTACGGCGAGGTAACCAAGCCCGAAACGATAAACTACCGCACGCAGAAGCCCGAACGCGACGGCTTGTTCTGCGAAAAAATCTTCGGACCCACCAAGGACTGGGAGTGTCATTGCGGGAAATATAAGAGGATCCGTTATAAGGGGATCATCTGCGAAAAGTGCGGCGTGGAAGTTACGCGCGCTAAGGTGCGCCGCGAGCGCATGGGGCACATCGAGTTGGCTGCGCCCGTTTCGCATATCTGGTATTTCCGCGGCGTTCCCAGCAAAATCGGGCTTTTGCTCGATATGGGTCCCAAACCGTTGGAACAGGTCATTTATTTCGCTTCCTACGTGGTGCTCGATCCGGGCACTTCGGGGCTGGAATACAAGCAGGTGATCAACGACAAGCAGCTGCGCGAGATCGAGGAGACGATGGGCGATTCTTCGCAGACGGGGCTGAAGGTCGGCATGGGCGCGGAGGCGATCCGCGAGCTTTTAATGGCACTCGATCTGGACAAGGAGAGCGAGGAAACGCGCAGAATCATCGAGAACAACCCCACGGGCACCAAGCGCGTGAAGGCGATCAAGCGCATCGAGATCATCGAAGCGTTCCGCAAGAGCGGCAACCGTCCCGAATGGATGGTGCTTACCGTTCTTCCCGTGATTCCGCCCGATCTGCGCCCCATGGTGCAGCTGGACGGCGGCAGATTCGCCACTTCCGACTTGAACGATTTGTACCGCCGCGTCATTAACCGCAACAACCGCTTAAAGCGTATGATCGAGCTGGGCGCGCCCGAAATGATCGTAAAGAACGAAAAGCGTATGCTGCAGGAAGCGGTAGACGCGCTGATCGATAACGGCAGAAGAGGGAAACCGCTTTCTGGTCCCTCCAACCGCGAGCTCAAATCGCTTTCGGGCTTGCTCCGCGGTAAGCAGGGACGTTTCCGTCAGAACCTGCTCGGAAAACGCGTCGACTATTCCGGTCGTTCGGTTATCGTCGTCGGTCCCGAACTGAAAATTTATCAATGCGGATTGCCCAAGGAAATGGCGATCGAGCTGTTTAAGCCGTTCGTAATGAAGCGGCTGGTCGAAACGAACAAGTGCCACAACATCAAGAGCGCGAAGCGCACGGTGGAACGGGGCAAGGATTTCGTTTGGGACGTGCTGGAAGAGGTGATCAAAGAGCACCCCGTGTTATTAAACCGCGCTCCCACGCTGCACCGCCTTTCCATTCAGGCGTTCGAGCCCGTGCTTATCGAGGGCAGAGCGATTAAAATTTCGCCCCTTGTCTGCGGACCCTTCAACGCCGACTTCGACGGCGACCAGATGGCGGTTCACCTTCCGCTTTCCATCGAGGCGCAGACGGAAGCAAGATTTTTGATGCTTTCCGCCAACAATATCTTAAAGCTTGCGGACGGCAAGTCGGTCATGAGCCCCACGCAGGATATGATTATCGGCGCGTACTATCTTACCATTCTTCGCAAGGAAGAGGGGGTAAAGTACGACGAATTTAACCGCGTAAGCGAGACGGGCGAGGCGTACGAGGCTCCCGTGTTCTCTTCCTTCGACGAAGCGCTGATGAGCTATCAACTGAAAGAAGTGCACTGTCAGGACGAAATTTACGTGCGCCATACGGCGGAGCTTCCCGAGGGCAAGTTCGAAAATCTGCCTCTTCCCTACGAAAAGGATTTCGGCAGAGACGGCAAAGTTCCCAACAACGGGCTTCGCGGCAGAGCGTACGTGACTAAGGACGAGGCGACGGGCAAGCTGTTCGTGACGGGCGTGATCAAAACGACTGTCGGCAGAATTATTTATAACGACGGGATCCCGCAGGATCTGAACTTTGTAAAGCGCGAATTCCCCGAGGATTATTTAAAGCTCGAGCTTTCGACGGAATTCATTTCCTCCATTAAGGGCTCGCGCGCGATCGGTAAAAAGCACCTTTCCAAAATCGTGGAAGCCTGCTTTAAGACGGGCTATGCGCCCAAGGCTTCGGCGGTGCTCGACGCCATTAAGGAACGCGGTTACAAATACTCGACGCTTGCCGCGCTCACCACTTCGGTATTCGATATGAAGATTCCCGAACAGAAAGAGGCGATCGTGGACGAGGCGGAGGAGCAGGTTGCCAAAATTTCCACCAAGTTTGCAAGAGGTCTGTTAAAGGAAGAGGAACGCTATCATGCGGTCATCTCCGTATGGGACGACGCGACGGATAAGGTTGCGGCGATCTTAAAAGATCAGGGCGCGAAAGATAAGTTCAATCCCATCTGGATGATGGCGGACTCGGGCGCCCGCGGCTCGATCGACCAGATCAAGCAGCTTTCGGGTATGCGCGGACTGATGGTAAACCCGCAGGGTAAAAAGATCGAGGTCCCTGTAAAATCGTGCTTCCGTAACGGGCTTTCCGTTCTGGAATACTTCATTTCCTCGCACGGCGGACGGAAAGGTTTGGCGGATACGGCGCTGAAAACGGCGGACTCGGGTTATCTTACCCGCCGTCTGGTAGACGTTTCGCAGGACGTGATTATCCGCGAAGAGGATTGCCAGGCGGGCAAAAAGCCGCGCGGCACGTATATGAAAGCCATCTGCGGCTCGAACGGCGAGCTGATCGAGAGCCTCGAGGACCGTTTGGCAGGCAGGTTTGCAGCGGAGGATCTGACCGACAACGAGGGCAATATCATCGTTGCCTGCAACGAGATGATCAGCGAAGCGAACGCAAAGAAAATCGCGGCGCTTCCCAAATATGCAGACGAAGATTCGCAGGGCGTTTATATCCGCAGCATCTTCAACTGCAATACCCGCTTCGGCGTGTGCGCGAAGTGCTACGGCAAGAATATGGCGACCACGCTTCCCATCAAGGTGGGCGAGGCGGTCGGCGTTATCGCGGCGCAGTCCATCGGCGAACCGGGCACGCAGCTTACCATGAGAACGTTCCATACGGGCGGTATCGCGGCGACGGGCGACATTACGCAGGGTCTTCCCCGTGTGGAAGAGCTGTTCGAAGCAAGAAAACCCAAGGGCGTTGCCACGATTTGCGAATTCAAGGGCGTTGTAACCGTAGACGATACGGACAACTTAAAGCACATTACCGTAAACGACGAGGATACGGGCATGCTGTTAAAGGAATACGAGCTTCCGTTCAACGCGGAGCTGAAGGTAAAGACGGGCGACCACGTGCTTCCCGGCGACAAGCTGAACGCGGGCTCCGTAAACCCGCAGGATATTATCCGCGTAGAGGGCACCAAGGGCGTTCAGGATTATATTCTCGAACAGGTTCAGTCCGTTTACCGCTCGCAGGGCGTAGACATCAACGACAAGCACGTAGAAATTATCGTGCGCCAGATGCTGAGAAAGGTTCGCATCGAGAATGCGGGGACCACAGAAATGCTTCCCGGGCAACTTGTGGATATGTTCACCTTCGAGGAACAGAACGAAAAGACGATTATGGCGGGCGGTGTTCCCGCTTCGGCAAAGCGCGTGCTGCTGGGAATCACAAAAGCCGCCCTCGCAACCGATTCCTTCCTTTCCGCGGCTTCCTTCCAGGAGACGAGCAGAGTTCTTACGGAGGCGGCGATTTGCACCAAGCGCGACCCGCTGATCGGTTTGAAGGAAAACGTGATCATCGGCAAGCTGATTCCTGCGGGAACGGGTATGAAGGATTACAAGGGGATCGGCGTGCAAAACTCCGTAACCTACCGCGAGATGATGGCGGAGGAAACCGCCGTCGCAAGCGAAGAGTAAATAAAACGCACCGCTTCGGCGGTGCGTTTTTATACGCAACCGCAAATTGCGCCGATTTTACGAAAATGCAACCGTAAAGCGGTTGCAGGTTGATCGCGTATGTGATAAAATAAAATCATGAATATCATCGAAATCGAACATTTAAAAAAATATTACGGGGAAATCAAGGCGGTGGACGATATTTCCTTTCGGGTTACGGAAGGGGAATTTTTCGCCTTTCTCGGCGTGAACGGCGCGGGAAAGAGCACCACCATTTCCATTCTCTGCGGAAAAGAGACGCGGGACGCGGGCAGCGTCTCGGTGGGCGGACTGAACGTGGACACGCAGCTGGACGCGATCAAGCGGCGGTTGGGCGTGGTCTTTCAGGACAGCGTGCTCGACTCCGCGCTCAGCGTGCGCGACAATCTGCGTTACCGCGCCGCGCTTTATGGAATCACGGGAAAGGCCTTTGCAAAGCGGCTGGACGAGTTGACGGAGCTGTTCGGACTCAAAGAGCTGTTGCGCCGCCCCGTGGGCAAGCTTTCGGGCGGTCAACGGCGAAAGGCGGACATTGCCCGCGCTCTGCTGCACGAACCCGATATCCTCGTTCTGGACGAACCCACGACGGGACTCGATCCGCAAACGCGCAAAACCACGTGGGATATTATCCATTCCCTGCGCCGCAACCGCAACATGACGGTGTTTTTGACCACGCATTACATGGAGGAAGCCGCCGACGCGGATAACGTGGTAATTCTCGACGGCGGTAAGATTTTGGCGGACGCCACTCCGTTGGAGCTGAAAAACCGTTACGCGGGCGACTATATCACCCTTTACGGCGCGGACGAAGAGCAGGTGAAGCTTCTCGCACTGCCCTACGAACAGATTGCGGGGGCGTTCCGTCTCGGCGTAAAGAACACCGCGGAGGCGACCGAGCTTGTGGTGAAATTCCCGCAGATATTCACCGATTACGAGATCGTAAAGGGAAAGATGGACGACGTGTTCCTTGCCGTTACGGGAAAGAAGGGGGAGTCGGTATGAAAACGCTCGGCTATCTCATCGCGCGCAACTGCAAGATATTTTACAAGGATAAAGGGCTGTTCTTTTCCTCGCTGATCGCTCCTCTCATTTTAATGTTTCTGTTCGTCGCGTTTTTGGGCAACGTTTACCGCGACAGTCTGTTAAGCGTTCTGCCCGAGGGAACGCAGCTCGAAAAAAAGCTGATCGAAGGCTTTGCGGGCGGGTGGCTGATGTCGTCGCTGCTGGCGGTTTGCTCGGTCACCATAGCGTTTACCGCCAACCTCGTTATGGTGCAGGATAAGGTGACGGGGCGCGCGAACGATTTTGCCGTTTCGCCCGTGCACCAATCGCTGCTTGCGCTTTCCTATTATCTTGCCACGGCGATCGTAACGCTGATGATTTGTTTTGCCGCCGTCGCGGTCGGCTTTATTTATCTGGCTGCCGTGGGCTGGTATCTGAGCGCAGCGGACGTATTCCTCGTTTTGCTGGACGTCGTTTTGCTCGTCCTGTTCGGTACGGCGTTTTCTTCGCTCGTCTGTCGGTTTTTAAAATCGCAGGGAGCGATCACGGCGGTGGAGGCGATCGTCTCCGCCTCTTACGGATTTTTATGCGGGGCGTATATGCCCATCGCCTCGCTTGCAAAGGGTTTGGGCGACGCGCTTACGCTGCTTCCCGGAACGTACGGCACCGCGCTGCTGCACGAGCATTTTATGGGCGGCGCGATCGAGGCGATCGGCGCGGGCGGGATTCCCGCCGAATATCTCGGCGAGATCAGAAGAGGTTTCGACTGTACGCTTTCCTTTTTCGGAAACGCCGTGCCCGAGTGGGTGTGCTATCTTGTGCTTGCGCTTTCCGTCGCCGTGCTTGCGGGAATTTACGTTTTGATTTGCTCGCTGCTCGGTCGAAAGAGAAAAAAATAAGAACCGAAAGAAAAAAACGCGCGGAAAGCGCGTTTTTTCGTGGAAAAATTTTGTAAAACTTCTATCTTTTTCGCTTGAAATATGCTATTATTAAGAGTGATTATGGAAAATCGGAAAACGGAGCGGCTGAAACAGAGCGTTTCACCCAAAATCGAAGCGGATAAAAAGTGGTATCTTTCCCTTCTCGACGAAGGGGAACAGCACCGCTACGAGCAAAACCGTTTAAACGCTCAGCTTGCTCTGTTAAAGGCGGTTTATATTTCGCGCCTGCAATCGAAGATATCCGCAGCCAAAGCCGAGCTGGAGGAAATAAAAAAGCGCGAGAATTATTCCGCGGCGGACTACCGCGCTTCGATCGAAAAGAACGCCGAAATTATCGCTTTGAAACATAAACTCAACGAGTACCGCTGCTTCTTTTTCGAGCCCTATTTCGCCCGCATGGACACGGTGGACGATAAAGAGGGATATAACAGCTACTATATCGGCAAAAAAGGGGACGTGAATTTAGAGATCGTGGACTGGCGCGCCCCGCTCGCCGTGCGCTATTATCAGAAAAGCCGCGTTTCGTTCGACATTAACGACTATCATTATCGGGCGGTGCTCCGCCGCGCGCTCTCGGTGAAAAACGGAAATCTGATCGGATTCAAAAACGAATACCTTTCGGTCAAGGACGTGCTCAGTGAAGAGGAGATCGCGGGAAGAGACGAGGAAATTCTTTTCGATCCTTATTTGAGAAGCATTATCAAGAGCCGCAAGGACGATTCGGGGATCCGCGACATTATTCAGACCATTCAGGAGCAGCAATTTGCCGTCGTTACCCGTCCCGAGAGGGAAAGCTTTGTGTTGCAGGGCTGTGCGGGAAGCGGAAAAACGATGATTTTGCTGCACAGACTGAGTTATTTGATGTACAATAACGAGAGCCTGCGCCCGCGCGACGTGCTCGTGATCACTCCGTCCGATTCGTTTAATTCCTTTATCGACGAGCTTTCCGCCGTGCTCGAGCTGCAAAAGGTGCGCACGGTCACGCTGAAAAATTATTATATCCGTGTATTGCAGAACGAGGGCGTCGACCTTTCCTCCCGCATGACGGACGAAAAGGAGCCGATTGCGTATTTAAGCTACCTCTATTCCCCGCGATTCTCCGCGGACGTAAAAAAGAAAATCGGAAAAATTTACGACGGACTGTACGGACTGTTCGCGGGCGAGGAGTGCAGGGAGCTGGCAGAGCGCATTTTGTGCGACTGCGCCGCGCGGCAGGATAAGTTCGTAAAAGTGAAAAACGCGTCTTTGCGCGTGCGCCGTACCGTACTGGGGGAATTAAAGGACGATAAGGAGGGCGGATTTTATTTTACGAAGCCCTTCCGTTCGCTTGTCGGGGCATATGCCCAGGCGGAGGACTTTCTGCGCTTCGTGCTGCACGAGGAGCCGCGCACGCCCGATTATTTCTTCCGCAGATTCGCGGAATTCTATCGCAGCGCGCGCGAAGCGGCGTTGAATTCGGAGAAAATTTTTGCGCAGGCGGAGCGGGACCTCGCCGAGCTGGAGGAGCAATTTGCGCGTGAGATCGCCGACTTAAAGCGCTACCGCCGCAGAACGGGGGAGGGAGATTCGCTCACCTATCCGGACAGGATCGCCAAGCGCGAGGAAATGCGCGCGGAGGCGGCGAAGATCCGCACCGCCGTCGCGGAGATGGGGCGCGGGAACGAGCTGTTCCGCGAGTTCTTCGCCGTAATAAAGAGCTCGGCGTATGCCGCGGAGCTGGGGAAGTGCCGCGACAGAGCGGATACCGTCCGTTGGCTGTACCGCGAAATTTTAAAGCCGATCAAAAAGAAATACAAAATGACGGGCGTCTATCCCTCGGACGGCTACGCAATCTGCCGCACTTTGTGCTCGGCGGGCAGGACGCTGCTGCCCCGTTACGGGTTGGTGTTCATCGACGAAGGACAAGATATTTCCGCGCAGGAATACGCGCTGCTGCGAGAAATCCATACGGACGCCGCCTTTAATATTTTCGGCGACAGAAAACAGAACGTGACGCCCTGGCGGGGCGTGGATGATTGGTCGCAGGCGGCGGAGATTCGCTACGAGCTGAACCGCAATTACCGCAACACCAACGAGATCGTGGAATTCGTACGCGAGCGGCTGGGCGCGGAGATGTCCGCGATCGGACTGCACGGCGAGCCCGTTACCGAGCTCCCCGTAAAAAAGCTGAATTCGTTTTTCAAGGACAAGCAAGGTTTAAAAGCGGTCATCGCCAAAGAGGAGCACCTGCCGCTGTTCGAAAAGAAGGGCTACCACACGCTTTCGGACGGAAAGCTGAGTAAGACGAAAGTAAATTTGATGAGCGTGTTCGAGAGCAAGGGGCTGGAATTTTCCGCCGTCGCCGTTTACGATAAGGATATGACGGAGAACGAAAAGTACATTGCTTACACCCGCGCGCTGCGCGAGCTGGTCATATTAAAATAAATTGAAAATTCTTCCGAAAAATATCCGAATCGGCGCGTAAAAAATTTGACAGACAACAAAGCATTTGTTATAATGGCATAGTTACTAAGTGCTGCGGCGAAGGAGGGTTGAACAGAATGTCTACCATTAAAGTTGGCGATACCGAGAATTTGGAGAGCGCGCTGCGCCGTTTTAAAAGAAAATGCTCGCGCGACGGCATCATCGGCGATCTTCGCAAGAAAGAATTTTACGAGAAGCCTTCCGTAAAAAAGAGAAAGAAAGCGGAAGCGGCGAGAAAGAGAAGCAGAAACTAACGAAAAATCCGTAACGGTAAGTTGCGGATTTTTTTTGCAAAAATTGTCGAAAGAACGCGGGAGGTCCTATCATGGAACGTTCGTTAAAAACGCTTGCAAAAGAGGCGAAAACACGCATGAAAAAAGGATTCTGGCAGCAGTGCGAGGAACGGCTGGTAAGCGAAAAGGCGCATGCCAAAGAGCAGGGCATTAACGAAAGCAAAATGGAACGGTATTTTGCCGAAAAGGTCTCCACGCAGATAAAGGGCGAGGTGCAGGACGATTTTTATTTGCGCGTCCGCGACCTGCTTCTTTCGGAGGGAGAGGTCTCCGACGCCATCGGACGGCTGACGGACAAGGAGTATTACGCTACGCTTTCTTATGCGGACAAGCAGCGCTATACGCTCGATTTGTCCGAAAAGTATCTGCGCGCGCTCGAACGTTTTAAGCGCGAGTACGAATTCGAGTGGAAGGGCAGGGTTTGAATTTTTTCGCCCGATAAAGTGCGCGCATTAACTTGATATTTCGCCTCGGATATGATATAATATCCGCGTATGAACGAGCTATTGTCACTGAACGAAGAACAGAACGGACCCGTCCTCGATACCGAGGGCGCGGTATTGGTTCTTGCGGGCGCGGGGAGCGGAAAGACCCGCGTTTTAACCGCGCGTATCGCCTATCTCATCGAGGAAAAGCGCGTGCTTCCGCAGAACATTCTGGCGATCACATTTACCAACAAAGCCGCCAACGAAATGCGCGAGCGGCTGAACGCCATGACGGACGCGGAACAGATGTGGGTTTGCACCATTCACTCCATGTGCGTAAAGATTTTAAGAATGTTTCCCGAAAAGCGGGGGCTGAACGAAAACTTCTCCATTTATTCGGAAACGGAGCGTTCCGCCGTGATTAAGCAGGCGTTCAAGGAGTGCGGGCTCGCCGACGATGAGGGACTGTTAAAATCGGTAAAGTGGCATATCTCCAACGCCAAAATGCTGGGGCTGGACCCCGACGAATATCTGCGCAGAAACTCCCACGAGCGCAACGTGCAGGACGCCGTGAACGTTTACCGCACCTATTCACGCCATTTAAAGCAGAACAACGCGCTCGATTTCGACGATTTACTCACCGAAGCGCGCAATCTTTTGGCGGAAGATAAGGAGGCGCGCGAATATCTTTCGGGCAGATTCCGCTATATTCACGTGGACGAGTTTCAGGACACCAACGAGGTGCAGTTCGAAATTATCCGTATGCTTGCCTCGGTGCACGGAAATTTGTTTGCGGTCGGCGACGACGACCAGTCCATTTACGGCTGGCGCGGCGCGAAAATCGAAAATATTTTAGGCTTCGAACGCGTGTATCCCAACGCGAAAATTTATAAGCTGCAACGCAATTACCGTTCCACCAAGGCGATCCTTTCGTTGGCAAACGCCGCCATTTCGCATAACAAGCGGCGCAAGGGCAAGGAGCTTTGGACGGAGAACGCGGACGGCGTTCCGCCCGTATATTACGAGGCGGAGGAGGAGACGGGCGAAGCGCTGTATGCGGCGCGGCTCATCTCCGAGCTGGTGCGGCAGGGACACAGACTTTCGGAATTCGCGGTTTTAATGCGGATAAACGCGCTTACCCGCGCTTACGAGCAGGAGTTTACCAAATACGGCATCAGCTACAAGGTATTCGGCGGCTTTAAGTTCTTTGAGCGGAAGGAAGTGAAAGACATTCTCGCCTATCTGCGCATCTGCGCCAATCCGTTCGACAGCGAGGCGGTGCTGCGCGTGATCAACGTGCCCAAGCGCGGCATCGGCGAGAGGACCTTGCAAACGCTTATGGAATATGCCGAGCGGGAGGAGCTTTCGCTGTACGACGCCGTGCTGGACAGCGCGCAGCTTCCCTTCAACGCGGGGACCAAAGCCAAATTGCAATCGTTCGGCGACTTTATCAAGGATCTGGTCATCCGCGCGCAGGATATGTCCGTGAATCTGCTTACCTCCTATTTGGTAAAGACCTCGGGTATGTACGAGATGTACGCCGACGATTCGGACGAAAGCGTTTCCCGCCGCGCGAACATCGACGAATTTCAGAATTCCGTAGACGAATTCGTTCGCATGAACGCGGACGCGACCCTTTCCGATTATTTACAGCAAATCACGCTCTATTCGGACACGGACGAGATGGACGACGGCGACTACGTGACGATCGCCACCATTCACGCGGTGAAGGGGCTGGAATTCGAAAACGTGTTCCTGTGCGGGTTGGAGGAAAATATAATGCCCACCTCGCGCGCCGTGGGAGATTCGGCGGCGATCGAGGAGGAGCGCAGGCTGATGTACGTCGCCATTACGCGCGCCAAGCAAAGGCTGTGGCTTACCCGTTCCAAGAGCCGTTACCTATACGGCAGGCGCGAGCTTACCGTGCGTTCGCAGTTTGTGGAGGAATTAAAGGATCTGCTTCCGCTCCCCAAAACGCAGCCGCGCGTGTCCGCTTACGGCGGTTACGGAAATTATGCCATCGGCTCGGGTTACTCCGCAAGGGGAAGCTTCGGCGGCGGCTTTTCCTCCGCGCCCAAGCGGGTGGGGACGTATTCGGGGAGCAGGGAGAGCGAATCGCCTATGCGCACGTTCGGAGGCTCCTCCGAAAAACCCGCGTTCCGTGCGGGAAGCGCGATGAGCGCGGCGCCCGCACCCGCCCCCCAGCGTAAGGCGGTGGACGGCTTTAAAGTAGGGACGAGGGTGCGGCACGCGCGCTTCGGCGACGGATTCGTGGTTGCCATGCGCGGGCAGGAGGGAAACCTCATCGTTACCGTTCACTTCGAAAAGGCGGGCAATAAGGACTTGGCGGCGGCGCTCGCCCCGCTTGAAATACTCGACTGAGGGTTAATTTATGGACAGACAGCGCGAACTGTGCGAAATACTCAACCGCTGGGCTTACGAATACTACGTGCTCGACGATCCCAGCGTGCCGGACAGGGAATACGACAGGCTGTACGACGAGCTGTTAACGCTCGAGCGGGAGAGCGGGGTTGTTCTTCCCGAATCGCCCACCCGCCGCGTGGGCGGGGAGCCCGTGAAGGCGTTCGAACGTCACACGCATATCGCCCGCCTGTACAGTCTGGATAAGGCGGTAACGGACGACGAGCTTACGGCGTTTTTTACGCGCGTGCAAAAGGCGGAAATCCCCACCGACTATACGGTGGAATATAAGTTCGACGGACTTACGGTCTGTTTAACGTACGAGAACGGCGAATTCGTGCGCGCCGCGACCCGCGGCAACGGTACGGACGGCGAGGACGTAACGGCGCAGGCGCTTACCGTAAAGAGCTTTCCGTTAAAAATTTCCTATCGCGGCTTGCTCGAAGTGCGGGGCGAGGCGATCATCCGTCTTTCCGTGTTGGAAGAGTATAACCGCGCTCATCCGGACGAGCCGTTAAAGAACGCGCGTAACGCCGCGGCGGGGGCGATCCGAAATCTCGACCCCAAGGCGACCGCCGCCCGCAAGCCCGAAATTTTGTTTTACGACGTGAATTATATGAGCGAATCGCCCGTCGCTTCGCAGACCGAAGCCATGGAATTTTTGCGCAGAGAGGGCTTTAAAACTTTTCCGTATTTCAAGGTTTGTAAAAGCGGAGAAGAGGTGAAAGCCGCGATCGACGAGATAGAGATAGAGCGCAAAAAATTAGACGTGCTGACGGACGGCGCGGTGATAAAGGCGAACAGCGAAGAGCTGCGCGCCGCCATGGGCTACACGGATAAATTCCCCCGCTGGGCGATCGCCTATAAGTTCGAGGCGGAGGAGGCGGAGAGCACGGTGTTAAACGTCGTCTGGCAGGTGGGGCGCACGGGCAAGCTGACGCCTTTGGCGGAAATCGAGCCCGTGGAACTGGCGGGCGCGACGGTGCGCCGCGCCACCTTGAACAACTTCGGCGACCTCATGCGCAAGGACGTGAAGATCAATTCGCGCGTGCTGGTGCGCCGCTCCAACGAGGTGATCCCCGAAATTTTGGGCGCGGTGAAGCATACGGAAGGGAGTATTCCCGTAGAAAAGCCCGCAATCTGCCCGTTCTGCGGGAGCGCGGTGGAGGAGACGGGCGCGAATCTGTTTTGCTCCAACCCGCACTGTCCGCCGCGGCTGGTGCAAAAGCTTACGCATTACTGCTCCAAGAACGCCGCCGACGTGGAGGGAATGAGCGAGGCGACCCTTACTTTGCTGCTCGCGCAGCGGAACGTGACGAAGTTTTCCGATTTGTACACCCTCACGGCAGAGAGCTTTCGAGGCTTGGAGGGCTTTCAAAAGAAAAAAATCAACAACTTGCTTTCGGCGATCGAAAAGAGCAAAAATATCCCGCTCGACAGGTTTATATACGCCATCGGCATCGGCGGGATCGGACGGGTCGCCGCGCGCGATCTGGCGGAGTTCGGCAGCGTGGAAGCGATTGCCGCGCTCGATAAAGAAAAACTTGTCGCGCTCGAAAACATCGGCGAAATTACGGCGAACGCCATTTTGAATTATTTTGCGGACGAAGAGAACAGAGCGGAGATAGAACGGCTCTATTCGCTGGGCGTAACGCCGTTCGCCAAGGAAAAGCGGACGCAGGGCGCGTTTGCGGGGTTAAACGTAGTGCTTACGGGCAGTCTTTTATCCCTTTCCCGTCCCGAGGCGCAAAAGCTGATCGAGGAGCAGGGCGGAACGGCGCAAAGCGCGGTCACCTCCAAAACGAATTTGGTGGTGGCGGGAGACAAGGCGGGCAGCAAGCTTGCCAAGGCGCAAAAGGCGGGGATTCCCGTCATCGACGAGGCGGAGTTTTTAAAACGTTTGGGTAAAAACGCTTGAAATTTTTTCGCCGCTGTGATATAATTTATACGTAATAGTTTGCGCGCGGGGATTTCCGCTTTGACGGGGGTTTTATGTTTAGCATGACGGGGTACGGCAAGGGCGAATATCGCGCGGACGGCGTGGAGCTTACGGTCGAGTTAAAGTCGGTGAACAACCGCTTTTTGGACCTTAGCGTAAAGTGCCCCAGAGTTTTTCTCGGTTACGAAGAGCAAATTCGCTCCGTTCTCCGCGAGCGTGTTTCGCGCGGACATATCGACGTGTTCGTGTCCTTTACGGATAAGCGCGAGGCTGCGAAAAGCTTTTACGTGGATACGGGCGCGGTAAAGGCGTATGCGAACGCCGCAAAGGAAATAAAATCCGCCGTTCCCGCGCTTACGGACGATACCTCCGTTTCCTTTTTTCTGCGCTTGCCCGACGTGGTGAAGGCGGAGGAAAAGGAGGGCGCGGACGAGGTGCTCTCATCGGCGCTGATCGCGGCGTTAAAGGATGCCATCGAGGGATTAAAGGCGATGCGTCTTGCCGAGGGCGTACGGCTGAAAGAGGATCTGCTCTTCCGTATGAAAACGATAGATTCTTTGCGGGAGAAGATCGCGGAGCGCGCGCCGCTCGTGGCGGAGGAATACCGCAAGCGGATCACCGAACGCATGAACGAGTTTTTGGGCGGCAAGGTGGACGAAAGCAGGATTTTGACCGAAGCCGCCGTGTTTGCCGATAAATGCAATATCGACGAAGAGCTTACCCGTCTGCGTTCGCACGTGGGAGAGTTTTATAAAATCTGCGCGGAGGAGTACGTGGGCAGAAAGCTCGATTTTCTGGTTCAGGAATTCAACCGCGAGTGCAATACGATTTGCAGCAAGAGCAACGACGCGCAGGTCACGGCGTACGCGCTCGAAATGAAAAACGAAATCGAAAAAGTACGCGAGCAAATTCAGAATCTGGAATAACCAAAACGGTTTTTATAAAAGAACGAAAGGAGACAGAAACAAACATGATTAACGAACCTTCGGTAGATGCTTTGATCAGAAAGCTGGGCACGGAAGAGGAACCCGTAAGCAGATACGAGCTTTGCGTGGTGGTATCCAAGCGCACGCGTCAGATCATCGAGCAGATGCAGTCGACGGGCGCGACCGAGCTTCCCGGCAAGAAAAAAGAAATTTTGCTCGCTTGTCAGGACGTGATCGGCGGAAGAGTAAAGAGCGCGAAAGATTGAAATCAGCCCCGTCCGCGGGGCTGATTTTGTCGTTAAAATCTCAGGGGATATACATTTGATTGCGGAAGTTATCGTAGATATCGCCCACAGCGACGTGGACAAAATATTCGATTACGCGTGCGACGACAGCCTCGCCGCAGGTATGCGCGTTGCCGTTCCCTTCGGGAGAAGCGCGGCGACGGGCTTCGTTATGCGCGTAAAGGAGCATTCGGACGTGCCCGCGGACAAGCTGAAAAGGGTGTTCCGCACGGAAGAGGAGTTTCCCGCGATCAATCCCGAATGTTTGGCGCTCGCCCGAAAAATCGCGGCGCGCTATCGCTGTCCGCTCGCACTTACGCTTCGGCTGTTCCTGCCCGCGGAAATGCGCACGGGAAAGGTGAGCGAGGCTTACCGCACGTTTGCCCGCCTTACGGGGGCGGAGCCCGTCTTTTCCAAATCGGCAAAACAGCAGGCGGCGCTGTACGAATTTTTAAAGGAGAACGGCGAGGCGGATACCGCGTTTTTAAACAAACGGTTCGGGAGCGCGTTAAAAGCGCTGTGCGAAAAGGGGATCGCCGTAACGGAAAAGCGCAGGGTCTTGCGGGATCCTTACCGCAGCGTAGGCGGGGAATATACCCCCCGTGCGCTGACTACCGCCCAGTCCGTCGCGGCGGAAGCGATCGAGGGGACGGAAAAGACGGTCGTTCTGTTGCACGGGGTGACGGGCAGCGGGAAAACGGAAATTTATCTTACCCTGATCGCCCGCGAGCTGGCGGCGGGCAGAAGCGCGATTTTTCTCGTGCCCGAAATTTCTTTAACGCCACAGATGCTCGCCCAACTGCGCGCGCGGTTCGGCTCCGCCGTTGCCATTTTGCACAGCGGACTTTCGGCGGGGGAGCGGTTCGACGAGTGGCAGAGGCTGCGCGAGGGCAGCGCGAAGATCGCCGTCGGCGCGCGTTCGGCAATCTTCGCGCCGATTGAAAATATCGGACTGATCGTCGTGGACGAGGAGCACGACGGCAGCTATTCCTCCGAGAGTTCTCCCCGTTACAACACCTTCGACGTCGCGCTGCTGCGCGCGCAGTACAACCGCTGCAAGCTCGTTTTGGGGAGCGCGACGCCCTCCGTCGAAACGTACCGTCGGGCGGTCGAGGGGGAGTTTGCGCTCGTTACGCTGCCGAACCGCATCAATGCCCGCCCGCTTCCGCAGGTGGAAATCGTCGATCTTCGGCGGGAGGTTCGCCGCGGCAACGCCTCTCCCTTTTCCGCCGTCCTTCGCGAAAAGTTGGAGGCGTGTTTAAACGGCGGAAAGCAGGCGATTTTGTTTTTAAACCGCAGGGGATATTCGCAAACGGTCATTTGCCGCGATTGCGGTTACGTGGCGAAATGCGAACATTGCGACGTTTCGCTCACCTATCACAGCGAGGAAAACTGTTTAAAATGCCACTACTGCGGCACGCGCTACCATACGCTTGCGGGCTGTCCCGATTGCGGCGGCAAGCATCTTTCGTTTGCGGGCACGGGCACCCAGCGGGTGGTGGGAGAGCTGAAAAAGCTTTACCCCGCGGCACGGATCCTGCGCATGGACAACGACACGACGAGCGGGAAAGAGGGTCACTTTAAAATTTTAAAGCAGTTTGCCGCGCACGAGGCGGATATCCTTGTCGGCACGCAGATGGTCGCCAAGGGGCACGATTTTCCGTCCGTTACGCTGGTGGGGATCTTAGACGCGGATATGAGCCTGCATTTTCCCGATTACCGCAGCGGAGAGCGCACTTTTCAGCTGGTTACGCAAGTCGCGGGCAGAAGCGGACGGGCGAGCGAGCGCGGAGAAGTGGTATTGCAGACCTATGATCCCGAAAATTATATCCTGCGCTTTGCCGCTAAGTACGACTACGAGGGGTTTTACCGCCACGAAATTTCGATGCGGGCGGCGGGAATGTTTCCGCCCTTTGCCAAGATCGTCCGCGTGATGGTGACGGGCGAAAAGGAAAAAGAAGCGGCGGAGGCGTTAAAAGCCGTTTACGCCGAGTTGGAAAAGATATATCGGGAGCATACGGAAAAGTTTTTGTTTTTCCATAAAATGTACGCTCCCATCAAGCGGATCCAGAATAAGTTCCGCTATCAGGTGCTCATGCGGCTGACGCAGACGGATATTTTAAAGCAGATATACAATGTTTGCTCCGCCGTGAAATATAAAAACGCATTGGTCTACGTGGAAGAAAATCCCGTAAATTTAAGTTAGGAGAAAATCATGATACGCGAAATCGTACAGTTGGGAGATCCCGTCCTCAGAAAGAAATGCGAGCAGGTCACCTCGTTCGATAACGAGCTGAACGTCCTGCTCGACGATATGAAGGAAACGCTGCTTGCGGCGGAGGGCGCGGGGCTTGCCGCGCCGCAGGTGGGCGTTTCCAAGCGCGTGGTCGCGGTAAACGTGGAGGAGGGCTATTTCGAATTCGTCAATCCGCTCTTTGTCTGGCAAAAGGGCGAGCAGACGGGCGAAGAGGGCTGTCTGAGCGTGCGCGGCAAGTGGGGGACGGTCACCCGCCCCGACAAGGTAAAAATCGTATATCAGGACCGCAAGGGGGATAAATACTCGCTGGTGGCGCGCGGCTTTTTCGCGCGCGCCGTCTGCCATGAGCTCGATCACCTCGACGGGGTCTTATACGTCGACAGGGCGAAAAATCTTCGCGAGGAAAACGAATGAAAATCGTATTCGCAGGCACGCCGGATTTTGCGGCGGAATCGCTCCGCGCGATTGCCGCGGCGGGCTTCGAGCTCGTCGCCGTACTCACCCAGCCCGATAAGCCGCAGGGCAGGAAGGGCGTTTTAACGCCCTCTCCCGTCAAGAGAGAGGCGCTCTCGCTCGGGATCCCCGTGTTGCAGCCGACAAGGCTGAAAGAGGATTTTTCCGCGCTTGCGGCGGCGGGTGCGGAGCTTATGGTCACGTGCGCTTACGGGCAGCTGCTAACGCAGGAAGTGCTCGATTTGTTTCCGCTTGGCGTATGGAACGTGCACGCGAGTCTGCTTCCCGCCTATCGCGGCGCCGCTCCCATCGCCCGCGCACTTATGGACGGTGCGGCGAAAACGGGCGTCACCATTATGAAAACGGACATCGGCATGGATACGGGCGATACGTTCTTGCGCGAAGAGCTTGCGATAGAGGAAACGGATACCTGCGGCTCGCTTACGGATAAGCTTGCAAAGCTGGGCGCGGAGCTCATCGTAACGGCGCTGAAACGCATTGTCGCGGGCGAAGTTGCGCTGAAAAAGCAGGGCGAGGGTTTCGCGTGCAAAAAGGTGGCGCGCACGCAGGTCGATTTTTCCCGTTCCGCCGAGGAGGTGAGCGCGCTGATCCGCGGACTTTCTCCCGCGCCGCTCGCATTCGGAACGGCGGAGGGGCTTACCGTAAACTTTTACTTTGCGGAAGCGCTGGCGCACTGCGGGGGGGAGCCCTTCGGCACCGTGCTTTCCGCCGAGCCCAAGACGGGGCTTATCGTAAAGTGCGGAACGGGCGCGGTGCGAATTTCGCAGCTGCAACCCGCAGGCGGCAAGATAATGCGCGACGTCGATTTCTGCAACGGAAGAAAACTTGCAAAGGGGCAACGCTTTGACCAACCCGTTTTATGACCCTTACAGGGTGCTTACAAAAATATACGCGGAGGGCGCGCACTTAAAAATCGCGCTTGCGGAAACGGATATGGAGGAGCTCAACCGCGCCCGTACCGTTAAAACGGTGTACGGCGTGTTGGAGCACGACGCCTACCTTTCGCTGTGCATCCGCACGTTTGCGCCCAAAAATCCCAAGCAGAGTCTGCGCACGCTGTTAAAAATCGCGCTCTATTGGCTGATCTATCTGGAAAAGCCCCGCTATATGGTAACGGATACGGCGGTAGAGCTTGCCAAAAAAATGGGCAAGAGCGGCGCTGCGGGATTTTTAAACGCCTTTTTGCGCGCGTTCGAACAGGATAAGGTTTGCCTCCCTTCGGGGGACGAGGGGCTGGAAGTGAAATATAATTTTCCGCTGTTTGCCGTAAAGCGGTTAAAGGCGCAGTACGGCGCGCGGGCGGAGCAGATCATGTCGGCGAAGAGCGGGGGCGTTTCCGTGCGCTTCGTGCGGGGTGCGGAAAATTATCTGCATCTGCCGCATATAGCTACTCCCTTTGAAAACGTATATCTTTTTCCCAACTTCATGCGGGACGAAAGATTTTTTGCGGGGGATTATACCTTTCAGTCGGTGGGAAGCGTTGCGATCTGCGGGGTTGTGGAGCCCTGCGGAACGCTGTTGGACGCATGCGCCGCTCCCGGCGGAAAGAGCGTGCTGCTGGCGGAACGCTGCGGGCAGGTGACCGCCTGCGAGCTGCACCCGCACCGCGTTTCGCTCATAAATTCCTATTGTGAGCGCATGAATGCGGGGAACGTGACCGCGATCGCGTGCGATTCCGCCGTGTTCCGCCCCGAATGGGAAGAGAAGTACGACGGGGTTTTGTGCGACGTGCCGTGCTCGGGGTTGGGCACGGTGTGCGAGAATCCCGACATCGTTTTGAATAAGCGCGAAGAGGATTTAAAAGGGCTTTTCGCCGTGCAGTCGGCTATTTTAAAAAATTGCGCCCGTTACGTAAAGGCGGGCGGGAAGCTGTATTATTCCACCTGTTCGATTTTAGAGGAGGAGAACGACGGCGTCGTTTCGGCGTTTCTGTCCGCAAACGGAAAGTTTGAGCGTGTCGAAACCGAATCTCCGCTCCCGCACGAAAAAACGGCGTTCGGCTTGCAGTTTTTACCCGATAAAGCGTTCGGCGCGGGTTTTTACGTCTGCGCCATGAGGAGAAAATGATGAAAAAAGAACGGAAAGCGTATATCGAAAGCTGTAAAATATCCGAGCTGACCGAGGTGACGCTCGGCGGGTTTCGGCAGAAAATTTTAATCGAGGCGCATACGGAGGGGTTGCCCGTGCTGCTGTTTTTGCACGGCGGTCCTGGGTTTCCCGCGCCGTTTTGCGCGGGCGCGCGCGGGCTCTTTCCCGAAATTACGAAAAAATTTACGGCGGTGTATTGGGATCAGCTCGGCTGCGGGATCAACAATTATAAGTTAAACGACGGTTTTAATCTGGCGCGCTTTGCGGAAATGGCGGCGGAGCTCGTCCGCTATTTAAAGGAGCGCTTTCCCGAAGCTCCGCTGTATCTGTTCGGGATCAGTTACGGCAGCGCGCTTGCAGCCTACGTCGCGGAAAAGGTGCCGCAGCTGATCGCGGGCGCGGTGACGGCGGGGCAGATCGTGTTGCCGCCCATGCTCTCTCGCGAGGCGTTCGCAGCCGTAGCCGCTTCTTCCGCGCCAATTAAAACAAAGCGTAAGATCGCGGCGCTTTTCGGAAAAGAATTGGATTTAAAGGAAATCGCGCTGCTTTCCAAGACCATGCGCAAGTATACGAACGCCTACGGGATTCAGGATAAATCCTCTCCCATGGAAAATCCCTTTCGGGAAATTTTTGCGAGCAAGGATTACCGCCTGCGCGATAAAATCGCTTGCTTTCGAAACGGCTACCGCTTTTGCGGAGAGCTTTTAAAGGAGCTGGGGCGGATCGACTTGCGCAAAACGCTTGCGGGCGTTCGGATCCCGTATCATATTTTCGGGGGCGAGCTCGATGCGGTAACGGCGGTAAGAGAGTCGCTCGAGGTTGCGGAAGAAGCGAACAATCCGCTGTTGCGGGTTACGGTGTTAAAGGGCGAAGGGCACGTGCCCACCGCACGCGCCTGCGCGCAAATCATCGACGAGCTGGAACGGATAAACGTATGAAAGAGATTTTACAGGATCTCTCGCGCGAGGAGCTGATCGCGCTTACGGAGAGTCTGGGCGAAAAGAAGTTCCGCGCGGAACAGATATATCTGGGACTGATGCAGGGAAAGAAGATTTCCGAGCTGCCCGTGTCCTCCGCTTTGCGGGAAGCTCTGTTAAGGCGGTTCGAGGACGAGCCCGTGAAAATTCTGGAAACCTTTGTTTCCGCTGCGGACGGCACGAAAAAATTTCTCTTCGCGCTGGCGGACGGGAATTTGGTGGAGGGCGTGCTCATGCGTTACGAGTACGGCAACACGCAGTGCGTCTCTACGCAGGTGGGCTGCCGCATGGGGTGCAAGTTCTGCGCCTCCACGCTGAACGGGCTTGTTCGCAATTTAACGGCGGGGGAAATCCTTTCGCAGATTTTAGTCGTAAACCGCGCCGAGGGCGGAAGCTTAAAAAAACGCGCTGTTACGAACGCGGTGCTCATGGGCAGCGGAGAGCCGTTCGACAATTACGACAACGTGGTAAAATTTTTGCGCAATCTCACGCGCGAGGGCGGCATTTGCATGAGCGCGCGAAATATCAGCCTTTCCACCTGCGGGCTGGTGCCCGAAATGAAGCGGTTTGCCGCAGAGGGGATCCCGCTCAATCTTACCGTTTCCTTGCACGCGGTCGCGGACGAGGAGCGGCGGCGGACGATGCCCGTTTCCAACCGTTACCGCATTGCGGAAATTTTAGAGGCGTGCGCGCATTATTTTCGGCGGACGGGGCGGCGGTATATCTTCGAATACAGCCTGATCGCGGGCGAAAATTGCGACGAGGAGCACGCGCTCGCGCTTGCCGCGCTGTTAAAGGGCAAGCCTTGCCACGTGAATTTAATCCGACTGAACGAGGTAAAAGAGCGTTCGCTGCGCACGGTGACGGAAAAGGACGCCTATCGGTTTTTGGGCGTGTTGGAAAAGAACGGAATTTCGGCAACCCTCCGCCGCAGCATGGGCGGAGATATCGGCGGTGCTTGCGGTCAGTTAAGGGCAAGTTATCTGGAAAAGAACGCGGCGGCAACGGATCGCGCAGAGGAAATTCGGTCATGAAAAATCAGCGTGTTTTAAAAGCAATATACGGAGCGGCGATCGTCTTTCTCGTTCTGTACGCCGTAGCCGTGTTGATATATCTTAGCGTCGTGCACGGCGCGGGTGCGGCAACGTCCAATTTGTTTGCTTTGGGGCTTGTCTGTGCTGCGTTTTGCGGCGTAACGGTTCTATCTTATTTTATGACGAAGCACAGCCAAATCCGCAAGCTGTCCGAGGCGGAGGATAAAACGCCTGAAAAGCGGGTTAAGGGCATTGCATTTATGGTGTTCGGCGTGTGTCTGGCAATTTCCGCCTTTCTCGTTGTTTGGGCGGTCACGGGCTTGGGCGTTTCGGCGGGGCTGAAGGAGCTTTCGGGCGGCGGATACGTAAAGACTCGGGCGACGGTCGTGCAGGCTGTACAGGACGGCAAGGAGCTTGACAAGTTAATATACGAGTATACGGCGGAGGACGGAGTTACCTATCGCTCCCTCGGGGAAGCCTCGTTCGGAGGAATCAAATTCAAGGCGGGGAAACAAGTCACTCTGTACTATTCGGCAGAGAATCCGCGCGTAACGGCGAGCTTGTCCGTGCCTGTCTTTCTTTTGCTGGGAGCGTTTTTGTTTTTGGTCGGAGGAGTTGCCGCGGCGGTGCTCTCGGTTGGCTCGAAAAGACGGAACAATGCGGGCGGTTATGTCGTATTTACTTTTTTCCTGCTGTTCGGGATCGGGTTTTACGTTGCGGGAGGCTTGGCAAGCGGACTGAACGTGTTGGAGTTGAGTTTGAGCGGAGCAGGCTATTACGGGATCACCGTTTTTATGCTGCTGGGCGGATCGCTCGATTTGTTGGGCTTGGTCGGTTATATCAAAAAGCGAATTGCGGGCGGGTCGGAACAGGCAAACGAAAGCGCCGACGGCGTTCGGAAATTATAATACAATACGGAGAAAGATATGTGTCAGATTAAAATTGCGCCTTCGATTTTGGCGAGCGACTTTTCGCGGTTGGGCGAGACGGTAAAACGGTTGGAGGAAAACGGCGCCGACCTGATTCACTGCGACGTAATGGACGGAAACTTTGTTCCGCCCATCACGTTCGGCGCGCAGGCGGTAAAGCAGATTCGCCCGCATACTGCTCTTCCGCTCGACTGCCATCTGATGGTGCTGCACCCCGAGACCCATTTCGAGGATTTTGCTGCTGCCGGCGCGGACCTTATCACCGTGCACGCGGAAGCCTGCAAGAAGCTGTTGCCGAGATTACACGAAATTAAGGCGCGGGGGATAAGGGCGGGGGCGGTGATAAATCCCGCAACGCCCGTCGAAGCGCTGTTCGAGGCGGCGGAAGTCGCCGATATGCTGCTTGTTATGAGCGTCGTTCCGGGCTGGGGCGGACAAAAGTTTATTCCCGAAAGCTTAAAAAAGATAGAGCGACTGCGCGAGTACTGCGTGAAAATCGGCAGACCGGAGCTGGATATCGAGGTGGACGGCGGAATAACGCCCCAAAACGTAAAAGACGTGATTTGCGCGGGCGCGAACGTGATTGTTGCGGGCAGCGCGGTGTTCCGTTCGGAAAACATGCGCGAGGCGATCGAGGCGTTGCGCGGATAACTTTTTTCGCGTTCGGCGCATACAATGCGGTATGATTATCTGCATTAAGCCTCCGCGCGTGCTGCGCGCGGTGATAAAACTGTTTTACAGGGAAAAATGAAATATTGCGATTTGCATTGCGACGCGCTCACCGCAGAGGGGACGCGTCGGGTCACGAAAGAAAATTTAACGCGGGGAGGCTGCTTGCTGCAATGCTTCGCCGCTTTTATCGCGGGGCGGGAAAACCGTTTTGCGCGGGCGCTCGCGCTTTGCGATAAATTTGACGAGCTTTGCAAAAGAGAGGGGCTTCACGCCGTACGCTCGGCGGCGGAACTGCAAGAAAACGCCGTAAACGCGCTTTTAACGGTGGAAGAGGGCGGCGCGATCGAGGGCGATTTTTTAAAGCTTCGCGCGCTTTATGAACGCGGCGTGCGCATGATCACGCTTACCTGGAATTATCCCAACGAAATAGGGTATCCGAATTTTCCCGATTACGAGGGGCTCTGCGCGGGGCGCGTTCCCTTTACTGTGCGCGAAAAGACGCGCGGGCTTACGCCGTTCGGGTTCGAAGCGGTGGAGGAGATGAACGCGCTGGGGATCCTTGCGGACGTCTCGCACGGGAGCGACGCACTCTTTTCGGACGTGTCGAAAATTTGCAAAAGGGCGGGGAAGCCGTTCGTTGCAAGCCATTCGGGCGCGAATTCGGTATACGATTGCGCCCGCAACCTGACGGACGGTCAAATCAAAGCGTTGGCGGAATGCGGCGGCGCGGTGGGGCTGGATTTCTGCGCGGACTTTCTTTCCGCGGACAAGAGCGCGGAGGGACAGAAAAGCGCGCTGCTCGCACACGCCGAAGCGATCGTAAACGCGGGCGGGGAGGACGTTCTCTGCATCGGGAGCGACTTTGACGGTATGCCTGATAATCCTTATATCGCCTCGCCTGCCGAGGTTCCCGTCTTTTTGGAGCAGCTTGCCCGTAAATTCGGGAGCGCGCGGGCGGAGAAGTTTGCGCAAAAGAATTTTTTGCGGGTATTTTCCGCCGTTTAATTATATTCATAACCGAGAAACACGAAAGGAGAAATTTATGAAAATAAAGTTTTTGGGAACTGCGGCTTACGAAGGTGTTCCGTCGCTGTTTTGTCATTGCAGGGTGTGCGAGCTGTCGAGAAAGTTGGGCGGCAGAAATTTGCGTTCGCGCTCGCAGACGCTGATCGACGGCGAACTGCTGATAGAGTTCAACGCCGACACCGTATGGCATTATCAACGCTACGGCTTCGATTGGGACAAGATATGCGGGTGCCTTGTGACTCATTCGCATTGCGACCATCTCTATGCCGACGACGTTGAAATGGCGGCGAACGGTTACAGCCACGGACATGTTCCGATTCGCTTTTATGCGTCGCGATCGGGCTATGAAAAACTAAAGCCGGTCGTCGACAAAACGGATGGCGGCGCGGTTGCCGTGCTCGTCGAAGCGGGCAAGCGGTTCTCCGTCGGAAAGTATTCCGTTCTGCCCCTTTGGGCAAATCACGACCCTGCTTCCGACCCGGTGTTTTTCGCAATCGAAAAAGGGGACAAACGGATGCTGTACGCGCATGATACGGGCGCGTTTCCCGAAAAGAGCTGGGAGTTATTAAAGGGCGAAGGGCGGTTCGATTTCGTCTCGCTCGATTGCACAGGCTGCCTTGCACTTGGGGGAGATTGGGTGGACTATCATATGAGCTTCGGCACAAATGTAAAAATAGCGGAACACATGAAAAAGGAAGGTCTTGCCGACGAGAACACGGTGTTCGTGCTCAATCATTTTTCGCACAACGGAGGACAGACGTACGATGAGATGCGTGCGGCGGCGGAAGCAAATGGTTTTGTCGTATCGTACGACGGGCTGGAAATGGAATTTTAAACGGGACGGGGTTTTCATGCGGCTGTGTGTTGTTTAAATTCCGCGAAAGGCGGGTATAAATAACCGTTATGAAAATGAAATTGCGGAAGTCGATTCCGTGGATCCCGTCGCTGCTCGTTTTGCTTGCGGGGATCGTTACGGTTATCGTGGTTGCGACAACGGGAAAGCCTGCGGGCGTTACCGATTATTTAAGCGTGGGCGCGGGCGCATTGTTCTGTCTGCTGCTTACGTTTTTAAACGAAAAGTTTCGGCTTCGGATTTCTTTGTTTACTCTGTCCGTCGTGTGCGCGCACGTGTTCCTTTCGGTGGATTGCGGCACGGCGCTGGGCGCCTACGGGTATTTCGGCTGGTGGGATCTGTTCGTGCACGGACTGTTCGGGTTGGTTTGCTGCGGGCTGTTCGTAGGGCTCTATATGCGCTTTTACGGGGAGCGCCCCAACCTGTTCGGGTTGGTTTCCTTTCTGCTGATGACGGTAGGGCTTGCCGCGCTGTGGGAAGTATACGAGTTTACCGCGGATCTTTTCTTGCACAGCGATATGCAGGGGGTGGAAGCGGCGATCGCGGCGGGGCTCAATCCCTTGACCGATACGATTACCGATATCGCGATCGCAATTGCGGGGGCGGCGGCGTTCTATGCGACCTATCTGCTCGATGCAAAATACTGGGGCGGCAGGCTTTACGGGACGCCTCCTATGCCCGTAAGCGATAATGCGGACATGAACCAGAATTTATAACAAAGAAAAAAGAGCGGCTATACAGCCGCTCTTTTTATGCGTAAATTTAAACGCGCTCTACTTTGTCGCTTTTGAGGCATCTCGTGCAGACGTAACCGTTCACGGGCTTGCCGTCTTGAACATACGAAACTTTCTGTACGTTCGCTTTGAACGTTCTTCTCGTTTTACGGTTGGAGTGAGAAACGTTGTTGCCCGACGTTTGACCCTTTCCGCAAATGCTGCATACTCTCGACATATCAACACCTCCAATGGGAATGATTCTTGTTTTTTGCGCATAAAATCACATACGCGCGTCCATGCTCTATGATAGCATCTCTTCGCGAAAAAAGCAATCGAAAAAGGGCGGAATTTATAAAATTTTTTTTACTTTCAAGAAAAATTTTACAATATCGCTTGCAAAATTCAACTAAATGGGGTAGAATAGAAAAAGGTAAGTTAGGAGAGCATTATGTCTGTAAGCACAAGCAACGCGTCCGGCAAAATTTCCATATCCGATTTGGCGATCGCCAAAGTTGCGTCTCAGGCTGCGGTGGAGAGTTACGGCATCGTAGATACCGTTGCGCGCCGTTTTACAGATACGCTTGCCGAGCTTTTAAAGAAGGACGCAGGGGGCAAGGGCGTGAAAATTACCACGTCCGGAAACCGCATTTATATCGACGTTTACGTTTTAATTAAATACGGCGTGTCTATCGAGGCGGTTGCGGAATCGCTGAAAGAAGCCGTGAAATATAAGGTAGAGCATTTCACGGGCATGATCGTCGACACGGTGAACGTAAACGTGATGGGTTTAAAAATTTAACTTCGCTCCGCGTTCTTGTTCGGGCGCTCGCCCGCATCGATTAAAGAGGAGAATCTCATGCAGAAAACGATAAATTGCGCCATGTTCCGTAAAATGGTTTTAACGGGCGCGAAGCTGCTCGATAACAATCGGGCAAAGGTAGACGCGCTTAACGTCTTCCCCGTGCCCGACGGAGATACGGGCACGAATATGTCGCTTACCATTCAGTCGGCGGTGAAAGAGCTGGGCGGCTGTACGCATAATAACTTTGTGGAAGTGTGCGATTGTGTATCTAAGGGCGCATTGAAGGGAGCGCGCGGAAACTCGGGCGTGATCCTTTCCCAGATATTCCGCGGGATCTGCTCCGTTTTACGCGACGGAAAGGCGGACATAGATACCAGAACGTTTGCCAAAGCGTTGGAATCGGGCACGAAAATCGCATACAACGCCGTTTCGATTCCCAAGGAAGGCACCATTTTAACGGTCGTCCGCATGATGAGCGAATACGCCGTTAAAATTGCGGGCAGAAACAAAGACTTCGAAACCTTTTTACCCGCGGTCATCGAGGAGGGCGACAGAGCGCTGGCAAAGACGCCCGAATTGCTTCCCGTTTTAAAAAAGGCGGGCGTGGTGGACTCGGGCGGCGTCGGACTGATGACGATCATGCGCGGATTCCTCGCGGCGCTCGTGGGCGACGAAGTCGTTTCCGAAGTGCCTACCGATACTTCCAATGCGGCGACGGAGGAGGATTTCGGCGATAATTCGGACATTATCAGCATGGATCTCGGCGAAATTCAGTTTGCTTACTGCACCGAATTTTTCGTGATCAACTTAAAAAAGAGCACAACTCTCGCCGATATCGACCGTCTGCGCGAGCGGCTGATGTCCTTGGGAGACAGCGTTATCTGTATCGGAGACCTCGAACTCATCAAGGTGCACGTGCACACGAACGCACCGGGCGTAGCGCTTACGTTCGCGTTGGAGCTGGGCGAGCTCGACAGGGTGAAAATCGAGAATATGCTCGAACAGAACCGCGCGTTAAAGGCAAAGATAGAGGCGGAAAAGAAAGACCAGGGAATGCTCGCCATCTGTGCGGGTGATGGAATTTCGGAAATTTTCAAGGATCTGTTTGTGGACCGCGTGATCGAGGGCGGACAGACGATGAATCCCTCCGCTTCGGATATTGCCACCGCAGTGCAAAAGATCAATGCGGAAAACGTGTTCGTGTTCCCCAACAATAAAAATATCATACTTGCGGCGGAACAGGCGAAAGCGCTTGTCACCAACCGCATTATACATGTGATCCCGAGTAAAAATATTCCGCAGGGGTTTGCCGCGGCACTCTCGTTTATGCCCGAGGTCAGCGCGGAAGAGAACAAAACGAATATGATTCATGCGCTCGACAACGTAAAGGCGGGGCAAGTGACGCATGCCGTACGCACTACGAACGTGAACGGATTCAGTATCAAAGAGGGAGACATTATCGGTCTCGACGACAAAAAGATTCTCGCCAAGAGCAATTCCATCGACGAAACGGTGTTAAAGCTGCTTGATAAATTAAAAGAGGATTCGCACGAGGTGATCACTCTTTATTACGGCGAAGGCGTTAAGGAAGAGGAGGCGTCGGCGCTGGCGGAAAAGGTGCAAGAAGCCTTCCCCGACTGCGACGTAGACTGCCACTGCGGCGGTCAGCCCGTGTATTACTATTTGCTTTCGTTAGAGTAAACAAGAAATTTCCGAGGAGCGGAGTCGTTCGCTCCTTTTTTCATAATGTCAATAAAAGTCTGATTGTAAAATTATGGAACTTACGCACATCAAGGGAATTACCGAAAAAAGAGCCAAAGAGTTTGCGGGGCTCGGAATAAAATGCACGGCGGATCTGATCAGATATTTTCCGCGCGCCTATCTCGATATGACCAGTCGCGTTTCGGTGCGGGAGGTCTTTCATAACGATACGGCGCTGCTTGCGTGCAGGCTTGTTCGTGTAGACCCCGTCCGCAATACGGGGCGGGTAAAGCTGGTGCGCGCCTGGTTGGAGCAGGGCGGCGATACCTTTTGCGCGGTGTGGTTTAATATGCCCTATTTGGCGCCGCGGTTAAAGGCGGGCGAATATCTCTTTTACGGGCGCGTGCAAAACCGTTACGGACAGATTTCGCTGGTAAATCCCAGCTTCGAGCCGTTGGAAAAGAACAGTCGATTAAAGGGACTTGTGCCCGTGTATCCTTTGCGCGCCTCGCTGACGCAGCAGGCGGTGCGCAACGCGGTTTCGATCGCCCTGAGGGCGGAAAAGGTGCGCTCGATCGTTCCTGCGGAGTTGCAAAAGAAATATGCGCTCTCTTCTTTACAGGAGGCGTATTATACCGTTCACGCGCCCGAAACGCAGCAAAAAATGCAAAAAGCAGCCGAAAGGATCGCGTTAGAGGAGTATTTTACGCTGATTTCGGCATTTAAACTGATAAAAGGGGATAAAAACGAGGCGCGGCTGCGCCGTTACACGGTGACGAAGCAAGACGTGGAGGACTTTAAAAAACGGTTTCCGTTCTCCTTTACGGCGGGACAGAACGCCGCCGTGGAGACGATTTTTGAAAATCTTTCTTCGCCGTTTAAAATGAACCGTCTGTTGCAGGGGGACGTGGGCAGCGGTAAAACCGCGGTCGCGCTTGCGGGAATTTTTATGGCGGTAAAGAGCGGATTTCAGACGGTTTATCTGTCTCCGACCGAGGTGCTTGCGGCGCAGAACTTCCGCGTGTTGCAGAATTTGTTCCCCGATTACAGAGTGGGATTTCTTTCGGGGGGAAGCACGGCGAAGGAAAAACGGGAAGTCAAAGCGGCGTTGCAGGCGGGGAAAATTGATATCGTTTGCGGCACGCACGCCGTGTTGCAGAACGACATCAACTTTAAAAATCTTGCGTTTTGCGTGTGCGACGAGCAGCCCCGCTTCGGTGTGGCGCAGCGCAATACCTTAAACGAAAAAGGGGAAAATCCAGACGTGCTCGTGATGTCCGCAACGCCCATTCCCCGCACGCTTTCGCTTATTTTTTACGGAGACCTGGACGTTACCGTTATTACGGACAAGCCCAAGGAACGTCAAGAAATTTCCACCTCGATTATTCCCGAACGGAAATACGACGATATGCTTTCGTATATCGCGCAGGAGACGAAGCGCGGCAAACAGGCGTATTTCGTATGCGCGAAAATCGAGGACGACGAGGGGCAGATCACGGCGGCGTGCGAGCTTTACGAGGAGCTGCGCGGCAGACTGCCTTCCGTGCGTTTTGCGCTGCTGCACGGGCGGATGAAGGAAAAGGAAAAAGCGGAAATCATGGCGGCGTTCAAGCGGAAGGAATACGATTGCCTGGTGTCGACCACCGTGATCGAGGTGGGCGTGGACGTGCCGGACGCCACGATCATGGTAATTTACAATGCGGAGCGGTTCGGGCTTTCGCAGCTGCACCAGCTGCGTGGAAGAGTGGGGCGGGGGAGCGAAAAGAGCTGGTGCTTTCTGCTGGTCGGTTCGGAGAGCGAAACTGCGCTCGAACGGCTGCGCTTTTTAAAGTCGACGACGGACGGATTTGCGCTTGCCGAAAAAGATTTGGAGCTGCGGGGAAGCGGAGATTTTCTGGGAACCCGTCAGAGTGGTAAATTTTTAAACGATATCAAAAATTTACGGTATTCCACAGACGTGATTTTTACTGCGAAAAAACTTTCGGACGAGGCGTTCGAGCGGAGACTGAATTTCGAAGAAATCAAATCCGCAGCCATGCAGAAATACGAGAGCTTAAAAGATATCGTGTTAAATTAAAACCCGCCGAAAAAACTTTCTGCGGGTTTTCTTGTTATAAATACTGCTCGTTAATTGCTTGTAAAATGTCCTGAAAGTGTATCAGTAGCCAGATTTCGATTGCAAATAAAATAATGCTGATTAAAATTCCCATAAGTGCAAGCCCTAATCCTTTCCCGTTACAGGAACGCGAACAGACGCAACCGGCAATCGAAAGAAAAAAACCGATAATCGGAAACAGCCATGCAAAAATAAAACCGACGGTTGCCAAAGAATTATTTGATTTCACGTAAACGATTTTTTGTTCTGGTTTTTCCGTCAACCGTCTTTTGCAATAAGGACATGCTCGTGTGTTTTCATTTATTTCCGTTCCGCAATATTTACAAAACATGTTTGTTCTCCCCAAAAACATCTTATCACAATTATAATTGTGCGTCAAGTATTTTTACAAGAATAATTGTATACTTTGGTATGTGGAAAGTAAATTTGCCGAAAATTTAAAAAGTCTTCGCCATGAGAAGAAAATTTCGCAAGGGGAAGTTGCTAAGCTGATTGGGGTAACCCAGCAATGCGTAAGCGAGTGGGAACATAAAAAAACCGAACCCACGCTTACTTGTTTGTGGCTTTTGGCTGATTTGTTCGGCGTTTCCATCGACGTGCTGTGCGGAAGAGTCGATTGGTAAAAGATTTCCCGATAAGCTCGAAATGAATGGGCAGTTTTAGTTGACAAGCGGACGTATTTCGGATATAATAATAAAGCAACAGCGAAAAGGGCCTGTTTCGGATTCGATTGCAAGCGGATTTCGTTGGACGCACGTCGGAGGCTCGGCTCCGTAAAAACGGAACTAATTTAAATGCTGAAAATAAAAGCAGAAGATCGACCGCTGCGCGCGCAACTCGCCGTGTAGCACTTGCGGCTTAACAGCGTTAAGCTCCGTTCTGTCCCGTCTGCCTACGGTCGGGAACAGGGCGTAAAATCAGTAGGGAACGTTGCGTACAGGCTGGTTTCCCCTTGTGCGGAATGACTTTCGGAAACGTGTTTTATAAAAGGTCGTTTGCGGACTTTTATAAAACGAGATCAACCGCAAACTAAGCGTGTAGTGTCCGCGGAGGAACCTTGTAAGACCGCAGTTCAATTCTGCGCAGGTCCACCAAATTTTTTGTTTTATTTCGTCGTTCAAAACGAAATAAAACGGGGTCATAGCGCAGTTGGTAGCGCGTTTGCGCGAGGCATTGCCGACGCTTTGCGCAAGAATTTGCGCAAAATGGCATCGTCTTGAAGGGAACCGACAAGACGGAGAATGCCATTCAATTAAATATTAAATGGGGTCATAGCGCAGTTGGTAGCGCGTTTGAATGGCATTCAAAAGGTCGTGGGTTCGACTCCCACTGGCTCCACCAAACATAAAGCACTAAACAAAAAAGGAAGCCGAATATTCGGTTTCCTTTTTTGTTACATAAAGCTTAGGAAAAATTCAGGCTTCTTGTTTTTCGAAATAAGATTTATCGACTCCGCAAATAGGGCACACGTAATCGTCCGGCACTTCCTCCCCGTAATAAACGTAGCCGCAAACCGTGCAAACCCAGGCGGTTTTGCCGTCCTCGGTAGTCACTTTTAACAATTCGTCTTTATGGTCTTTGTAATAGCCGTAGCTCATAGGTTCTTCGTCGCGCATAATATCTCCTTCGGCAAGTCTGCCTAAAAATAACGTGTGAGTGGTGTTTTCCGTTTCGTAAACTTTTTCTAAAACCATGTATCCGATGCTGTCTTTAATGGTTTTTACGCCCATAACTTCCGTTGTCTCGATTTTTTCAAACTTATTGATGTCGCGGGAAGATGCAAATCCGAACGTTTTTATAATGTTTCCGTCTACGTTCTTAGGAAGTACGGAAAGCGCAAAAAAGTTGTTTTCTTTCATGAGGGCATTTGTATTGTTCTTTTTCATTACCGCAACCGAAATAATCGGGTTTTCATCTCCGCTAACCTGCGAAACGGCGTCTACAATGCAACCGCCGTTCCCAACGGTAAGAACGTACATTCCTTGCGTAATTTTCCAAGTGATTTTACTGTTTTTCATAACTTAATTTTCTCCATTTTAAAATTTTTTATAACGTAAGTATAACATAAAACTGACCGAAAATAAAGATATAAAGAAAAAATATTTGGATAAAATTGTCAATTTTAAAAGTCTGTCTCCTGAAAGTTGAGTGAATTTATATAATAAATTTTATAATATTGCTTTCATATCGTAAAAATAGGGAAAAAACAACAAAAAGAGTTGAAAAACAAATAAATATGTGCTACAATATTATACTGTATAGGTATATAAGTGTTTCATAGCAAAGCCGAATAGTGTTATTGTCATTCTGAGCCCCATAATGGGGCGAAGGAACCCACGGGGGGACGGTCGGACTGCGTTCATGGGATGCTTCACATTCGTTCAGCATGACAGTGGGGGCGTTCTCCTTGTCATTCAGAGTGAGCTGGCTCTCCTTGTCATTCAGAGGGAGCGAAGCGACCGAAAGAATCTCAGATGGTTATTGTCATTCCGAGTCCCTTTATGGGGCGAAGGAATCTCAACCTTAAACTATAGAAAAAGGAAACAATTATGATAAAAAAGCATGAGCAAATAAATACTCGGGGGGGGGTACTCTAACAGTACTTTTTTAACCCGTTTTTTTGTCGTGCTCTTAATGTGCGTCACGCTGCTTTGTGGCGCGCTTTTTACTGTATGTTTTACCGAAAAAAATGTTGTAAAAGCAATAGATAACGCCACAACATTAAAAATAGATGGGGATATTTATATTGGGGATAGTGCAAGTAAAGATTTTAACGGCGACGTTCTCGACGAAATTTATAATCATTTAGTAGGGAAAGATAATACAACTTTTGCCGAAGTTGCTACGCTTGCAGCATCTCGTAATTTACCGAATAGTACAAGAAAAATTGCAGGCGGCACATACATTCGTTCTTTACCGTACAATAAAACTTCGGGCGGCAAACAAGGAGATTTGCAAGTCACCTTCGGCGGTAAAAAATGGACGATAGTCGCACTTTCTACGGCAGATAATGCAAATTATTTCAATACTTCGACGGGCGCTGCGACGGACGGTTCCACCAATGTAAAATACGGCGATGTAATCTTAACGCTTTATTTAACCGATGAAGCGCCTTTGTCGAAATGGGCATTGTATAGTAATGATGTATATAGTAATGCTTATCCCGCAAGTTCTTACGGAACAAGTTATATTCGTTCGATGGGATTAAATATTGGTTGCGAATATACAACGAACGGTTCTACGTTGGTCAAACCCGGACAAAACGCTTCGCACACGTTTGCTCGGTTTACGATGGAGGACGGAACATATTCGGGTACAACCGTAACGGGTAGCGTTAAAAATTATTTGGTTGCCCCGAAATTTGTTGAATATCAGTCCTACGTATGCAGATATGTGGACGCGCGAGACCCTAAAGACGGAAACTATTTAAACGATTGTTACGGTACGCCATCGGCAGGCGGCTTTGGTGCTGCGGGTGCTGTTCTTTCAAAATATCATTATACGGATTGGATAAATGACCCGATTTGGTTGCCTGCAGTAACCGAGTTGGGGTGGAACGTCGGCAACGGAGTATGGAATACAAATGCCAGTCAAAGAAAGCCTCATGCGAATACTTCTTCTTGGTTGCGCTCAACAGGTTGTTGGCGCGGTAATCCTTTTCCTGTTCATACGACAACTGCGGGGAATTCAATATTTACGGAGGTTTCAGGTTTCCATTTAAATGAATTTGAAGCCCGTCCTGCTTTGCATTTGAATTTATCGCAAGCGGAAACTTCTGCGTTGCGTTCTATCCCTACTAATGATATAACGGTAGTATATAACGGACAAAAACAGTCGATTGATACAGCGGCTTATTGGTATGTAAATGATTCTTCTGTTATGTCGTTTACCGAGCTGAGCGGAAATTTTACCGATGCGGGGATGCATAAGGTATCGCTGTCTTTGAATGATGTAGATTATAAATTTAGAGGGGAAGCGGAAACAATCCGCACGGCGGATATCAATATAGTTATCACGAAAAAGAAAATAAAAATGGAAGCTCCGCTGATCGACGAAAACGGAGACTTGCAGGACGCGGCGA
>CAJUOP010000006.1 GCA_910588465.1 uncultured Christensenellaceae bacterium | reverse complement strand
GTCTTTAATGGAGGGCGCGCTCACCCAGCTGTTTTGCGAAAGAGAAACGGTGAACTCGATCTCCGCTTCGAGCGGCGCGCAATATTTCGCCGTCGCCCGCACGATCATGAGATACGTACCGGGCTTATCGGGCAGCTGCGCCGTAGGCTCGTCGTCGCTGTACTTCAATTTATATTTGATGTCGATCACGCAATCCTCTTTGTACAGAACGTCCGCCGCGGGCGTGGAAGGACCGTCGCCGAGCGACCAGCTCTGAATGCTGGGCGCAACCGTCCACTCGTTCGCGCGCTCGAAAATTTCGAACATGACGTCAAGCTTGAGTTTTTCGTCCTGCGGATACTGAGGCTGCTCGACCCTCGCAAGCATAAAGTACTTGCCCGGCGCTTCGGGAATCTGCCCGAAAGGCTCGCCCGTCGCCACGTATTTTCCGTTTACCAGCTCCGCTCTGCAATAGGAAACGATAAACGCGCCGCGGAGCGGTTCCCCCGCAGGCTCGGGAGCGGGGCTGCCCGCGATCCAGCTGTCGATGGCGGGAACGGTAAGCCAATAATTGTTGGGCATATCCGCGCTTTCGGTGAACACCTGAAACTCGATCGAATAATCGAGCGCGCTGTAATTTTTATTGCCCGCCACCGCGGCGGTAAATGTATACCAGCCGCCCATCGCCACGTTCAGCTTTTCGATTTCGGCAACGCCGCCGACCGACTTATAATAAGTCTTTCCGTCCTGCTTGCCCTTTACCTCTATTACCGTATCGCCGTACAGCGCGACCGCCTTCGGCGTATGCTGATCGGCTTTGAAATAATATTCCGACCAGCGGGCGATGTTGGGATTCGTCGTCCAGCGGTTGGGCGCCGGCGATACGGTGAACACCGCGGTGGATTCAAAGCCCTCGTAATTGGCTACCTCGTCAATGCTTACCACAAGCTCGTAATTGTCCGCGTCCAGCGCGTTCAGCTTTTTCGCGATCGAACCGTCGGAATCGATAATCACGTTCTGCGCGTTTACCTTAATTCCGCTCAGTCCGTCTACCACGCTGCCGTTCTTTTGTACCGAGAAGGTCACGGCTCCGCCCGTTAAGGGAATCGCGCCGAACAGATTCACCGATTTATCGAACGCGTTCCACGTCCAGCCGATGGCGTACGGGTTAGTGGAGAAACCTGCGTTATTCGCTTTTTTAATCGTGAAGTCGATAAACTCTTCCGCAACCGAGCCGAAGTTATCGTTCGCTCCCGCCAAAACGGAGAATCCTACCGAATAGTTGCCCGCATCGGAGGGCATGGTGTTGCCCAGCTTCGTGCGGGTGCCGTCCGCCGCCTTGGCGTAATAGGTATACGTTACGTTGCCGTGCTTTGCCTCCGCCGAAGGAGTTCCCTCGGGCGTGTTGTAAATCCATTCCGTTGCGGACAGTGCGGGTTCTCCGCCCTCTTTCCAGTCGTTAATCGCCTTCTCTACGGTAAAGATTTTTTCGGCTTTACAGCCCTTGCAGTTATCCGTTTCGGCAACAACCGCCGTAATTTTATACTTCCCTACGCCGAGCGCCATCAACCGCCCGAGCAGGTTCTGAATTTCGCCCTCCAAGCCTTCGGAAGAGCCGTTCACGTGCAGCTCCATATAGAACAGCGAAGCTCCGTCGTTTACGGAAACGGTTATCGCAACCACGTCGCCCACATCGGGCTTCGGCGTGTTCCAGCGGAGGTCGGCGGAATCCTTCGTGCCCCAGCCGAAGCTGGTTGCAATATTCAGCTTCCCGTCGGACGACCAGTCGTTTTCGGCTTTCTCCACCGTTACCTTAATCGTACTGCTTAACCCCAAATAGTTGGGAGTCTGCGCAACCGTACACGTGAGCGAATGCGTGCCCGCGGAGAGCGTATTCAGCCCCGCAACCAGCGTATCGGCCGTATAGCTGTTTCCGCCGACGGTAAAATTCACATTCCCGTACTGCGCTCCGAAGAAGGTAAACTCCGCCTTGTGCCATTCGAATGTAATATTCTTATTCGTGATCTGTCCGCCCGAAGTACCGTTGCCCGTCCATTGGTTGCCCGCCTGACGAATTTCGAAGAAGGCGCCGTGCGTCAACTCGGCATAGTTGCGATCCACGGTGTTCGGAATACGGGTTACGTAAACGTAGGTACCCGCATCCGAAGGCGCGCCGTCAAGCGGCTGTGTGGCGTCCCATTGATAGGAAAGCGTATTCGAATTCCAAACCGTCTTATAATAGTTCCGCTCGATTTTTCCGTCGTTCGCCGAATTCCACTTGGAATTCAGCGTTCCGTTCGAGGGCGTTACCTTGCTCGTTCCGTTATCCCACGTGAAGCTGTTTACCGAAGGCTCCGCCGTCCAGCCGAAGCTGTCTCTGCTCACGCGGAATATGATCGTTTGCGAAAGTCCGGTATATTTTTGCGCGTCCTCCGCCACGGAAACGACCAGCGTATAATCCGTATCGCTCGCGCCGAGCCCGGCGAGCTCGGCGTTTAATAACGCCAGAGTGCCGTATTCCGTGCCGTTTAACGTATAGGTCGCTTCCCCTTTCGTGGGATTGGGATCCGCCAGCGTGTTGGGACTATTGTAAGTCCAGCCCGAAAGCGCGGGTACCGTCCACGAATTTTCAAGCCTGCTCACCGTAAACGAAATGTTGCTTTCCGCTTTGGTAAAGTTTTTGCCGATATCGGCGTGCTTGGTATACACCGTAAGCGAATATGACCCCGCGGAGAGCTCTGCCAACAGCGCCGCGGCTTCCGAATACGTCTTATCCTTCCATTGCTCCGCGCCAGCCTTAGTAAGTGCGTAGCAAACGGGAATCTGCGTTTTTGCGCCGTAGTTCCCTCCGAACGAAGCCTCCGCCCCGACGAAGTTGGTGCTCTGCGAAAATTCGCTGTAAGTCCAGTCGATCACGGCGGGGGTCTTGTCGAACCGCCCCGTTAAAATCGCGATTTCGAAGGAGATCGGGTCGAAGCCCTGTTCGCTGCCGAATACAAAATTTTTCGCTTCGTCCGTCAGTCCGCCGCTGCCGAACAAGATAAGCGACGCGGGAATTTCGTTTAATCCCTCGTACGAGTCCGTCCCCGCAAGCGAGGCGAGCAGATAATACGTGCCCGCGTCCAACGCCTGCAACGCCTTCGAAACGTCGGCGGAAACCTTTCCGCCCGTCAGCTCAAACGTCGTCAACGTGGGAGATATCAGTTTTTTATCCGCGTTCAATATGCTGAATCTGATCTCGGTGCCGTTTAACGCGACCGCCGTGATCACGTTTCTTGCATCGCTGTAATTATCCCAGATCCAGCTTACGATCTTGGGCGACTGCGTCCAGCGGTTGCCCGTTTTGGATACGACCACCTGCGCGTATTGCGTGGAATTCGTCTCGTAGGGCTTTACGTTGAACAGCGCAGGGTCGGTTGTGGACTTACTCCCCTCGATATAGCTTCCCAACACGTACTGCCCCTGCGGAAGTCTATTTAAGATTTGTGCAATTTTTTCGGTAACCTGTCCCTGTTTCTGTTCGTCGGCACTTAAACGGAAGAGGTTATCAAGAGTAACGGTGTTCCCGCTGTCGTCCGTATAGGTTACGCTGTAACATTCATTGCCCGCGGCGCTCAGATCCACCCACTCGTAGCTTCCGCCGTTCAACTTGCCCAGACGGAAATACATGGTGCCGCCCCATGCGGACATGGCGTTGATTCGGTATACGGACGCGTCGAAGTTCCCGTACACCCAGCCCGAAAGCTGCGGAGCCGTCGTCCAGCTGTTTGCGACGGAGGTAATATCGAACGTAATCGTAACCACGTTGTCTTTTACCGTCACTCTTGAATTCCCGTTCGCCGAGTCTTTGTCCCAGCGGTAAAGATTTTTATTTTCTTCCGCCACGGTAAGGGTCACATTGCAGTTGTTGCGCGCGTCGACGTAATTTTCATCATCGGGGAAAGCGTAAGAGAAGTACGGGCTGTACGTCACCGCGGGTCGGGCGTCGCGCCCCGTATACTCTATCCGGTAAGCCGAAATCCTTTCGAGCGGCTCGGCAAGCGAAAGCTGCAAATAAATGGTCGTATCGAAGTAATAGTTGCGGCGTTCGGTATCGCCCGCGCCCTGTCCGCCGAGCGGCACGTAGTTGGGCGCGGATACGGAATAATACACTCTGTACTCGCCCACGCGCTTGGGCACGCGGCTGTCCCCCCGCTCGTTCAACCCGTCGAGCGTAAGATAGCTGCTCGTCATCATGCTGTCGAGGTTATACGTAATTTCCGCCTTGCCGTAATACTTGCTATAATCCGCGCGCTTCCACACGTTATTTGCATTCTGTTCCACGGTAATGTTGTCATCGCCCTTGTTATACCGTTGATTCAGCAAACCGTTTAAAACGGTGAGTTCGGTTTTAACGGTATCTTCGGGATATAAATACACGCTGCTCAGTACGGGATTGCTCTCGTTCGTGCACGCCTCCTCGAACGCTTTTTTCGTCAGCTTGTTCTCGATTGCAGCCGTATTCAGCACGGCTCTGTTTACGGTAAGCCGAACCGTCTCGTCGATGCCGGGATACTGCGTGCCCTCCGCGTCCGTTCCACCCTCCGCGGTAAAGTGCACCGAATAGGTGCCCGCTGGCATTGCTGCGTTAATAATAAGATGAAGATCGGAAACGGGATACACGCCCGTATCGCTCGCAGCCGACGTCTTTTTAATCACGGTATCGTTGTCGGTCTCATACGTAACGCTGAACGTTACGACGGAATCGGCGTCCGTCTTGTTCGCCGCCTGCGGAATGTGCACCGTGATCTGTTCGTCGTAATTCCACTCGGTCACGGGCGCCGCCTTGTAAGTAACCAAATGGAACGGATCGTCCGGCTTGGGCGCGGGGTTGCCGTCCTCGGGCGCGGGCATCAGCCAGTTTCCCACGGTAACCACGTACCACACTTTGTTTATCGTAGCCGTACCCGCCTGCCCGCCGATCACGCTGACGGACGTACCGTATTTGGCAAGCGTATCCTTGTTCGCCTCTACGCTCGTATCCGAAAATACGTAATTGTTATTCTTGATTTCCAGCACCGTCGTCGCCTGTTGGTAGCCCGTGCCGGACTCTTTTTCGCGGGTGTTTCCCACCGTATTGTTGATATCGAAAATACGCGCGCCCGCTTCCCCCGCCGAGGCGGGCAACACGGGCTGTACGGTAATATCGTCGCCCGTAAGTCTTACGTAGGAGTTTAAAAGCGCGTTCGTCGTAACAAGCGGCAGCTTGTCGCCCTGCTTGTTTAAATACCAGCCGTCGTCGTATTGGTACAGCTCCGCGCCCTCGCCCGTGCCGCCCAGCGGATTTCCGCCCGCCACGTTCCATGTAATAATATTGGCGATCTCGCCCATATCGACGGGCTTTTTATTCACCGTGACCGTTACGATGCGCCCCTTTGCCGTATCTTCTGCCAGCGTGCCCGCCGTCCATACGCCCCACTTATCCTTATCGGGCTGCAAGCGCAGCGTGTAAACGCCCGCGTCGGTAATGCGGCTATACCCGACGTCGAACGTAACCCCCTCGAAATTGCGCATACTCACGAATTCCGCGGTAAAATCCCCTCCGTCAATTCCGAGCGCCTTATCGAAGCTTGCCTGCTCCCCTGTCAGATCGCCGTAGGTATACGTTTTGTCGTCCACGGCGGGATCGCTCAGCTTTTTGGTATAAAGCTTGATTTCGGCAAGCTTACCCTTTGTGTAAACGGGCTGTAACGTGTCGATATTTTCCAACGTTACTTTGGTTGTAAACTTACCGTCCGTATACCAGACCGTCTCTTTGTAGCCTTCCAGCTTGGGGAGCGGCACCGAGGCGGGCGTCTGCGCCACCCACAGCCAGCTGCCTTCCGTCTGCGGAAGCGTACGGTAAGAATTTTGATACAGTCTGTTCTGGTAGAACGTAACCTTATCGCCCGAGCCGCTGCTTTCCGTCATGTTTACGGGAACAAGAAACGTTGCGGTTACGTTGGAGTCCCCCGCCCGATTGTATTTGGACGAACTCCCGAGCGTAAAGCTTCCGCCCGTCTCTTTGTCGAAAGCAAGGCTGTCGGAAAAAATAAATGTTCTGCCGTTCGGATTAAAAGCTTCGCCCACGGCGGGGGTATCGACGACAGGTCTTTCGCTCCAGACGGTTCTGGCGGCAAACGCGCCCGGTCCCACCTGAATTTCCGTGTTGCGGGTATTGCGGATATAATAAATATTGTTGCTTCTTCTGGGGCTGCCGTCGCCCGTTGCAGATACGCCGCGGAACGCGTGCATTCCGATCGCGGATACGTTTTTACCGATGTCCGCGCGCATTACGTGCGAGTTTAAAAACGCGTAGTCTCCGATCACGTTTACGCAATCGGGAATCACGATGCTCGAAAAATAGGTATTAAAACAAGCGGACGAATTGATGTCGTACCCGTCTACCGTCGTATCGTTGGAAAACGTATTGGTTATCTTTTCGCCCTTGCAATTTAAAAAGTCGTATTTCACGCGGGTTCTTACCGCCGACAAATCAAACGATTCGGGCAAATTATAAGTGACGAACGTAGAAAAGGGCGATTTCACCTCGTCGCCCGCAAACCCGACGAAATACCAGCTCTCTTGATAACCGATCTTGTTCGAGGCGCTTAACGTAGCAAGCGTATCCGGATCCGATACGTTGCGGTTATAGCTGAATACAAAACGGTTTACAGGATCGTCGGTATAATATAGGAAGGATTTATTCCGATAGGACGAAGCGTCTCCGGGCGTAGGCGCCTGATACGCGTTCATCACGTGATCCAGCCCCGAAAGCGCGGGCTCGGCAGCGCCGCCGTATTCGATATCGACAAGCGCATAACACGAGTCGAAAGCGTTCGCCGTAATTACGGCTCCGCCCGGCAGCGATACGTGATATAAATTTACGTTCTTAAAGAACGCCTTTTCGCCGATCGCCGTAACGCTTTCGGGAATGACGATATCGCGCAAGGCGGTGCAGGAGGAAAACGCTTCTTTCGCGATCGTCGTCACGCCGTCGGGCAAGACGCAGGCGCGCATATTCGTGCAGCCGTTAAATGCGCTCTCTCCGATCTCCGTGATCGTGCTTCCCGCCTCGAACATGACGCCGACAAGCGTTTCCGTCGTCCGTTCGAGCGTGGGCACCGGACCGCCCGTTCCGCCCGTTCCCGCGTTGATCCCTAACCCCGCAAACGATACGGTGTTTTCGCCGTTTAAATCGGTAGGGTTTTCCGTACTCGCCGCGGCGATATTTTTTACTTCTTTGGGGATCACCAAAATCGCTTTCAGCGGCAAAGAGTTTATCGCGCTCTGCTTCCAGCCGTGCAGCGTTCCCGCGCCGTCGATTTGCAGAACGCTTCTCGCTTTTGCCGCATCGATAATGACGGCGCTCGCATCTCCCTCGCCGTCGATAAGAATATGCCGATAGGCGAGCTCGTTAGCAGTGACTACCCCCCCCCGCCGACATTTCGGACGTAACCGCACCCTCGGCAGAGGCGTTCAGCGCGTTACTTATCGACACTGCGCCCAAAACCATACCCGCGGCAAGCAAAACCGTCGCCGCAGTCCAGATGAAACTTTTCCATCTTGTTTTTAACATATCTCCTCCTCTCGATAATACCTAAAAACTATGAATATTCGTATATGTTTGGCTAAAAAAATTTTTCCAATGAAAAAGCTACTACTTTATATTTTAATGTCGAAAATCACGTTTGTCAAATTTTTTCGACATAATTCTTAATTGTTTTACAAATTTTGCATACAATTTTACCGATTATTACCTTTTTTCTTCATTATTATATGATACGATCGGTAAAATCCGCAAAAAATTTACTTAAAAAAATTTTTTAAGTAAAAATAAAAAAGACGGCAAATGCCGTCTTTTTTATAAATCCCGCCGTGTTACGGCGTGGTCGAGGCGACGAGATTTGAACTCACGACCTCTTGGTCCCGAACCAAGCGCGCTACCAAGCTGCGCTACGCCTCGACTTTGTTCTCCGCAGCCGTTCGCTCGGAGAGCTTTTTATACTGATATGCCGCGAAGGTTCTCTTCGCGGCACATTTGGTTGAGGTGACGGGACTTGAACCCACGACCTCTTGGTCCCTAACCAAGCGCGCTACCAAACTGCGCTACACCTCAGTAAAAGCATACTTAATTATATCGAATTTTAAAAATGTGTCAAGTATTTTCTCCCCGAATTCGCAATATTTTTTTTAAGAATCAAAACTTTCTCTTTTTCATCCTTTCCCAAAGAGATTCCCGCGGGTGCCCTGCACCCTCTGAATGACAAAAGAACATAACCCGCCGTCAACCCGCTTCGCCTCAGACGAACAGAAACACTTTCGCGTCATTCAGAGGAAGCGAAGCGACCGAAGGAATCTTATTCAAAAGAAAACACCCGCCGAAATTCGGCGGGCGGACGGAGCGAAACACCGAGGCGAACCTGTAAGCCGGGTTCTGTCGAGCGCGATCATTTATCTAGGCTTGCCGTCGCCGACAAGCTCGAGCGTTATTCACGGTTCCGTTCGGACGGGCAGCCCTGTATGAACGGAACCCAAACTTGCATCGGACGGGGTTTACATGGCACGGGGCGTTACCGTCCCGCCGGTGAGCTCTTACCTCGCCTTTTCAACCTTACCTGCCCGCAATCAAGCGGGCGCCCTAAAAGGGTTTCAGGCGGTAATTTTCTGTTGCACTTTCCTTAAAGTCGCCTTCACCTGACGTTATCAGGCGTCCTGCCCTGTGATGCCCGGACTTTCCTCACCGCACTTTGCGTGCGCCGCGATCGCGTAGTTCGCTCGGATAGAAAATATTATAGCACAAACGATAAAAAAATACTTACTTTTTTACGCGATTTATGATAAAATAATAAAAGTAATTTCAAATCGCGAAAATTTATATTCTTTATCGAGGAGACTCTCTATGAAAAAAACCAAAATTATTTGCACCCTGGGACCCGCTTCCGAAACGGAAGAGGTCATATCCGCCATGGCGGACGCAGGCATGAACGTGGCGCGCATCAACTTTTCGCACGGAACGCACGAAGAGCACGCCAAAAAAATCGCCACCGTGAAAAAAATCCGCGAACGGAAAAAAATTGCCCTTCCCATTATGCTCGACACCAAAGGACCCGAGTTCCGCATTAAAACCTTTCAAAACGGCAAAGTCCTGTTAAAGGCGGGCGACGCGTTCTCGTTCACCACCGAGAATATCGTCGGCGACGAAACGCGCGTAGCCGTCTCCTATGCGGGCATCTGCGAGGAAATGCTGCCGGGCGACAAAATTTTACTCAATAACGGGCTGATGATCTTCGAGGTAAAGGAAGTTAAAAAGCCGAACGTGGTTTGCACCGTGCTGGTGGGCGGCGAGCTTTCCAACCGCAAGAGTATGTTTTTCCCCGAAAAGGAACTCAGCCTTACCTATCTTTCGGAGCAGGACAAAGCCGACCTTATCTTCGGCATCGAGCAGAACGTGGACTTCGTCGCCTGCTCCTTCGTTTCCAAGGCGCAGGACATCCTCGACGTGCGCGCCTTTTTAAAGGAGCACGGCTCGACGGACATCGACCTGATCGCAAAAATCGAAAACCGCGCGGGCGTAAAAAATCTGAACGAAATTTTAAAGGTTTCGGACGGAGTGATGATCGGTCGCGGCGACATGGGCGTGGAGATCCCCTACGAGGAACTGCCCGATATTCAAAAGACGATTATCAACGCCTGCCGGATTGCAGGCAAGCGCTGCATTACCGCAACCGAAATGCTCGAATCCATGATTAAACAGCCCCGCCCCACCCGTGCGGAGATCTCGGACGTGGCGAACGCCGTTTACGACGGCTCGAGCGCGATCATGCTTTCGGGCGAAACGGCGGCGGGCAACTATCCCGTAGAGGCAGTCAAGGCAATGGCGCGCATCGCCATGCAGGCGGAAAATAAGTCGCAATTTATTCAGCCCATCGACGAAAAGTCGTTTTTGATCCGCGACCTTTCGGACGCGCTCTCCCACTCCGCCTGTCTGTTGGCGCGCGACGTGCAGGCAAAGGCGATCGTCGTTTGCACGCGCACGGGCGAAACGGCGAAAATGGTTTCGCGCTTCCGTCCCATGATCGACATTATCGGCATGACGACGGACGAAAGAAGCTACCAAAAGCTCGCGCTCAGCTGGGGCGTGGTACCCGCCATGAGCGACGAATACCCTTCCGTGGACATTCTGTTCTATTTCGCCAAGCAGGCGGCAAAGGATACGGGGCTGGTGAAAAAGGGCGACACCATCGTAATTACGGGCGGAACGCCCAACGGTAAGAGCGGCAACAGCAACCTGATCAATATCGAACGGATTTGAAAAAGAAAATTCCCGCCCGCACGAAATCGTGCGGGCGGGTTGTTTTTATTTTATGATTCTTGCTCTTCTTTGTGGTCCTCGAACGGCTCCGCAAGCTCCGCGGGCGTTTCCTCCGCCTTTTCCTCTACGGGCAGCAAGCTGATATAAAACTCCGCGATCGCCGTATTATGATAGGGCGTGATCCAAAAGGAAAGGATTCCCAACGTAAGCAAGCACAGCAGCCACCAGCCGATGAAACTGAATTGCAAACAGAACAGTCTCCATTTATTTCCGCGCATAATTTCCATCGAACGCTTTCTTGCCTCGTTGGCGGAAAGCTGAGGGTTGTCTTTTAACACATGAAAGGACAACGCGTACGAAAAAGTTTTAATGATCCCCGGAACGATAAGCAACAACGTCCAAAGAAAAATCAACAACCCGTTGCTGATATGCAGCCACACGGCAGAGCCGAAGTTCTTAAATCCGTCGAACAGACGGTTTACCGAAACGTCCTCTCCCCTCGCGGCGTTCAAAGCCAATAGAGTAAGCCCGAGCGTCATCGGACCGGAAAGCAGCAACAGCGCCACCGTTCCGACGTAAAAGTACGCGAGCGCCGAACACGCCCCCATAATCAGCGAGTAAATAAACGCGCTCAGCGCCATTTGTCCCCACTTGCCGCGGAGTTTCCCCCACGCCGTCTGCCTGAAATCTTTTGCTTTTAACATATTTTCTCCTTTGATTAGTACGTTAATAACGTACTTTTTTGTTATTATAGTACGCTGATAACGTACTTGTCAAGTATTAACGTACTTTATATTATACTTTTTATATGGAAAAGTTAACAAAATTTCAGGAACGGTTCAACGAATGCCTTCAATATTCAAATATCAAGCAAGTGGAGCTTGCCGACGCGGCGAACGTTTCCAAACAGTGCATTTCCGATTATAAGTCGGGCAAGAGCGAGCCCTCTATTCAGACGCTTTTTTTAATCTGCCGATTTTTAGACGTTTCATCGGATTATCTTTTGGGCTTGGAAGAATAGAAAAGCGGGCATTCCCGAAATTCGGGAATGCCCGCTTGTTCATAACGCCGATTACTGTATTTCCGTCACTTCGTAGCCCGCCGCAGTTACGGCGGCTTTTAACGCCTCGTCCGAGACCTCCGCAGAGAGCGTGACGGTCGCGCGTTTCTTTTTCAGCTCCGCCTCTGCCGCGGAAACACCTTCTACCGCGGCGAGCGCAGCTTCCACGTGCTTTACGCAATGCCCGCACATCATACCCTCTACCTTTAAAACTTTTTTCATGTTGTTATCCTCCTTTTTTTGTTTCTTTTCTTTCATAAATCTTGTCAGCCGCAGCGCGTTGCCCACCACGAACAGCGACGAAAGGCTCATCGCCCCCGCGGCGATCATGGGATTGAGCGAGAGCGAAGCAAACGCGAACACCCCCGCCGCCAGCGGAATTCCCACGCAGTTGTAAAAGAATGCCCAGAACAGATTTTCTTTTACGATGCGCATTGTTCTGCGGGCGAGCTTCACCGCCTTTCCCGCGCCGCGTAGATCGCCGCTTACCAGCACGACGTCCGCGCTCTCGATTGCCGCGTCCGTACCGTTTCCCATCGCGATCCCCACGTCCGCCTCCTTTAAAGCGGGCGAATCGTTGATCCCGTCCCCGACCATGGCGACGCAGCCCCGCTTATGCCCTGCCGCCAGCTCGGCTTTACGCTCCGTTACGGCACGCAGCTTATCCTCGGGCAGCACCTGCGCGTATACGCGGTCCTGCGAAATCCCCGCCTGCTCCGCCATATGCTTTGCCACGGCGGCGTTGTCCCCCGTGAGCATATACGGCGCGATCTGCAACCCGTTCAACTCGGCGACCGCCTCCGCACTGCCCTGCTTTAACGTATCGGCAAGCGCAAACGTTGCCAGGATCCGCGTTTCGTCGGTCAAAAACAAAACGGTTTTCCCCTCGGCGGAGAGCATGCGGAATTTCTCCTCCGCATCGCCTAACGGAATCTTTAAAAAGTCCGCCAAACGGTCGTTCCCCAAATAGTACGTTTGCCCGTTTACCCTGCCCTTTGCGCCCATGCCCGTGAGATATTCCACCTCCTGCGCCTCTTCGCCCCGCCCGCAAAACTCCGCGATGCAGTCGGCAAGCGGGTGATTTAATTTGCTTTCGAGCGCGTAGGCGATACGCTTCGCCTTTTCCTCCCCCGCAAAGCTTTCGAAAAACACCACGCTCGGCTTACCCTCCGTAAGCGTTGCCGTCTTGTCGAGCAGAACTACGGAGATATCCGCGGCGCGCTGCAACGCCTCCGCATTTTTAAATAAAATCCCCATACCCGCGCCTCTGCCCGTTGCCGCCATCACCGCAACGGGCGTGGCGAGCCCCAGCGCGCAGGGGCAGGAAATTACGATCACGCTCACGGCGTAATTGAAAGCGCGCGACAAATCGTGCGTGACGATCGCCCAAACCGCGAACGTGACGATCGCGATCAGTAACACCGCGGGCACGAAAAACGCCGAAACTCTGTCCGCAAGCTTTTGGATGGGCGCCTTGCTCTCGCCCGCCCGGCGCACCATGCGGATAATTCCCGCCAGCATGGTGTCCTCGCCCACCTTCTCGGCGCGGATCTTTAAAAACCCGCCCGTGATCAGCGAAGCGCTTACGGCGCGGTCTCCCGCGGAGAGCTCCACGGGCAGACTTTCGCCCGTGATCGCCGACTGGTCGGCAAACGCATGACCCTCCGCGATCACCCCGTCCACCGCGACCGCCTCGCCCTGTTTTACGATGACCAGATCGCCCTCCTTTACTTCCGAAAGAGAAACGGGGAGCTGCGCTCCGTCCCGTTCCACCGTAACCGTGTCGGGCGCAAGCGAGAGCAGCTTTTCCACCTCTTTTCCCGTGCGGCGCTTGCTCTTGTCCTCCAGCCACTTGCCCAGCGTGACGAGCGTGACGATCATCGCCGCCGACTCGAAAAACAGACCGTGCGCCTGCGGCTGTACGATACAGACGATTATACTGTAAACGAACGACACCGCCGCCCCGAGGCTCACCAGCGTATCCATGTTGGGCACCAGCTTTACCGCGGCGCGCGCCCCGCTGATAAAGAACGGATAATTCAGGCAGAGGATCGCAAGCGTCAGCACGATTTGCGGCGCAAAGTTCCACCAGCCGTGCGGGACGATATCGGGCGAGATCATGTGCCCCATGGCAAAATACATTTCGGGGATCAGCAGCGCGAGCGAAAGAAAAAACCGTATGGCAACGGGGATCCCGCGCTCCTTTTTAACAGTCACCGCGCCGTAGTCGGAAGCGCCGTAACCGAGCGACTTTACCGCCGCGGCGATCTGCTCCGCATTCGTCCTGCTTTCGTCGAATTCGGCTTCCATGCACTCGCCCATCAGCGAAACGGCGCACGCCGAAACCCCGTCTATCTTGCTTACCGTGCGCTCGATTCCCGCGGCGCAGGCGGCGCACGTCATGCCCGTAACCGTAAATTTCTTTTTCATTGAAACCTCTTAAACAGTTCTATAATTTCGTCTACCGATTCGCTCTTACCGTTTTGAATATCCTCGACGAGACAGCTGTGCAGATGCCGTTCCAGCAGCACCCCCGCCAAACTCTTTACCGACTTGTCGATCGCTGCAAGCTGAATTAAAATATCGGCGCAGTATCTGTCGTTTTCGATCATATTCTTTACGCCGTTCATCTGCCCCGCAATGCGATTGATCCGCGCGGTAAGCGCGTTCTTCTCCTCCTGCGTTCGCTCCTTCGTTCTGTGACTGCAACAACAATCTTTCATAGTTTCTCCCGATTCGTTTTTCTTTATTATATACCCCCATGGGGTATTTGTCAAGCGTTTTTATCATAAAAAAATCCCCTGCCTTTGCAGGGGAATTGTTTAAGCCGTTAAAACTCGATATGTTCGAAATCCTTACGCTTGGAACGGCGGTAAAATATCGCCTTTCTGCCGATTACGGCAACCGTTTCCGCCTTTAACAGCGCGGCAAGCTCCGCCGCCAAGCCCTTGCCGTCCTCGCCCGAGGCGGGCAAAAGAGTGACTTTGATCAGCTCCCGCGCCTCCAACGCTTCCGAGAGACCGCGCACCAAATTTTCGCCGATCCCTTCCTTTCCTACCTGCGCCACGGGCTTTAAATTTGCCGCGATCGCCTTTAAATTGCTTCTTTGTTTACTCGTCATATAAACTCCTTTTTCTCTCGCCGTGCCGTTACACGAATTCGAACTCCACGTCGCCCACGATCACGGTGTCGCCCTCGTTGCAGCCCGCCTTTTTCAGCTCCTTAAACACCCCGCGCAGCTTTAACACGCGCTGGAAATACGCCATCGAATCGGGATTGTTAAGCACCACGTTGCGGCAGAGCATATCCACCAGCCCGCCGACCACAACGTAAGCGCCGTTCTCGTCCTTGAAAATTTCGTACTGCGTGTTGTCCGCCTGCGCGAACTCGAACTCCTCGTCGGCAGGGATCCGTTCGGCGGGTGGAAGCGTTTTTAAAATTTGAGCAAGCTCGTCCACAAGCGCCTCGCACCCCTCACCCTTCAGGGCGGCGAGCTCGAATATCCGAAACTGTTTTCCGTATTTTTTGCGGAAGCGTTTTACGTTCTCCTCCGCGCCGTAAAAGTCGCATTTGTTCAGCGCGACCGCCTGCGGAAGCGCGGCAAGCACCTCCGAATAGTTTTTGAGTTCGAGATTGATTTTTTCAAAGTCGTCGAGCGGGTCTCTGCCCTCCGCGCCCGAAATATCCACCACGTGGCAGAGCATACGCGTACGCTCGATGTGCCGCAAAAAGTCGTGCCCCAGCCCCGCGCCGCTTGCCGCGCCCTCGATGAGCCCCGGGATATCCGCCGCAATAAACGACTCCTCGAACCGCTTCACCACGCCCAAATTTGGCGAAAGCGTGGTAAAGTGATAGTCGGCAATCTTGGGCTTCGCCGCCGAGATCTTGGAAAGAAGCGTGCTCTTGCCCACGTTGGGAAAGCCCACCAGCCCCACGTCCGCGATCACCTTCATTTCCAGCACGAGGGTATGGGCGAGCGTCTTAACGCCCTTTTGCGAAAAGTTGGGGGCATGGCGGCGCGCCGTGGTAAAGCGCACGTTTCCCTTTCCACCTCTTCCGCCCTCTAAAATGCGCACCTTTTCGCCGTCCTCGTACACGTCGCAGATAATTTTTCCGCTCTCGAAATCGCGCACGAGCGTTCCGCAGGGCACCGTAATTACGATATCCTTGCCCCGTTTTCCGCTGCACTGATTGGTTCCGCCCCGCTCTCCGTTTTCCGCAAAATACTTTGAGGTAAAGCGGAATGCGAGCAGATCGTTCATATCCTTATCGCCGAGAAAGTAAACGCTGCCGCCGTCGCCGCCGTCGCCGCCGTCGGGACCGCACGCGGGCTTACCCTTATAGGCTTTGAACGAGTTCATGCCGTCGCCGCCGTCGCCCGCCTTTACGGTGATTTTCACTTTGTCGGTAAAAACTTTGGTATCCATGTGAGCATTATAACAAATCCGCGTGAAATTTGCAAGAATAACCGTGCGGGAAACGAAATATTGCAAAAAATACGTGACTTGCCGCGCGTTCTGTGGTATATTATTATCAGGAGGATATCCGAATGTATTATTATCTCTATTTCCTGCTTTTGCTCGTGCCCTGTCTGGTCCTTTCCGCCTGGGCGAGCGCGAAAGTAAATTCTACCTATTCCAAATACGATAAGGTCGCCAACCGCTCCCGCATGACGGGCTACGACACGGCGGTTCGGCTGCTGCAGCGGGGCGGAGTAACCGATATTTCGGTAAACCGCGTAAACGGACGGCTTTCCGACCATTATAATCCCGTAAAAAAACAGGTGAACCTTTCGGCAAGCACCTACGGCAGCGCGTCGGTCGCGGCAGTCGCCGTCGCCGCGCACGAAATCGGGCACGTGATGCAAAAGAAAGAACGCTATTTCCCCTATCTGGTGCGCAAAGCGCTGGTGCCGATCACCAACATCGGTTCGCGGCTGGCGCTGCCCGTCGTGATACTGGGACTGCTGCTCGACATTTTCCTTTGGGGCTCCGCGGGGCTTCCTTACGGCACGTGGATCTTATATGCGGGCATCGCACTGTACGGACTTTCCACCCTGTTTATGCTGGTGACGCTCCCCGTGGAATTCAACGCCAGCCGACGAGCGGAAAAAATGCTCGTTGCCGAGGGAATCCTCGCCAAGGAAGAGATGCCCGCGGTGCGCAAGGTGCTTTCCGCCGCCGCCATGACGTACGTGGCTTCGCTGCTCGTCTCGCTGGTGTACTTCTTGCGCTTCCTGTTCGTGATACTTTCTCTGGCACGCCGCAACGATTAACAAAATACTGCAACAGCCGCCCGCGTTTGCGGGCGGCTGTTTTATTTTTTATGTCATTCCCCTCTTTTATGTCATTCCGAGGCGCGGCGGAGCCGCGCCGTGGGAATCTTGTCCGTGAGATTCTTTCGGGCGCTGCGCTTCCTCTGAATGACCGGAGAAGGCGCATTGTCACTCCACGGCGCCGTTCTTGTCATTCTGCCCCGCCGTTTCCGTCATTCCACAGCGCACGGGAGCGGCTCCCCCTTTGTCATTCAGAGGCGCAGCGAAGCCGCGCCGTGAGAATCTCGTCCGTGAGATTCTTTCGGGCGCTGCGCTTCCTCTGAATGACCGGAGAAGGCGCATTGTCACTCCACGGCGCCGTTCTTGTCATTCTGCCCCGCCGTTTCCGTCATTCCACAGCGCACGGGAGCGGCTCCCCCTTTGTCATTCAGAGGCGCAGCGAAGCCGCGCCGTGAGAATCTCGTCCGTGAGATTCCTTCGGTCGCTTCGCTTCCTCTTAATGACAAATCAAACACCCGTGGGATACTTCGCTGCGTTCAGTATAACAGTGAAAGGGATTCTTTCGGTCGTTTCACTCCCTCAGAATGACAGTTGGGGAGAACAACGTTTGCGTTACCACAAAGCGGGTTTTCCGTCTACATAGTGCCAGCAGCCCGCCGCTTGCGTTTCCGAATAGTAGCGCACGGCAGAAGGCAAGCTTTGGTCGGCGGACACATTCACCTTAGCCCATTGCTCGGCGGTCCCTTCGTAATATACGACCGCGTTGGGAGAATCCTTAAATACCCAGTGCTCCAACTCGACCACGCTGCTCGGAAACACCACTACTTTTAATTCGGGGCAGCCCTGAAGCAGCTGGCGCTTCACCGTCTTGAAACCCGCAGGCAATTTCACATACGTAAGCGATTTACAGGACATAAATACGGCGTTCCCGAACGATTGCACGCTGTCCGGAATCTCGAGCTCCGTCAGCTTGTCGCAGGACGAGAAGGCGCCGTCCCCGATTTCCAAAAGCCCGTCGTTCAACGTAACGGAAGTCAACGAACCGCAATGCCAAAACGCATCTTTGCAAATATATTTCAACTCGGAATTACACGTAAACGTGGTAATTTTATTCCGCCCCGTATAGGACCAGGACAAGGCGTCTTCGGCGATCCCCACGGTGCCCTTTTCGAGCGTTAAATCGAACGTAACCTTATCGTATTCATCGAACACGAAGGCGATCGCCCATTTGTCCACATACTGAATATAGTTATCCGCCGTACGGAGAAGTCCCGTACAGCCTTCGAACGCGTATTGTCCGATACTCGTCACGCTCTCGGGGATTCGGAAGGACGGGTTTACGATATTCACGTTCCCGCAAAATACGTAGGAGCCGATCGCTTTCACGCCGTCGGGAATGACCGACGTCCGACAGCCGAGCACAAACTTTTCCCCTTCCCGTTCGATCACGCAATTGTTTGACGAGTAATACGCCGCGTTTTCGCTCTTTACAGTAAGCGCGGTCACGTTGTCGCTGCCGAACAGGACGTTTTCGCCGATTTTCTCCACGCCCTCCGAAAAGGTCACGCTCTCAAGATTTCTTCTACTCGAAAGCGCGTAGTCGAACAAGCGGTAACTTTCGCCGTGATAGTCGTCCGGCAACGTGAGAGAAGCGTCCTCGCCGCAGTAGTCGAGCAAGTAGTTTCGAACATCATTATCGTAATAAGTACGCGTCTTGCAGAACGACAGATCTCCGATTTTTTCGATCACGCTCGGCTCCGACGCATCGGTATGCTTTACGCAATTTAACTTCGAAACAGCGTCTTGCAAATTCGCCGTCGAAAGATTGTAAATTTCCACAAGCCGCTCGCAATCCTCAAACGCGGTATTCCCCACCTTCGTCACGCTTGCGGGAATCGTATACGAGAGCAGCGAATAACAGGCTGCGAACGCTCTGTCTTTGATCTCAAGCAACGTGCCGCGGCACTCTGCCTCGCGCAGGGCGATACAACCCTCGAACAGGCTATAATATAATTCGCTGATCGCCGATCCGAGCACCGCTCGTTCGAGCAGTCTGCAATTTTCAAAAACATACCCTTCGAGCAACGTCACCGAATCGGGAATCGTGATTTGCGTAAGCGCGGTTTCCGCAAACGCGCCCGATTTAATCTTTTGTACCGCAGACCCTATCGTGACCGAGGATAACGACTTGCAAGAGTCAAACGCACGGCTCCCTATCACCGTACAGTTGATCTCCGCCTCGGTAAGCTTACCGCAATTTTGAAATGCACGCCAGCCTAAGTTTTTGCAAGCCGAGGGCACCGTAACCGAGGTAAGCGAACCGCAGCCCGAAAACGCATCGTCGCTTATTTCCGTCACGCTTGCGGGAATCTCGAAACCGCTGAGCGCGGCGCAGTTTTTAAACGCGCTGTTCCCGATTGCCGTCACGTTTCCCTTTAACTCTACGCTTGCAAGAGATGCGCAGCCGCTGAACAGATAATTTTCGATTTCCGTAATGCCCGCAGGCAGTGCAATGCTCTGCAACGCCGTGCAGCCTGTAAACGTTTGTTCCTTCAACGCTTGTAACCCCGCGGGAAGCGTTACGCTTTTCAGCGAAGAACAGTCCTGAAAAGCCGAGCTTCCGATGGCAGTCACGCTGTCGGCAATGTTTACCGAAACGATATCGGCGCAGCCTTTAAAAGCATCTTCCGCGATTTCCGTTACAATGTCGGGAATCACAATTTCGGTTACGGAAGTATCCTTCAAGCCCGTGATCGCGAAGCCGCCTCCGTGCGCTGCGCGGTATTCGAAGTTCGCCAGCGCGTTTGCCACCGTCTCCGACCAGTCCCACTGCGCAACGAGCGTCATCTTGGAGCGCACCCTGTCCGAAGTGAAATCCCACTGTTCGTAACCGAGGTACCACCCTTTTAACGCGTGTTTATCATCGGGCGGCGTTACCCGAGGCGCGGTCAACGCGGTGTTTCCCGCCGCCATGATCCGATAGGTCTCCGCCCCGTCCGCAAACGTACCGCCGTTCGCGTCGAATTCGATCGCGTACCCCCTCGCCCACACGGCTTTCAGGATAGTATCCTCCGTCACTTTATCGGCGGCGAAGTCCCACATTTCGTCCTGTTCGCCGCCCGTCAGGTTCCAGCCCAGCAACAGGTATCCCTCTTCGCCGACGGGCGCCTCGCTCGGCTCGGGAACAGTGGAATTCTTTTTCACTTTAACCTCGTAATACCGCTCGCCGAAAATCGTACCGCGACCCGCATCGAACGTGACCGTAACCGTCTGTTCCTTCTCTCCCGAGTTGCCGCCGTTAAAGCACGCCGCAAGCGCAAACGTTGCGATCATGCACGCCGCAAGCGTTACGATCATCAGCCATTTTTTATTCCGACTTTTCATCTTTTACCTCTAATCATAAACATTTAAGAACCATATATACATTATAACGCCCCCGTTTGTCAAGAACTTTTTCCACATTTTTTAAATTCGGCAGCAATTTTTATGAAAAAACATAAAAAATTACGCTTTTTTATCCACATTTCAAAAAAGCGGGGCTTCCTGCGAAGCCCCGCCCTCTTTTCTTTTTTTACATTCTCTTGCCCCGTTTGGTGCCCGTAAATACCCTGTCGTTTAAAATCCCCGTAGAGACGATTTCCTTTTCCGCGCCGAAGCCGTTCATCGCGTCCCGTGCGAGCGTAACCAAAAGCTCGCGCGCACCCACCAGCGACTCGCCGAACAGATAGCACGCCAAAGAACCGGGCACGGTGTTCAGCTCGTTAAAATACGCCTTGCCGTCAACGATCAAGAAGTCCGCCCGCACGATCCCACGCACGTGAAATCCCTCGTATATCCTGCGGGTATATTCGCGGATTTCATCCGAAAGCTCGGGCGGAAGGTCGGCGGGCTGCTGTCCGCTGCGCATTCCCGTCCCCTCGTACTTTTCCGAAAAGGTTAAAATTTCCTCCGAGGAGAACACCTCCTCGCATTCCGAAACGGTCACCTTTCCCGCAACGGCGTACGCCGCGCAGTTGATATCGCGCTTTTGCGCAAAATATTCCTCTATCAGAGCGCCGTCGTCCAAACGGAACGCAAGCGTGAGCGCCTCCGCCAGCTCCGCCCCGTCCTTCGCCACCTTAATGCCGATGCTCGAGCCCAACCGCGACGGCTTTACAATGACGGGAAAGCCAAGCTCCTCCGCCCTTTTATGTACCTTGCCGCTCTCCTCCCGCCATTCCCGCTCGCTCACCGCGAACGAACGCGCGACGGGGATCCCCAAGCCTCGGGCGGCGATCTGCGAAAATTCTTTGTTGATAAAGACGGACGAAACCGCGGCATCGGGCGAGGCGAAGGGAACGCCGTGCCAGCGCAGCAGCGCCGAAAGCGTGCCGTCCTCCCCCGCGCCGCCGTGGCAGCAGTTCAGCGCGCAGTCGAGCTTTTCCGCCCGTTTGTGCCGCTTGCACAGCACCAGATCCCTACCGTCCAGATAAACGGGCAAAAACTTTTTTCCGTCGCGCGGGTCGCGGAACTCCTCCACGCTGCAGGCGCGGCACAGCCGCATCCCGCCCTCCTTGGGCAGATATACGGGCACCACGCGCAGCTCCGACCGCTGCAAAAGATTGCAGCAAAACATACCCGTGATCACCGAAATATCGTGCTCGTTCGACTTCCCTCCGAAGAATACCGCCAAAGTTTTCATAAAAAACACCTCCGAAAAATTTCTTTTTCTTTGGTGTTTTATCGCGTTTTCGTTCAGTTGTATATATCGGGCAAATCGTTTAAAAACAACACGCTGTCGCCCGCGGTAAGCTCTTCCGCAAGGATCTTCTGCGCCTGCGCGAGCGTGGGCACCACGCGCAGCTTCGCCGCTTCGCCGCCCGCGTTCAAATAGCCCTCCCGCACGGCGAGCACCAGCGTTTCGCCCACTAATATCACGCCGTCCAGCCCAACGAACAACGCGCCCAGCGCGGCGTTCGCCTCTTCTTCGATCTGCCCCAGCTCGACAAGCCCGGGCGTGACGACGTAACGCTTTCCGCCGAACAGGCGCAGCACGTAAACGGCGTCCTTCGCGCCCTCCACGTTGGAGTTATAGGAATCGTCCAAAATATTCAGTCCGTTCCCCTCCACCTTTTGCAGTCGGTGCGGAACGGGTTGAATTTTTGCGATCCCTGCCTTGATCTCCTCCGCGCTCATGCCCAACAGGAAGCACAGCGCGCCCGCAAGCGCAATGTCCTCCGCCGTATGTCTGCCCAAAAGGGGCGTAGAAACCGAAATCGTCTCCCCGCCCAAACGCAGCGAAAACTCGGTGCCGTGCTCGGTGCAGACCACGTCGAACGCCTCGAACTCTCTGCCCGCGGCAAACCCCTCCGCAAGCTCCGCCGCCGACTCGCCCAGCACGCACCCCTTATTCGCATAGGCGGCAAGCGTCGCCTTTTCGCGCCTGATCGCCTCTATCGAGCCGAACGTTTCAAGGTGCTGCGGGCAAACGCCCGTAATCACGCCGTATTCGGGCTTTACCATTTCGCAAAGCTCTTTGATATCGCCCGTTCGGCGCGCGCCCATCTCGGCAAGAAAAATATCGCAATCGGCGCCCGACTCGTTCACCGTACGCGCGATCCCGATGGGCGTGTTGTACGAAGCGGGAGTCGCTATCACGCGGAACCGCTCGGAGAGGATTGCCTCCGCAAATCGCTTTACGCTCGTCTTGGCAAAGCTTCCCGTAATGCCGACTTTTACGCAACCGCTGCTCTCGAGCGTGCGCGCCGCTCTTTTGATAAAGCTGCGGTTACGCGGGACCTCATACGCCTTGGCAAGAAAGTTTGCGCAGACCAGCAAAAGCGGATAAAACAGCGGAACGAGCGTAACGGGCAAATAGCGCAGCAAGCACGCAAGCTCCGTACCGATCGCGAACGCGGCAAACGAAAACCCGACGCTTGCACCGAAGCAGAGCGCGAACAACAGCACGAAATAACACGCCGCCAGCCGCATAACGCGCCCCGTGCGTTTTACGGGCACCTTTAACGCCCGCTTGGAGGCGAAGTAGAAAAAGAGCCCGAATCCGAAAAAGGGAACCGCAGAAATCAGATTCGCCCAACCGTAACCCAAAAAGGAAAACGTGAAGTCTACCAGCGTGACCGAAAGGAGGAGCGCCAGCGCGAGGATCGCGTATCGGCGGAAAAGCATATTCCTGCGGCGGAAAAACCAACGCGTAAACACCGTGCCGGAATATCCGCTCTGCTGCATAATGCCGAGCATGGAAACGCTGCAAAGCACGCCCGTAAACGCCGTAAACACGGCGCCGATCGCAATGTAACAATAAAGCAGAAACGTCATCGTAAAAACTCCTCTGCCGCCATATCGAAGGCGAGCGGATTGTCTAAATGCGCAAAGTGCCCGCAATTTTTTAACACGAGCGTCTTGGACAACGGCGCGTTCGCCGCATATATTTCCGCCGAAGCGGGCGGCGTATCCCTGTCGTTTTCGCCGTTGATAAACAGCACGGGGCGCGAGATGCTCTTCGCCGCTTCCCGCAAATCCTCGTTCACGATTTTTTTATAGCTTTCCTTCATCACGGGCGAAAGCGTTTTATATTCCGCGCTGCCGAATTTCCGCTCCGCATACGCGGGCGCGATCCTTTTTACCGCGCGATAGGCGGAAACGCGCAGCTTATACCGCAGCGTGCGTTTGGGCACGATCCCCGCGCAGCCGCAGAGCACGGCGCGGTCGAACGACTCCCCCCGCGAAAGACACTTTATCGCCACCCGCCCGCCGAACGAATGGGCGATGACGTGCGGACGGACGATATTCAGCGTTTGCAGCGTCCGTTCCGTCCAGTCGGCATAGTCGTCCACCGACCACGGTGCGTTAAGCGCGGCGTTCTCCCCGAAGCCGGGAAAGTCCAGCGCGGTCACGCGATAGAATTTCGAAAAATATTCGAGCTGCGGATAAAAGCTCTCCTTGCACGAAAGATACCCGTGCAAAAACACCAGATCTTTTCCGCTCCCCCGTTGCAGAATATAACTCAATCGAGCTCCTTTTTCATCACGAGCGCGTCCTCGCCGTCCGGATAATATCGGGAACGGGCGTACAGTCCCTTAAAGCCGTTTTTCAAATACAATAGCATTGCAGCGGCGTTCGATACGCGCACTTCCAAAAATATTTTCGCCGCGCCCCTGCGCTTCGCCTCTTCGCATAAATCGGCGAGGATCTTTCCGCCCCGCCCGCATCTGCGGTACATCTCCGCCGTGGCGATCAGCTGAATTTCCGCTTCGTCCGCCGCCACGCTCATGCCGCCGTACGCGGTGACGGTCCCCTCCTCCTCGATCAGCGACCCGTAAAATCGCCCCGAAAGAAAGGATTCCGCCAGCATCCGCAAATTCCACGGCTCGGTCGAAAAGCACTCGCTCTCCAACCGCGCGATCTCGGTCAAATCCTCGTACGTCCATTCGCGTCCGTTCATTTCGCGTTTTCCTCCGCGGAAGATCTTCTTAAATACAGCGCGGCAAGCTTCTCCGCCCCCGTCCGCCGTCCGCCATTTTGCAGGCAGGCATAAAACAAACCTTCGGCAGGGTCCACAAGCTTTGCGGGAATATCGAGCGCTTCCGCCGCGACCGCCGCGAAGCCCTGCTTTATCAGCTCTTCGACCTCCCCCCGCGAGCGGTAGGCGGGCGCGACGAGCTCTTCCCGATTTTCTCCGTAGCCGCAGGCGTAATAAAACCCTCTGCCCGCGTCGACGAGCGCAAGCGTTTTCCCGCTCCTTTCAGCATATGCGAGCGTATCGAAAGAGGTGACGGAAAGCGCGGGTTTTCCGCACGCGAGGCAGAGCCCCTTTACGGTGGAAATGCCGATGCGGATCCCCGTAAACGAGCCCGCTCCCACAACCGCCGCAAAATAGTCGCAGTCCGAAAGCGTCAGCTCCGCCGCCTTTAACGCGCCGTCTATCTCCTCCATCAAGCGCACGGAGTGGGCGTGAAAGCAATCCTCCGCCGTCGAAACGAACTTTTTTCCGTTTTTACAGGCAACGACGCTCAGCCGTTTCCCGCTTGTGTCGACCGCAAGAAAATTCAAAACCGTATCTCCCTTTCGTTTTCTCCGCGCTTGCTTACAAAAATTTCTTTGCAACGTTCGGGCAACAGTCCCGCTATATTTTCGCCCCACTCCACAAGACATATTCCGCCCGCTTCGAAATAATCGGAAAAGCCCAGCCGTTCCGCCTGCTCCTCGCTCTCCACGCGGTAACAGTCGAAATGAAACAGCCTGTCTCCGTAGCTGTTGATATAGGCGTACGTGGGGCTTGTAACTTCGGAACGAATGCCCAGCCCGCACGCGATCCCCTTGGCAATCGCGGTTTTGCCCGCCCCCATTTCGCCGTTCAATAAAACGGTATCACCCGCGGAAAGCGTACGCGCGTAATTTTGTGCCCATTGCACGGTTTCCTCTTCTCCGTGCGATAAAAAAACTGCCATATTCGGTATTATACCGCATACGGCAGAATTTTGCAAGAAATTTTTCAGGTGCGTTTTTTTCTGTCGGAGGTTTTCGCCTCCCTCCTTGCCTTGCGCGCGGCAACCGCGCGTTTTTCGAACTTCTCCGCCGTCATGTTAATAAACTTGGAAAGCGGCTTATAAATTAAAAACACGATCGCGCTGATCGCAACGCTCTTAATGATGTTAAAGTAAAGCACGAACGTCCAGAGATTGGCAAAGTTGTCCGCCGCCCCCGCACCCATAAAGAACGGAAAATTGATATAGCGGTTTACCAGCAGGCTGACTCCCGTCTGCACCGCGCACGCGATCGCAAGATAGAGCAGCACCCACCACTTTCCCCGTTTTAAGCGGTAAGCGACGGCGGGGACCAAAACGTACGCCGTAGACATTAAAAAGTTGGCGAGCTGACCGACTCCCCCCGAAGTCGACTTGGCAAAGCTCAAAAGCTCTTTCAGCCCGATGGAAACGAACGCTTCCACGGGACCGAACATGAATCCCTCGATCATGAAAAATACGTTCGCAAAGTCGAGCTTTAAAAAAACCGCCTGCGGAAAAACGGGAAATTCGAACAGCGAAACGACGAACGCCAGCGCGGTAAATATCGCCATATACGCCATGCGCGGAGCGGTAAAATGTTTGCGTAGCACCGCTTTCGCCTTATTCCCCCGCCTTTGTTCCCGCGGCGCTTCCTGCGCTTTAGCGACCTCTTCCGCTACCGCCTCTTGCGCGCCTTCCGTTCTTTGCTCCTCCATAAAGAATACCTCCGAAAAAATTTTTCTGTGGATATTCTTTGAAAAAACCCCGCAAAAATTGCGGGGTGAAAGTATCCGTTTCTTTTTTCATCCGGACTATACCGTCGGTACGGGAATTTCACCCGTTCGGGAGCTCTCGCTCTTCGCAGACTTTACTGCCGGTGGAGAATTACACTCCGCCCCAAAGAATATTCAACTGCATTTATTATATGATTCTTTTTGCATTCTGTCAACAATTTTTCGCAAACAGGTCAAGAAATTTTTTCTCGTTTTAGTGCAGGGTAGAGTTTGCAAAAAATATGTAGCGGTAAATCACACAAAAAAACACACAATATGCTTTATATTGTGTGTTTTTTTGTTTAGCATCCTTTTCGGATACTAAATATGGCGCAGAGAGAGGGATTCGAACCCCCGGAAGCTCTCGCTTCAATAGTTTTCAAGACTACCGCTATAGACCTCTCAGCCATCTCTGCAAACAAAATATTCAATTTTAACCGCAACATCAAGCGAAAATGATTTTGTGGAAAAGTTTGTAGAAGTCTACAATTTGCAACTTCCGTTGTAGAAATTGAATGTTACAAGTTATCGCCTAAAACAAGCCGTTTAAAGCCGAAAATCGGGCGTTTAAGCAAGTTTCAAAGCAGTCAGGAAAATCCGTTGTAGAAAGATTTAAGGGAATAATCCCATTGAAATCAATCGCATTTCAAGACCGCCGCATTCGTCGTACCGAAGGCGCAGCCTTACCGCTCTGCTATCCTTCCGTAACTAAAAAAAATCGGGAAATATGTAATATAATTACAGTATACACCCGATTTTTTAAAATGTCAACAAAAACCCGTTTATTTCAACGACGTAAAATTTTTAATGCGTACGGCGCGGAAGGAAAGATTCACCTCATAGCCCCCCTTAGCGCGCTTTATTTCCAGTTTGCAATCCCCTTCCTTCTCGAAATATTCTTCGGCAAGCTGAGAAAAATCATGTTTCGCCGCTTCGCGCGTGGGCTCGTTCATCTCCTCTTTATCCTGCTCTAACACGTTCACCAGCCGCTGTTTGCTATTTTTCATACTATCTCCTTTTAAACAATTTTTTCTCTGCAGAGAACGCGATTCTTTCCCCGCTCTCATAAAATTGCGCAAGGTATCTGAACGCGCGCGAGCGCTCCGTCACATTGTCTAAAAACAGTTTGTCCTCTTCGGGAATCACCGAAACCAACGGCAGCCTGAGCGCGTCCGCGATTTCCTGCGGCAAGATGATCTCCCCGCGGCGAATAAAATCTTTGCGCACCAAATTCACCGCAAGTCCTACGTTTTTCAGACGGTAGCTCTTTAACACGCCCGCCACTCGGTCCGCATCGCGCATGGCGGAAATATGCGGAGTGGTTACGACCAGCCCCTCGTCCGCGCAGGACACGGCGCGGTGAAAGCCGTCCTCGATGCCCGCAGGCGAATCGATCAAAATAAAATCGTACTGCGGCGCAAGCGAATCGAGAATCAGCCGCACCGCCTGCGGAGAGACGTAGCGTTCCAAAATGCGGTTGCTGGATAACGAATAGAGCGTAGGATAACGGGGATGCTGCACCAGCGCCTGACGGGGACGACATCTACCCTCGATCGCGTCCACTACGTCGTATACCGCTCTGTTTTCCACGCCGAGCACGACGTCTACGTTGTTCAAGCCGAAATCCAGATCGCAGACAATTACGCGATTGCCCCTTTTTGCGAGCTGAACCCCCAGGTTGCAGCAGACCGTTGTCTTGCCCACACCGCCTTTGCCCGAAGTGATTACGATTTTCCTTGTCATACCCGTCTCCGCACGGTTTTTTGAAAATTATATCATTTCCGATAAAAAGATTTTGTCCTCATTTTGTCGAAAAAGGAATAATATGAAAGAATCTTTTACTCTTCCCTTTTTGCCTTCCGACGAAAAAGAAAAAATCGGAGCGGTTACTCCGATTTTTCCAAGAGCGACTTTAAGTACTCTTCGTATTCTTCGTCCGTGAGATTGGGTATTTTCTTTTTCTCCATAAGAAAACCTCTTTCTTTTGCTGATTTCAGTATGGACGAACGCGCCGTAAATTATTCCGTTCTCAGCGCGATTACGGGATCTTTTTTCGCGGCGACGCTGGCGGGAATCAGTCCCGAGATCAGCGTAAGCACCACGCTTACCGTTACCATGACGAGCGCCGCTACGGGTGAGAGCGCGGCAAGCCCCGCAATTCCCGTAAGCACGTTCATAATCAGGTTGATAAATATGGAAAGCACATACGTGACGACCACTCCGAACAATCCCGCGGACAGTCCGATAATAAACGTTTCCGCGTTGAACAGATTTTTGATGTCCCGCTTCCGAGCGCCCAGCGAACGCAGCACGCCGATTTCCTTGACGCGCTCCACTACCGAAACGTAAGTGATAATGCCGATCATCACGGAGGAAACCACCAGCGAAATCGCCGTAAACGCTACCAGGACGTACGTAATGGCGTTGAGCATCGTCTGCATCATCCCCATCAGCAGCCCCACCTGATCGGAATAGGTAATCTTATCCGCTGTTCCCAACGTTACGCCGTTATAGCTTCCGTTCAATTCGCACAAGCCGTTCCATGCATCGAAATATTCGAGCATGGCGTCCTTGCTGTCGAAGTCGTTCGCATAAAAGCGAATGGAAGTGGGAGATTGATCTCCGCCGAGCGAGCGCACGACGTCGTCTTTTTCGAGCGTAATATAAATATTCTCCTCTTCCACCAAACTGAAATACTTCTCGTTCAAGTTGACGGAGGGAGAAAAATATACGTCTGTGCCCGCATAAGGACCCGCCGACTCGGGCAGCTTTGCAGAGCTCTGGGCGTCGTCCTTCATCCACTTCACGATTTGCGAATCGAGATTCCCCTGCACGTACTGATCTACCGTAGCTTCGGTCAGATTGAGCCCGCTTGACAGACAGCCGTAAGTGAGCCCCTCTTTCAGACGTAAGATCCCCGTCACCTGAATGTTGATCCCCTCGTCCTCTTCCGCAACGATATCTCCGTCCGCGCGCTGACCGCTGTACTGGAAGGGATAGCGTCCCGCCCCGGACAACACAGGATTCCACGTTTCCCAATCCGAGGTTTTATGATAAACGCTGTCGTTATAGAAAAAAGTGTACGGTTTTCCGATTACTTCGTCAAAGTCGAGCACCGAATCTTCGTTGAGCAAACTCTGCGTGCCGTCCGCGCCTTTTTTGAACAGGGAGATAAATTTTTTCTCGTTCAGAAGTCCCAGCTGAGCAAGCGTCAAATCGGAAATTTCGTTATTCTTACCCACGACGATCACCGCCTCGTTGGCGTTTTTCGGAAAATCGCCCGCAACCACGTCGTACTGCGAATGAACGTAACCGCCGTAAGACTGGTCGGTAAAATCGGACGTGCCCGGCATCTTATTCACGATGTTTCCAAAGAAATCGGCAAAACCGACCAAATTGCCGTATTCGGCGGCGCGGCGTTGAACCACTCCGATATAGTAAGATTTTAAATTGCTCAGCGAACGCGTGGTGGTATGTAAATTGTTTTCGTCGTCGTTTATCGCCGTATCCACGTTGGTAAACATATTGTCGGTGATGGAAGCGCCGTAACCGTATTGAATGGCGCCGCATAAGCTCGGATCCATGGCAGCTATATACGAAAGATAGGTTTCGCTGATATTGTTGCGGATGGTCATTCCGTCCGCAAGGCTGGTAAGAAAGGAGTCTACGTAAACCTTGTCGCCGATCTCCGATAAGTCGGGCATATCTTTGGGAGAGGTAAACTGCGTCATGACCGTAGCCATATCGTACGAGCTTTCCGTCACGCTCACGGGATAATAGGAGAGCATATCCTCTTCCGTGTGCTTGATATAGGCGTTAAATCCGCTGGACAGCGCCAGCACAAGGCATACGCTGATAATGCCGATGCTCCCCGCGATCGCGGTAAGCGCCGTACGCGCCTTCTTGGTCAACAGGTTGCGCGCCGAGAGCGCAAGCGTCGTCAGCCAGCCCATGCGCGCGCGTTCCTTTTCGCCTTTTCGCTCGCTCTTATCCGCTTTTCCGATTTGTTCGCCGCCGTCGGGTACCGACCCCGATTCGTTCTCGGAAAGCTGATCCGAAGGCGCCGGGTCCTCCGCCGAATAGGGGTTGCTGTCGTTTTCCACAAGTCCGTCTTTCAGCTTTACGATCCGCGTGGCATAAAGCTCGGCAAGCTCGGGATTGTGCGTCACCATGATCACCAGCCGTTCGCCCGCGATTTCTTTGATCAGCTCCATGATCTGCACGCTCGTCTCGCTGTCCAGCGCGCCCGTGGGCTCGTCGGCAAGCAAAATTGCGGGATTATTCACCAGGGCGCGCGCAATCGCCACGCGCTGCATCTGGCCGCCCGAAAGCTGGTTGGGGCGCTTATTCAGCTCAGCACCCAGCCCGACGCGTTCTAGCGCCCGTTTTGCGCGTTCTTTTCGCTCCTCTTTGCTAACACCCGCAATGGTAAGCGCGATTTCCACGTTTCCCAAAACCGTTTGGTGCGGGATAAGGTTATACGACTGAAAGATAAACCCTATCTGATGATTGCGGTAAACGTCCCAATCCCTGTCTTTAAACGAAGTGGTGGATTTCCCTCCGATAATCAGATCGCCCGAAGTATAGTGGTCAAGCCCGCCGATAATATTCAAAAGCGTCGTTTTGCCGCAGCCGGACTGCCCGAGGATACAGACGAACTCGCTCTCGCGGAATTCGAGACTCACGCCCTTTAAAGCGTGCACGTAGCTGTCGGCTACCTTATAGTCCTTTTTTATGTCGGTAAGTTTTAACATAAGCCGTTCTGCTCCTTATTTTAGCGAAAGCACCATAACCGCGAACCGAATATATCCATTCGTAATTATTTTGCTTTTATTCGCAAACTTTTTTAAACGTTTCCATAAACTCGTCGAACTGTTTTAACAGCTTGCGCAGCTTTTCCTCGCCGTAAGCGGCGGTGATTTTTTCCATCGTCGCGTTCGCCTGCTCGCACTGCGCTTCGAATACGGCGCGCGTGTCGTCGGTAAGGTGCACGTAAGCGATTTTTTTATCCACGGGCGAATCGACGCGCTTTACAATGCCGTTCTTCTCCATCTTCGTTACAATCTGCGAGACCGCGGAGCGCGTAATGCCCAGTCTGCGCGCAAGCTCGGAGGAAATGATCTCTTTTCCCTTTTCCTGCTCCATAAGCACTTCGCGCAGCAAACGAAACTCCGTTTGAGAAAGCTTTGCAGACGCAGGGAAAAAATTGATCTCTTCCGCCGTTTTCGCAATGCGGATGATTTTTAAAAGGTACTCGTTGATTTCCATAAATATTCTCCTTTGTGTTCTACTGAACAAACTCGATTTATTATATACGTTTCACTTTGCCGTTGTCAACCGAATTTAGCAATATTTTGTCGAAATTCACCTATTTTTCATGATAAAAAATACAACTATGCAAACACGTATAAAAAAACCTGTTTTCGGCATATTTCCCGCAAAAAAGGCGTTCTTCCCGAACGCCTTTTTTTACGTTTGCTTTGTTTATTCTTCCGATTCGTCTACGGGATCGGGACTTTCGGGTTCGGGGATAAAGGGCTGTAACGGCGCGGTCACGGGCGTTAAATCGTACCTGTCGTCCACGTCGCCCAACAACTCCTCAATGATGTCCTCGCGGGTGATAAGCCCCAGCGCATTCCCCTCCGAACCGACGATCAGCATATGCACCCGCATCGACTGCATACGGTTCATCAGCTCCGAAAGCTTCATGTCCGCCGTCGTCCAGGTGACGGGACGGATAATATTGTCGAAATTCCTGCGGTCGGCAAGCAAATTTTCATAAAAATCCGCGCGGTACAAAATGCCGATCACGTTCTGTTTGGTCCCCTTGTACACGGGGATACGCGAAAAGTTCGTCTCACGGAATATTTTATATACAAGCCTCGAATTGTCGCGTGACTCCACCATAATTACGCGATCGAGCGGAATCATGCAGGAGCCCACGTGCAGCTCGTCGTAACGGAGCGTCTTTGTGATAAGGTCGTGCTCCGTCTCGTTTAAAACGCCCTCCTCCCGAATATCGGAAACGATCATTTTGAATTCCTCTTCGGTGTACTTGGGCTTCTTTTTATCCAGACCGAAAATCAAAAACAGCAGTTTTTTCCAGCCCGCAAACAACAGATTGAGCGGATAAAACAAATATGTGAGCACCCAGAGCGGATACGCCATGCCGCGCGCAAATTTTTCGGGCGATTCCTTGGCTAACGTTTTGGGCGTGACTTCGCCGAATACAAGCACCACCGCAGTGAGCACCACCGTGGAAATGGTGGGTCCGTAACCCGCAAAAAAGATAGTAAAAAATACGGTGGAAATAGATGCCGCCGAAAGGTTTACGATATTGTTGCCGATCAGAAGCGTGGTTAAAATGCGGTTATAATCCTCGCTGAGTTTTAACGCCAACCGCGCCGACCGTTTTTTTTGCGCAATACGCCTCATTCTTACCGTACTGAAACTTGTGTAAGCCGTTTCCGTCGCGCTGAAACACCCCGACAGGAAAACGAGCACGACAAGCGCGATCAATAGACCGATTGAGCCGCCGTCCATAAAAAAATAAAAAAACCTCCGTTGATAAAATATTAAAATTCGGCTTCGCCGTAATTTCCCTTTTTATAAATTACCAAAACGCGCGTATTGTCCGCGCCGCCCCTTCCGCGCCTGATCACGCCCGCGCGCGTTGCTTTCGCCTCGGGCTCTTCCTGCGGCTCCGTTTTGAGCGGCTCCGCCTGCAAGGGCGCCGCCTGTACCGCCTCGGGAAGAGGCTCCGCGTTCTCCCGCGGTTTTCTTACCAGCCGCGTAACGGGAATCCCCTCGTTTATTCTATGCTCGTGCCGCGCGGGAATTGCGCTTTCGCGCACGGGAATTTTATTTTCAACCTTTTTCTCTTCGCGGGGCGCGGAATTCTCCTCCACGCTCTCCGTTCCGAACGTCCGCCGCACGGGCGGCTCGGGCAGGGCAAAATCGCTCTCTTCGCGCGAAGGATCGGCAAAATAGCGCCGATACGCTTCGGCGCAGGGATATTCGTCGTAACGGTTGCAATAGGCGCAACGGGCGTAGCTTCCGCATACGTCGGCGCCGCGCTTGGCGGTTTCGCGCCACTTTTCCGTTTCGAGATAACGTTGAAGCTGTTTCAGCGTCATATGTTCCCCCCCGCAAACGATCTACTTGCTATATTGTAGCAGAAAGTTCAAGCTTTTGCAAGCGTTTTTAAATAGGCGGATGCGGAATATGCCGCCGTACAGCCCTCGCCCGCCGCTTTCACGTACTGATAGGGCTTCCCCGTAACGTCGCCCGCGGCAAACAGCCCCTTTAAGTTGGTAGAGCCGTCGCGCGCAACTTTCACGTGACCGCCTTCCGTTTGCAGCCCGCCGACAAGCGCGGAGGGCGGCGTGGAATTTTTCAGAACAAACACGCCGTCCGCAGAAACCTCCCCTTCCGCCGTGCGTACCGCGCGCACGCGTTCGGCGCCCGTTACTTCCAACGGTCTCTCCGACAAGGAAAAGACGTTCTCCGCCTTAAAATCGGGCGCGGGACAGAGGCAGAAACAGTCTATCCTCGCCGCAAAGCCCGCCAGATATTCCACTTCCTCCGCATATTTCGCGTCGTATAAAAACACCGCAACGCGCTTCCCGCGGTAGAGCGCGCCGTCGCACACGGCGCAATAGCTTACGCCTTTGCCCAAAAATTCGCTTTCGCCCTTTACGCTGCCCCGCAGCTCCACGCCCGTCGCCAATATCACCGCGCGAGCGGAATACGCCTCCTGCCCGCACGAGAGAAGGAATTCCCCGCCCGCCGCAAAAATGCCGCCGATGCGGGCGGGCGTAAACCGCACGTTCTCTTTTTCCGCCTGCGCCGAAAGCGCGGCGGCAAAGTCCGCTCCGCTCCCCGTGACCGCGGGATAATTCCGCACGTATTCGGCGGAGAGCAGCTTCCTTCCGAACCGCTCTTCGCCCAGCCAAACGTAATTTAATTTTAAGCTTTCCGAAACGAGCGCGGCGGTATATCCCGCGATCCCTCCGCCCACGATCGCCAAGTCGAATTTAGTTTGCGTCATAATCGTATTATACAACGGATACGGGCGTTTGTCAAGCCCGCCCGTCAAAACGTTTTGTGCCTGCGCCCTCGCATTTCCATACGGCGGTGATTATAGATGACGCCCGCCGTAAAACAGATCATCATCCAATACAGCCACAGCAAAAATACGATGACGAGCGAGAGCGCGCCGTACAGCCGTTCGCTGTTTGAAAATTGCAGATAGACCGAAAATGCGACCGAAGCGACGAGCCAGGCGATCGCCGTGTAAAAGCTGCCCCGCGCTGTATCGCCGCCCTCCGCGCGGTACGGACAGACGTAGGCGTTCAAGATCCATGCCGTAAAAAAGCAGAGAATGAGCACCAGCGAATACACGGCGGGATAGGAATACCACACGGGCAGAGAACGCACTACGTAATTCACGCCGAACAGCAGAGCGCCCGCCGCGGCAAAATACACCAGCACGCCCGCCGTGAGCAGCGCCGCCGCAAGGCGCACCCGCCACCCCTCTTTCTTTCGTCCGAAGCCGTAAATAATTTCTCCGCTGCGGCGCAGGTGATAAAAAAATCCCGTGCTCGACCAAAGCGTTGTACCGAGAAAAAACACGCTCGCCTCCGAGCTTGCACCCTCCGCATGTGTGCCCAGATAGGCGAGCAGATCCTCCGCCCAGCCGAAAAGCTCAAGTTCGGAAATTCCGTTAAGACCCGCCTTTCCGAACAGAAAGGTAAGCCAGAACAAAAAGGGAACGAGCGACATGATAAGAAAAAACACAAGCGTTCCCGCTACCGTCGTATAGCGGTAATCCGCCAGAACAGCATACGCCGCCCTGCCCTTTTTTAACGCCCGTACCGAAAATCCGTCCCGCTTCGACCCTTCCATAATCGGCAGTATGCGCGTTCTTTTTCATTTGTATTTACACGATTTCTTCCACGGAGATTCTAAATTCCTGACCGTTGGGAAATACTCCGATCAGCGCGCCTCCGTTCCAACCGAAATTCCCTAAAAAATAGGTGTGCAGCAGCGGCTCGATCTCCTGCAAAAGCTCGCACGGCGTAAACGGATTTTCTCCGCTTGCCTCCGCCATGACCCGTTCCGATACCGAATTATCTTTCGTTGCCATTTAAAATTCTCCTCAGTATTTCATATATCGCGTTATATGATAATTTTTACCGAATTTTATTATAACATTTTATGGAATCATAATGCTGGTTATATGATTAAAATTATTGTAGAAACAACGGAGGTTTTGTCGTATTATGCCGAAAATACCCAAAGAAGCGGAAACGCGCGTTTCCGCCAAATTTCAAGCGCGGTTAAAAGAGTTCATGTCCGACGCCGAAAGCAACAATGCGGGCTATGCCAAAGCCGTCGGCGTAAGCAGGGACGTGATCACGCGGGCAACGATTTACGGGATCGTTCCCGCGCTTCGCTCGCTGATCAAAATAGCCGACCATGAAAACGTATCACTCGCCTACCTGCTTGCGGAAAGCGACGAGCACAGCTTTTATAAGTCCGAAACGCCCAAAACCTTTGAGCAGCGAGTGATCGAACTGAAGGACAAAGCAAACAAGACGCTTCCGGAAATCGCCGCGGTCATGCCCTTTGCGAACAATTCGTTTTCGGAATGGTTTGCAAAGGGCACGCTGCCCTCGCTCGATTATTTAAAAGCGCTGGCGGAGTATTTCAACGTAAGCGCGGACTATCTGCTGGGCAGAACGGACGACAAGAACTGAGCGGGCTTACGGCACAATTTATAAAAAAGCGCAGGAAACGGCTTTCGTTTCCTGCGTTCTTTTTGCTCCGCGCGTCGGGCGCGGATTACTCTTCCTCATCCTCTTCGGGAAGCTCGACGTTGTGATAGATATTCTGCACGTCGTCGTTCTCCTCTAATTTATCGAGCATCTTTTTAAACGTTTCCAGCTTATCCTCGGGAAGTGTGATTTTGCTCTGCGGGATCATGGTGAGCTCCGCCTGCAAGAAGATAAGCCCCTTTCCCTCCAAAAACTTTCTCGCTTCCGAAAACGCGGAAACGGAGGTGTAAATTTCGAACACGTCTTCCTCGGTCACAACGTCGTCCGCGCCCGCCTCGATGGCGTAATCGGTCATCTCGTCCTCCGAAAGCGCAGGCGTGCGTTCCACCACGATAAGCCCCTTATGCTCGAACATATAAGAAACGCTGCCCGTGGTGCCCAAGGAACCGCCGTGCTTGGTCATAATGGCGCGCACGTCGCCCGCGGTGCGGTTGTTGTTGTCCGTCAGCGTAGAGATGATCAACGCCGATCCCGCAACGCCGTAGCCCTCGTAAACGAGCTCCTTATAGTCCTTGTCGCCCACTTCGCCCGCCGCCTTTTTAATGGAGCGCTCGATGTTGTCGTTGGGCATATTCGCCGCCTTCGCCTTTGCAATCACGTCGGCAAGCTTGCTGTTGGTGGAAGGGTTGGGGTTGCCCTTTGCCGCCACGGCGAGCTCTCTTCCGAGCTTAGTGAATATCTTACCCCTTGCCGCGTCCGCCTTGCCCTTTTTCGCCTGAATATTATGCCATTTGCTGTGTCCCGACATGGGTCACCTCCTAACAAAACAAATTCTTTTTTAATAAGTACATCAAAATCCCCGCGGAGACCGCCGCGTTTAAGCTTTCGGTATGCTCGCCCATGGGAATTTTTACGGTGTAAGCCGCCCTTTCCGAGACCTGCTGCGAAAGTCCGTTCCCTTCGTTCCCGATGCAAAGCGCGAATTTTGGCGGCGCGGAGAACGCAAACGCGTTTTCGCCGTTCATGTCCGCCGCGATCAGCGGAACGCCCGCAAGCGAACGCAACGCCTCCTCGCGGGAGCCCTGCATGACCGTTGCGAAAAACACGCCGCTCATGCTTGCCCGCACGCTCTTGGGCGAATACGGGTCCGCACAGGAAACGCAATAAATCTCCCGATAGCCCGCGGCAACCGCGGTCCGCACGATCGCGCCCACGTTGGCGGGGTCGGAGACGCCGTCGAGCAGCAGACAGGAAGCCTGCGGCGCCCGCAATTCCGTCTGCGGGAGCTTCACCTCCGCCAAAAGCCGCTGAGGAGTCTTTTCGTCGCAGACCGCCTTAAACGCATCCTGCCCGAGCACGGCATCGGGGACGATCTCCCCGCGGTAATCTTCGCGCGCAATCACCCGCGAAACGGCTAACCCGCTTTTCAGACATTCGCGCACCATCTTCTCGCCCTCGACGAGAAAGGCGCCCCTTTCCTTGCGGAACTTTTTCTCTTTCAACGCGGCAAGTTCTTTTACGAGCGGATTGTTTTTCGATACGATAACCATTTTAATGAGAAAAAAGCCTTTTATTAAAAGGCTTGTCTTTCTTTTTGTTAAATTGCGGCTTTCGCCTTTTCGCAGATCTCGGCAAACGCCTTCGCATCCGATACGGCGAGGTCGGCAAGCACCTTGCGGTTCAGCTCGATCCCCGCAACCTTTAAGCCGTGCATGAGTCTGGAATAGGAAAGTCCGTTCTCGCGCGCGCCTGCGTTGATACGGGCGATCCAAAGACTGCGCATATCGCGCTTTCTCAACTTTCTGCCGACGTAGGCATAGTTGAGGGACTTCATCACCGCTTCTCTCGCGATGCGGTAGTTTTTGCTCTTGTTTCCGAAATAGCCCTTAGAAAGCTTAAAAATCTTTCTGCGTTTTTTAATTGCGTTTACGCCTCTTTTAATACGCATATCACCCTCCCGTTAATCCTTGTAAGGAATCATCTTCTTCACGTTGTTTTCCTGCGCAGAGGAAACGAGCGTCGTCTGACGAAGATTTCTCTTTCTCTTTCTGTTCTTGGTTTCCGCTTTATGGTTCTTGCCGCCGTGGGGTCTGTTGACCTTGCCGGTGCCCGTAAGCCAGAAGCGTTTTTTGGAACCGCTGTGCGATTTCTGTTTCGGCATACCTTTATCCTCCAAATTATACAATCGTTTTTATTTTAACCCGCTTACTTTTTCGCGGCGGGCGCCAATATCATAATAATGTTTCTGCCTTCCATGTTCATGGGCTTTTCGATTGCCGCGACGTCCTTTAACGATTCGTAAAAGCCCGTCATAACGTCCTTGGCGATCGAGCTGTGCGCCATCTGTCTGCCACGGAGACGAATGGAAACCTTTACCTTATTTCCCGCTTCCAGGAATTTGCGCGCCTGCTTTGCCTTTACGTTTAAATCGCCCACGTCGATCGTCATGGAAAGCTGAACCTCTTTCAGCTCGACGATTTTTTGATTCTTGCGGTTTTCTTTCGCCTTTTTCGCCTGTTCGAATTTGAATTTGCCCCAGTCCATAATTTTGCAGACGGGCGGAACGGCATTGGGCGAAATTTTCACAAGGTCGAGATTTTCCTCTTCCGCGAGGCGCAGCGCCTCTCTCGGCGACATGACCCCCAGCATCTCCCCCGACGACGAAATAACTCTGATTTCGCGGTCGCGGATTTCCCCATTCATCTGATTTTGCGGTTTAATTGCTTTTCACCTCTCAAAAAAATAACGGGTCGCGCAAAGCGCAACCCGTAAATTTCCGTTAAAATCCCGCGGAGAATCCGCGCAAACTTTCCAAAAACTATCGACCCGCGCACCGTAAGCGCCGCGGAGAGAAGGGGTTACCTCTGCTTGACTGTAACAGTTTAACAAATTCCCCTGCGTTTGTCAACGGTTTTTCCGCCGTTTTTCAAAAATATTTATAAAAAAACGGACGGGGACCCCGTCCGTTTTTTTATTCGTCCCATTCGTAATAACAGTCGGAATACTGCGTGGGGGGCATACTCTCGCCCTCGCCGATATAAATCGAGCTGACCGCCGCCCCCTTTTTGTTCTTTACGTTGTACGTTCCCGTTCTGGGACATTTGTCTCCGCAATGCAGTTTCATGCTTCACCTCTGCCCTTAATTTGCGGAGCAAAAGCAAAATTATACCAAAACGCCCAAAATATCCAGCCAGAAGCAACTGAGCGACAGCATCACCAGATACAGCGAAAACCACTTGTAGTTGGCTTTTCCGATCACCTTTAACATTACCTTAATGGCGAACAGTCCCGAGACGGCGGAGCAGACCACCCCCGCGAGCATTCCCCAAATCTCCGCCGCGCCCAACACGAGCGAAACGCCTTCGGCAGGAAATATCACGTCTTTCAGTTCGAGCACAAGGCTGCCCAGTATTACGGGAATACTCATTAAAAACGAAAACTTCGCCACGTCCTCCGTCTTGGCTCCCGAAACCACGCCCGCGGCAATGGTGGAGCCGCTGCGCGAAATCCCCGGGAAGAGCGCGAACGCCTGCATTACGCCCATCGCCGCGGCGTTCCCCCAGCCGAGCGGACGGTGCTTTTTCCGGCGTTTGGCGACATACTCTGTAATTAGCAGCATCAGCGCGGTCACCGCGAAAAAAATCGCAAGATACGCCAGCCAGCGCGCGTTTTGCGAGGGCTCGAACAGCGCCCCTATTTTGTCGTTTAACAGCAATCCTACGACGCCCGCGGGAATGGTGGCGACAATCAGCATAAGCAGCGTTTTAAAGGGCTTGCGGAAAAGCGCGAGGATATCCCGCCAGAACACGAACAGCACGGCGATCAGCGTGCCGAAGTGCAGCAGGATATTCACGAACATTTTTCCGCCCTCGGCGATCTCGTACCGCAAAATTTCCTGCATCAACGTCAAATGCCCGCTTGACGAAACGGGCAGGAACTCCGTGAGTCCCTGCACCGTACCTAATATCATAGATTTCCAAATGGATTCGAAAACCGTCATATTCCGTTCCTTTTCCGAAATTTCGGTCTACCAAACGATCAGCCGATGTTCGACCAATCGGAATAACGCTCCTCGTAAACCGTAGAACAATCCTTAAACGAGCTGATGATCTTCGTGCGGCGGTTGGTCGCGTCCGTGTTCACCGCCTCGGGCTTCAAGCTCTCGAAATACAGGTTGGAGAACGTCCCCTCTTCGTAACGCTGAGAATATTCGAACTTGTAGGGAGACGCCGTGCCCTCCACGCAATCCACGTAGGAGAACGTGCAATACATAATGTGCCAGCCGTAGTCGGAGGGAGCCACCGTATAGGTGCCCGCGCCGCCCTTTACCGCAAGCTGCGCCGCGTACTCGAACTCGGAAACGAAGTCGGTCTTATCGGCGACCACCGCATAGCCGAGATATTTGTTAAAGCCGCCCGGGTCGGTATTGTAAGCGAACAGCAATTCGTTGATCGCCGACATGGCGAGGTTTTCCCTGCTGCCGCTCTTAAAAATCTCGTTCGCGTTGAATTTATCGAAATTCACCTTTCCTTTGAAATAAAGGAAAGACTCATAATTCACCGTTCCGTCGGCATTGTAATAATTCTTGCCGTAGCTCTCTGTTCTCTCGCCCGACGCGCTGCCCGCCCCGAGCACGTGGTTTAAATAACCCTGCATTTCAGCGATAAAATCGTCGATTTTGATCACGTTCGGTTCGTAAACGCGGTTCTCCTCGTCGTACGTCCCGTTATAGGTATATTTCCCGAGGTAATTATTTATGCGTTCGTATTTGCCGTTTTCGCCCTGTAATTCGTCCTCGAAGAACAAAAGCGTTCTGTTTGCGTTGCCGCCCGTGTAGGCGTTCAGCTCGCTCTGCGCCGTAAACGAATGGTCGGTTTCGCCCGTAAACCAGCTTCCGCGCAAGTCGGTCGCGGTCACGTTGCTTAAAAGGCGGGCGCGCGTTTCGAACTTGTTGCCCTTGCCGTCCGCATAGTCCTGATCGGCGTCGGCGAGCTCCTCCTCCTGCTTTGCCGAGAAGGGAAGCAGAATGTTGTACACAAAGCCGTAGTTGAGGTTGTCCGGCGAGGTGAGCACGAACGAGGTATCCGAAACGCCGTCGAGCGCGGTTTTCAGTGCGGACGGGTTGTTTTTAAAGTTGTCCGTCTGGTTACGGAGTGCGTTCGCGAACTGCTCGTTGCACCATTCCTCGGTGATTTTGGCAACCGCTTCCGCCGTGAACGTATCCGAAAGCTTGCGCACGAGCGAGTCCTCGTAAGCGGATTTGCGTTCGATTTGAAAGTAGCTGAGCGTTTCGATATCGTTGGTGTTCTCGCCCGCCAGCAACAGATTGTTGCGGCGAAGGTTGGAAAGGAACTTATCGTACGCCTGCCGTCTGGAAGTGACGGTGGAATTTTTCAGCCGCTCGTAGGAGCCGTAGTTGGTGGCGTTGTCGCCCGCGCCCGTGTAAATTCTGTACGCGGTGTCGTAATAGTCGGAATTCTCCGTACCCACGCCCGTGGGGAGCGTGCGCACGTCGCTTTCGTACTCCGTTTCGTCGTCGGTTTTGTCGATAAACTCTTCCTCGGCGTCGTCGATCGCGCCGTTAAACATGACACGGAGATTATAATCCGTTCTGTCGCGCTCCTCCTGCGTGAGGAAAAAGCCCAAAAGCACCACGTCGCGCTCGACGTCGGACTTGTATTCCTGCTGCAAAAGCTTTTCGTATTCGGAAAGGCTGAACGTTTCGCGTTCCGCGCTCTCCTCCTTCCACGCACCGTATTTGAGCAGATACGCCTTGGCGTACTGCAAATAGATCTGCCGCTCCACCAGGGAGTTGCTCAGCGTGTCGAAAATGCTCTTCATCGTCGCGCTTCCCGATTGCACGTAGGAAGAGAACGAGGAATAGTTTGCGATAAAGCTCGCAATCAGATCGCGCTTGCTGATTTCCGCTTTGCCGACGGCGGACTGGAACCCGTCGAATTCTCCGTCTTTGGCAAAATCGGCGGAAGAGGAGATATCCACCTCCGCAATAATCTGCTGCATATCCCTGCTTGCGTCCGTCGTAATTAAATCGCATCCCGCGAATGCTCCGCACGCCAACACGAGCGCAATCGAAACCGCCGCAGCCGCTTTTGTTCTTTTTTTCATAACGTTTGCTCCGAATAATTTCCCAATGCAGATAATTCTGCATGATACACTTTAATCATTATAACCTATTTGCGGATTTTTCGCAATTCTTTTTTATGAAATTCACGCAAAAGTTAGCGCAAATTTTAAAAATTTCGTCATTTGCACCATTGTTTTTCCGCCGTCGCCCATAAAGCGGAAGCGCAGCACGGGCGCGCTGGTCATATCCAGACTTAAAATCTGACGGTATTTTTCCATCGCCTCCGCCGCCCCGCGGGAAGAGAGCGCTTCGATCGAGGAGAATTCGAACGCGCCGCCCTTGGGTCCCACCGAGATTTTTTTCACATGGAAGCGGGAGGCGTAGCTCTTCATCAGCGCGATAATTAAAAGGTTGAGCGTTTCGACGGGAAGCGGTCCGTACGTCTCCTCCATGGAGGTGCACACGCGCTTATAGTCGTTCGCGTTCTTGATCTCGGCGATCTGCTTATAGCAATCCATGCGCCCCGCGTTGGACTCCACGTACGCCTCGGGAATAAACGAAGCCGTCTTGATGTCGAGGTCGACGGCTTCCTGCCGCTCGCCCGTGAGCTCTTCCTTTAAAATTTTGGCGTACAGCTCGTAGCCCACCTTGTCCATGTGCCCGTGCTGTTCGGCGCCCAGCACGTTTCCCGCGCCGCGGATCTCCAAATCGCGCATGGCGATGCGGAAGCCCGAACCCAACTCGGTAAACTGCATGATTGCCTTTAAGCGTTCGGCGGCGGTCTCCGTCATCACCCGCTCGGGCTTGTAGGTAAAGTAGGCGTGCGCCAGCCGCGTGCCCCGCCCCACTCTGCCGCGCAGCTGGTACAGCTGCGATATCCCCAGCCTGTCCGCGTCGATCGCGATTAAAGTATTTGCGTTGGGCAAGTCGATCCCGTTTTCAATGATCGTGGTGGTAACCAGCACGTCGTATTCGCCCCGATAAAAGCCGAACACGTTGTTTTCGAGCACGGACTTTTCCATTCTTCCGTGCGCCACGCAGACGCGCGCCTCGGGCACGATCTCCTGCAAGCGGTGCGCGTAGGAATAGATGCTCTCCACCTTGTTATACAGTAAAAATATCTGACCGCCGCGCGCGATCTCGCGCACGCAGGCGTCGCGCACCAGCGTTTCCGTTTCCTCCGCCACGTACGTCTGAACGGGTAGGCGGGCGTGCGGGGGCGTCTGAATGGTGGAAATATCGCGGATTCCCGAAAGGGACAAATGGAGCGTACGGGGAATGGGAGTCGCCGTCATGGTAAGGCAGTCCACGTCGCGCTTGATGTTTTTTATTTTCTCCTTATGCTCCACGCCGAAGCGCTGCTCCTCGTCCAAAACGAGCAAGCCCAGATCGTGAAATTTCACGTCCTTGGAGAGCAGCCTGTGCGTGCCGATGAGCAGATCCACGTCCCCCTTTTCGAGGGCGGACAAAATTCTGTTTTGCTCCCGCTCCGTGCGAAAGCGGTTTAACGCCTCCACGCGCACGCCGAATTCTTTCATCCGCTCGACGGCGGTACGGTAGTGCTGCTCGGACAGCACCGTGGAGGGACACATCAGCGCGACTTGCCGTCCCGCCAGAATACAAAGATAAGCGGCGCGGAGCGCGACCTCCGTTTTTCCGAAGCCCACGTCGCCGCACAAAAGGCGGTCCATCACCTTTTCCGAGCACATATCCCGCTTGATTTCCTCGATCGAGGTGAGCTGGTCGGGCGTCTCTTCGTAGGGAAACGCCGCCTCGAACTCCTCCATCTCCTCCGCGTATTCGGGAAAGACGTAGCCCCGCTGCTCGCTGCGCTCGGCATACAGCTGCTTTAAGTCGAACGCCATTTTTTTGAGGGAAGCGCGCACGCGCGCCTTTACCCGCTCGAACTCGCCCCCGCCGATTTTGGAGAGCGCGGGATTGTCCCCGCCCATGTATTTGGACAGCACGTCCATCTGTTCGACGGGCACGTACAGGCAGTCGCCGTCCTTATAGGCAAGCGCAACGTATTCCTTTACGCCGTCCGTCGTCTCTATCTTTTTGGTGCCCGTGATCCTGCCCACGCCGTATTTTTCGTGCACGGCGTAGTCGCCCACCTCGGGCGCGAGGAACAGATCTCCCCTGCGCTTTTTAATTCTGCGCTGCGCGGGCGCCTTGGTAAACAGATCGCTCGTGCCGATCACGGCGAGCTTACACTCGTGCAGCAAAAAGCCCTTGTCCAACGGCTCCGCACGCACGCCGATCCCCTTGAACGCCTCCAACGAGGACGGCAGCGGAGCCACGGGCAGGTATTCCTGCGAAAGCTCCTCGCGCAGCTTTTCCGCCCGTTCCGCGCTGCCCGCGAACAGTAAAATGCGGTATCCCGTTTTCAGCCACGCGCGCACGTCCGTAAACATGTCGGGCAGAGAGTTGAGGTATCTCCTCGCGGGACCGGACGGCAGATTATAAGTGCGGATAGGATTAAAAAAGTACGCGTTGCTCACGAACGAGGAGAGCGCGACCGCGCGAAACCGCTTTAAATCGGAGACCGATTCGAACGGGGCGTATTGCCGCACCGAAAAGCTCATGGCTTCCCCGCCCTCTTTCAGCATGGAAAACCGCTCGTAATGCTCCTTATAGAGCCCCTCTAACTTATCCTTGATCAGCTTGCACTCGTCGAATATCAGCAGAACGTCGGGAGGAAGCGTCGAGAAAAAGTCGCGGGAATTTTTAAGTTCGGGCAAAACGAAGTCGAAAATTTCCCCCGCCGAAATTTCCGCGGCGATCTGCGAAAGTCGGGCGCGGGCAGTTTCCGAAGGAGCTCGTTTCAGCTCCTGCGCGAACAGCTCCTTGAAACGCGCCCGATCCTCTTCCGAATACACGGCGTCGGTAGCGGAAACCACGTTTAAACTCGTGAGCTGCGGGTAGCGCTCCCCCGTGATCTCGTCGTACGGCTTGATGCTCTCCACCTCGTCGCCGAAAAAGTCCACGCGCACGGGGTGCTCGCAGTTTACGGGGAACAGGTCGAGAATGTCTCCGCGGACGGCGAACGCGCCCTTGCTTTCCACCGTGTATTCGCGCCGATATCCCGCGAGCGTAAGCGCCTCCACTAAGGCGCGCATTTCCGTTTCTTTGCCCGTTTGCAGACGGAACACGGGCAGCGTTTCGGGCACTAATTGCACCGCGGCTTCGATGTCGCAAACCAGAATATCCGCACCATCGCGCCACTCGTAAAGGGCGGTCAGGCGGCTGTATAGCGCGTCCTTAGAGCCCGCCTTGCGGTAAGTGAGCACCTCGTCCTTGGCGGTGAGGAGCGCGCATTGTTTGCCCGAAAGGGTGCGGATCGCCTCCGCCGCGCGCTTCGCCGCGAGCGCGTCGGGCGCAAGATAAACCGCCCTCCCCGCGAACAGGGAGGCGATCAGATATTTTTGGGGATCGCTCAGTCCGAACGCCGCCGCGGGCAAGCCGTTTAACAGGTCCTGTCCCAGCTGCGGATAATCCCCTTTTAAGTTTTCAAACGAAAAAAAATCTCTCATCCGTTATACTTGCTCATTACGCGCTCCGCGCTCTCGCCTTTTGCAAAGAGCAGAGCCGCCTCCGCCGCGCGCGTGCACGCGGACGCGAACAAATCGTAATCGTCCTTTTTGATTTCCGAAAGCACGTAGTCGATAATGGGAATGTTCGCCGCCTCGTCCCTGATCCCGATCCGGATACGCGCGAACTGCGTAAAGCCGAGCTCGGCGATCACCGAGCGCATTCCGTTATGCGTGCCCGCGCTGCCCGAAGGGCGGATGCGCACGTGCCCCTTGGGAATATCGTAATCGTCGTACAGCACGACAAGCTCCTCGGGCGAGACTTTATATTTTTTCACCAGCTGCTTTACCGCCCTGCCCGAAGCGTTCATATAGGTAAGCGGGCGGGCGATAATCACCTTTTCGCCGCCGAGATAGCCTTCCGCAACGCTCGCCTCGCATTCCTTTTTTTTGAATTTTACGCCCAGCTGCGCGGCGCAATCTCCCGCGGCGAGGAACCCTAAATTATGAAAGGTCTTTGCGTATTTTTCTTCGGGATTTCCCAGCCCTACGATCAGGAACATATTTTCCCTCCCCGTGTTTTGTTGCCGTTTAAATTTTTTCAGAATCTACAAGATTCTCGCGGTCGCTCCGCTCCCTCAGAATGACAACAGGAAGCCCCCGCAATTCCGCCCGCCGTTCCCATCATTCTGCTCCGCCGTTCCACTGTCATTCAGAGCGCAGCGAAGGAATCCCATGAACGCAGTCCGCCCCGCCGTTACCCGTCATTCTGCCCCGCCGTTCCACTGTCATTCAGAGCGCAGCGAAGGAATCCCCCGCACGCAGTCCGACCTGCCGTTACCCGTCATTCTGCCCCGCCGTTCCACTGTCATTCAGAGCGCAGCGAAGGAATCCCCCGCACGCAGTCCGCCCAGCTCCTAACGGCGGCACGAGCCGCAGGCAATTTTTCTGCCGACTTGAAATGACGGACTGCAATAAAAAACCGCCGCAAATCGCGGCGGCGAAGTCGTCAGTCGTAAATTTTGCTCATCGGTCTGTCGAGGTAAACGTTCTCGATCGCCGCGGCAAAGATATCCGCCGTAGTTAAAATCTTCATTTTGGAAAGCTTTTTCTCCGCGGGCAGTGCGATGGTGTCGAGCATTACCAGTTCGTTGATCGCAGATTTTTCCAGCCGCTCGATTGCGGGACCGGAGAGCACCGCGTGCGTGCAGCAGGCATGAATTTCGGTCGCGCCCTTATCGACGAGCGCCTGCGCGCCCTGTACGATCGTTCCCGCCGTGTCGATCATATCGTCGACGAGCAGGCACTTCTTGCCCTCCACGTTGCCGATAATGTTCATAACCTCCATCACGTTCGCCTTGGGGCGGCGCTTGTCGATAATCGCCATGGGACAATTCAGCCGTTCCGCCACCTTTCTCGCGCGGTTTACGCTGCCGATATCGGGGGAAACCACCACGTAATTTTCGTCCAGCTTGTCCGAAAAATAATTGTAGAGCGTGGGTCCGCCCAAAAGATTATCTACGGGAATATTGAAAAATCCCTGAATCTGCGAAGCGTGCAGATCCATGGTGAGCACTCTGTCCGCGCCTGCCGAGGTCAACAGATCGGCAACGAGCTTTGCAGTAATGGGATCGCGCGAGCGCGCCTTTCTGTCCTGACGGGCATAGCCGAAATAGGGCATTACCGCGGTGATCCGCCCCGCCGAAGCGCGCTTCGCCGCGTCTATCATAATAAGGAGCTCCATCAAGTTGTCGTTTACGGGATAAGAGGTAGACTGAATAATAAACAGATCGCGCCCGCGGACGGTCTCGCCGATATGAACGCTCGTTTCTCCGTCGGAGAATTTGCCCACCTCGATCTCGCCCAGCGTCGTGTTGAGTTTGGTTGCGATCGCCTCTGCAAGCGGGCGGTTCGAACTGCCCGCAAACAGCTTAATTTCGTTTCCGTGTGTAATCATTTTGAACGGTGCTCCTTAACATTCTTTCGTACTTTCTTATTTTAAACGCTTTTTCCCGTTTCGTCAAGCGTTGCGGGCGGAATTTCCGAATTTTAAACGGAAATTTTACAAGAATCATTCTTTCGGTTCAAATGCACGAAAATACATATTCGACAGCGCGCATACTGCGGTGATTTTGCGCTCTCGTGCGCCCGTCCGCATACGTTCCGCCGCGCATATATTTTAACAGGTAGACCGAAGGTCGCCGACGTAAGCCGACGACCTTTCTTCTCATAAGTATTTCTTCCGTAAAAAGGTTAATTCATTTTTTCAAGCAGCTTAAAGTCGATTCCCTTTTCGCCGATTTTGATAATTTCCACCTTCACCACGTCGCCGATCGAGAGCACGTCCTCCACGCTCTCCACGCGCTTGTCGCTCATCTTGGAAATATGGATCATTCCGTCCTTGCCGGGCGCAAACTCTACGAACGCCCCTACCTTGGAAAGAATTCTCACCACCGAACCGATAAATCTGTCGCCCACTTCGGGATCGTGCACAATGCTTTCCACGATCGCCTTGGCGCGCTGCGCCGATTCGGGATCGCCGTAAGAGGCGATGCAAACGGTGCCGTCCTCTTCGATGTCGATTTTGGTACCCGTTTCGGCAATGATCGAGTTGATCACCTTGCCCTGCTTGCCGACCACGTCGCCGATTTTTTCGGGGTCGATATGGAAGGAGATAATGCGGGGCGCGTATTTGCTCATTTCGGGCGCGACTTCGGGCACGCATTCGAGCATCTTCTTTAAGATGAACTGTCTGCCCTCGTTCGCCTGGTTGATCGCCGTGTGCATGATCTCTTCGGAAATGCCCTTAATTTTAATGTCCATCTGAATGGCGGTAATGCCCTTTTCGGTACCCGCCACCTTAAAGTCCATATCGCCGAGGAAATCTTCCAAGCCCTGAATATCCGTAAGCACGCGGAATTCGCCCGTTTCCTGATTTTTGATGAGTCCCATTGCAACGCCCGCCACGGGAGCCTTGATGGGGACGCCCGCGTCCATCAGCGCCATCGTCGAGCCGCAGACCGAAGCCATGGACGAAGAACCGTTCGAAGAAAGGATATCGTTTACCACGCGGATCGCGTAAGGGAAAGAAACCTCGTCGGGAATGACGGGAACGAGCGCGCGCTCTGCAAGGGCGCCGTGACCGATTTCGCGTCTGCCCGCGCTGCGAAGCGCCTTCGCCTCGCCCGTACAGTAGCCGGGGAAGTTGTACTGGTGCATATATCGCTTTTGCGTTTCGTCGTCCAGTCCCTCGAGTTTCTGCGCCGCCGCCAGCATATCGAGCGTGCAGGTGGTAAGCGTCTGCGTCTGTCCTCTGGTAAATACGGCGGAACCGTGAACGCGAGGCAATACGCTGCGTTCGCACCATATGGGACGAACGTCCTTTAACCCTCTGCCGTCGGGACGAATCCCCTTATCGAAAATCTTCGCGCGGATCTTCTCTTTATTCAGATAATAAATGCTGTCCTTGATTTCTCTCGCATTGTCGGGATAAACTTCGGCAAAGTGCTCCAAAGTTTCCTTTTCGACCTGCTCGTAGCGCACCTCGCGCTCCTTTCTATCCGTCGTGTCGATCGCCCATTCGATTTTCTTTTCGGCAAACGCGCGAACCTCTTTGTCCAACTCCTCGGGCACGTGATAGAGCTCGATTTCCTTTTTGGGCTTACCGACCGCGGGAACGATCGTGCTCTCGATAAACTCGCAGATTTTTTTGATTTCTTTATGACCGAACATAATGGCGCCCACCATTTCGTCGTTGGTCACTTCGTCCGCACCCGCCTCGATCATCAAAATAGCGTCCTTGGTGCCCGCGAGATTGAGGTGAATAGTGCTCTTTTCGCGCTGCGCGGCGTCGGGATTGATCACGTATTCGCCGTCTACCAATCCGACCACGACCGAACCTGTGGGACCCGCCCAGGGGATATCGGAAATCGCGATCGCGATCGACGAGCCGATCATGGCGAGGGGCTCGGGCGCGACGTCGGGCTCTACCGAAAGGGCGGTGGCGATAACCACCACGTCGTTAAACAGTCCCTTGGGGAAGAGCGGGCGCAGGGGGCGGTCGATGAGGCGAGCCGTTAAAATGGCTTTGTCGCTCGCCCTGCCCTCGCGGCGTTTGAATCCGCCGGGGATTTTACCTACGGCGAACATTTTTTCTTCGTAATCGACTTGCAGCGGGAAGAAATCCATGCCGTCTCTGGGGGAAGCGGACATACACACCGTAACCATTACGGCGGTTTCACCGCAGCGCACGACGCACGCGCCGTTCGTCTGCTCGGCATATTTGCCCGTCTCGACGGTAATTTCTCTTCCGCCGACCTGGAATTTGAATTCTTTGTAATTAGCTGTCATATTTTTATCTCCTTATACTTAGCCCTGTTCTTAGCCCCGCCGCCGCCTCGACGGAAAGGCGATTTCACAAGAAAAAGGGCGGAACAAATCCCCGCCCTGTTTCGTTCGTTATTTGCGAAGTTCCAAAGCCGCGACAACGGTTCTGTACCGCTCGATGTCTTTCGCCTTTAAATAGTCCAAAAGACCGCGTCTTTTTCCGACCATTTTTAAAAGCCCGCGACGGGAGTGGTTGTCGTGCTTGTGAAGCTTCAAGTGCTCGTTAAGGTGATTGATCCGCTCGGTCAAAAGCGCGATCTGAACCTCGGGCGAACCCGTGTCCCCCTCGTGCGAAGCAAATTTCGCAATGATTTCCGACTTTTCCATTTGCTTTTATCCTCCTTATGGAATTGCCTTTCGGCTGCCGCGTGTCGCCAAGAGTACCGTGGAGAGCGGAGCTCCTCGCGCACGTCTTTATAAGAATACCACATTTTTCCTTGCTTGTCAAAGGATTTTAAGAGGATTTTATTTTAAATTCTGTTATTTTACTTCGACCGTTCTTACAACACCGTCCGTAAAAGTTACCGTTATTTCGTTCCCCTTTACCTCTACCGTTCCTTCCGCCTCGTCCCGAATCATGGAAGCCAGCCAAAGCGTAAAATCCTGTATGCTCATTGTATCTTTCCTCCGTAGGTTGATAATCCTATTATAGTCACAAAATTTAGGACTGTCAAGCATTTAGTCCCATTTTTTGATACTAATAATTCAAAATGAAAAATTTATTTACCACCCGTCTCCAAGAGTTAATTCGGGAAAGCGGAAAAAAACAAAATCAAATCAGCTCCGAACTCAATATTACCAAACAAAAACTTTCCAACTGGAAACTGGGTTATATTGAACCGTGTTTCGATGAATTATTATCGATTGCTTTATATTTTGACGTTACAACCGATTTTTTGTTAGGATTAGAAGATGAATTCGGTACAAAACGAAAACAAGAATAATCCACCCGCTGCGCGGGTGGATTATTTTTTCGGCGACACGTAAACAATACTTTGATCTTTCATTCTGCCCCGCCATTTCTGTCATTCAGAGCGAAGCGAAAGAATCCCCTGCACAAAGTCCGCCCTCGCCATAAGATTCTCGCGGTCGCTTCGCTCCCTCAGAATGACAAGGGAAAGCACAAAATTATTCGAAATCGCCGAACAACTCTTTTGTCTGCGCGATCAGTTTATCGACCTTATTTAAATATGTGGGAATATCCTTAGGGCTTCCCGCGCGTTCGATTCTGCCTTCTTTCAGCGACACGCGCTTGCTGATGGCGTTCGCCCCCACCGCCAGATTATCCGCAATTTCTTCCATGACGTCGATATTATACACCGAGGCATAGCCACGCTTCGTCCAGCCCACGTTCTCGTGCGCGCCCGCCATATATTTCTGCCGATACAAATAATAGGGCTCGTAGCCCGCTTCCGTCAGCTTTCGGCGCGAATACGCGATCATTTGCGCCAAACAGCCGTCGTCCAGCGCGGAAACCTCCTCTTTGAGCTGCGCGCCCGCCTTTAAACAGAGCGTGTGCACGGTAATATTTTCGGGCGCAAGCGAAACAGCCTCGTCGATCCCTGCGCGGAACTCCTCCAAGCGCTCGCCCGTAAGCCCCGCGATCAGGTCGCAATTTATCGCAAATCCGTACGGCTCGGCAAGCGCGAACGCCTCCCGCACCTGCTCGACCGTGTGCTTTCTGCCGATCGCCTGCAACGTTCTGTCCGAAAAGCTCTGCGCGTTGATGCATATGCGCGTTACGCCGTATTTCTTGCACAAATCGAGCTTTTCGCGCGTGAACACGTCCGGGCGCCCCGCCTCCACGGTATATTCGCAGCCGTTATCCCGCAGCGGCGCGATCGCTTTTAAAACCCGTTCCAGCTCGTCCGCTTCCAGCGCGAAGGGCGTTCCTCCGCCCACGTACACCGAACGCAGGTTTTTTATCAGCGGCTTTGCCGCCGCCAGCTCGCGTTCGAGCGCCGAAAGATAGTCGGGAATATACTGCCGCGTTTTATTGATGGGCGCGGTGACGAAGGAGCAGTAAACGCACTTGGTGGGACAGAACGGAAGCGAAACGAACAGATCGCAGTTTCCCTCTTTCCGTTCGTAAATCCCCTTTTGCCCCTCGATCACCCGCTTAACGAGCTCCGTATTCTCTTCCGATACGCCCAGCTCGTGAAAGAGCGGGGCAAAATCCTCCGCCCATTGCAATTCCTGATAGGCTAGCCGCGTGGGACGGATCCCCGTGAGCGACCCCCACGGAAGTTTTTTGCGATAAAATTCGCTCAGCAGCCGATACAGAGCCAGCTTCGCCGTTCGCTTTATCAGGCTCTTATAGGGCGCGGGCGAAAGCGTGGTGTCCCGAAAGACGTATTCGCGCCCGCCCATATGAAAAGTGTTGCAAAAATATGCGCCCTCGCCGTCGAACTCGTGCGCGATTTCCGTATTCTCCGCGCCGAACAGACGAATCACGTCCATCAGCTCGGGTTCCAGCCACTGTAAAGAAGAATTGATCATGCCTTGATATATCCGTTGAATTTTCGTTCGTGTTCGAGAGTGGTTTCCTCGCCGTGCCCCGCATAGATCTTATAGTTGCCCGCAAGCGCATATAACTTTTTCACGCTCTTTTCCAGCTCGCGGAAGCTCCCCGTAGGAAAGTCCGTTCTGCCGACGCTCCCCGCAAACAGCGTATCGCCCGTAAACAGGTTTTCTCCGATAAAATAGCAGCAGCTCCCCGCCGTATGTCCGGGAGTCGCCAGAACGGAAACGGAAATCCCGCAAAGCTCCGTTTTCTCGCCGTCTTTCAGCGTAAAGTCCACGGAAAAGGGCGGAACGGAAACCCCGAACGCCTCCGCCAGATTCTCTTTGCCGAGGACGAGCGACTGCTCTTTGTCCAAACAGCCCGCCTTGGCGCCCGCCTGCTGCAATGCCGAAACGCCCCCGATATGGTCGAAATGCCCGTGCGTGAGCAAGACGTATTTTACCTGCAAGCCCCGTTTCTCCGCCTCGCTCAATATACTCGGCTGCGCGGGGTCGATGCAGAGGGCGGTTTTTCCGTCCGCCGTAATAAGGTAAGCGTTTGCCGCAAAGCCCCTCGGTGAAATCGTATAAACCTTCATCGCCGCCCCTTAGTTGGAAAGTCGTCTTACGTCGATAATTTTGGCGTGAGACTTTATCTTTTTGATCAGCACGTCCACGTCCTGCTTGCCCGTCAACGAAACGGTAACCTCGACGATCGCAGAATTATTCTTATCGTATCTGCCGTTGATGGAGGTGATGGAAAGCTTCATTTCCGCCACGCTGCCCGAAATGGCGGAGAGCGCCGCGCCCTGTTCGTCCGCCGTCACCACGATCGCCGCTTTATACTGCGCGCCCCCCTCCGAGCTCACCCACTCGGCGGGCTGTAAACGCTCCTCTTCGGTATTGCGAATATTGGGGCAATCCTTGCGGTGCACCACCACGCCCCGCCCGCGGGTGACGAAGCCCACGATCTCGTCTCCCGGAACGGGCGAACAGCACCCCGCGAACGAGACGAGCAAGCCCGTCATGCCCTTAATGGTTACGGTGCCCTTTGCGTTCTTACTCTTAAAGGGCGCGAGCGTCACGGGCTGGGGAACTTCCTTGCGGAAATAATCCAACAGCTTGAAAAACACCTGATTGACGGAAATCGCCCCGCAGCCGATGGAGGAGAACATTTCCTCCTGCGTATCGAACACCAGCTTTTCCGAGATTTTTTTAAAGCTTTCCGCCGTCAAAATATCGGTAAGGGCGACGCCCTTGCGCTTTGCCGCCTCCTCGAGCATACTCCGCCCCAGGCGGATATTATCCTCCTTCATCTCCTTTTTGTAGAAGGATTTTATTTTCGCGCGGGCGGAAGAGGACTTGATGAACTTTAACCAGTCGCGCGAGGGTCCCTTACTGTTTGCCGAGGTGATGATCTCCACTACGTCGCCGATCTCGAGCCGCGAGCTGAGCGGAACGATTTTTCCGTTCACCTTCGCGCCCGTGCACTTGTTGCCCACCTCGGAGTGAATAGCGTACGCGAAATCGACGGGAGTCGCGCCGTTAGGCAGCGAGATCACCTTCCCCTGCGGCGTAAACACGAGCAGCTCCGCGCTGAACAGCTCGCCCTTGATTGAGTCCATAAACTCCTTGGAATCTCTCAGTCCCCCCTGCCACTCCATCACCTCGCGGATCCAGGCGATCCGCTGATCGAGCGAGGACTCGCTGTCGCGCTGTTCCTTATATTTCCAGTGCGCCGCGATACCGTACTCCGCCGTGCGGTGCATTTCCTCCGTTCGTATCTGAATTTCGAAGGGCTGTCCGAAGTTCGTCACCACGGTGGTATGGAGCGACTGGTAAAGGTTGGGCTTAGGGGTCGCGATATAATCTTTGATCCGCCCGGGAACGGGCTTCCACTTTTTATGGATTTTTCCGAACACCTCGTAGCACTCGTCCACCGTGCCCACGATCACGCGGACGGCGGTCAGATCGTAAATCTGTTCGAGCGCCTTATTCTTGGTCTTCATTTTTTTATAAATGGAGTAGAAATGCTTGGGTCTGCCGAATACCTCGCCGTGAATGTTGCTTTCGGTTAAAATTTCGTTGATTTCCTCCACCACCGAATCGACGAAGCGGTTGCGCTCCTCCAGCTTTTGGTGAATGTTCTCCACAAGATACTCGAACGCCTCGGGGTCGAGATATTTCAGGCACAGATCCTCCAGCTCGCACTTGATTTGCGAAATACCCAGTCTGCCCGCAATGGGCGCGTAAATATCCAGCGTTTCGCGGGACATTTTGTGCTGACGCTCCTTGGAAAGAAAGTTTAAAGAGCGCATATTGTGCAAGCGGTCCGCAAGCTTGATGATGATCACGCGGATGTCCTTCGCCATGGCAAGGAAAATTTTGCGGAAGTTCTCCGCCTCTTCCTCCTCCTGCGATTTGAACACGATTTTATCCAGCTTCGTCACGCCCGAAACAAGGGTGAGCACCTCCTCGCCGAACTCGCGGGAGATATCCTCCTCGGTGGCGGGAGTATCCTCGATGACGTCGTGCAGAAGCGCGCCCGCAATGGTGGCGGCGTCCAAGCCCAGCTCCACCAGAATTTCCGCCACGGCGCAGGGGTGGATAAAATACGGCTCGCCCGAAGCCCGCTTTTGATTTTCGTGCGCGCGCTTTGCGTATTCGAATGCGCGCAGCAGCATATCGCGGCTGCTCCCCGTATAATATTCGTATATTTTCATGAGTATCGGTTCCATGCCCGTTCCTCCTCAGCCGCCGTTTTTCAGCTCCGTCCAAACGTTGTATGCGGCGGAATTTCTCAAATCCGTCCTCACGCCGCGGTTTACCTCGTATCTGCCGCCCGCGTCCGAGATCAGCCCCAACTCCTCGAACACGTTAAGGGCGAACACGAACAGCTCCTTATCCTCCGCCCCGAAGTTTACCGCCGCTTCCGCATAGCCGCTGCCGATGAGCGGCAATGTACGCAGCTGCGCGAACACCGACAGAAGATTTTCCCGTTCCGCGGAAAGGGCGCGCAACCGCTCCAACCCGCGGCTTTCCGTGCTTGCAAGAACGCGCGCGTTTCCCGTTTGCAAACGCAGCACGGGCGGCGCGTCTAGGAACACGACCTCGCGGAAGGGCGAAAGATCGCAATCGGGCGCGGGCGCGAACAGCAGAGCGTTGGCAACGCTGCCCGAAGATAAGCGGAACACGTCCGAGGAAATCCCCGCAAGCGCGGGAAAACGGGAAAGCGTTTCGCGGTTATAATATACCGCGCACAGCCCGTAGGCGCATTCCTCCGTTTTTTGCGCGAGAAACGCATTTAAGTCCGCTTCGCAGAGCGCCTCCGCGTCCGTCCTCTTCTCCGCAAGCGAACGCACCAGAAATTCGAACGCGGTCAGGTCCGTCTCCTCCGCGCCTGTATCGCGGCACACCACCGAGCGTACGATCCCCTTTAATTGTTCCCTTCCGCGGAACGTAGATACGTTATACTCGAACACAAGCGTTTTATTTACGTCGCTGCGCAGCAAATCGAGCTCCTTCGCCCCGCCGAAATACATAAAATCGAATCCGCAGCCGTCGATCGCCACGTGCGGCGAAGCAGGCTTTAACAGCCTCGCCTGCGTATGCCCCGCCTCCGCGGTAAACAGCGGACGGCGGTTTCCCACGCCGAACGGCTCGAGGGCGTTCAGCTCGCGCACAAACTTTTTATCCGCGCCCAAGCCCTCGCCGCAGACGAACACGGAGGGCAGAAAGTCCTCCCGCGCATAGTGCGCGCCGATATATGCGTCGAGCGAGCGTTTCAGCCGCTCGAAATTCTCTTCCTTTACGTTGACGCCCGCCGCCTGAGAGTGCCCGCCGAACTCTTCGATGTCCGCCGAACACGCCTTTAACGCCTCGAAAATGTTCACGCCGTCGATGCTGCGCGCGCTGCCCCTGTAATGGTCGCCGTGCTTGGCAAAGAGCAGGGCGGGGCGGGAAAACTCTTCGGCAAGCCGCGCCGCGGCGATTCCCAAAAAGCCCGCGTTCCAGTTGCAGCCCGCGATCATGATCACGTTGGAATAAGCGCCCTCCGCCAACGCCTGCCGCTTCGCCTGCGCACCCATTTCGTCGCAAAACTTCTGTCTGCTCGCGTTGTAGCGGTTCAACAGCTCGGCAAGCCGCGTAATTTCCTCCTCGTCGTCGGTGGTGAAAAGGCGCAATGCGGCGCGCGCATCCCCCATTCTGCCCGCGGCGTTAATGCGCGGCGCGACGGTAAAGGCGAGCGACTGGGCGCAGGGCGCCGTATCGCCCAACAGCGCGGCGATCGCGGGGCGGGGATTTTGCGTTATCCGCTTTAAGCCCTCCGCCACGATGTCGCGGTTTTCGTCCAGCAACGGCACGCTGTCCGCCACGGTGGAGATCGCGGCGAAGTCCACCAGATCGTAGGCGGATTCGCCCAACAGCGCGACGGCAAGCTTAAATGCCACCCCAGCGCCGCATAAATTGTCGTACGGGTAATCGTCCTTGAATTTCGGGTTTACGGTAATGCAGTCGGGCAGACGCTCGGGCAGCTCGTGGTGGTCGGTCACGATGACGTACGCCCCCTGCTCTTTAATATATTCCACCTCTTCCGCGTTGGAAATCCCGCAGTCTACCGTCACGATCAGATCGGGCATGAACTCGTCGAAAATCGCGTCCAGCGCGGAAACGCTCATGCCGTAGCCGTCCGTCCGCTCGGGCACGTATAAATAGGGCTCTATCCCGAAGCGTTTCAGCGCGCGGGAGAGCACGGCGAGAGCTCCGATGCCGTCCGCGTCGTAATCGCCAAACACGGCTACCCGCCACCCCTCCTCTTTCGCCTGCGTTAAGAGCGCGACCGCCTCCTTCATGCCCCGCATTAAAAAGGGCGAAAGGAAATGCTCTGCGGAGGGAGACAGAAAGGCGCGCATCTTCTCTTCCGTGTTTATTCCGCGCGCAAAGAGAATCCCCGCCGTCGTCTCGGTAAGGTCGAGCGCGCGTGCGAGCGATTTAATCTGCTCCGACTCCTCGGAGGAAAACTGAAATTCGCGTACGATTTTTTTCATGGGAAAATTACCGAAAACGGCGGGAGAATCCCGCCGTTTTTTTATTTGGATTTTTCGGGATCACTCCGCGATTTTGTCCGCTTTTTTCTTGCCCGTATACTTGCGGGTGCGTTTCGCCTTCGCCTTGTCGAACGCGCCTTTCACATACACGTGAAGCGCGGGGGCAAGCAGCAACGAAGAATAGAGCGCAATTGCCACGGGGATCAGCGCAGGAAGCACCATCAGCCGCAGTCCCGCCGACGCGACCGCGCCTACAACAAGGAACGCAAGCGCAATGCAGCCCCCCGTAATCAGCACCGCTTTCAGCGAAGTTTTGTAAGACTCTTCCACCGCCTCGAAGGAGGAGAGCGAGGAATAAACGGGATCTTTAAAGTTTTCGCGCATCTTGGCGCATTGCACCATCCACAGCAGCAGCGAGCAAAACGCCGCGATCGCCGCGAACAGCAGCGGGGAAGCCGCATACAAGGGCAGGCGGGTCACGGCAAGCAGCGCGAGCGTTACGAACACGTCGTTTACGCAGGCGACCAGCCCCGTAAGCGCGCTGCCGATCCCGAAGCGGACCGCAAGATAGACAAGCGCGACCACCGCGCCGACGCCGACCGCAATCGCTCCGCGCCAAGCCGCGTCGCCGAAGGTCTCGGGCTGAATTTCGTGAACGGCTACGTTTACCGTCATGATCTGATCGTTGCCCTTAAACTCGTTCAGCTTCGCCTGCAACGCGGCGCAAGCGCCGTCCAACGCCTCGCGCGAAACGCTGTCCGCAAAGGTAAACTTCAATTCTTTTCCGCCCGTCTCCGTAAAGTTTTCCAGCTTGTCCACGGGGGCATGCTTCACGTAGCTCAGCTTCTGTTCGTTTAACACTTCTTCGCAGGCGGCGATCAGCTCGTCCTCCCGCTCCGCCTGCGTCACGGCAAAGTTATAATCGACCGCAATCGACTTCGTGCGGGGATTCTCCGCCGAATAGTTGAACCCGAACAACGCGAATATCACGATTCCCGCTATGATGAGCGCCGCGGAAACCGCCGCCCATACGGGGAGTAATTTCAAAGGCTTAAAACGCTTATTCATCGTCCTCTACCTCCACCTTTTTAAAGCGGCAGAATCCGCTCTGATTTTTGGTAAACGCCATCATAGACGCCCAGTTCAGCCGACCGATCGCTAAGGCACACACGCCCGAGAAAAGAGTGCCAAGCCCCAGCGTAAACGCGAACGCCGAAAGCCCGGGAAGCGCGATCGCATACAGCACAAAGGAGAACGCCGCCAACGCGATATGAATATCGAAGATATGCCAGAAGCACTTTTTATATCCGTTCTTTACCGAAACGGACATCGTCTTTCCCGTTGCGAACTGCTTTCTCGTATATTCGTAAGTGATCGCCGTGCTTACCGCAAGCAACACCGAGGTAAGCAGCACCGCAAGCACCGTGCCCGCGCTGAGGTAAATGAAAGGGATCCCCCACAGGCAGATAAGAAGCGCAAACAGGAAAATCAAATAATTATAGAGGTGAACGAAGCCGAGCAGCCCGTATCTTGCAAAAAAGAATACCATCATGCCGACGAAGCACACGCCGAACGCGATATACACGAGCATGAGCGCGTTGTCGCCGAACGAAGCGGGCAGACGGTACATATCGCCGACGGTCATTTTCAGCTCCGCCTGCGTACCCTTTAACGCGCTGTTCAATAGCGACGCAGTCGCCGCGACCGTTTCGGAATTGTAAACGTCGTTACCGCCGATATACAGCGTTTTCTGATCGAGCTGGGATTCGACGCGCAGACTGATCACCGTATCGTCCCCCACCTTAAAATAAAGTGCGGAAGAGGATTCGGGCTCCGCCGTGGCGGTCTTGATCGCCTCCGCGCCCGCCGCGGTAAACGCAACGGAAACGTATTGCTGTCCGTCCGCCGCCGCCCGCGTGGAAAAGCCCTTCACGTAGTCGCCGATCTTCGAATCGCGCTTGTTTTCGGGAAGCACCTTGGTTGCGGTATCCTCGTCCGTGCCGAACAGAACGGTCAGCTCGCCCGTATAAGCAAACCAGGTGTAAACCGCGCTCTGGCTGCTCATCATCTGCGGAAGCGTTACCTGCACGGTGTAACCGTCGAGTACGGAAAGCTTCGCGCCGTCCAAATCGAGCGCGCCGAAGCGCTCCTTTAACGCGATAACGTTGCTTTGGAAAGAAGCTTTGAATTCGTCCGAAATTTCGCCGTTTTCGATCGCCTTTTCCGTCTCGAAGCAGAGCGTGCCCTTTCTCGTGTACTTTTCCGCATACTCGCCGCGCTTGTCCTGCGTATCTTTCAGGCTCTTTTTCAGCTCTTCGACCTTCTTCGCATCCTGCTCCGAAGCAATGCGGGACTCGTATTCGCCGATCGCTGCGTCGTAGCCTTCGAGGTTGTTCTCGTATTCGTTGTACGTGATCACGCCCTCGGGATAATAGACCGCCGCGTAGCTGCCGCCCGTATAGTCGCCGTTTAACAGCGTGCCGCCCAGCGTGGCGTCTTTTTTCGTAAGGTTGATAAGGGAATGCCACGTATGCAAACCGTCGTCATACGAAAATGTGACCGTGACGAAAAAGCACGCCGCGGCGATGATCAACGTCGTCAATATCAGGCAAATCGCCGATTTTACCTTGCCCATCGTTTCCTCCTGCTATCCGAATGGGGGTTTCCCCAATAGAAAACTTCTAAATAGAAAAATCCACTTTCTTCATTATATCGTAAAACGCCGCCTTCCGTCAAGCCGAAATATGCGGCATTTTAAATTTTTTCGTTTATTTTTCGCGCGATTTCCGCTCCGCAAGAACGTGCATCGCGCATTCGATCCGCTTTTTCATCATGGCGCAGGTCATCGCGTAAGGCTCTTCGATGTCGCCGTTATAATGGTAGTTGTTCGCGCTGCACCCGCCCGAACAGATAAACTTGGCAAAACAGTCTCCGCATTTCTTGCGCGTGAACAGACAGCTGTTTGCAAACTTAGCGCGGAGTGCGGGATCAATCGTGCCCTTGTAAACGCTGCCCATACGCCACTTTTTATCCCCCGCAAACTGGTGGCAGGGATAAATATCGCCGTTGGGCAGCACCGAAAGATATTCGTTGCCCGCGCCGCACGCCGAAACCCGCTTGGAAAGGCAAGGTCCGCCCTCTAAGTCTACGTGGAAATGGAAAAAGCTGAATCCCTTCCCCTCCGCCTCGCGTCGGATATACTCGTCGCAGAGCGCTTCGTATTCCCGTTCGATCTGCGGAAGATGCTCCTCCCTGATCTGCAAATCGGGAATGTCGGTCACGACGGGTTCTACCGAGAGCGAATCGAACCCGCTGTCCGCCAAAAACAGCACGTCCTTGGAAAAGTCGAGATTCTTCGCCGTAAACGTGCCGCGCACGTAATAGTGCCCGTCTCCCCGCGCACGGACGAACTTTTTGATTTTTTCGATCACAACGTCGAAGCTGCCCTTGCCGTTCACCGTCTTGCGCACTTCGTCGTGGATCTCCTTTCTGCCGTCGAGCGAGAGCACCACGTTCTCCATTTCGGCGTTTAAAAACTCCGTCTTTTCCTCGTCGAGCAAAAGCCCGTTGGTGGTAGTGGTAAACAAAAACCGCTTGCCGCGCTTCGCCGCCTCTTCCTTGGCGTAATAAACGGTCTGTTTGACCACCTCGAAATTCATCAGCGGCTCGCCGCCGAAAAAGTCCACCTCGAGCACCTTGCGCTTCCCGCTGTTTTCGATCAGGAAATCGATCGCCCTTTTCGCCGTATCGAGGCTCATCATCTCGCGCGCTGCATGATACGCCCCTTCGTCGGCAAAGCAGTAGCGGCAGCGCAGGTTGCAGTCGTGGCAAATATGCAGGCAAAGCGCCTTCAGTTCGCCGCTCTTCATGGGATACGCCGTCGGCTCCTCCGCATAGAGCAAGCCCTGCGCCTTTAACGCCTCGATATCGGGCAGGGCGGAGCGGAGCTCCTCGTCCGTGATATCCTCCGCCTTTCCCAAAACGCGCGCGGTTGCCGCGTCGCACTCGTGCAAAGAGGCGCTGCCCGTGTCGTATATGTAAAATTTATCGTGATAAGAAAATACGTGTACCATAACTCTCTTTTGAACGTTTTCCGTGACATAAATAGAACGCGGAGTAGCGGCAACCGCTACCCCTGCGCCCATTTGTTTCGTTTACTTGTTTTCTTCGATTTTGCTCTCTCTCGTCACGCGCTCGCACGACTGGTTTCCAACCGTACAGCTCGTTTTGCAAGCGGACTGGCAGGTGCTTCTGCATTCGCCGCAGCCCGTAACCTTTTTCTCCGCGGGCTTTGCAATCGTCTTGATCATAGCGTACTCTCCCTTGCGTTTTTTTCTATTATACAACGCAGAGGAAAATTTTGCAAGTATTTTTTCAGTCTTTCCCGAATTTCGCTCCCAAAAGCGCGCCCGCGCCGCCGAGGAGCACGCACAACGGGAGCTCCAGCAAAAACCAGATCCCTACGTGGAACCCGCCGCCGATCGCGGCGAACAAAAACATGGTGAGAAACACCGAACAAAATCCCGCCGCAAGTCCCTTGAAAAACGCGCGATCTCTTCTGATAAAGATCATGGAAAACACAAAGATCCCCAAGCCTTTAATAAGGTAGTTCACCGCCGTGATCATTCCCTGCGAGGGCGCGCACGCCCGCACGATAAGCGCGAAGATCGCCTCCGCGATAATACAAAACGCCGTTGCCGAAAGCGCGGCTTTCGCCGCTTCCCACACGGCGCGCTTCCAAAATGAATTTTCCATATAAAAAGCCTCCGTGCTACATAGGTATGCGGAGGCTCGTATGTTTATTCTTTCTCTTTTTCGTTTTCTTCCGTCTTGTTCGGCTCTTCCGTTACGGTCGGCTCTTCGACGTGTTCGGATTTCTCTTCCTTTTCTTCCGCCTTTTCCGAATTCTGAGATTTATTCGGATTTTTGGCTTCCTTTTCCGCCTTGCGCGCCGCTTCCGCCGCCTCGCGCGCGATCTGGGTAGGACCCTTCGCGTCCGTCTGCGCGATCAGCTCTTTATCCATTTTTACAAACGATTTACCCGTTTGCTCGCTGCCCGTTTCGATGATCACGGTGTTATCGTCGCATACCTCGCGCACGATCCCGCAAATTCCGCCCGCCGTCTTAACCTTGTTGCCGACGTCGATTGCGTCGAGCTGCTCCACGTATTCCTTTTGTTTCTGCTTGTTCTTTCTCCCCGAGAAGAAAAACCAAACCACGAGCAAAGCGATAATGACGCCCATTACCACGTAGAGCACCCAGCCCGGCATTTTACCTGCAGCGGCTTCGCCTTCCAGCAAATATGAAAACCACATAATAATCTCCTTTGAAATTCCTATATAATGATACCCGTTTTGGAAAAATTTAGCAAGCGTTTTTCGTGAAATTTTTCCATTTTTACGCGAATTTCACTTTCGGGCGGACAATTCGACAAAATTTACGCGTTGCCCTCTTCCTGTTTTTCGTAAAACGCGCGCGCGAATTCCTTTACTTTTTCTGTGAAAATGCTCTCGCGCAGTCCGCGCATCAGCCTGTGCAAATAAGAAATGTTGTGCAGCGAGAGCAGCATGGCGCCCGTCATCTCGCCCACGTTTACCAAGTGGCGCAAATAAGCTTTGGTGTAATTGCGGCAGCAGTAGCAGTCGCATTCGGGATCGAGCGGGGAAAAATCCGCCTTGTACTTTCCGTTGCGCACCACCACCTTTCCGCGCGAGGTGAGCGCGGTGCCGTTGCGCGCCACGCGGGTAGCGAGCACGCAATCGAACATATCCACGCCGCGCAGAACGCCCTCCACCAGACAGTCGGGCGAACCGACGCCCATTAAATAGCGGGGCACGTCCGTCGGAAGATGCGGGCGCATTTCTTCGAGCATTTCGTACATGAGCGGCTTGGGCTCGCCCACGGACAGCCCGCCGATCGCGATCCCATGCTTTACGTAGGGCAACGCGCGCTCCACGCTCTCGATGCGAAGGTCTTTGTAAAAGTTCCCCTGCACGATGGGAAAGAGCGCCTGCGCGGGATCGCCGTGCGCCTTAAAGCAGCGGTCGAGCCAGGAAACCGTTCTGTCCAGCGCCCGCCGCGCCTGCTCGTGCGTATAGCCGTATTCCGAACACTGATCAAACGCCATGATAATATCCGAACCGAGATTGTGCTGAATATCCATCGCCTTTTCGGGCGTAAAGAAATGGCTGCTCCCGTCCACGTGCGAGGAAAAGCGCACGCCGTCGTCGGTAATGTTATTGAGCGAAGCGAGCGAGAACACCTGAAATCCGCCGCTGTCCGTTAAAATGGGCTTGTCCCAATTCATAAACTTGTGCAGCCCCCCCGCCGCTTTGATCAACTCGTCGCCGGGGCGCATATACAGATGATAGGTATTCGACAGAATAATCTGCGAGCCCGCTTCCTTTAAGTCGCGGGGATAAAGCCCCTTTACGGTCGCCTGCGTGCCCACGGGCATATATACGGGCGTTAAAATATCGCCGTGAGGCGTATGCAGCACGCCTGCGCGCGCCCCCGTTTCGGGGTCGGTCTTTTGCAGCTCGAAAGAAAAATATTCGTTGTTCATGTTTTGTTAACCCTTTTGATTCGTTCCTTGCGCCGTTCTGCCGCTCTGTCCCGTTGTTCCGTCCCGCCGTTTTTGTCATTCTGCCCCGCCGTACCCTGTCATTCTGAACGCAGCGAAAGAATCCCATGAATTGAGTCCGCTCACCTCTTAAGATTCCTTCGGTCGCTCCGCTCCCTCTGAATGACAAGAGAAACTTCCAACACTCTGAATGACAAGGGAAGCACCGCCGTTTTAATCAAAGCCACAGTGCAACGCCGTATACGGTTATAAAATCATCATCGCGTCGCCGAAGGAGAAAAAACGGTATTTCTCATGCACGGCGGTTTTATAAATCTCCATTACCTCTTCCCGCGAGCAGAGTGCGGAAACAAGCATTAACAGCGTGCTCTCGGGCAAATGAAAGTTGGTAATCAGCGCGTCTACGCACCGAAATCGGTAAGGCGGATAAATAAAAATTTCGGTGTCGCCGCTTTCGGGCTTTAAGAATCCGTTTTCGTCCGCAACCGTTTCCAGCGTGCGCACCGAGGTGGTGCCCACGGCGACGATCCGCCGCCCCTCCCGTTTGGCGCGGTTTATAATCTCCGCCGCCTCGGGCGAAACCTCGTAATACTCCGAGTGCATTTTATGATCGAGCACGTTTTCCTCTTTTACGGGGCGGAAGGTGCCCAGCCCCACGTGCAGAAGCACCTCGGCGATCTCCACGCCCGCCGCGCGGAGCTTTTGCAGCAGCTCGGGCGTGAAATGCAACCCCGCCGTAGGCGCCGCCGCCGAGCCGTTCTCCTTGCAGTACACCGTCTGATAGCGGTCGGGATTGTTTAATTTTTCGTGAATATAGGGCGGAAGCGGCATGCTCCCCGCACGGGACAAAACGTCCTCGAACGTCCCCTCGTAGGAAAACGTTACGATCCGCTCGCCCGAATCCGTGATAGCTTTTACTTCGAGCGAAAGCTCCCCGTTTACGATAAGGCGCGCGCCGACCCTGCACTTTTTGCCGGGACGGACGAGCACCTCCCAATCATGGAGATCCTTGCGCTTTAACAACAGCACCTCCACCCTGCCGCCGCTCGGCGTTTGCGCAAAGAGCCGCGCAGGCAGCACCTTGGTGCGATTAATCACCAGCACGTCGCCCGCGCGCAGATACTCGGTGACGTCGCGGAAAATCCTGTGTTCGGTTTTCCGTTCCACGCGATGGTATACCAACAGGCGGGAGGAGTCCCGCGGCTCGGCGGGCGTCTGCGCGATCAGCTCCTCGGGCAGATCGTAATAAAAATCGCTCTTTTTCAGTTCGTTCATTTTTTCTCCGTTTCCAAACAGGTAAGCTCCGCCCACGCAGGGTAAAATCCGCACTTGATCGCATTGTTTACCGAACGCAGATTGCTCCACGCCGCACAGTAAAAGGGGATTTTCCCGCGAGCGAAAATCTCTTTCGTCAGACGGGAGGTAAGCGCGGAGGCGATCCCCCGCCTGCGGTACTCGGGCAGCACGTCCACTCCGATCTGCCACATACTTTCGCAGTCCGCGGAAGCGCCCGCCAGCCCGACGAGCGTTTCGCCGTCATACGCGCCCATGCACAGCATATCCCGCTCGGGGCGGTCCGCGCATAGCGCGTTGCTCCAACACGGAAGGTACAGCGATTGAAAATCCCCGGGAAAAAGCGGACGGACGAGATACCCGCAGGCAAGCTCTTCGATCCGCGCGGGATCGGGCAGGAAATATTCCGCCATATATTTCGAGCGCACGCCGAACGGCGCCAAGGCGCGGTCCAGCTCGTGCAGGGCGGGCGTTTCGAAGCATTGATACGCGACGCGCCCGTTACAATATTCCGCAACGACGGCGCGCAGATCCGAGCGCACGCAAGCCACGATATTATGACCGTAAAATACAAGATTGCAGGCAAGCGGCTGTTTTAAGTACGCCCGCGCCCCCGCCGTCACGCAAGATTCGACGAACACGTTTTCTCTCCCGAAAAAATCGGAGGGAGAACAGCCGCAATCGGTCGCGGACTGCATTGCCGCCGCCCGTAAAATATCCTCTTTCGTAAACATCGTTTACTGTCCGTCGAACATGGAAGTCTGTCTTTGCAGCCCTTCGGGCATTTCGACGCCCATGTGCTCGTAGCCGCCCTTTAAACACACTCTGCCGCGCGGCGTGCGCGCAATAAACCCGAGCTGCAACAAATAGGGCTCGTACACGTCCTCGACGGTGGTCACGTCCTCGTTGATGAGAGCGGCGAGCGTATCCAGTCCCGCGGGTCCGCCGCCGAATTTTTCGATGAGCGCGCGCAGGATGTTGCGGTCCGTCTCGTCCAGCCCCAGCTCGTCGATTTCCAATCTGGAAAGCGCAAGGCGGGCGTCCTTTTGCGTGATCGCGCTGCTGCCCGCCACGTACGAAAAGTCGCGCACGCGCTTTAACAGGCGGTTTGCGATACGGGGCGTCCCGCGCGAACGGCGGGCAATTTCGAAGCCGCCCTCACTCTCGATCGAGACCCCCAGCGTGTGTGCCGAGCGGGTGACGATACGCTGCAGCTCGGTAGGGGTATACAAGTCGAGGCGGCACAAAATCCCGAAACGGTCGCGCAAAGGCGAGGACAGCATTCCCGCGCGGGTCGTCGCGCCGATCAGCGTAAACTTATTCAGCGACAGGCGGATATTGCGCGCGGAAGGTCCCTTGCCCACTACAATGTCGAGCGCGTAATCCTCCATGGCGGAATACAGAATTTCCTCAACGACGTGGTTCAGACGGTGAATTTCGTCGATAAAGAACACGTCGCCCTCGTTCAGGTTGGTTAAAATGGCGGCAAGATCGCCAGCGTGCTCGATCGACGGACCGGAGGTCAGCTTGATCTGCGTGCCCATGGTGTTGGCGATAATGTGGGCAAGCGTCGTTTTCCCGAGTCCGGGAGGACCGTATAAAAGCACGTGGTCGAGCGCTTCCCCGCGCGCCTTCGCCGCCTCCATAAACACGGACAGATTTTCTTTCACCTTATCCTGTCCCACGTATTCTTCCATGGTTTTCGGGCGGAGAACGTTTTCCTCCGCGTCGAACCCGCTCTTCGAGGAAGAGAGCAGCCGCTCCTCCCCCATATCTTCGTATGAGTCAAACATAGTCCGCTCCTTTTATGCGTAAATTACATTCCTTTCAGGGCGGCGGCGATGATCTCCTCCACCGTGCGAGCCCCGTTCTGCTTGGCGCGCTCTACGGCGCGCGCGCTCTCCTGTTTGGTAAAGCCCAGCCCGATCAGCGCGGACACCGCGTCGTCGTCCCGCTCGGTCGGAAGAGCGGAAGCCCTTCCCGCCGTGCCGTCGCCGCCCAAAAGCTCGTCCGCGGAAATTTTGCCGTGCAGCTCGAGGATGATTCGCTCCGCCGTCTTTTTGCCCAACCCCTTCACCGCGCAAAGCCGTTTGGAATCGGCGGTGGCGATCGCTTCCGAAAGCTCGGCGGGGCGCATGGACGAAAGCACGGAAATGGCGCTCTTCGCGCCCACCCCCTGCACGGAGGTGAGCTTTAAAAACAAATTCTTTTCCTGAATATCGGCAAATCCGAACAGTGAAACGCCGTCGTCGCTCACCTTTAAATAGGTGTAAACCTCGCCGTCGCTCCCCTGTTTCACGCCCGAGAGGGCGGAGAACGCCGCACCCGAGCAAATCACCTCGTACCCGACCCCGTTCACCTCCAAAAGCACGTAATCGGGCGTAAGCTGTCTTACCTTTCCTCTTAGATAACCGATCATAATTCTCCTTGTTACCGAACGCCGAACAGATCGGAAAATCTGTTCGTAAACGCATGGCAGAGCGCAACGCCGAGCGCGTCCGCCGCGTCGTCGGGGCGGGGCACGGAGCTAAGACGCAGGTGCGCCGCGACCACGCGCTGCATCTGCCCCTTGTCCGCCTTGCCGTAGCCCGTAAGCGCCTGCTTTATCTGGTTGGGCGTATACTCGAAGATCCGCCCGCAGCGCTTGCAGCAGGTCATCAGCATAACCCCCCGCGCGTGCGCCACCGCAATGCCCGTCGTAATGTTTTTGGAAAAAAACAGCTCTTCCATCGCCGCTTCGTCAGGGCGGAATTTATCGAAAATTTTGTTCACACCCTCTTCCAGAATACACAGCCGAACGGCGAGATTTTCGTCCTTGGGCGTCTTTACCGCGCCGAAGTCGACGGCGGAGCAATTCCCCCGCGCGTCCTTTTCGATCACCCCGTAGCCCATCGTGCCGATCCCCGGATCGAGCCCTAAAATAATCATACCGATATTGTAACGGAAAGCGCGTTTCGTGTCAAGTGTTTTTCGTTCACCGACCGCAGAGACTGAAAAACGGAGCCTGAAACGTCAAGCCCCGCTTCCGCGTTCGGTTAACATGCAAACGGACTATTTTGCCGAAGTACGGCTCACCGTTGCCGAATAATAACAGTTTTCGCCGCCCAGCCCGATATAGTAACCCTCTTCGCTCATGCCCGTAAGGGTCAAGCTTGCGCTCGCCTCGGCGCCGTCTTTTTTGCAGGTAACGGAAATAATCAGTCGGTTGCTTTCCGTCCAGTCGAATACGATTTCGCACAGCCCGCCGTTTACGGGAGCGAGCGAATCAAACGGCACGTTCCCCGAACTGTACTGCACGGCAAGTCCCTCCGCGGAAAAGTTGAAGGGCTCTTTGCTCGTCTGCCAATATCCGAGGACGTAGCCCGAAAACAGATAGACGGCGGGCACGTTGTCCGCCGATTCGGGGTTAAAAGAAAGCGTTCCCGAAAACGTCACCTTGTCCCCCGCGAAAATCTTTTCCCCCGTCCAGACAGGAGTTTTTTCGGTAAAGGGAAACTCCATTTCGGAGTTGCCCACCGTAACGCGGTCCTGGTCGGGACTGACGGAAACGGGAACCCTGACCGCCGACTCTTCCGAACAAACGATGCGTCCGTTCCGGAAAATCGCGTGCAATCCGCCGAACGACAGATCGTAGCTTCGGTCAAGATTCCCGTTTTTCGCGTTCATTACGTATACGATGCGAAACGTGCGCTCCGCCTCCGCGTTCCCTTCGGTTGCGAATACGGCGGACAGCTCGTATACGACGTAAATTTTATGCGGGTCGGTAAAGTCGATAATTATTTTACAGCACAAGTTTTTTTTAATATCATCGCGTTGAAATTATCCCATACCCCGCCCGAAACGGAATCGGTAAAGCCGTATTCGGCTGTGGAAATGACGAAGTTGAGCGCGGCATTTTCCTGCTGACCGTCCTGCGAACCGTACACCCAATTGTTGTATGCGGGCATTACGTAAGCGCTTCCGCCTTTCGACAAAACGACGAAAATTCCGTTGCCGTTCGCGGTCACGTCCGTCAGCTCCGCTTCGCCCGTAATCGTAAGCGTTTCACCCTTTTTCACGAAATCGGGATAGCTTGTAAGCGAATTCGTCAACTCGTCCGCCGTAAGCGTATTTACGGTAGTTTCGGTATCCTCGTATTTGGGAGCCAATTCAAGGTTGGAATTTACGACGGTATCCGAAGTAAACTCCTCCGTCATTTCGCCGTCCACCACAATAAACCAACCGACAAAACGCTTGCCCGATAATTCGGATGCGGTATAAAACTCGTTTTCGGCAACCGTGCCGCCTTCCTCTACGGTTACGAAATAAGGTTTTTTGCCCGTCTGAAAGCTTACGGTATAGGTAATCGTTCCGCCTTGTTCGATCGTCAGCGAAAAGCTCAATTCTTCGTTGCAGTACACACCGCCCGCCAAATACAACGAAATTTTTCCTTGTTCGTCTGCCCTCAGCACATGAGTTTCAAAACCGTAAAATGCAAGCAAATAACCATCTTCATTATTAAGATATTCCTCTTGATTAGAATAAACTCTCACTTCCGAGACATCCCCGCCCAAAGTAAACGTATAGACGGCATTCGGAACCTTCCCGTCAAAAACAACAGTCCTTCCCAAAATATCCCAACCGTCAATATCTTTAACGTCGTTTTCCGTAAGCGTTAAATTGTTTTTACCTAAAATCAGTTCCTCCGAAGCCGGATCCGAATTAACCGGAATCCACTTCCCTATAACGCGGATTTTTTCCGTCACGACCGTTTCAGCCGTGATTTCTTCTCCTAATTCAACCATCCAGCCTTGCTGAATCGCTTCGAACCAGCCTAAAAATTTCAAACCGCTTATCTGAGGTGCAGCGGGAAGCTGATTTCCGATTGCAGTATTAACCTCCACGAAAATCCTATCGTATTGCATATAAAGGGAATTTTCGTCACGATAAAAAATCACTTGGTGCGTAACGATTCCGCCCTTTTCCACCTTTATAACGGCGCTTACTTCATCCCCGTCCGAATAATAATCGTCGCCAAACAAATATAAATTAATTTTCCCGTTTGAGTCAGTCCTCAATACAACAAAAGTTACTTCGTCATCAAAGAAATTGATTAATGCGTTCTCACGACTATCATCCGCAATACAATCCTCTTGAGAACCATAAACGGCAAAGTTGGAAGATTCTCCTCTCAACGTAAAAGTATACGTGGCGTTCGGGTCGCCTGAAAATTCTACCGCACGCCCCCAAACATCCCAACCGTCAACCTCTTTTACGTCGTTTCCCGTTAATGTGATATTATTTTTCCCTAATACTAATTTCGTGGCGGATGGATCCGTCGTACCCGTTTCTTCATATTTCGCCACCAAAATTTTCTTGGATTTTACAACGGTGTCGGCGGTAAACTCCACACCCTCTTCGTCGAACCAGCCGATAAACTCGTAACCATCCTCTTCGGGCGCTACGGGGAATTTGTTCGTATCGTCGTCGGCATATTCCTGGTTAAAAGATTTTCCCCAAGTAATCTCGAAAAAGAAATCCGCGGGAGAGCCCACAGCCTCTTCTTTATTGTAAAACGCAACGGCATACCGAACGTTCGCCCCCTCGGTTACCGTAATCGTAACGGTAAAATCGTCCGCTTCGTACCCTTCGGCGTTATAAGTCCCGCCGTTAAGATACATCGAGAGGGTACCCTCTCCGTTGGTCGTTAACACTATTTCGCTCTTGTCTCCGTCAAGCAGCGCCTCTTCCCCGTCGGCGTACGCTTCATCGGAACTCCAAATGCATACCGTCGAGCCCAACGCTTCGAATTCGATCTCCACGGTATAATTCGTATCCGCCTTCCCCTTAAGGGTAACCGTTCTGCCAAGCATTCCGTTTTCGTCCGCGTCGTCCGCGCCCAGCGTGTAAACGTTTTCCCCCAACACCATTTTATCGGAAGAGGGCTCGGGTTGGGGCTTGTTTTCCTGCCACTTCGCCTTTAACGTAACGTTGCGTTCGGGCATGGTAAACGTTGCGCCCGCGTCGTACTCCGCCGTTCCGTCCAGCCACTTGGTAAAGGTATAGCTCTCTTTGGTAAACGTATCGGCGGAAGCCAGCATCACCGTCTCGCCCGCCGCATAGCTCTTGGTTTCGGGCACGGTTCCGTTCTCATCCGTCCCCTTTTCGTAAGCAAGCGTATACGCTTCGGGCTCGGATTGCGGATCTCCGCACCCAACGGCTACAGCCGAAACGCCCAGCGCCACTACCAGCGAAAGCGCCGCGCCCAAAACAATTCGTGTTTTTTTTCATGTTCGTCCTCCCGTCTCTTTGTTACAAGAATATATGGTTATTATAACAATATTTCTTGCCGAATGTCAACAAAATTTGTCTTAAAAATATTATTTTATCGAAATTATTGCATAAATTCATAACAGCAATTAAAAAATATAATAATTATACGCATAAAGGAATAAAAACAGCATGCGTAAAAAATTTGCTTTTTTTGCGCGAAACCGCTAAAATATAGGGTATGGAAACAAGGATCAAAAATCTGCTTGCCGAGCTTCGGGCGGGTAACGGATTAGGCGAAGAAGTAACGCTCGTCGCCGCGACAAAAACGCGGACGGCGGAGGAGATCAACCGTGCGATCCGCGCGGGGATCGAGCATATCGGCGAAAACAAGGTGCAGGAATTCCGCGACAAATACGACGGCGTGCAGGGCGCGCACCGCCATTTTATCGGACGTTTGCAAACGAACAAGGTAAAATATCTCATCGGGAAAACGTATTTAATACACTCTGTCGACCGCGCCGAGCTTGCCGAGGAGATCGCCAAACGCTCGCGCGCACAGAACGTGATAAGCGATATCCTCATTCAGATCAATATCGGCTGCGAGGAGAGCAAGGGCGGATTTGCCTATGAAAACGGCTTTTCCGCGTGGGAGGCGCTTTCCCGCACGGAGGGCTTACGCGTGCGCGGATTTATGGCAATGCTGCCCCGCTCGGACGATCGGATTTTGCTTACGGAGCTGTGCGATAAAATGCGGGCGCTTTACGAAAAGGCAAAATCGCAGAGCGCGGATATCGCTTATCTTTCCATGGGCATGAGCGGAGACTGGCGGCTGTGCCTTTCCTGCGGAGCGAATATGATCCGCCTCGGCACCGCAATCTTCGGCGAACGGAATTAAAATAATCAAACAAAAGAACGCCCGCAACTGCGGGCGTTCTTTTGTTTAAGAATCCGATCTTCTCCAAACGTAATTGCTGTAAGTTGAACTGACAAGCTCTGCATTTTTTCCGACGTCGGTTACGTCCACGGCAACCGCTTGCGACGGATAAGACGCTCCGTTTTTCGTCACCGTCCATCCGCTCGTATTTTCAAACGTTACTTTTTTTAAATTTGTCAGTTTTGCAAAAGTGTCCATCTCTATTTCTTTCACACTTGCGGGAATAAATAATTCCTCCGCTTCTTTGCAGTCCGCAAAGGCGTCTTTGTTAATTGTTTCCACGCCCGCGGGAATTTCGCCTGCAAGATTGGCGCGAATAAGCCACGGTCCCCGAACAAGAACTCCGAACTTTTTTTTCGTCATAAGACATCCGTTTACCGCCGTCAGCATTTCGTTCTGTTCGCTTACCGTTATTTCGGTTAACGCCGTGCAGCCCGTAAACGGATTATTATAAAAGGAGATGGAACCCGTTCCGAACGAAACTTTTTTCAAATCGCTGCAATTCGCAAACGGAGAACGGTCCATTCTCGAAACATTATCGGGAATTACAATTTCTTCGATTCCAGCGGCATTAAACGCCAATTCTCCGATGCGCGTCAAACTTTGCGGAAGCGTTACGCTTTTTAGCTTTCCGCAGCTCTGGAACGCGCACAGCCCGATTTCCGTTACGCCTTCTTTTACCGAAGCGCTTTCCCGCCCCTTGGCGCACTTTATCGCCTTTGTTCCGTCCGCATTGTACACCACGCCGTTCTCCGCAAAATAATTCGGATTGTTTTCTACGGTGTAGTCGAGCAGATTTTTACATTCGCCGAACGCAAAATACGCTTGTGCCGAAGCTTCCGCCCCCAGCATGCCTTCCGTCAGAGAATCACATTCGTAAAACACGTAACCCGAAATGCCGTTTCTTCCCCAGCCCGTCGTCGATCCGGTTATTTTTGCCTTTTGCAATCCGCTTTTCCAAAATACGAAGCCCACCAGCTTCGCCGACTTCGGAATCTCGACGTACTTCAACTGCTTGGTAAAGCTGAACGCCTCGTCCTTTACCAAGGTAAGCGTATCGGGCAAATCCAATTCTTTGATCGCCGTTTCTTTAAAAGCATATTCCCCGATCGTCTGCAGCTCCTTTCCGAACGTAACGGATTTCAACGCCGTACAACCGCAGAACGCATAGTCGCCGATTACGGTAACACTGTCCGGCAAAGCGATTTGCGTAAGAGACTTGCCCTCAAATGCGTGAGCGCCGATCTCCGTTACGGGCAAGCCGAGATGAGTCGCGGGAATTTCCGTCAACAGATCCCCCTCCGCAATTCCCGTTACGATATAACCGTCCTCCGTTTCGTTTAACGTAAACGCGCATATCGCGGGCTTAACTTCCCGCTGCTCGCATACCGAGCACTCTCCGTCGGTAAAAAGGTGCTCTCCGCCTGAGAATTCTTTTTCGCAAACTTCGCATACTTTCCAATGGCGCTCTCCGTCTTTTAAATACTCGTCACTCTTATGCCCCGCGGCGGGAATCGTTTCCGTTTGCATATCTCCGCATTCGCAGCTTCTTTTCCTCTCCCCCGCTTTTTCACAATCCGCTTCGCGCACCGTAATCCAATCCCCGTACCCATGCACGTGCGGCGGCGCGGGAATCTCCTCCGCTTTGCACCCCGTAAACGCAATCGCCGCAAACGCCGCGCCGAGCAATGCCATAACCGCTCTTTTTTTCATAATCTCTCAACTCCTCTTTGGTTTTATAATTCCGTTTCGGAATTATTTCATTTATTATAATTCCAATTCGGAATTATGTCAATCATTTCCCATGATATAATTCAAAAAAAATTATCGTGATTATTATGAAAATCCGCAAAAAAACGTACGGCGACAGTAACTTAATCGGAAAAAATATCGAAACGCTGCGTAAAAATGCAGGCTATAAGCAAAAAGATTTTATTGCGAAGCTTCAACTTGCAGGGCTGGACATCAACCCAACCAGTTATTCCAAACTCGAAGGACAACTACGGAGTTGCACCGACAAAGAAGTTTACATCATCGCAAAAGTATTGCATGTAAAAATGGAAGAGCTATATCGTTAAAAAATACCTTGCCCCGCATCTTTCGATGCGGGGCAAGGCATTTTTATATTCCATTAAATTCACTCACAAATAAATAATACGTTTATTAAACGGATTAGCAAGCATTAATCTAACGAACTCAACGTTTCGATACTGCAACCGTTGCGCTGATAATAAGCGATCATTTCGGGAATTTTCTTTTTATCGTAACTGGTAATGCAGTCGGAGAGCACGCGAACGGTATAACCGCTCTTCGCCATATTGTAGCAGGTCGATTTTACGCAAGCAACGGCGTCGGCGCCCGCCACGTAAAACTCTTTTATATTCCGCTCGCATACAAAGGCGGCAAACTCCTCGCTTGTCAACGCATTTCCCTTGGTTTTGGTAAAAATATTTTCGGACGCGATTTTTAAATCGGATACCAGCTCCGCCCCGCGGGTATTCGGCTTAAACGTTCGGGTGCCCGCCGACAAGTTGTGGTGTTTGATGTAGACGATATGTATTTGATTTTCGGCAGCCCGATCAACGGCTGTGTTGACGTTGCCGATAATTTCTTTATAATTTTTTGTAATGTCGTTTTGCAGGTCGATTACAACCAACGCTTTCTCTTTCATGTTGTCCCCTTGTTTGCGTTCTCAATTCCGCTCTTTCGAAAAGATACACCCGCAATAATTCTGGCGGTAAAGCCCGTGCTCTTTGGAAAGCTCGATCGAGCGCTGATACCCGCCCCGTTTTTTAAAATCGGACGGAAGATATTTTACGCCCAGCTCCTGCTGCAACGCAAATCCGATTTCGTTGATCAGCGCGGCGTTTTTCAACGGCGAAACGGTAAGCGTGGTGCCGAAATAATCGAACCCGTCGCGCAGAGCGGTCTCCGCCGTTTTCCGCAGCCGCAGCGCGAAGCACTGCTTGCACCTTGCACCGCCCTCCCTCTCCCGTTCGAGTCCGCGCGCGACGGCGGCAAACTCCTCGGGCGAATAGCCGCAATCCAGAAACTCCGCCAAGCCCGTTTCGTTTAAAAAACGGATCTGCTCGCGCTTGCGCTTTTCGTACTCCTCCGCGCTGTCCAGATTCGGATTGTAATAAAAGACGGTCGTCTTAAAAAAGGGCGCAACCTGTTCCAAACAGTAAGAAGAGCAGGGCGCACAGCAGCTATGCAGAAGCAACGTTCCGCCTCGATTCGCCGCGAGCTCCGCTCTCATCAACCCGTCGTAATTGCATTTGTTCATGCTTCCCCTCTTATGAGCCGTAAGAAATATGCATGAACGCGCAGATCGTCCGTCAGTTCGGGGTGAAATGCGGTCGCAAGCATATGATTCTGCCTTGCCGCAACGATTTTTCCGCCCGTTTCCGCCAAAATCTCCACGCCCGCGCCCGCCCGTTCGATATACGGCGCGCGGATGAACACGGCGGGAAGCCGCTCCCCCGCAAAATTCAGATCGGCGCGGAACGAACCGAGCTGCCGCCCGTAAGCGTTGCGCTTGACCGTGACGTCCATGCACCCGAAATATACGTTCGGATCGTTGGACAGCTCGCGCGCAAGCAAAATCAGCCCCGCGCAGGTGCCGAATACGGGCAACCCGTTTAAAATCGCGTCCTTTACGGGAGACAGCAGCCCCTCCTCGCGCAGTAGTTTGCCCTGCACGGTAGACTCCCCTCCGGGGAGAACGATCCCGTCTAAGCCGCCCGTAAAGTGCTCCTTTCGGCGTATTTCCGTCGTCTCCGCACCCAACGCCGCGAACGCGCGTTCGTGTTCGATAAACGCCCCTTGCAGGGCGAAAACTCCTATTTTCATATTTTTACCGTTTAAAATGGACGCTTTGGCAAAATGACATTTTGCCAAAGCGCGTTTGAATTTTCTTTATAACGAAACGGCGAACTTATTTTCCGCGCTCCGCCATTAACAGTGCGATTTCCTGCTCGTTAATGCCCACCATGGCTTCGCCCAGATCTTCCGAAAGCTCGGCTAAAATTTTAGCATCGTTAAAGTTGGTTACCGCCTGCACGATGGCGCGCGCGCGCTTTTCGGGATTGCCCGATTTAAAAATGCCGCTGCCCACGAACACGCCCTCCGCGCCCAGCTGCATCATCAGCGCCGCGTCCGCAGGGGTGGCTACGCCGCCCGCCGCAAAATTCACTACGGGAAGTTTGCCGTTTTCGTGCACGAATTTTACCAAATCGAAGGGGACCCGAAGATTCTTTGCTTCCTCGTAAAGCTCGTCCTCGTTCATCGAGACGATTTTGCGGATCTCGCTCATCATCATGCGCATATGGCGCACCGCCTGCACTACGTCGCCCGTGCCCGGCTCGCCCTTGGTGCGGATCATCGCGGCGCCCTCCGAAATTCTGCGCAGCGCCTCGCCCAGATCCTTTGCGCCGCACACAAAAGGCACCTCGAACTTATTTTTGTCGATATGATAAATATCGTCCGCGGGAGAGAGCACCTCGCTCTCGTCGATGTAGTCGATCTCGATCGCCTGCAAAATCTGTGCTTCGGCAAAATGTCCGATGCGGCACTTCGCCATAACGGGAATGGAAACGGCGTTTTGGATTCCCTTGATCATTTTGGGGTCGGACATTCGCGAAACGCCGCCCGCCGCGCGGATATCCGCAGGGATCCGCTCCAACGCCATTACGGCGCACGCGCCCGCCTGCTCGGCGATTTTCGCCTGCTCGGGCGTGGTCACGTCCATGATCACTCCGCCCTTTAACATTTGCGCCAAGTTCTTGTTCAGCTCCAAACGGTTGTTTACTGCCATAATATTTACCTCATACGATACGCCGCGCTTTTTTTCGTTGCGCGGCGGATTTAAAACAAATTATTCTTCATCGGGTTCGAGAGAAGCCGCTTCGTCCGCGTCCTCGAAGTCCTCGTACTGCTTGCAGAATTCCGCGAACACCTCGTCCAACAGGGAGTCGTCTTCGATCTGTTCCAAGCTCTCGTCGTCCTCTTCGCCCACGATATGGAAAATCGCGACTTCGTCCCCCTCGCCGTCCTCCGCTTCCTCCGCGGGCTGCTCGGGCGTGAACGCGCAATACCATTCGTTTTTATACTCGAACGTCATCAGGTGCTCGTAACGCAGCGTGTTGCCGTCCTCGTCGACAAGCTCTACAATGTTGTTCTCTTCGTCGTAATCGTTTCTTTCCTCTTTCATTTTATTCTTCTCCTTTTTCATTCTTGCCAGATAATTTTCGAGGATATACGCCGCGGCGAGCGAATCGACCGCCTTTTTGCGCTTATCCTTTTTGGAGGAAACGCCCGTTTGAAGCAAATCGAGCCTCGCCTCCCGCGTGGTATAGCGTTCGTCCTCGTACACGACGGGAATTTCCGTCTCCCGTTGCAGGGCGGACACAAACCTTCTTGTCTTTTCCGTCTGAACGCTGTCCGTACCGTCGGCGTTTACGGGAAGTCCGCATACGATAAGCCCCGCCTGCCGTTCCTGTGCGATTCGGGCAACGGCTTTTACGTCGGCTAAAAAGCTCCCCGTGCGGAAATAGGTGTCGGACGGCACGGCATATTCGCCGAAAGGATCGCTGAACGCAACGCCGATCCGTTTATCGCCGATATCGAACGCGGCAATCTGTTTTTCCATACCGTTATTATATCACGTTCGGCGCAAGATGTAAACGGATTCCGAACGCTTTTGCGAATTTAATCTTTGCGCGTATGCACCTGTCCCGTTTACCAAACATTTTTATTTGCGGTTACACTGTCGCACCGACCTGCCGTTTACGTCATTCCGAGGGAGCGTTGCGACCGTGGGAATCTCGTGCGGGTTGCCCGAAATTCTTGCAAAAGATTCTCACGGCACGGCTACGCCGCACCTCAGAATGACAGAGCAACGCTTTATGCTGCGTCGCGCCTCGAAATAATGGAACGGCGGAAAAATTAACAGAAACGGCGGTCTTACGACCGCCGCCTCTCTTGTGAATTACTTCTTTTTTTCGGATTTTCCCGTCGGCTCTCCGCTCTGTTCCTGCATGGCGAGCTTTTCGTCCATCATGTCGTTTACCTTCTGCATGACTTCCGCCTGACTCTTTTTCACAAGCGAACGCGCCTTATAGCTGTTGGCGACCAAGAGAGCGCCGCCCACCGCGCCGAGCATTACGCCGAGACAAAAAATCTTTTCCATAATTCCTCCCGTAAGAAAACGGAAATCCGTTCCCTTACGAGTAATTTGTGAAGATATCTATCCGATTATTCGTCCTGCGACTTGCGTAATTTTTCCAATTCGGTGCGGAGTCGCTCGTTTTCCTTGCGCAGATCGACCGCAAGACGGGAATACAGCGCATCGATTTCGCGTTCGAGCCTGCGCTGCAAAAAGCTCTTTTCTTCGGGTACGCCCGCTTCTTCCGCCGCTTTCGCCACACGCTCGGGCTGCTTCTTCATTAAATTGCGGTATTTGTTCTGAATGCGAAGCATCAGCTTGCCGTCCCCGCCCGAAACGTTGTAAATCGCGCGGCGCACCGAAATGCCCTTGCTCTTTTCGCGCAGCACCTGCCGCAGCATTTCGTCCGTCTCCTCCTCGGTAAACGGGCGGATGATCCCCGCCTGTAAATCCTTCCCTTGCAGAATCTGCTTCACGCGGGAATCGTCCTGCTTTTTTAAAAAGGCGTAATAATAGTTGCGCACGCTGCCCTTTGCGCGGCTGTGCTCCTTTCCGTAGGTCTCGAACAGATAGCTTAACGTTTTGCCCGCGTTCTTGCCCATGTAAATGTATTCGATCAGCCCCGTGGCCTCCTCTTCCGTATAGCCGTTGATTTTATTCATTGTTTCACCTCCTCATAAATTGTTGACATAATTCAACCGCTTTATACATCTAATAAAACAATGCGAGTATATTTTTTATCCGAAAAAACCTGCGCGCTTTTGGTGAACGGCGTATACCTCGGCATGGCGGACGGCTTCGAACGCACCGCGGAAATCGACCCCGCGGACGGGGTTTTCTGCGAAATGAAACCGAGCGGATATCTGCCCGTTTCCTTCCGCTTCGACGAGGAGTTTCTCTTCGCCCCGCCTCCGCAAATAAAGCTGTATTTCACGCCGGACGCGGTCGCCGTTTACGCCTGCGATTTTCTTCGGCAGGACCAAAGCTTAAAGGTGCTTTGGCAAAAACGGCTGGCGGACACGCGCTTCACTCTCACTGTTCAGGGAAAAGTGACGCTGAACATGGAAAACGAAACGGGGTTCCATCTCGTTTCTTTGCCCGACGCGTTCGAGTCCTCCGCCGTGAAAGCTCACGCCGACGGCTTTGTCTTGGAATGCGAAACGGCATTCGCGCTGGTCGGACGGGACGGAACGCTTTTGCTTCTGTCCGAAGGGCGGATTGTAAAGACGGGGTCTTCGCTCAAAGCCGAGATCCCCTTTCACGACAGCTTGGGGCACACAGCCGTGTGCACCTACGAGGGCGGAAAGCTGACAGACTGCGCGATCCGATCCGTGCGCGAGCCGACCGAGGCGACCTTCGCCCTCGCTCTGTTCGAAAGCGCGCTGATCGGCGCCGACTGCGCGCCCTATCTGAGCGGAGCGCTTCGCTCCAAAGCGGGCGCGCTGAAAGAATTCCTCGGCGATTTCCGATCGGTGGTGCTCACGGACCGCCCCGACCGCGTGGGCTTGGTATTCCCGCGCAAGGAACGCGTTTACGACGTAAAATATTTTCGCGTGGAAACCGCGGACGGAAAGGTCAGCAATATCAGACAAGAATAAAAGAGCGCGAACATCGGGTTCGCGCTCTTTGAAATTTTTCACTCAATATTTCGTAACTTTAACCGATTTGACGATGACGGGCACGTCCGCGGGGGTGTTGAACGTCTCTTCTCTGCCCTCTTTGCGCACGTCCTCGAACGGATCGTAACGGTTGATTTTCGCCGTCTTTTCGGTCGTGAACGAATAGGTATCGTCCGAAGTATCGTCCGTGCGTTCGTCGATATAATCCTGAATCGCCTTTAAAAGTCCGTTTTTCAGCTGCTCCTCGTAATCGTCCGCCATGCCGAACACGCTGTACTTCTGGTCGTTCTCGCTGTTCGTCTCGCCCGTAAAGGTATAAAAGAGCGAGGTCGCGCTGTTATAAACGTATTTCTTTAAATCCTTGGGGTCGCCGTCGTTGCCCTTGCCGCCGTCCGCGCGCAGCACGGTAACGTCGCCGTTAAAGTTCCCCTTTTCGGTATAATACATTACGAGCGCGCCCGCCTTGTGGTAGTACTCGTTGCTGTACTCGGGATAAACGGCGTTTTTGTTGAATTCTCCGTAAACGGTATAAAGCGGCGTATCGTTCGTCATCCACACCGACTGCGTAAATTCGAATCCGTTCTCCGTCTCGTAGTTCTTCACCCAGGAAAAATAGTCCACTTCCTGAGGTTCGCCGTTTTCGAGGCGGTAGCCGCCCGTGCGCAAAAACGAAGAGTCGTAGTCGTGAATGCACAGCCCGTCGTAAAATCCCGCGTCCGCAAGCTCGATAAAGTGCTCCACCGTCTTGGGCGCGTCGTTGCGCGAAAGGGTGTAGTCCACCTCGTAATCCTCGCCGTTGAACGTGTAGGTGATCGTTACCTGAGGGTGGCGGGTGGTGCAGCCCGCAAACATAACCAACGCCGCAGCGGAAAGCGCCGCCGTAGAGACGAGCGCGACAATACGTTTTACCGTTTTCTTTTTCACAGAAAAAATCCTCCTGAATACCCCTTTATTTTACCCGTAATTTGCGGATTCGTCAAGTGCTTTCAGCCGCTTGCGCATGAAATTTCGGTGTAAAATCCACATTTTACAAAAAAAGGGCGGAATTCTCCGCCCTTTTGTATGCAATCGCTTACGATTACTCCATAACAGCCGTAGCGCCCGCTTCTTTCAGCTTGGCAAGAGCAGCTTCCGCGTCCGCCTTGGGAACGGCTTCTTTCAGCACGCCGAGGCTCTCGACAGCCTTTTTTGCTTCCGCAAGTCCGAGACCCGTGAATTCGCGTACCACTTTGATAACGCCGATCTTGTTCGCGCCGAAATCCTTGAGCACGATGTTGAACTCGGTCTTTTCCTCCGCCGCGGGAGCAGCTTCCGCCGCGCCTGCCGCACCGGCGACAGCTACGGGAGCAGCAGCGCTTACGCCGAACTCCTCTTCCAATGCCTTTACGAGATCGTTAAGTTCCACAACGGTCATCGCTTTTACTTCTTCAATGAGTTTTTGAACGTCCATTTTTTAATTCCTCCGATTTTTTTAAGATTTTTGTCCCGCGATCGCGTTTAATACGTACGCGAGGTTCGCAACGGGAGCTTGCAGGCACCCGAGCATTTTTGCGATCAATACCTCTCTGGAAGGGATCGACGCAAGCTTCTTGATTCCCGCTTTGTCCACGTACGCGCCGTTTACGTAAGCGCTCTTGGGTACGACTTTTTCGTCGAGAGCGGGGTTTTCCTTCACCGCCTTGGCAAGCAGCGAGCAGCCGCTCGTCTCGTCAGGGCAGAACACGAAAGCCGTCGTTCCGTTCAGGTCGTTGTCGAAGTCCGTAACGCCCAGCTCGTCGAACGCCTTGCGCACCAAGGTGTTTTTATATACCTTGTATTCGCAGGAAGCGTTTCTGAACCTGTTGCGGAGATCGGTAACTTCCAGCACGGTAAGCTTGTTGTAGTTTACAAGGACGACCGATTTGCTCGCTTCGATCTTGCCCTTGATCTCTTCGACGACTGCTTTCTTCGCTTCAAAGTTTTCCGACATATTTACCTCCGTTAAGCGCGTTCACCGCGCCCGAATTCCGATTTTTGCGGACTTTATCCGCAACAAAAACTCCGTACCGCATGAGGGTACGGAGCGCGTGATTGCGTAATTCCGTTCACCTCGACGGGAAATTAAGCCATAACGGCGCCCGTTGTCTGCGGTTACTTGATTTGATACTACGATTTTAACAGATTTTGCTTTGTCCGTCAAGCGTTTTTACGCCGTGCAGACAAAATTTTACGCCTTGGTGTAGTTTACCTTTACGCCGGGACCCATCGTGCTGGTGAGCGAAACGCTCTTGACGTACTGTCCCTTCGCAGCGGCGGGCTTCGCCTTTACGATCGCGTCCATCAGCGCGGTGAAGTTCTCCAAGATTTTCTCCGTGCCGAAGCTCTTCTTTCCGATAGGGCAGTGAATGATCGCCGTTTTGTCGAGACGGTATTCCACTTTACCCGCTTTCACCTCCGAAACCGCGCGCGTCACATCCATGGTGACCGTTCCCGATTTGGGGTTGGGCATTAAGCCCTTGGGACCGAGCAGACGACCGATGCGCCCGACGACGCCCATCATGTCGGGCGTGGTGATCATTACGTCGAATCCGAACCAGTTCTCGGTCTGGATCTTCTGGATCATCTCTTCCGCGCCGACGAAATCCGCGCCCGCAGCCTGCGCCGCGTCCGCGCGCTCGCCCTTGGCGATAACGAGAACTTTCTTGGTTTTACCCGTTCCGTTGGGAAGCACGAGCACGCCGCGGACCTGCTGGTCTGCCTGACGGGGGTCGATGCCCAAACGGACGTGAAGCTCCACCGTCTCGTCGAATTTCGCTTTTGCGTTGTTTAAAACGATCCCGATCGCTTCCTGTGCGTCGTAAGCCTTCGCAGGCTCGTAAGATTTAATGCTGTCGGCGTATTTTTTACCGTATTTCATGAATTATCCTCCTTGTGGTATCACGAAAGGTTTCCTTTCTCCCACTTGTCTCCTTCTCAGTCCTCTACCGTAACGCCCATGCTGCGCGCCGTTCCCGCGATCATGCTGACCGCGCTTTCGAGCGTAGAACAGTTTAAATCGGGCATTTTGATTTTTGCGATTTCCTCTACCTGCGCCTTGGTAAGCTTGCCCACCTTAGCCTTGTTGGGCGTAGCGCTCGCCGTTTCGATGCCGAGCGCCTTTTTAATGAGCACGGGCGCGGGGGGCGTTTTCAGAACGAACGTAAACGAACGGTCCTGATAAATCGTGATAACGACGGGAATGATCAATCCGTCCTGCGCAGCCGTCTTTGCATTAAACTCCTTGGTAAATCCGGGAATGTTGATTCCGTGAGGACCGAGCGTCGAACCGACGGGAGGTCCGGGAGTCGCTTTACCCGCGGGGAGTTGAAGCTTTACGACCGCAGTGATCTTCTTTGCCATAAATAAATCCTCCGTATTGTGGTAGTATCAAGGCGACCGTCCGAGTAAATTTGCCGCCTCTCCCACGTCTATCGAAAGGCAAAAAATTGCCGTTTCGCCGAATCAGTCCTTATTTTCCGCGGGGACTTCCACCGCGTATTCCGAAATTTTCTGGATCTGTACGTATTCCACTTCCACGTCCTGCTCTCTTCCGAACATGACGATGCGCACTTTCGCACGCTGCGTTTCGTCGTTCAGCTCGCAGATGTTTCCGATAAAGCCCTCCAGCGGACCGTTGTCGATGGAAACCTTATCGCCGAGCTTAAAGTCGGCGTCCTCGACGTACTCCTCCAAACGCATTTTGCGGATCTCGTCCTCCTTCATGGGGATCGGTCTGCCCTGAGGTCCCACAAAGCCCGTAACGCCGCGCGTATTGGTCACCAGATACCACAACTGGTTGGAATAAATCATTTTAATAAACACGTAGCAGGGAAGGAGCTTGCGCTCGACAACCTTACGCTTGCCGTTCGCCTTTTCCTCGATCGTCTGCTCGGTTGGAATTTTCACGTCGAAAATGCTGTCGCCCAAATTGTTGTTTTCGACCAAACGAGCCAGGCTGTCCTTTACCATCGACTCGTATCCCGAATAGGTGTGCAGGATATACCACTTGGGTTCGGTATCCGTATTCGCCATGGTTTACGCCCCCAAATCCGTAATGAGTTCCAAAAGCTTGGTAAAGCCGAAGTTTACGCCCGTAACGATCACGGTAAAAATAAGGACGATGACGATAACCACGCCCGTCGCTTTTAACGCCTTTCCGAACGTGGGCCAGGTAACGCGCTTCAATTCGGAGAACGTTTCCTTTAATTTTCTTCCCATGCGGACGAAAACGTTGGGCTTTTTATTCTTGTCCTGCTTTTTCGCCTTTTTTTCGACGGTCTCTTTCTGCTTGCCGTCCTGTTCTTTTAAGTCTTTCTCGTTCGACTTAGCCATAATTGATTCTCCGTTATTGCTTGCGCGGAATTATTTGGATTCCTTGTGTACCGTGTGTTTTTTGCAGACGGGACAGTATTTTTTTAACTCGAGACGATCGGGATCGTTGCGTTTATTTTTAAAACTGTCGTAATTTTTGTTCTTACATTCGGTACATTCGAACGTTACCTTCATTCTCGTGGACTTGGTTGCCATCTGTCGAAAACTCCATACAAAAAAATTGCACCCCTTTCGGTGCTTGAAACAAGTTTAGCACACTTTCGACCCCTTGTCAATCGTTTTTCAAAGGGAATTTATATTTTATTTGCGTTTTTATAATCGCTTCCCCAATCGGACATGGCGTTTAAAAGGGGGCGGAGCGACTGTCCGAGCGCGGTGAGCGAATACTCCACGCGCGGCGGGACCTCCGCGAATACTTCCCGCCGAACAATGCCGTCCTCTTCGAGCGCGCGCAAATTGTCCGTAAGCACTTTTTTGCTGATGGCGGGCACCGTCTTTAAAAAGTCCGTAAACCGCTGCGTGCCCTTATAAACCAGATTGCGGATGATCAGCAGCTTCCATTTGTTCCCGATCAGCCGCACGGTGGTGGCAACGGGACATTCGGGCAATTCCTCTTTCGTCAGCATAGTTCGCCTCCTTATTCTCCGATTATATCAGATGCTTCGCGGCGCGTCAATGGTTTTAAAAAGAAACAAGGTAACTTTTTTATTGTCCGATAATAAAAAAGTTACGTTCTTGCAATTGCCGCTCCGCTTTGCTATACTGCAAGCACAAATTCAATTTTCGGAGGTATCCTATGAACTACAACAAAATCACCATTGCCGACGGCGCACGCGCCGAACTGCACGATTCACTCAAACTGACGGGCGCCGAAATCAGCGTGAACGTTTTACCCGCGGGAGGCGGCGTTCCCTTCGTCCATTCGCACAAGCAAAACGAAGAAATTTACGCCGTGCTCGAAGGGCGCGGAACCGCGTTGATCGACGGCGAACGCGTCGATTTGAAAGCAAACGACTGGCTGCGAATTTCACCGTCCGCGAAAAGGCAAATATTTGCCGCAGCAGACAAACCTTTGAAGTATCTCTGTATTCAAGTGAAGGAGAACTCTTTGGAAGGCTACACGCTAACCGACGCGGTTTTATAAAGCGGCGGCAACGTAAAAGCGGCGGTCGAATACACGACCGCCGCCTTTCTTTTTAAATCTTTTTTAAATGCTTTAAGCTTACGTCGAGCGCGGGGGCGCTGTGGGTGAGCGCGCCCGAAGAGATATAATTTACGCCCAGCGCCGCATAGCGCGCCGCGTTCTCCTTGGTCACGTTGCCCGAGATTTCCGTCTCCGCTCTGCCCTTGGCAAGCGCGACCGCCTCTTTCAGCGTGTCCATATCCATATTGTCGAGCATCACGATATCCGCGCCCGCCTCCAAAGCATCTTTCAGCTGCGCAATCGTCTCCACCTCGATTTCGATTTTCCGCACGAAGGGAGCGTAAGCGCGCGCCGCCGCGATCGCCTCTTTTACGCCGCCCGCCGCGCCGATGTGGTTATCCTTTAACAGCACACCGTCCGAAAGGTTGAAGCGGTGGTTGTTCCCTCCGCCCGCCGTCACGGCGTACTTTTCGAATACGCGTAGTGTGGGAGTGGTCTTGCGGGTATCGAGCAACTTCGTCTCCGTGCCTTCCAGCAAATCCGCAACCGCGCGGGTATACGTGGCAATCCCGCTCATGCGCCCCAAAAAGTTGAGCGCGGTTCGCTCGCCCGAAAGGATCGCGCGCATATCGCCCGTCACCTCCGCCAGCAGCTGTCCTTTTTTCACGCGGTCGCCGTCCTTTGCGTGCAGCACGACCTCCGCCCTTTCGTCCAGCAGCGTGAACACGCGGGCGAATACGTTCAGACCCGCGATCACGCCGTCCTGCTTGCACAGTAAATCCGCGTGCCCCCGCTCACCCGCGGGCACGACGGCGTTTGCCGAAACGTCCTCCCAGGGAATATCCTCTTTTAATGCGGCGATTATCGCCTCTTCGAAATGCAGCTTGCCCGTAACGGGATTATCTTTCACGGTTTATCTCCTCCGTAACTTCTTTTTTATAGTTTCTTTGCAGCGCACGGTAATCCGCGTACGCGCTTAAATCGACTTCTTTTTCCCGAAATTCGCCGCCCCGCTCCGCAATGTCCGCCGCCGCCCGCTCCGCAAAAATCAGCGCTTCGAGCAGAGAGTTGGACGCAAGACGGTTTTTGCCGTGCACGCCGTTGCAGCACGTTTCCCCCACGGCGTAAAGGTGCTCCATGGTGGTCCGTCCGCAAAGCCCGCTGCGGATCCCGCCCATAAAATAATGCTGCGCGGGCACGACGGGGACGGGCTCCTTTAATACGTCGTACCCCTCCTCCTTACAGCGCTTCACGATGCCGGGAAAACGCTGCAACAGCGCGGCGGGATCGCCCGCTTTGCGCATATCGAGGCGGACGTATTCGCTGCCCTCTTCACGCATTTTTTTGCGGATCGCGGCGGTGACCGCGTCGCGCGGGAGCAATTCGTCCACAAACCGTTCCCCTTTCCCGTCGAGCAGTACCGCGCCCTCGCCGCGCACCGATTCGGAAATGAGAAACCTTCTTCCCCGCCTCTTCGAATACAGGACGGTGGGATGGATCTGCACGTAGTCAGCATGATCCACGGCGACGCCGTGGCGCAGGCTTACCGCCAACCCGTCGCCCGTTAAAATCCGATAGTTGGTGGAATGGGCGTACAGTCCGCCGATCCCGCCCGTGGCGAGCACGGTATTTTTGGCGAACACGCGGCAGAGCGCTCCCGAACGATTGTCCCGCACGACCGCGCCGAAGCAGTCCCCGTCCCCGCAAATGAGATCGAGCATGGTGGTATAGGGGCGGATCTCGATATTCTGCGGCGCAAGCGCCCTGCTCAGCAAATGCGAGGTAATCTCTTTGCCCGTGCAGTCCTCGTGAAAGCAGATGCGCGGGCGGGAATGGGCGCCCTCGCGCGTATAGAGCAATTCGCCGTCCGCACCGCGGGCGAAACGTACCCCGACGGACGAAAGATAGTCGATCGTCGCGCGGGAGTTCTCTATCATGCAGCGCACGGCGGCAGGGTCGTTCTCGTAGTGCCCCGCACGCATGGTGTCCTCGAAATAGCTCTTGTAATCACCCTTGTCGTGCAGCACGCAAATTCCGCCCTGCGCCAGAAAGGAATCACTCTCGCGCAGTCCGCCCTTGCAGATGACGAGCACGCGCAAAGAAGCGGGCAGATGCAGCGCGCAGTTTAACCCCGAAACGCCCGCGCCCACAATCAGCGCGTCGTAATATTCATTCTCGGACGACAGTCCCTTCATACCCGCTCCGCTTCCTCCGCTCGGGATTATTTTCGACAACTGTCAGTATATAAAAAAACGCGGCGCTTGTCAAGCTCTGCGCCGCCGCTTCCCGTCGATTTATAAAATTTTCCGCATTTCTCAAATCAAAGAAATATATTGCCCGAGCGAAGAGAGCTCCTCCTCCGTCTGATAGGTAAAATACGCGCTTAACAGCCGCAGCGCGCGTTTTTCGCCGTCCGCCGTACCCTCGCCCGTCCCGCGCGCGGCGCGGAGCGCGAGATAGGTGCTCTCGCTTGCGGGCGCGCCCTCGCCGCAGTCCGTGCATAAAAAGGAGCCGCTCCGCATATCGAACGCCATTCGACCCGAAAGCGCCCTTCCGCAGACGGGGCAATTCCCCGCCTCCACGGGATAGCCCGCCAAGGCAAGCGCGTTCAGCAAAAATCGGATGAGCGCACGGGAGGGCTGCCCGTCGAAGGTCCCCAGCGCCGAAACGGCTTCCACCAACAGTGCTCCGTTCACCATACCTTCGAGCAGAAGCTTATCGCATGTTTCGCACACGCATGCAGCCGCATAGTAAGCGGTAACGTCCTCGCGCAAGCCGTAAAACCCGTCGTGAAGCGCCGCGGCGGTCACCGTATACCGCCCTGCCCGTTCGGCAATCACGTATTCGGAAAACGCAAAGGGCTGGGCGGCGAATTTAAGTTTGGCGTTCGCCTTTTTTACGCCCTTCATGCAAACGCCGATCTTTCCGCGGTCGGCGGTAAACAGCGTTACCATCTTATCGTTTTCACCGTAATCGACCGTACGGAGCACAAGCGCGTCCGTTTTAAATTCCATAGTCTATGCCCCGCATTAAAAAATAGCGCAAAACAAAATTTGCAATTATTTTAAATTTTTATAAAGCATATAATAGCTGAAATTGCCCGTCTGCTCAAACAGCTCCCAGGCAAGCTCGCGCGCGCTCTTTTCGCCTTCCTTCATACGCTCCTCCCGCCGATAGTATGGGAAGAGTAAAAAAAACTATTCCGATTTCCGATAACCGAGCTCGCGCATTAAATTCACGCTGTCGCGCCAGTCCTCTTTCACCTTTACGTAAACGGTAAGAAAGACCTTTGCGCCCAAAAACTTTTCCATGTCGGCGCGGGCGAAGGACGCCGTTTCCTTTAACGCCCGTCCCTGCTTTCCGATTAAAATCGCCTTATGATTTTTCTTTTCGCAGACGATATCCAGATTGATTTCGTACGTGCCGTTCTCGCGCCGCTGAAAGGTGTTGATCACGATCGCCGCGCCGTGCGGAATCTCCTTTTCGTATTTGAGCAGGATTTTCTCCCGCATGATCTCGGAAATCATAAACCGCTCGCTCTTATCCGAAACGATATCCTCCTCGAACAGCTTGTCCCCCTCGGGCAGCAGAGCAACGATCGCCTCTTCCAGCTTTTTGATATTTTTTCCCTTGCGCGCCGAAACGGGATAGACGTCCGCCGTCACCCCCTGTTCGAACAGATACGCCGCGTCGGCGGGAATCTTTTCAAGCGGCATAATGTCCGTCTTGGTGTAGGCGATCAGCATGGGCACGGAGAGCGCGGCGTACTTTTTCATGAGCGCGACGTCCTCCGGCGTAACGCCCGCGTGCCCGTCGTGCACGTACAAAATCACGTCCACGTCCCGCGCGGTGACGTCCGTCGTGTCCATCATCAAATCGGTCAGCGCATTGCGCTGTTTATAAATTCCGGGAGTGTCCGCAAAGGCAATCTGTCTGTCCTCCCGCGTCAGCACGCCCAGAATGCGGTCGCGCGTCGTCTGCGGCTTGGGGGAGACGATGGCAACCTTTTCCCCCACCATTACGTTGACGAGCGTGCTCTTGCCCGCGTTTGCTCTGCCGATAACGGCAACCGTTCCGCTCTTCATGTTACTCCCTTGCAAGTCCCAGCTTATTCAGGATCGCCTCTTCTTTTTCGCGCATGGCGCGCTTGTCCTCTTCGCGCTCGTGGTCGTACCCCAAACAGTGCAAAATGCCGTGCACCGTAAGATAGAACAGCTCGCGCCCGTAAGAATGTCCGTACTCTTGAGCCTGCTCGCGCGCCCGCGCTTCGCACACGGCGACGCTGCCTAAGAACAAATTCCCCGCTTCGTCGAGCTCCTCGCCGTGCTCGTCCGAGAATATCTCTTCCCCCGCCGTAAGCTCCATGGCGGGAAAGCTGAGCACGTCCGTCACGCGGTCTGTCCCGCGTTCGCGCGCGTTCAGCGCGCGGATCTCCTCCTCCGACACGGTAACGACCTCCGCCGCCAGAGGACGGTCGCACCGCGCAAAGCCCTTTAACGCCGTGCAGAGCTCTTGCAGCTCCTGCGGCGAAAACGCTTCGCTCTCCAAAACAAACTCACATGCTTCCATCGTTATATTCGTCCTCGCTGACGGCGTTATGGTCGCGGTTGATCCTGATGGATGGATATTTCACTCTGTGGTGATGCACGCCCGAGAGCGCGTCCACGATCGTCTCTTTAATCACGGAAAGCTCGCGCAGCGTAATGTCGCAGTCGGCGAACTGATCGAGGTCCATGCGCTCCTCGATGATCGTGCGCACCATGCGCTCCACGCGCTCGGGCGAACGGTCGGGCAGCGTGCGCGCCGCCGCCTCGCACGGGTCGGCGATCATGACGATCGCCGCAATCTTCGAGCTGGGAGTGGGTCCCAGATAGGAATAATCGCGGATATCCGCGTCCCCGCCCGAATACTTCATCGCCTTGTTATAAAAGAATTTAATGGGCAGGGAGCCGTGGTGCTCGCGGGCGACGTCCGCAATGATTTCGGGCAGATGCGCCTGCATTAACAAATCGTATCCGTCGTGCGCGTGCGAACGGATAATGTCCGCCGAAAGCTCGGGGGTCAATTCGTCGTGAATGTTATAGTCGGACTGGTTTTCCACAAAGCAGTCGGGCTGTTTCAGCTTGCCCACGTCATGGTAATATCCCGCCGCGCGGGCGAGCTCGGTATTTTCTCCGATGGCGATCGCGCACATTTCGGCGATCTGCGCCACGATGAGCGAATGGTTGAACGTTCCCGGCGCCTCCTTTTGCAAGCGCATTAAAATGGGCGCGTTGGTGCTGGTAAGCTCGCGCAGACGGAACACCGTAAGGCGGTTGAAAATCAGCTCGAACACGGGCATGAACGCCAACGCAAGCACCGCGGAAATAAAGCAGCCGAATACCGAAAAGCCCATGGACGAAATAATTTCGATCCAAGCGTTATAGGAGTTGGCAAGCTTCAGCACGAACACGACGAGCAGCGTGGGCGCGGAAATGATCGCCCCCGTTAAGATAACGCCGCCCCGCGTTTTCACGTTGCTCGCCGAAAAAATCGCAAACGTGCCGCAAACGAAGCTCATCAGCAGCGAATAGTAGGGCGCGTTCACGTGGTCGAACGCGGTAAATTCCGCAATGTAAAAGTCGCTTACGAACATTAAAATGGCGAACACGAAGTTCAGCATGATCGCCTGCCTGCGGTTAAACAAAAACACGAACAGCAGCGCGAGCATCGCCGTAGGGCGCATATAAATATTTACGTAAATGCCGATGAGCGAATTTATGATCATCGTAACGGTAAACACGCTGAATATGAGCAGAACGTTTTTGGCTTTTCCCAAAAAGTTCCGATCCTCGAAATAATAATAGTAATATACGACGGCATACAGCAGGAAGGAGCTGACGCAAAAGGAAAGATAGGCGTTTAAATTTTCCGCCACGAACAACGTCCAGTCCGATTTATGCCGAATGACGAGCACGATCAAAAAATATGCGATCAAAATAAGATAGCAGAGCGCGAACACGCAAATGCTTCCCGCCAGACTTCTGCCGCTTACCTTCTTCGTTTCGGTATCTTTCATTGCTTTTCTCCTTTCCCTCTCTTCGCGGCGTCGCGCTCGTATGCCCGCACGATCCTGCTTACCAGCGGGTGGCGCACCACGTCTTTATCCGAAAGCGTACAAACGGCGATATCCTCCACGCCCTTTAACAGCGAAACCGCCTGCTTCAATCCGCTCGTCTTGCCCTCGGGCAGATCGGTCTGCGTAAGGTCGCCCGTCACTACCATCTTGCTCCCCTCGCCCAGGCGAGTGAGGAACATTTTCATCTGTTCGCGGGTGGCGTTCTGCGCTTCGTCGAGGATAATAAACGCCTCGGAAAGCGTCCGTCCGCGCATATAGGCAAGCGGCGCAACCTCTATCGCGCCCTTTTCCATGAGCTTGTTGTACGTCTCCAAGCCGAACATTTCCTGCAAGGCGTCGTACAGCGGACGAAGATACGGATCGACCTTCGTCTGCAAATCCCCTGGCAAAAACCCGAGCTTTTCGCCCGCCTCCACGGCGGGTCGGGTGAGAATGATTTTTTCCGCCTGTTTGCCCTTGTATGCGGCGACCGCAAGGCAAACGGCAAGATAGGTCTTGCCCGTTCCCGCGGGACCGACCCCGAACGTGACCGTATTCTTTTTGATCGCGGAAACGTATTCCTTCTGCCCCAGCGTCTTGCATTTTACGGGCTTACCGCGGGAAGTAACGGCAACGACGTCCTTCATCACGCCGCAAATTTCCCCCACCTTGCCCTCGCGCGCAAGCTCGATGCAATAGAGGAGGCTGCTCTTGTCGATATATTCTCCCGCTTCCGCCACGGCGAGCAGGCTCTTGATCACCTCTGCGCCGAGTTTTGCGTTCTCCTCCTCGCCCTCCAGCACGATCTGCGTTCCGTTCACGCGGAACGCAAGCGAAAGCTCGCGCGCAACCGTTTCTAAATTTTCATCGAATACGCCGAGCACCTTTTGCAATAAATTCAGCCCGCCCGTCTCTACCGTATAAACTTTAACCGTAATTTCTCCTCCGAGTTTCCTTAGCCGATATTCACCGAAGCCTCGGCATACGCCTTGCCTTCGGCAAGGTAGCCCGTCTCCGTTTTCGTCACCGTAAATTCCGCCCCTTCGCCGTAGTCGAGCGCCGCCTGCGCGCGCGCCTTCTCCTCGCTCTCGCAGGCGTATTCCGCCGAAAAAGGAAAGCTCACTTTTATGTAGGCTATCACCGCCGCGGGGCGTTCCTCTTCGCCCACGAGCATGACGCCCTTCACGCAGATATCCCCCTTCCGCACCGAATCGCCCGCCTTTACAAGCGGGGTGCCGCGCACGGCGGTAAGCTCCTCCACCGTACCCGTAGCGGGAGCGAGCAGGGGCTCCTTGCTCAACGGCGCGTATTCGTCCGAAACCTCCACCGTTACGTAAAGCACGCCGCCGCGCGAGGACAGCGAGCAAAAATTCACGCGGGGCAGGGAAAGAATTTCCGATTCGATCGCGCTCTCCTTAGGCGCCGCGCCCAAACGCTTTACACCCTTTTCGGAAAGGATCCGCATCACTTCGCTCTCGTAGTACGCGCCGCTGCCCACCACGCGGATATCGAGCACGCGCGACTGCATCCCGAGGACTAACATCGCGAAGCCCAGCGCGCCCAGCAGCAAGCCCGCCGAACGCACGCAGCGCGCAAGCCAACGGGAAAGCCCTACGGGCGTTATTTTTTTAACATTATAGCACGAATGTTTTAAAATTGCAAAACCTTTTTTTGCGTCTTTTGCATACAGTTGGATTCTGATTGCGTTTTTTTGCACTTTTTCGGCGGAAAGCACGGTAATTCCCTCCCGCGCAAGCTTATCCACCGCGCGGTACGCGCTGAGCCCCTCGATATAAAACTCCGTCTTGCGCGCCGTCATTCCGTCCGCCCCACGCGCGAAATATCGCCGAGCACAACAGCGTCGCCCATGCAGTATTTACCCAGACGGAGACGCTCGCCCTCGACGCACACGCCCCCCTTTCTGCCCTGAAATACGATTTTGGTCTCCGAAAATTCAAGGAGTTTTTTCACGTTGGTAAAATACCCCCCTTTTCCGTCGATCACGCTGTACTGCACGCGGGTGACGGAGATTTCCTCCGCGCCCAGCGACTTTTTAATTTCCGCAAACAATCCCATACCCGTATTGTATGCGAAAATACCCGATTTTAAAACAAAAACGCTTCCCCTTACGGGAAAGCGTTTTGCTGAGTTTCAAATCAAAGCTCCGCAAAGTATTTGATCGTGCGGACCATCTGGCTGGTGTACGAATTTTCGTTGTCGTACCAGCTTACCACTTTTACAAGCGTGGTACCGTCGCCCATGGGCATGCACTTGGTCTGCGTTGCGTCGAACAGCGAACCGTAGGTGATGCCTACGATATCGGAGGACACCAGCTCTTCCTCGGTGTAGCCGAAGGACGCGGAAGCGGCGTCTTTCATCGCCTTGTTTACGGCTTCGTTATCCACTTCGCCGTCGCAGATGGCAACCAGCTGGGTAAGCGAACCGGTGGGAACGGGAACGCGCTGCGCGCATCCGTCGAGCACGCCGTTCAGCTCGGGAATAACAAGCCCGATCGCCTTCGCCGCGCCCGTGGAGTTGGGAACGATATTCGCCGCAGCCGCGCGCGCACGGCGCAGATCGCCCTTGCGGTGAGGTCCGTCGAGCACCATCTGGTCGCCCGTGTAGGCGTGGATCGTCGTCATATATCCCTTCTTGATTTTCGCAAGATTGTTCAGCGTGTTCGCCATGGGAGCAAGGCAGTTCGTCGTGCAGGACGCCGCGGAAATAATGTTGTCGCTCTTTTTCAGCGTCTTTTCATTTACGCTGAACACGACGGTGGGCAGATCGTTGCCCGCAGGTGCGGAAATAACAACCTTTTTCGCGCCCGCCTTAATGTGCGCTTCGCTCTTCGCTTTGGAGCAGTAGAAGCCCGTGCACTCGAGCACTACGTCTACGCCGACTTCTCCCCAAGGAAGATTCGCCGCGTCTTTCTCGGCATAAATTTTAATGGTCTTGCCGCAGACGGTAATCGTTCCGTCCTCGTCGTTCGCCGAAACGGTGTCGGCGTGCTCGTATCTGCCCTGCGCGGAATCGTACTTTAAAAGGTGCGCAAGCATTTTGGGGCTGGTTAAATCGTTAATCGCAACGATCTCGTAACCCGCGGCTCCGAACATCTGGCGGAAAGCAAGACGACCGATGCGTCCGAATCCGTTAATCGCAACTCTTACATTTGCCATATTCTTTAACTCCTGCAAATTCATATTGGCGCTATATCTTGTGTGTCGCGCCGTTTTGCATGGCTATTTTAGCACAAAAAATCCTGTTCGTCAACAGATTTTACCGATTTTTCTAAATTCTGCATAAACTGCCGAAATTCACAATTTCTTTTCGGAAGTTTTCAACAAAATTCTTGCAATTTCCGCTTGAATGGGTTATAATAAAAGAAAAACTTTCGGAGGAACTTTTATGCCCTTAGTAACAACCAAGGAAATGTTCGAAAAAGCGTATAAAGGCGGCTATGCGGTAGGCGCGTTTAACGTGAACAACATGGAAATGATCCAGGCAATTGTGGAAGCAGCGAACGAATGCCGCTCTCCCGTGATTTTGCAGGTTTCCGCAGGCGCGAGAAAATACGCCAACCCCGTTTATCTGCGCCATTTGGTGCAGGCTGCCGTAGAAACGACGGATATTCCTATCGCCATGCACCTCGATCACGGCGCGGATTTCGAAATCTGCAAAGCTTCGATCGACGGCGGATTCACCTCGGTGATGATCGACGCTTCGTCCAAGCCCTGGGAGGAAAATATCGCCCTTACCAAAAAAGTTGTGGAGTACGCGCACGCGCACGGCGTTGTGGTGGAAGCGGAGCTCGGCAAGCTTGCGGGCGTAGAGGACGACGTGAAGGTGGAAGCGCACGACGCGATGTTCACTTCTCCCGACGAGGTGGAGGAGTTCACCTCGAGAACGGGGATCGACTCGCTGGCGATCGCGATCGGCACCTCGCACGGCGCGTATAAATTCAAGCCCGGTCAGGACCCCAAGCTGCGCATCGACATTCTGGAAGAGATCGGACGCCGCCTGCCCGGCTTCCCCATCGTATTGCACGGCGCTTCCTCCGTTCCGCAGGATCAGGTTGCGATCGTCAACAAGTTCGGCGGCTCGATGCCCAATGCCATCGGGATTCCCGAAAGCGAGCTGAAAAAGGCAGCAGCGCTTGCGGTATGTAAAATCAATATCGACAGCGACCTGCGCGTCGCGTTCACGGCGGCGATCCGCAAGCATTTCAGCGAAAATCCCGATCATTTCGATCCCCGCCAATACCTTACCGACGCCCGCGCGAATATGAAAGAAATCGTAAAGCACAAGATCGTAAACGTGCTGGGTTCGGCAAACAAAGCGTAAAGAGAATACATAACCGCCCGCGGAATGCCGCGGGCGGTTTTTTCCTTTCAGTTACGATTTATTCCTTTGTTCTTTTTTCTTTTTTGCCTTTTCTTTCTTGCTCTTTTGCGTAAAGGCGAAAATTTCGTCCGTTTTGCCGAACACGACCAGTCTGTCCCCTTCGCTGAACACAAAATCGCCGCCGAGCGTTGCAGTCGTCTCCGTGCCCCGATGCACGGTTAAAATATTCATGCCGTAGCGCACGCGCGGATTGATTTCCAAAATCGTCTTGTCCCGCCAGATCTCGGGCAGAGAAATTTCGAAGATCGAGAACTCGGCGCCCAGATCCACGTAATTGATGACGTTGGAGGCGTTCAGTTTTACGGCAAGCTTTTCCGCCAGGTCTCTGTCGGGATAAATCACTTCGTCCGCGCCGACGCGGTACAAGAACTTGCGCTGGATTTCCGTCGTCGCTTTGGAAACGATATATTTCGCCCCCAGATCCTTTAAATTAGACGTGATTTCGAGCGAAGCCTGAAAATCGTCGCCGATCGACACGATACACACGTCGAACGAAGGCACGTCGAGCGATTTTAAATTATCTGCGTTCATACAGTTGGCGATCAGCGCGTTTTCGTATTTGCCCGCGAGCTCGTTGATCACGTCCTCGTTATTGTCGACGATCATCACCTCGTCGCCCATTTCCAGCAGCCGCTCGCCGAGCGTGCAGCCGAACTTTCCCATTCCGATAAGCAAAACCGATTTCATAACATTCTCCTTGAATTTACCGTCAGCCGATGAACAGCGTTTCGACGGGCTTGCGCACTTCCGCAGTGCCCCGCTTTCTGCCCAGCGCGAGCGCGAGCGTCAGGATTCCCACTCTGCCCGCGTACATCAGCAAAATCAGCACGATTTGCGAAAGCACGCCGAGCGAGGGCGTAATGCCGAGGCTTACGCCCACGGTGCCGATCGCCGAGACCGTCTCGAACAGGACGGACATGAACCCCGCCGTCTCCGCCGCGCAGATGATAAACGTGCCCGTAAGCGCCATAAACAGATACGCCGCAAAGATGGCGAGCGCCTGCGTCACGAGCTCGGGCTGCAGCCGCCGTTTGCCGATATTGATGTCCTTTCTTCCGCGGAACGCCGCCACCATTCCCATAATAATCACGGCAAACGTGCCCACCTTGATCCCGCCCGCCGTCGAGCCGGAGCTCCCGCCGATAAACATTAACACCAGCGTCAGCAGATATCCGCTGTCCGAAAGGAGCGCGGGATCGGTGGTGGAAAAGCCCGCCGTGCGCGCCGTTGCGGAATTGAAGATAGACCGCAGCAGCTTTTCGCCGAAGGGCGCGCCCTTGCAGGAGGCGTTCCACTCGAAGCCCAGATACAGCACGGTGGAAAGCGCAAGCAAGACCGCGCTCACAAGCAGTACGATTTTTGTATAAAGGTGAAATTTTTTCACGTTGAATTTGCAGTCGATCACGTCGCCCCAAACGCAGAAGCCCAGCCCGCCGACGACGATCAGCGCGGAAATCACCAAAGTGACGAGCGGGTCCGCCGCATAGCCGGTAAGCGAAACGAATTCCGCGCCCTCCGTGCCCATCAAATCGAAGCCCGCGTTGCAGAACGCCGAAACGGCGTGGAACACGGAAAAGTATATCCCTTTCAGCGCGCCGTAATCGGGGATAAAGCGAATCATAAGCAAAAGCGCGCCCGTAAGCTCTACCAGAAAGGAACCCAGCACGATGCGCTTGATCAGCTTGCCCACGCCGTGAAAGGCGTTTTCGCCGTAAGACTGCATCATGATCCGCCTCTCGTGCACGCCCAAGCCCCGCCGCATGAGTAAAATGACGACGGAAACGAAGGTGGTAAATCCCAGCCCGCCCATCTGGATCAGCAGCAGAATGACGATTTGCCCGAACACGCTCCAATGCGTAAAGGTATCGTAAGTGATAAGCCCCGTAACGCAGGTGGCGGAGGTGGAGGTAAAGAGCGCGCCGATAAAGGTAGTAGCCTGTCCTTCTCGCGAGGAAAAGGGCAATAACAGCAGAACGCACCCCAGTACGATCATCACCAGGTAGCCCAGCGCAAGATACTGCCAAACGCTCAGTTTGAATTTGGGTTTTTTTAACGGCTTCATACGTCCTCCCGCCGAATAACGCGTTTGATTGTAGCACACCGCCTTTTATTTGTCAAACGATTTTATCACGGGTTTGCTTTCGGCAAAGGCGGAACAACGCAAAGAGCGTTCCGCCCCGCCGTTTCTGTCATTCTGCCCCGCCGTTTCTGTCATTCTGCCCCGCCGTTTCTGTCATTCTGAGCGCAGCGAAAGAATCCCATGCACGAAGTCCGTCCTTTCACCGTGGGATTCTTCGCCCGCAAGGGGCTCAGAATGACAAAAATTCTTTCGGTCGCTCCGCTCCCTCGGAATGACAAATAGAGCAGTCATGCGGTTCCCTGTCGCTCTGCCCCGCCGTTTCTGTCATTCTGAGCGCAGCGAAAGAATCCCATGCACGAAGTCCGTCCTTTCACCGTGGGATTCTTCGCCCGCAAGGGGCTCAGAATGACAAAAATTCTTTCGGTCGCTCCGCTCCCTCGGAATGACAACCGAGCCGTGCGCCGCAAGCGCACGCGCCGAAACGTCGCCGCAGAAATTTACAAAGCCCGCAAAAAAAGCGCAGCCCATTACCGTAGTTCCCATAGGGAATTAAAGGTAAGCCGCAGGATGTAGAGATTAAGGCGTGGCGTGAAGCCACGCCTTTTCTTTTGTCTTGGTTTAGTTGCTTTAATTGTTGTAGTCGTCATCGAAGAACGTCGGGACGATTGCGCCCACAAAGTTATAGACGATTTCTACGGTTTGCTTGTAATGTCCGTTTACTTTTGTTTTCTCGTGGACGATTACCTTGTCAATGAACGAGCGCAGAATTTCGGGCGTGAGCTCTTCAAAATTGCTGTACTTGTAGATGAGCATCATAAAGTCGAGAATTTTATCGTCTTGCGCTTTGGCTTTCTCTATTTCAGCTTTCAAAGTCTTAACCCGCTCTTTCAGCGTGGCTTGCTCGGCTTCGTATGTATCGCTCATTTTCAAATACCGTTCTTCCGAGATTTTACCCGTAACCTTATCTTCGTATAGGCTCTCTATAATCTTGTCGAGCTTGTCAATGCGTTCTTCCGAAGTTTCTATTTCGCGTAGGTTCTCTTTGAGTTCCTTTTTCGTTTTCGCTTCGGCGTCCTTGCGTAAGGTCTGTAAAAATTCTTCGTTGTGGTTCTTGGCAAAGTGAATTGTACGCTTCAAATCGTCCTGTATGATTGCCGTTATCGCTATAACCGTAATTTGGTGCGAAGTGCAGGTCCGCTTCAAGTTCTTCCTATATGACGAACAGTTGAAATATTCCGCTTGCTTCATAGTGGTACACCGGCAAAGATACATTTTCTTTCCGCAGTCCGCGCAGTACAGCAACAGCATTCCCGACAGCGGACTCATTTCGCCCATATCGGTAGGACGGCGTTTGTTCTCGCGTATTTTTTGAACGGCGTCAAAAATTTGCTTGTCTACGATTGCTTCCTGCGTATTCTCGAAGATGACCCAATCAGTTCTCGGCTGGTCTATGCGTTTTCTCGACTTGTACGACTTTTTATAGGTCTTAAAATTTGCCGTACAGCCCGTATATTATATCCGCGACAGCACACCCACAATAGATTTAGGCGACCAGATTTCCTGTCCGAAACGTACCGTATGAGTTGTCGGCAAGCCGTGTTTCCGATTATGGATAATAGGCGTATCGTAACCCTTTTCCGTGAATATACGCGCTATCTGTGTCGGACCGTATCCCTGTATGCACAACTTGAATGCTTCTTTTACTATTTCGGCGGCTTCATAGTCGATTATCCATTGATTCTTATCTTCCGCAGATTTAACGTAACCGAAGGGCGGGAATGTTCCCAAATTCCGTCTTGTGGAAGTGGGTGGTTTCGGTGCGTTCTTGCGCTCGGTTGCCGTGCGCTTTGCTTCGTCCAACTTATCGGGCGCGTATTCGTTGATGAAAGAGACAAACTCTTTGTACTTTTCAAGTTCGGGAATACGTCGCTCGGCTTTCTGCAATTCCGAAAAAAGGTTTTCACGGTCTTTGTCCTTGATTTTCTTTTCTTCTTCGAGCCGTTTATACTCGGTCATCAAGCCTATAAGCATTTTCTTTAACTTGCCCGATGAGAAAGGAAGTTCGCCGCTCAATGCTTTTGTAAACTGTTCTACCCTGACTACCTGATAACTTATAATTTTGTTCCCTCCTGTAATAATTGCCCCCTGCAAGGGCGAACTTGGCTACTTGTAGCCTAGTGAGATATGGATATACTCCGCATATCCCGTTTTGTCCGTTCGAGAGGCGCTGTTTGATTTTGCCGTGTCTTGTGATTTTGCTTGTCATTTGCTTGCCGATTAAGGCGGTCTGATTGTTATTGTATTTACCTCCGATTGAT
>CAJUOP010000005.1:87653-104193 GCA_910588465.1 uncultured Christensenellaceae bacterium | reverse complement strand
AAATACCAATCAACGGAAAAGAGTTGTTTTATGATATGATTCACGAAATATATTCACCTGTAACAGACGGATGGAGTACGCGTGAAATCGTGTTGAACGAATCTGCCGATGCGCTAAACCTGTTACGATTTATGACAAAACAGATATTTCCGAACGATGAATACTATTTTGTGCGACAAATAGGAAGAAAATGGGCGAATTTTCGTTTTGAAAAAGATTGCACAATTATAATATATAAAAATTGAACAGGTCTTATAAATTTCAATTTATCGTTATTAAAATGTTTAGTTAAAAGCTCTCAAACAAATTTGTTTGAGAGCTCTTTTATAATCGCATGTCTGTTCCCTATGGGAAGTTCGCATTAAGCCGCGCGCAGTCTTTTTTGTTTCGATTATTTTTTCAGAACGATTTTCGCTCCGTCCTGCTCGAAGGTAAGCGTGTTTCCGCTCAGCGTTACTTCCATACTTTTGCCTTCCGCGCTGAATAAGTATTTTCCGTCTTTTTCTTCCCACGTGCCGCTCTGCGTGAATTCTTCGCCGACGTTCACTTTCATCGTCCACGTGTTGTCTTCGTTTACGGTAAGCGAGTACGCCTCTTCGGTAATCGTAACGCCCATAAACTCTTCGCCCGCTTTCACCTCTAAGGAAAGCCCGCCCTGATTCATGCTCATCGAGCTGAACTTGTACGTTCCCGTGATACCCGTGGAACAAGCCGCCATGCAAACGAGAAGCACCGCAAATACCACTGCCGCCAAAAACCCTTTTACTTTTTTCATCTTTTTCTCCTTTTGCGTGTAATATATTACCCACTAAAAATATTATATTTGTAATAAAGGTAATTGTCAAGCATTTCTGTGTAATATTTTTCTATAATATTGGAGATTAGTGAGGAAGATATGTACAGGATTAAGCAGCTTCGGGAAGATAAGAAACTCAGTCAGCGCGCGCTGGCGCAAAAAATAGGTGTAAGCGCCAAGGCGGTGAACTTTTGGGAGAGCGGTCGCGTGGACCCCTCGGCGCACAGCATTAGTTTGCTGGCGGACGAATTCGGCTGTACCTGCGATTATCTTTTGGGAAGGGAGGACGACTTCGGAAACGTGAACGTAATGAAGGAGCTTACCGAAACGGAACGGAGCTGGTTGGAGCTTTTGCACAGATTAAGCGACAGGCGGCAGTCGCAGGCGTTGGACTATATCCGCTATCTGATCGAAAAAGACAATTGAAAACGCGCCCCCGTTTCTGCGGAAACGGGGGCGCGTTTTCAAAAATCCCGCACGAAAAACGCTGCGCCGTAATAAGATGTAGTAACCGTACTTTTCTCTTGCGGACGGGTGCGGGATTTTACGGGGGTCTTACAAATGCAGTGGTTTATCACTTTACCGGCGTGGCAGCAGGCGCTGCTCGCCTCGCTGATGATGTATGCGGCAACGACGGTCGGCGCGTCGTTTGTGTTTTTTTCGAAGAATCCGAATAAACCTTTTTTAACCGCGTTTACGGGTGCGTCGGCGGGCATTATGATAGCTGCGAGCTTTTTTTCGCTGCTGCTTCCCGCAATCGAATACGAAAGCGCGATCCCTTCGTACGTTACCGTAACGTTGGGTTTTATTTTGGGGGGCGCGGCGATCATTGCGTGCGATTTTGCGCTTTCCCGCACGGAAAAACAGTTTCTGGGCTTGGGCGATAAGAAAAACGCGCTGCTGTTTATGGCGGTCACGTTACATAATATTCCCGAGGGCATGGCGGTCGGCGTGGCGTTTGCTGCGCTGGGCGGGGCGGAGGGCGCGTTCGGTGCGTTTTTTCTTGCCGTGGGGATCGCCGTGCAGAACTTTCCGGAGGGAATGTGCGTGGCGTTTCCGCTCCGCATGAAGGGCATGAGCCCGTTAAAAAGCTTTCTCTTTTCGCAGGGCTCGGGCGCGGTGGAAATTCCCGCCTGCGTGCTGGGCGCGCTCGCCGCAACGTTTATTATCGGATTGATGCCCTGGGCGCTCGCTTTTTCGGCGGGGGCTATGATCGCCGTCGTCTGCTCGGAGCTGATTCCCGAATGTTTTTCGGGCAATAAGACGGTGGCGAGCCTCGGGATCGTGCTCGGGTTTTCTGTCATGATGATTTTGGACGTCGCGCTGGGCTGATTATAAATTTAAGGTATAAAAAAGTGTTTTTCCGTCAAAAATACACCGCATGGAACAGGAATTAACGGGATTGGAGACGGAACAGGAAAAAGAAGCACCGCGCGAAAAGGTGCGGGAAACGCCCGTGAGGCGCACTGCGGTCATCGTGGGGGCTTCGTCGGGGATCGGTCGGGAAACGGCGTTAAAGCTCGCTTCCAAGGGCTACCGCGTAATAAATATTTCTCGCACGCCCTTTAAAGGGGAGCGCGTGCGAACGGTCACCGCAGACGCGGCGCAGGAGGGGGAGCTTACCAAGTCGATCATGCAGATCGGCGACGAGTTCGGCTCCATCGAGCTGCTGATTTATTCCGCGGGATTTTCGATGGCGGCGCCGTTGGAATACGCCAAGAGCGGCGACTATCGGTATCTGTTCGAGGTGAATTATTTCGGCGCGATCGAGGCGATCAAGGCGGCGGCGCCCTTTTTAAAGAAGCGGGGCGGGCGCGTGGTGCTCGTCGGCTCGCTGGGGGCGGACGCGCCCATTCCGTTCGACAGCTTTTATTCGTCGTCTAAGGCGGCGCTGAGTATGCTCGCGCGCGAAGCGGATCTGGAGCTGCGTTCGCAGGGCGTGCGCGTAAGCGTGCTATTGCCCGGCGGCACGGCGACGGATTTTACGTACAGCCGCAGGATATACGGCTCGGAGGAGAGCCTTTCTTACGCGCCTTCGGTAAAACGCGCTTCCGCCGCGCTTGCCAACATGGAGCAGGGGGGAATGAATCCCTCGCTGGTCGCCGCGGCGATCATAAAGCTTGCGGAGCGGAGCAACCCGCCCCCCGTAAGCGTTGCGGGCGGCAAAAACGGGATGAAGCATTTTATGTATAAATTGATGCCCGAGCGGGTCACCGATTGGTTTGTACGGAAAAAATTTAATCAGAAGTAAGAAATCCGCCCGACCGTAACACGGTCGGGCGGTAATCATATGAAATTTTATTTACAAACCAGATCCGCCAAAGTGTAGCGGGATAAAAAGTCGTTCACCGTTTGGTCGAGGGCGCGCCACATGGGCAGGGTGGGGCAGCTGTGCGCCTGCGGGCAGGAGGAGCCGTGCTCGGTGCAGCTCACCGCCGAAATGGAATTTTCGGTTACGCGCAGAATTTCCGCCGCGGTATATTCCTCGGGCTTGCGGCAAAGCCGATACCCGCCGTTTTTGCCGCGCGAGCCCTCGATCAAGCCCGATTTTACGAGCGCGGTCATGATCGCTTCGGTGTATTTATGCGGAATGGATTGCTCCTCCGCAATTTCTTTTAGCGGAACGAATTCTCCCGCAGGGCGTTCGGCAAGCGCGATCATTACGTGGAGCGCATAGCGCCCTCTGGTCGAAACGATCATGCGTGTTCCTCGCAGTGCGCGCATTTGCACTGCTTGAATTCTTCCTCGTTATAAGGGATATGATTCCGCTTGTAATAGTCGAGGATCGCGGCGCGCACCGCCTCCTCCGCCAGCACGGAGCAATGCAGCTTGTGCGCGGGCAGTCCGCCCAGCGCTTCGGTGACCGCCTTGTTCGTGAGCTCGAGCGCTTCGGAGATAGGTTTTCCCTTGATCATCTCGGTCGCCATGGAGCTGGAAGCGATCGCGCTGCCGCAGCCGAACGTTTCGAACTTAACGTCGGTGATTACGTCCTGCTCGATCCGCAGATAAATTTTCATGATGTCGCCGCACTTGGCGTTGCCCACTTCGCCCACGCCGTCGGCGTTTTCCATGGTGCCAACGTTACGCGGATTGCGGAAATGATCCATTACTTTTTCGCTGTATAATGCCATAAAATTAACCTTCCTTATTCGAAAATAAATTTGCGTTTGCCCTGTGTTAAGTCGCGCCACAAACAGCTCATCGAACGCACCTTTTCCACCACTTCGGAAACGGTTTTTATTAAGTAGTCGATTTCCGCTTCGGTATTGTTTTCGTTCAGCGTAAGCCGCAGGGATCCGTGCGCTACCTCGTGCTTGCGCCCGATTGCGAGCAGCACGTGCGACGGATCAAGCGAGCCGGAGGTGCACGCCGAGCCCGACGAGGCGCAAACGCCAAAATCGTCGAGATACAGCAGCAGCGCTTCGCCTTCCACGCCCTCGAAGCAAAAGCTTACGTTGCCCGCGAGCCGTTTTTCTCTGTCTCCGTTGAGCGAGGAGTGGGGGATTTTTTGCAGCCCCTGAATGAGTTTTTCGCGCAGCGCGAGCGTCTTTTGCGTCGCCTCGTTCATCGTTGCGACCGCTTCCGTAAGCGCGGCAGCCATGGCGGCGACGGCGGGAAGATCTTCCGTACCCGCGCGTTTGCCCCGCTCCTGCGCGCCGCCCTCGATGATCGGCGAAAGGGGAGCGCCTGTGCGGACGAACAGCGCGCCCGTGCCCTTGGGACCGCCGAACTTATGCGCGGACAGCGCGAGGTAGTCGCAGCCGAGCTGTTTCACGTCTACGGGGATATGCCCCACAGCTTGCACCGCGTCGGTGTGGAAGAGTACGCCGCGCTCCTTGCAGATCGCGCCGATTTCCGCTACGGGCTGCAAAGTGCCGATTTCGTTATTGGCAAGCATGACGGAGACGAGGCAGGTATCTGGCGTAATCGCGTTATTCGCGTCCGCAACCGAAACGATCCCGCGCTCGTCTACGGGCAGAAGCTCTATCTCGAAACCGTCGCGTTTCAGCTTGTCCAGCGCGTGCAGCACGGCGTGATGTTCGATCGCGGTGGAAACGATTTTTGTTTTTCCCTTTCGCTTGCCCAACGTTGCGGCGCTGTAAATCGCTTGGTTGTCCGCCTCGCTTCCGCCCGAAGTAAAGATGATTTCGCGCGCGGAGCAATTCAGCGCGGACGCGATTTTTTCGCGGCTGTCGGTTAAAAGCTCCTTTGCGCGCTGTCCTTCTCCGTGCAGGCTCGAAGCGTTTCCGTAAAACGATTTTGCGGTATTTACGTAACATTCCAGTGCGGAAGGGCGCATTTTCGTCGTCGCCGCATTGTCGGCATATACAAACATACAGGTCTCCTTAATTCCTACTTAATTTATAGGCAAATAGAGTATACCACCGATTATGCGCGGTGTCAAGCGATTTCTGAAGGTATTTCGGCGGGAAAGGGACTTTCTTTCCCGTTTTCGCTTGACAAGATTTCGGAATTCACTATAATAGAGATAAAATAAGGGGCGCGCTTATGAAGAAAACGATTTTAAATTTCATGCTTGCATTGTCGCTGGTGTTTGCGGCGTGCGCGTTCGGCGCGCAGACGGGATACGGCTACGACGTGACGGCGGACGCCGCTACGGTCGCTTTGGCGGAGGAGACGGACGGCAACGGCGGAGAGGAGCAGCTGCCGAACGAAAACGAACCTTCCGAAAATCCCGACGAAAGCGGGGAAGAGGAGGGCGAACCCTCGGAAACTCCCGACGGGGGAGAGGGGGAGGAAAAACCCGAAGAGCCCGCCGCGCCGCTGGATACTTCTTTGAATACGCTCATGATGGGGATCGTGGTGCTGGGCATCGTGGCGCTGTGCGCCGTGCTTACCGCGGTGCTGGCGATTTGCGGGAAGGGAAAGACTTCGAAAAAACAAAAGAACGGATAACCGAAATAAAAAGTGCCCCGTTGCTTTCTGCAACGGGGCACTTTGTTTTTGTTTTAGTCTGCCTTGAAAGGAAGCAGGGCGGCAACGCGCGCGCGTTTGATCGCCGTAGCGAGTTCCCTTTGGTGGCGGGCGCAGGTGCCCGTCATTCTGCGGGGAAGAATTTTACCGCCTTCCGCGATAAACTTTCTTAAACGCTGAGCGTCCTTGTAGTCGATTTTCGTCTTTTCCTGACAGAACTGGCACACCTTTTTGTATGCCTGACGCTTATAGTTCTTCTTTTTGGGGGCTGCGTTTTCGCGGGATTCTTTGTTTTCCGTATTTTCCGCGGAAACCTCTGCGGTTTCTTCCGCGGGAACGGCTGCCGCTTCTTCCGCTTTTTGCGTTTCGAGCTCTTCCATAATGATCTCCTTATAATTTTGTTTCCGTTTCCCCGTAATTAAAAGGGAATGTCTCCGTCGTCGTCAAACGATTGGAGTGCGGGTTTTTTCTTTGCGGGCGCGGGCTTTTCCGCGGGAGCATCGTAAAAATCGTCGCCGCCGCTGTCCTTGGGGGAGAGGAACTCCACGTCCTGCGCCACTACGTCTACCGCGGTGCGCTTCACGCCGTCGTTACCCTCGTAATTCCGGATTTGAATGCTTCCGGAAACCGCCACTTTTTTTCCTTTTTTCGCGTAGCGCGAAACGGTGTCTGCAAGACCGCGCCAAGCGGTGCAGTTAAAAAAGTCGGTTTGTCTTTCGCCGTCGGTAGAATAATTTCTGTTTACCGCGATCGCAAAACGGCACATGGTTACGCCGCTTGCCGTTTCCGAAAGCTCCGGGTCGCGCGTAAGATTGCCGATCAAAAACACCTTGTTCATATTTAACCTCTCTTCTCGTTGGTTACTCTGCTTTCGTGATCATGCGGCGCAGAACGTCGCCCGAAAGCCCCGCGACACGGTCTAACTCTTTTACCGTGTTGCCGTCCGCAAGAAACGTCATCAAAGCGTAAAAAGCGTCCGCTTTGAAGTTGATGGCGTACGTCGTCTTTTTTACTCCCCACTTGTCCGTGGATTCGACGGTTCCGCCCATAGAAGTTACGATGTCGGCGTATTTTTTCAGTTCCGCTTCTCTCGCTTCGTCTTCCATGTCGCTTCTCAAAAGAATGAGCATCTCGTACTTTTGCATGGTTTTCACCTCCCGGTCTTAATCGGCATACCTTTTGGGTATGCAAGGCTGCGGGCGTTTTCGCCCGTTTCTTTATTTTACATGATTCGGCGCGTAATGTCAATGAGTTTTAAACGCCAATTTCGGAATTTTAACAAATTCGTCTGATTTAAAGCGAGTTGACCACGCCGAGCACGGTTGCAATGGTGCATTCGTTCAGATTCTTCCCGCCGAGGAAGTTTTCTTTAAATACGTGCGTGTTTAAAAGTCCGTGCACGTACATTTCCCAAAGGGTGATAGAGTCCAGGAAATCCGAAATACGGTTTACGTCCTCGCTCAGCTTTGCGATTTTGGTATCGGCGCCGTTGCCGTTATCCAGCAGAAGATACCAGATGCCGTTTAAGTAGCGGTCCACCCCTTCGTCCGTATGCGCCGCGTCGTCCGCCTGCCAGCTGCCCGTAAATTTTTCGCGGGTTTCGCCGAGCGCATAGCTGTGGGCGGGGTCGCTCTCCTCGTAATAGCGTTCTTCCACGTACTCGCGCAGTACGGCGTAATAGTAACCCTCGTCCGTTTCCGTAGGCTTCTGATAGCGCACCGCCGTGCCCTCGGGCAGGGGAGCGCCGTCAAGCAGATAGCTCTCGATCGCGCGTTCCAAGTCGATTCGGGTATTCACGCCGTCGACGGGTGCGCGGAAGTAATAACCGAAATCGTCCTCTTCCACGGGGTACTCGTTCTCTTCAAAGGTGCATACGAAGCCTTCGCCGCTTTGGACCACGGAAAGCGTTTCCCATTCGGCTTCGCTCTTGTCGTAATCTACCTTCTCCCAAACGTAAACGGGGGTAACGCGGGGCTTGTTTTCATAGTAGCGCAACACGCTGTTATCCTCGGCAACTTCCAGGTGCAGGTCGGCTTCGGCGATATCCTTTAATTCGTACCTCCCTTCGTTTTCGGCGAACCAGCCCGAAAGGACGGGAGCGCCCGAGGACGCGAGCACGCGGGAGGAGGTGACGGTAGCGTTCTTTAAGACGGTCGGGCGGTTTTGGGAAAAATTCGCGTCGTTTTTGCCCGAGGTTTTGTAGTATGCGATAAATTCGTCGTAGTTGTCGAATTTTTCGCCCGCTTTGCCCGTATAGCTTTGAATTTCCGAGAGCGCGGAATAGGCGTAAATATCGTCTCCGAACACGTCCGCCACGGTGAGCGACTGAATGTCGTTTGCGAGCGTTTTCAGCGTGCTCTTTTGCAAGCCGCGCAAAAATTTGTTTTGGGACAGATCGTCGTCGAGCAGATCGCAGAGGCGGACTCCGTTAACGGCGTCGCCGAAGCTGCCGAGCGTGGCGTCTTGCAGCGTTTGCAGAATTTTGGGGGATTCGGGAGTGATCGCGAGCACGTCGCCGATGCACAGCGAGTCGATGTTTTCCTGCTTGGTCAGATCGTTGATGCGCCAGTCTCTGATGGCGTTCATCAACAGAGAGGGGTTTTCGCCCACGTTGATGATCTGCGAAATTTTAAGACGGTTGATGCGGTTGGAATTCTTTAAATCGGAAATGCGCCAATCCTGAATGGTAGCCATAAAGTTGTTGGCGCCGCTCATGTCCATTAAATCGCCCAAGCGCGCGTCGCCGATGACGTCCGAGCCCTCCGCGGTGATGCTGCCGAGCGTCTTTTTGGCAAACGGTTCGCCCGTTTCGCTGTTTTCGAGCATGACGATCGCGCCGTCCACGATTTGATATGTAACGTTTTCGGAGCCGTACGCCAGATACCGCATGGGCGCGGGGGAGTTCGCGTTCACGTTCAGCGCGGATTCCACCGTAACGCGGTTTAAAAGTCCCGTCGCGTCGTTCGCCAAATCGGAGATGGTGGTGGCGTGTTTGCCCTCCTTCATTTGGAAAGCGCCGTCTACCACCTCGTAATCCTCGCCCTCCGCGCCGTAGCAAAGCCCGATCATCAGCGGGCTGGAATCGGGCGTGAGCCCGAGCGTTTCGCCTAATTTTATGGTTTGGATCACGTTTTCCTGGAAGTACGATCCCAGCTCCGAAAAATTAACGGTCATCAGTTCGTCCGTGTTCAGGTGAACGCCGATGGAGCCGAGCGATTCCGAGAGGGTGTTCAATGTGTTGCCGAGCAATGGCGTATATTTGCCCAGCGTGTTTAAATTGGTAAGTCCGCCGCTCAGACTCTGGGTAACGTCGCGGAACAGGTCGATGACCGATTGGTCGGCGTATTCCTCCGCAATCAGGTTGCCGTATTCCACGCCGATCAATCCTAAAATGGATTTCACGGAAGATTTCGCGCCCGCAAATAAGATTGCGCCGAGCGCAAAGAAGATGCCCAAAAAGAACGCAAGGCATACCGCGAGGATATTCCATAAAAAGCTGCGCGGCGCGTAACGTACGCGCGGAGAGATAACGCCCTCCGCCACCAAACGCTTTTCCGTTTCCGCCTGCTGCCTTCTGAGCTCTTTGCGCTCGCGTTTGGAAAGTTTTCTGCGCTTTCCGCCCGCCGCCGGGGTTTCGTAGTCGGTCACGTCGTACGCGCCTTTCGCCTTTCCGCGCTTGGGCGCCACGTCGTGATCGGCAAATTTGTTTTTATTTTTCTTTCCCATATTCGTTTCCTTTTCCCTATTATATAATATTCGGCTGAGAAAATCAAGCGTTTGACAACAGTGAAATTTTGTTAACGGTTTCCGTCGCAATACGGGGCGTTACGGGGAAGGGAGGGGATTAAAGTTTATTCTCCGTCCGCGTCCTCGGGAAGGGCGGAAAAGCCCTGAAAGGTGGCGAGCTTGCGCCCGATCGTGCCCGTGCGCTTTTCGGCGCTCTCTACGGTGTCGGTCGCTTCCTGCAATTTCTTTTTCGTCTTTTCCAGCAGCTCGGCGAACTTTAAAAAATCGGCGCGGAAAATTTCGAGCATCTGTCTCAGCTCGCCCGAGCGCCGCTCGATGGCGGCGGTGCGGAAGCCCGTTTGCAGGGTGGATAAAAGGGCGCAGAAGTTGGTGGGACCGCAGGCGATCATGCGGCGGGATCGCAAAAAGTCCGAAAGTCCCTCCGCCTTTACGACCTCCGCATACAGCCCTTCGGAGGGCAGATACATTACCGCGAAATCGGTGGTAAAGGGCGGACGGATATATTTTTTTGCGATGGAGTCCGCCTGCGTCTTTACCGCGCGTTCCAGATTTTTTGCGGCGCGGTCCGCGCCCTCTCTGTCCCCCCGCTCCGAACAGTCGCACAGCCGTTCGAATTCCTCGACGGGAAATTTACTGTCTACGGGGAGCAGCACGGTGTCGCCGTTTTTGGCGGGCAGACGAATTGCAAAATCGACGAGCGAGCTTTCGAGCGGGTTCAGTTTTACGCTCTTTTCGTACTGCTCGGGCGCGAGCATCTGTTCGAGCAGCGTTTCCAGCTGCGCTTCGCCCCAGCTGCCGCGCAGCTTAACGTTGGTGAATATGCGGTGGATATCGCTTACGTTGTGCGAAAGGCTGCGCATTTCTCCCACGCTCTCGTACATTTTTTCCAGCCGTTCTGAAATGCGCGCGTAGCTTTCCGTCAGCTTCCCGTCAATGGAGGAGGTCAGCTTGTCGTCCACCGTGCGGCGGATCCGCTCTAAATTCTGCATATTGCTGTCCACGATATATTTCATGTCCTCGGCAAGACGGGCTTGAATGTTGTTGAGCCGCGCCTCGGTGGAGCGGCTTAAATTTTCGGTGGTGCGGGTGTTGAAGTCGGTAAGCTTTCCGATCGCGTCCGTCTTTTCTTCGAGGCGGCGCAGCGTTTCGGCGTCCGAGCCGCCGCCCGTGCGCTTGGTCTTAACGAGAAGAAGGCAGACGAGCGCGAGCGAGAGCGCGGAGAGCAGAGCGGAGATGACGAGAAGAGCTGTTTGCATGGCGTGTTTCCTTTAAGTTGCGTAGTGTTTTGCGGCGTAGCGCAGAAGTTTGTCTTTGTCGTTTAATTTGCCGTCGTAGGCGCACAGCAGAAGCAGCTCGTGCAGGACGGCTCCCGTCCGTTCGGCGGGCACGCCCGCCGCTTGCAGCTGTCTGCCGTTTACGCTTAGCTCGCGCAGGGAGCGCGGTGCGTGCTCGCGTTCCATTTTGTCGTAGATCGCCCGCCATTTTACCGCCGCGGGCGCGGGGGACAAGTCGTCCTTACAGGCGGAATAATCGGCTTGCATGAGCGCGAGCAAGGGGAAAAACAGCTCTCCCCGTTCGGCGATCAGTTTTCTTACGCCGTTTTCGCGCATTTGTAAATTGAAGTCGCGCATATGCATCGCGACAAGCTCGCCCGTTTCCTTTATCAGCTTTTTGGGGGCTTTCAGCCGCGTAAGAATTTCGGTCGCGATCCGTTTTCCCTCTTCGGCGTGGGCGTGGAAATTTCCGTCGCGGAAATAGCAGAAGGGCTTTCCGCAGTCGTGGAGCAGCGCGGCGAAGCGGATTTCGGGCGGGGAGTATTTCACGCAGCGGAAGGTGTGCTCCAACACGTCGTGGCTGTGAAAGTCCGCGCGTTGGGCTAACCCGTCGCCGAGCGCCAGCTCGGGCAGGACGCGCTTTAACACCTCCGTATCCCGCAGCACGCAAAGCCCGCGGTAGGGTGCTTCGGGATCGCCGTGCTTTAAATCGGAAGAGAGCAGCAGCGACAGCTCGGTAAAGATTCGCTCGGGCGCGATATCTTCGATGAGCGCGGCGTGCTCGCGCGCGCCCGCATACGCCTCGGGGTCGGGCATGAATCCCGTTTGCGCGCAGAGGCGGGCAAGGCGCATTAGCCGCAGCCCGTCCTCGCCGAACACCTTCCGCGCGGAAACCACCGTGCGCATGATTTTTTTGCGGATATCCTCCGCGCCGCCGAGGGGGTCGCAGAGCGCGTCCGCCTTGATTTCGTAATACACGGCGTTCGCCGTAAAGTCGCGGCGGCGGGCGTCGATCCGGATATCGTCCGTAAACTCGATCTCGCTGGGTGCGTGCACGCCCCGCACGTATTTGTCCGAGCGGAAGCGCGTAAACTCGCACTGCACGCCGTCCTTTTCGAGCTTGACCGTGCCCGTGTTGCGGAACACCGAGCGCACGCTCCAGCCGCAGCGTTCGGCGCAGCGGAGCAATTCGTTTTCGTCCGCGGGGGAGCTCACGTCCCAGTCGGGTCGCTCGCCGAGCGGGAAACCCGCCAAACAGTCGCGCACCGTGCCGCCGACGGCGTACAGCGGGGCGCCGAACCGCTCCGCCAATTCGCGCAAAACGGGGGGGATAAGTTGTTTCATCATGATTTTTACCCGAATTTTTCTTAAAAAGATTATATCAAATTCTCAAAAAAATTGCAATTCCCGAAAAGATATTGTATAATAAAAATATTACGAGAGAAAAAATCCGTTCTTCTTTGGGAGAAATGCCGATGCTGAATATCATCGTGAATCCTTATGCCTCTAACGGCAAAGGGGAAAAGCTGCTGTTAAAGGTACAGCAGCAGCTGCTGTCCGCTCATGCGGAGTACCGCATTTTCCGCACGCACGAAAAGGGCGGGGCAAAAAAGTTTGCGCAGGCGCTTACCGAGTCGGGCGAGACGAAGATCGTCGCGTTCGGCGGAGACGGTACTTTAAACGAAGTGCTTTGCGGGCTGAAGGATCCTTCCGTCTGCGAGCTGGGACTGATCCCCGCGGGCACGGGGAACGACTTTGCCGAGTCCGCGCTGATCCCTTACGGACAGAAGGCGCTCGACTGTATTTTGAGAGGAGAGGCGAAATATACCGACTATCTGCAATTTTCGGACGGAAACCGCAGCATCAACATCGCGGGCTTCGGAATAGACGTGGATATTTTGGAACGGTGCGAGGTAAAGGGCTCCAACAAAAGAAATAAATATTTCCGCAGTTTGCTCGCGTCCGTGTTCGGGTATAAGGGCGTAAAGCTGAACGTGGAGCTAAACGGAGAGGAAAAAGAATATCTTGCGCTGATCGCCGCCGTGTGCAACGGAAAGCAGTTCGGCGGAGGGATCCCGTTTTGCCCCGCCGCGAAGCTGGACGACGGCAAGATGGATCTTGTGGTGGTGGAATTTCCCAAGCGCAGCAAATACTGGGGCGAGCTGTTCCGCCTGATGCGCGGCAAGCTGTTAACGCGCCCCATTACCCGCCACGTGCTTTGCGAAAAGGTTTCCCTGATCCCTTCGGAGCCCTGCCGCGCTCAATACGACGGCGAGCTGCGCGAGATAGAGCGCATGGACGTCGAAATCGTAAGCGGAAAACTGAAAATGTTCCGTGGCGAAACGCCGAAAAAGCAACGCTGAATCATGTATAATTTATATAGAGACGTACTCAACAATATTCCCACCGCGGCGATCGTGGTGGATAAAAATTTCCGCGTGCGGTATACCAACCGCGCGTTTCGCGCCTATTTTCAGGCGGAAAAGAGCAAGGGGAGCTTAAAGGACGCCGTCGCTTGCAGAGAGCGCGGGGTATGCGGGCGCGGGGAAAAATGTCCCGTTTGCACCATTCGCAATTTGTTTGCGGAGGCGACGCAGTGCGGTGGCTCGGCGTTCCGCAAGCTGATTTTAAGGAAGGGGGAGGAGAACCTCGGCATTACCGTAAAGGTGCAGCCGCTGGGGAAATTTTATCTCGGCGTGGTGGATAACGCGTATGAAACGGAAATCGCGCGGGAAATGTATACGGCGCAGAACATTCAGCAAAGGCTGCTTCCGCCCGCCAAAACTTCCAGCGCGACGCCCTATTCGTTCATGTTTATCCCCTGTCGCGAGATCGGAGGGGATCTTCCCGACGTGTACGAAGCGGAGGGGGAAACCATGGCGCTGCTTGCCGACGTTTCGGGCAAGGGAATTTCCGCGGGGATGCTGTCCGCGTTCGTAAAGGCGGGCTGGGACCGCGGCGAGGTATCTCCCGCGCGCGCCCTGCGCGGCTTAAACGGGAAATTTCAGGAGCTGAATCTGGACGAGCGCTCTTACGTGACCGCCGCTTCGGTGCGCGTGGAACGCAAGGCAAAGCAGATCCGTTACTGCATGGCGGGGCACAACGTGCCGCTGCTCGTAAAAAAGCGGGGGGGGATCGACGAGATCGTCATGCATTCGCCGCCCGTTTCCAACTGGATCCCAGACTACGTGTACGAGGACCGCGTGGCGGATTATTCGTCGGGCGATATTTTGGTGATTTTAACGGACGGCGTGACCGAAAGCCGCAACGCCAAGGGCGAAATGTTCGGGTTGGAGCGGGTGGAAGGCGTTTTGCAGCGCTCGGAGAGCGCGGAGCGTTTTATCGCCCGCTTAAAGGCGGCGCTAACCGAATTTTGCGGTTCCTTTGCCGACGATATCACTGCCATCGCGTTCGATTTATAAAGACTGAAATAAAACAAAAAACCGCCGTTAGGGTGTCTTTCATAGGGATTATTTAATCCCTTCGGATGGTGGCATAGCGAAAAGCTATGCCACTTTTCCGTTGTCGGGATATTTTAGCTACTCTTGCGTGGGGTTTGGAATCACTCCCACACAGTTGTAAATGATTTCAACGGCTTGGCGTTTCTTGCCGTTTACTTTCTCGGCTTGGTGAACGATTACCTTTTCGATAAACTCTCTTACGACTTCGGGCGTAAGTTCTGTTATCTCGGTGTACCGTTTTACAAGCCGCATAAACTTTGTTACATTGTCCGCATCTTCTTTTGCGGTAGAAAGCTCTTTGCGTAAAACCTTTATCCGTTCAGTTAAAGTTTCTTGCTCTTGCTCGTAGGCTTGGCTCATCTTTACAAATCGCTCATCCGTAAGATTGCCGCAAACCTTGTCCTCGTACAAACTCTGAATAATTCGGTCAAGTGCTTTTACTCGTTTCTCGGCTTCGTCGCATTCTTTCGTCTTGGCAGATAAGTCCTTGCGGATTTCTTTGCTCTTAGCCGTTTGCACCATATTCACAAACTGTTTTTCATTGTCCTTTGCCATTCCCAATACGCGCTGTAAGTCAGTTAGAACGATATGCTCTACGGCTTCAACAGTGATTTGGTGTGACGTGCAAAGGCTTTTGCTTTTCTTGCGATATGTAGAACAGTTAAAGTATTCTTTCTGCGTGGACTTCGAGCAACGGCAGAGATACATTTTCTTGCCGCAATCGGCGCAATAGACTATTCCCGAAAATACGCTCATTTCGCCCATATCCGTTTGTTTCCTTTTTGCTTTCCGTATTCGCTGTACCGTTTCGTAAGTATCTTCATCAATCAATGCTTCGTGCGTGTCTTTGAATATTACCCAATCTTCTCGCGGCAGGCGAATTTTCTTTTTGTTCTTGTACGATTTCTTTTTGGTAGTAAAGTTCACGGTATGCCCACAGTAATTCATATTTTCAAGAATATGTATGACTGCTTCGGTATTCCATATATTCGGGAATTCCATTTTAAGCGAAGTTGCAGGCAAACCGCACTTACGGTTATGGACGGTAGGCGTATCAATTCCGCGCTCGGTGAGTATTCTTGCGATCTGCGTCGGACCATAACCTTTCATACAGAGTGAGAATATTTCCTTTACAACCTTTGCGGCTTCTTCATCCACAATCCATTGTTCTTTGTTGCTTTCGTCTTTCTTGTAGCCATACGGCGGGCAGGTACACAAGTGTTTCCCTGAATTGCCTTTTGCTTTGAACACGGCGCGGACTTTCTTACTTGTATCCTTTGCGTACCATTCGTTGATGATGTTACGGAAGGGAGTAAAGTCGCTGTCGTTTTCAAATTGATTATCCACGCCGTCGTTGATTGCTATAAAGTGTACGTCGGCTTCGTTGAAGTAAACTTCACTGTAATAACCGACCTTTAAGTAATCTCTGCCCAAGCGCGACATATCTTTTACGATGACCGTCTTTACAAGCCCTGCATCCACGTCGCGTATCATACGCTGGAAATCGGGACGGTTAAAGTTCGTTCCCGAATACCCGTCGTCCACATAGAACTGCGGATTGCTCATTCCGTGTTCGCTCGCATACTTGCTCAATATGGCTTTTTGGTTTTTAATGCTATTGCTGTCGCCCTGCGAATCGTCGTCACAACTTAATCTGCAATACAGGGCGGTTATATCACCTCCGTTATAGTAGGTATTGTTATTGGTTACTGATAAATTGTTCATTCGGAATCTCCTCCCGAATACACCTTATCAGACAAGTCATTTAGTAAAATCTTTTTCAGTTTGTTATTTACGGTTTCCTTTGCGGTATCGCTTTCGCGTATTATTACGGCGTACTCCGTACCGCCGAAGGAAGTAGTGTATTCAAATTGTTTTTTCTCCAATATCACTTATTCAGACAATTATTTGTTGTCCTTATAGCTTTGAATACTATGTTCTCTCTTCATCGCGTTTTCCTCCTTATGCGAAAAGATTTAATAGTTATTCGGTTTTCTTTTTATCGATTTCCTCAAAACCGAAAAAATCGTCATACCCATCCATTAGTTTACCTAACGATAGGTTGTGTTCGGCGGCATCGTCTAATAATGCTTTGTAGCCCGCCTCGATTAACTGTACCTTTGTATAGCCGTATCTTTTCAAAAACTCATTTATCTGTTCGGCTTTCTCACGCGGTACGCTCGTTCCCCAAATCATACATTTGGCTTTACGTTCTTCTCTGTGTCGTTCTTCATAACGCTTGTCCTTAACCGATCTGTCTTTCTTTTCCATAATAACCTCCGTAAAATATATTCGTCGTATATATACGATTGCATATATTTTAGCAT